>NZ_JANRHK010000001.1:0-606087 GCF_024733815.1 Bacteroides sp. ET336
TATTAATTTTTAATTATAAATTGAACATCACTCATCCCTTATAGCCTCGATTGGTTTTATTGCCATTGCCCTGAAGGCAGGTGCCAGTCCGGCAAGCAGTCCAAGGATAAGCAGTAAGACGCAGGCTCCTATGGCTCCCCAGAAACTGATTTGGAAGTGTGCTGCCGAGGTAGGCGAGGAGAGTGCCTCTTCTACAATATTCAGAAGGAAAACGGCAAAAGATATTCCGCTCATACCTGCTATGATGGTAAGTACCATACTTTCTGTAAGAATCTGGCTGAGGATGTCGTTAGGACGTGCGCCTATCGCTCTGCGGATACCTATTTCAGTGGTTCTCTCTTTTACTGTGACCATCATTATATTGCTCACGCCAATAGCTCCTGCCAGTAGTGTTCCCAGACCTACCATCCATCCCAGAACTTCTATGCCGGAGAACAGATTGTCCATCATTCCGAACATGGCTTCGGCATTTACACTTATCACAGCCTGCTTGTCATCGGGGTGTACATTGTGTGCCCGTTTTATTACCGATTCTACCTTCTTTTGGATTTCACTCACCGAGTATCCCTTTTTAACGGTAAAACTCAACATCTGGATTTTGTCTCCGAAATTATAGTTCTGCTGCATTGTAGAGAATGGTATAATGATTGATGTTTCAGCCTGTCCCTGAACGGACATGTTTCCTGCAGCCATATTGACTCCTATTACCTGATAATATATTCCGCTGACTTCAATGTATTTGCCGCATGGATTGCTCTTGTCAGGAAAAAGACTTTCAAAAATTCTGCTGCCTAGCACACAGACTTTTCTCCTGTTTAGAATATCCATGTCATTGATGTAACGTCCCATCGAAATTTGCGGCTCTTCTATTTTTGAGTATATAGGATAGAGTCCTTTTAAGGTGCCGGAAGTTTTGTTTTCGTTGTAAACCATTTCTATTCCCCATTTGGTAATATTTGGAGTTACAACTTCTATCTCCGGAACGCTGCGTCGTACTCTTTCCACATCAGTGTTTGTAAGTTCCCAGAAACGTCCCTGCTGGAATCCTTTATATGCCTTGCTTGTCTGGTTGGTACCAATAAAACCGGAGTTGGTCGCGAATCCCACGAACTGTTTTGCCATAAGATCCTGCACACCCTTCGTCCCTCCCATGAGGGCAACAAGCATGAATATTCCCCAAAAGACACCGAATGCCGTTAGCAGGCTTCGTGTCTTGTTCCTTGTTATGGTGAGGATTATCTCCTCGCATGTATCCAAATCAAATCGTCTCATAATCAGTCTGCTCTAAGTGCTTCAATCGGTCGTATCATTACAGCCTTTCTTGCAGGGAACAGTCCGGCAAGCGTTCCGGCTATTATCAGTGTAAGAGTGGCTTGTATGGCAATGCTTATATCGACAGTAGGATTTTCGAAGAAAGTCATTGAGAAGACTCCTGCATCCACCACTTGCTTGCCTGCTACTATATTCATGTATTCTGTGGTGGCAATTCCCGCAACCATGCCTATATATCCGAAGAATGTTGTAATTACTACGCTTTCGGATATGATGAGCCAAAGAATGGAAGAAGGCTTTGCCCCGAGTGCTTTCCTTATTCCGAACTCGTGTGTTCTTTCTCTGACCGTAATAAGCATGATATTGCTTACACCTACGATTCCGCTAAGCAGAGTGAAAATACCTACTACCCATATCGAGATTTTTAGGATATTGGTTGCCGACTGCTGTTGCAGATATTGTGTAAATCTGTTCCAGATCCATATCGCGCTGTCATCGTCGGGAGCAAAATTGTTGTTCTTGCCTATTGCAGCGCGGTATTCTTTTTCAAATTTATCGTTTGTAGCCTGGTCTGTAAGATTTTTTGTGGCAAATATTATATTGTCGATACTGTCACCTTTGCTGTATATCAGCTGTAGTGAGGTGAATGGAATAAGCGCGCTTGGTGAGAAACTGTTCTGGTCGGAATATATACCTATTACCTGATACATGACACCTTGTGATGTGATATATTTACCTATTCCTTCAGTGTGTGGAAACAGTATGTCGTATGTCTTCTGGTGAAGTACGATAACTTTTCGCATTTCATCCATATCACGCTTGTTGATAAATCTTCCCCTGACAAGTTTCATCGGTTCCATCTCCGTGTGGTTAGGGAATACACCGTCTATGGTGATGCTGACATTTTCTTTGCCGTATGTCAGTATTCCGCTGTGACTTGTTGTGGCTCCTACTGTAGTGATGTTGTCTTTAAATCTTTTTGAAGTGATTTTCATATCGCTTTCGTTAAGCGATATGTTTCTGCCTTCGTTCAATCCGTTGAATGCTTTTGATGTAAATCCCGGATAAATCTTCATGGAATTCATCTTCATGTCAGCCGACTGGTTTTCGAAAGCATGGATAAGTCCGTTTCCGGCTCCCAAAAGGACAATAAGCATATATATTCCCCAAGCTACGGCAAATCCTGTGAGTGCCGTACGAAGCTTGTTGCGCATTATTGTACCGTATATTTCCTGAATAAGATCTGTCATTTCCCTATGTGTTATTTCATAAATCCGTTTTTTCCGAACGGTGATGCGTTATGATCGATATTGTCTTCTATCTTTTCTATAATACCGTCTTTTATATGGATTATCTTGTTTGTCTGGTTGGCTACACCGCTTTCGTGTGTCACTATAATGATTGTAAGGCCTTCTTTTTCGTGCAGCTCTTTAAGGATATTCATTACTTCTACCGAGGTCTTGCTGTCAAGCGCTCCTGTAGGTTCGTCCGCCAGGATTATTTCTGGTTTTGAAATCAGGGCTCTTGCTATTGCCACTCTCTGTTTTTGTCCTCCTGACAGTTCGTTAGGCATGTGGTGTGCCCATTCCTTCAGACCGAGCTTGTCAAGATATTCCATTGCAAGCTCGTTTCTTTTCTTTCTGCTTACTCCCTGATAATATAGGGGCAGGGCTACATTTTCCATTGCATTCTTGAACGAGATTAGGTTGAAGGACTGGAATATGAAACCTATCATCCTGTTTCTATATTCTGCTGCTTTTGTCTCGCTGAGGTCTTTTATCAATACACCGTTTAAAGTGTATTCTCCGGTATCGTAATTGTCAAGTATCCCCAATATATTAAGTAATGTGGACTTTCCGGAACCGGATGCTCCCATTATAGAAACGAATTCCCCTTTTTCTATATCCAGATTTATACCTTTCAGAACATGTAACGGTGCACCGTTGTGATATGTCTTGTTTATGTCTTTCAGATGAATCATTTTGCCAGTTGATTAATAAATTCGCAGCTAAATTAGGAAAAAACTTATAGATTCGTATTAATATTTATTTGAAAAATTTGTGAGATTATTGTCTATTGTATATTTTTGTCTCAATAATTAACCCTAAACAATAAATGTCATGACTGTAAATATGGAAAAACCCTATGTGGTTGGTATGGACATCGGCGGTACAAATACCGTTTTCGGTGTAGTTGATTCTCGTGGAAACGTTTTAGCTTCCGATTCAATCAAGACTCAGGAACATGAGGAAATAGATGAATACGTTGATGCAGTGTGCAAAAAACTTATTCCTTTGTTGCAGCAGTTCGGTGGAGCTGAAAAGTTCAAGGGAATGGGTGTTGGTGCGCCTAACGGAAACTATTATAAAGGAACAATTGAATTTGCTCCAAATCTTCCTTGGAAGGGGGTTATTCCTTTGGCAGCGATGTTTGAAGATAAGTTGGGAATACCTACTGCTCTTACAAATGATGCCAATGCGGCTGCAATCGGTGAAATGACATACGGAGCTGCACGCGGGTTGAGAGACTTCATAATGATTACACTTGGAACAGGTGTTGGTAGCGGTATCGTTGTAAACGGACAGTTGGTTTACGGTCACGACGGTTTTGCAGGTGAGCTTGGTCACGTGGTAGTAGAACGTGACGGTCGTCTTTGCGGTTGCGGACGTAAAGGTTGTCTTGAAACATACTGCTCGGCTACCGGTGTTGCACGTACTGCACGCGAATTCCTGGTTGCACGTTCAGAACCAAGTTTGCTTAGAGAGATTCCTGCAGAAGAAATCGTATCAAAGGATGTTTACGATGCGGCTATCAAAGGTGACAAGCTTGCTTTGGAAATATTTGAATATACAGGAACAATCTTGGGTAGAGCATTGGCTGATTTTATCGCGTTCTCAAGTCCGGAAGCAATTATTCTGTTTGGAGGTCTTGCCAAATCAGGTGATCTCATCATGAAACCTATACAGAAGGCTATGGATGAAAATGTTCTTAAGATATATGCCGGTAAGACTAAACTGTTGCTTTCACAGCTTAAAGATGCAGATGCTGCCGTTTTGGGTGCAAGTGCATTAGGTTGGGAAGTGAAGGAAGATTAATCTTTAAGTAATATATACATAAAAAAACTCATCAGGTGTTTGGTATGATACCTGATGAGTTTTTTTATGCATATATCCGATTATTTCTTATTATGTTTCTTCCATATGTATGGCCGTAATACATAATAACTGAAAATGCTGCCCAGTATTACGCCTGTGATGTTGGCCGCAAAATCCAGCCAATCGCCACCTCTTGTCTCTGTCAGTGTGGCTTGACCTATTTCTATGAGTCCGCTCATGATAATAGGGCATATAATTCCCCCTATTATAAGATGTCTTTTTATCAAAGGAAAGTGTTGCCTTATATGTTCAGACCATAGAATGACTGTAAGTCCTCCGTACATACAGATGTGTACTATCTTATCGAGATTCTTTATCTCGTTCAGTGATGTTTGCGGAGGTTTGAAAAACGACAAATAAAGTATTGCCGCTATCACCAGAATAGATAATGGATAACGCTTTAAATATGTAATCATGTTATAAATATTAATTTCCCCGCCAAAAATATGATATTTTTTGTACATTTGTGCCGCTAAACAGTTCTATTTATTATTTAATATGTTTTTTTATGCAACATAATCACGACAGAGTTAGTTTTGGAAGTAAATTGGGTGCGATATTGGCGGCGGCAGGTTCAGCAGTGGGATTGGGTAATATATGGCGTTTCCCTTACGAAGCGGGTAATCATGGTGGTGCTGCTTTTATCCTTATATATTTGGGATGTATCTTCATATTCGGTTTGCCGATAATGGTAGCCGAATTCACTATAGGACGTAGTGCCAAAGCGAGTACCGGAGGATCTTTCAGTGTTCTTGCCCCCGGCACAAACTGGAAATGGGTGGGATATTTGGGTGTTCTTACCGGTTTCCTTATCTTGGGATATTATTCGGTTGTGGCAGGATGGACGTTGGAATATCTGCTTCAGTCAGCTATAGGAGGTTTCGAAGGTAAGGATGCTGACGGATTTATAGCCATGTTCAATGAGTTTTCGTCCGATCCTTTACGTCCTATCATATGGTTAACGGTTTTCATGCTACTTACACACATTGTAATTGTCAAGGGTGTGAAAGACGGAATAGAGCGTTCGTCAAAGGTTATGATGCCTGTCCTTTTCATTCTTGTAGTCCTTCTTGCAATATGCTCTGTCACTTTGCCTGGAGCGGAAAAGGGTATTGAATTCCTTTTTAAACCGGATTTCAGTAAAGTTACTCCTGAAGTATTCTTGGGAGCCATGGGGCAGGCTTTCTTTTCGATGAGCCTTGGTATGGGATGTCTGTCAACTTATGCATCATATTTTGGAAAGGAAACAAGATTGGGGCATACGGCGATGAGTGTCGGAATAATTGATACGTTCGTCGCGATACTGGCCGGTATAATTATATTTCCGGCGGCTTTTTCTGTGGGAATAAACCCGGGTTCCGGTCCTTCATTGATATTTATAACATTGCCAAATGTATTCCAGCAGGCATTTTCCGCAGTGCCGTTTTTGGCTGTGATATGTGCGATTGCATTCTATCTTCTTCTAGCTTTGGCCGCACTTACTTCAACAATTTCACTTCACGAGGTTTCTACTGCCTTTCTCCACGAAAAGTTCGGACTTACACGTGGAAGGGCTGCGACCATTGTGTCTTTGGGTTGTTGGTCTATAGGTGTCGTTTCATCGCTTGCACTGGGAGAATGGAGCGGATTCAAGATTGCTGGTATGAACTTCTTTGATGCCTTGGATTATCTTACAGCAAAAATCATGTTGCCTGTTTCCGGTATGTTGTCTGCTATCTTTGTCGGATGGGTACTAAACAAAGCTATCGTAAAAGGTGAGGCTACAAATTATGGCGCGTTGAAATCTACTTATTATCCTCTTTATATTTTCATTTTGAAGTTTATCGCTCCGGTCGGTATAATGCTTATTTTTCTTAATGAGTTGGGACTTTTCTAAAAAGCATTATATATGTGGAAGGATTGGTTCTTTTATTCTCGCGGACAGCGTAGGGCAATAATATTTTTATTGTTGGTTCTTATTCTGCTGATATGTATTTTGGCGAGCGAAAATATCGGGAATAACAGGACTGAAATTGCTATTGATCCGTTGAAAATTGCTGATTCTTTGTATGTCAGGATTGATAATGACAAGCGTAATCGTGACAATTACAGAAGATATAAAGATAAAGAGCCTGTATATAAGAAGAATAAAAAGCAGTCTTCTGATTTTTCCTATGAGCATAAGAAGGAAGAGAATAAAGAGATAAAGAAATATCCTAAACAGGAGAAATTCAATGCAGGAATCATAATTGATGTAAATACCGCCGACACGTCAATATTGAAGAAAATTCCTGGCATAGGAAGTGTCATTTCAAGAAATATTGTGAACTATAGAAACCGTTTGGGAGGGTTTTACAATACCGCTCAATTACTAGAAGTACAGTATGTCGATTCTACATTGCTGAAATGGTTTGAAGTCAAGTCTGATGTTTTCCGTAAAATCAGAATCAATAAAGCCGGAATAGATGAATTGCGTTCGCATCCGTATATGGATTTCTATAAGGCCAAAGCTATTATTGATTTCAGACGTAAGAGAGGTTCTATAGATGGTATGTCTCAGATATCAATGTTCGGGGAATTTTCGGAAGAAGATATAGATAAGCTAAGTCATTATTTTTCGTTTGAATAGGGAGTTAGCAGTTCTTTTCCATTATATGTTATCAGCCGTTTGGCAACTGTCCGGTTGAACATTCACCTGACAAATTCCAAACGGCTGATAAATATTTTAAAACTATTGTGGCTGTATAGTTTATTTTTCTACTGTATATCCTGCAGATTTTGCTATAAGGACAGGTATTTGTGTGTTGTCCAATCTTCCGCTGAAGTTTTCAGCTCCGGCTCCGATAGCAAATACAGGTACATATCCTGCAGAGTGTCCGCCACTTGTCCATCCGATAAGAGCTATTTCGCTTACTATACGTTTAGCCTCTGCGGCAAGAGCTTCATCGCGTGCATACTCACTTTTTTCCATTTTGGCATTCTGACCCTTCAATGTGTTTTCGTAAACATTTACCAGGCGTTTTTCCTGTTCCTCTGAAAGCTTTATTTCATCCCAAAAACCGAAGTTCTCTTTCAAGGCTGTCTTTACTGATTCCCATGGAACATTATTCTTATATTTCTTACGCAGTGTATTCAGTACTTTGGTAAATCCGCTTTCGCTCATTTTCTGGTTATCCAGTGCTTTCAGGTTAAGTCTGTATTCTCCAGTTCCTAATACTATACCACCGGTTTCATGGTCGGCTGTTACCACAATAAGTGTTTCGTCAGGATGTTGTTTGTAGAATTCGTATGCTTGCCTGATAGCCTTGTCCAAATCCTGCACTTCGCGGAAAGCAGTTGCTGCATCGTTGCTGTGGCATGCCCAGTCTATTTTTCCGCCTTCCACCATCAGGAAGAAACCTTTACTTAAATCTTTTGAAAGGAAATCTATGGCAGAACGTGTAATTTCTTCCAGTGTAAGATCTTTCTCTGTTCTGTCTATAGCATATGGAATGGCACTTCTGTCTTTTGATGAGGCTTCTTCACTTTGGAAAAGGATCATCTTGTCGGCTTTAGCGCTTTTCTTGGTATAGTCATTATAACCTCTGGCGATAGAATAACCGTATTCGTCAGCCATTTTGTAAAGGTTCTTTGCGCTTTTGTCTTCCTTATTGTCCGGTTCCATAAAATCTGAACCTGCGTAGAAATCAAATCCTGCGGCATAAAGATCGGCACCAATGTTGTAATAGCTTCCGCGTCCTGCTTCGTGGGCATAGAATGCAGCCGGAGTTGCATGATCGACGCTGACACTTGTTGCTACTCCAACTTTACGTCCGCTGTTTTTTGCCCATACGGCAACACTGTTTACAGGAGTTTCAAGGTCTTTCAATACACCGATAGCACCGTTTTTTGTCTTGTTGCCTGTAGCCAATGCAGTACCTGCTGCGGCAGAATCGGTAACTCCGTTTGTTGCGGAGAAAGTGGTTGCGACCGTAGATACCGGAAATTGAGTGAAACACAATGGTTCGATGGCTATTTCGCCTTTCATTTCACCCTGGAAAAGTTCTGTTCCCTGTACCTGGTTTACACCCATACCGTCGCCGATAAAATAAAATACATATTTAGCCTGCTGTGCAAAGCTCCAATTGCACGAAAGTAATACGAGAGCAAATAATAAATGGAATTTTTTCATTGTTGTTTGGTTTTTGATTTGTGCAAAAATAAGAAAATATTGTGTTTTAGCTTTAGTTTAATCTTTTTTTACGTTTAAATAATGGATAAAATCCGTTTTTGAAAGTTTAGATATTACAAATAAATTATTTATGATTATGTCTAAAGTCTTTTATCTGGTATCATTGCCTCTGATTTTTTGTTCATGTAAAAATGAATTGCCGTTTAATGATGATATGGCTGTAAAATTATTTGTTGAAGTAGGGAACTCTCCATTTTCAAGAACAGTAACTTCAGTTGACGGAAGTGTTGATTTCCGTGAAAATGATATTACAGGCATGTTTATAGAGAATATTGATAATCCTGTTGAGTGGACATACAGGAATGGCAATTGGGCTACGGAAAACAGTATGATGTGGGAGAACCGTACTGATGATTTTGAGTTCCTGGCATATTATCCGTGTGTACAAACCGATAATGTATTGCGCTCTTCTGTCCCTATGCCTGATCTGTCTGTACAGTCAGGTAATATATCTGATATCGGCGAAAAAGACTTTCTGGTAGGAAAATGTGTTACTTCTTATTCTGATAATAACGGAATTGTATCTTTCAGTGGGGAAAATTCTTTTGTACACGTTTATTCTCTGTTGCATCTGAGTGTCATCAATGACGACCAGTCACAGTCATTTTCCATGAAAGAGTGTAGCTTTTCCGGCGAGGGTATAGTTACTCCTCATGTCTATTCATTCGATACATCATCTGAGGGAATGAAGAAAAGTGGATCTGATGACATCTCAGTATTACGGATTAATGATTTGTCTTCTTTGTCGGCTGTTACTGTACTTATTAATCCTGTCACACTGCAGACGCCGCTTAGATTTACATTGAGATATATTTCCGGCGACAAAGAATACGAGGCTTCAGCCAATTTGGGTAATAATTTTGCAGGTGGAAGTTTCAATAAAATTACATTGAGGGTTATTGACGGTAAACTGGTGATGACAGGTAATGAAGTAACGGATTGGAATGTCATAACGTTGGATGAAGTAATATTAAATGGGGCTTCGGTGTAATATAATGTCATTATTTTGTAATACATAAAGAAATTTCTTGTAATTTTGCACTTTCAAAATCATTTAGAAACTCTTTTAATTATTAGTTGCACGTATGAAAGCACTGAAGGAACGGATATTGCGCGACGGAAAATGTTTTGAAGGTGGTATCCTTAAAGTTGATAACTTTATCAATCATCAGATGGACCCTATTCTGATGAAATCCATGGCGGTGGAATTTGTAAGGCGTTTTGCCAGTACCAAAATTAACAAAGTGCTGACTATCGAAGCAAGTGGTATCGCTCCTGCCATCATGGTGGGCTATTTGCTTGAACTTCCCGTAGTCTTCGCAAAGAAAAAGAAACCAAGCACAATGGAGAATATGCTCACCACTACTGTTTATTCTTTTACTAAAGACAGAAATTATGATGTATGCGTAAGCAGCGACTATCTGTGTCCTGGTGATAAAGTGCTTTTCATTGACGATTTCCTTGCCAACGGTAATGCTGCCAAGGGTATAATAGACTTGGTTAACAAGGCGGGAGCTGAATTGGTAGGTATGGGATTCCTGATTGAGAAATCATTCCAACACGGAGGCGAACAGCTCAGAAACATGGGGGTACATGTAGAGTCACTCGCCATCATTGAAAGTCTTGACGACTGTAAGATTGTTCTTAAAGAAGAATAAAAACTCATAAACTCAAAAACTCAAATCAACAAATGGAAAATGAACAGAATGTAGCCCCAGGCGAGGGGCTGATTTACGGACTTAACGACCGCCCACCTTTGAAGGATACCATTTTTGCGGCCTTGCAACACTTGCTGGCTATTTTCGTGGCAATCATCACTCCTCCGCTTATCATAGCAGGAGCGTTGGGACTTGACATCGAAACTACCGGTTTCCTTGTTTCCATGGCACTTTTCGCGTCTGGTATTTCTACTTTCATACAGTGCAGAAAGGTAGGACCTATCGGTTGCGGACTTTTATGTATTCAGGGAACAAGTTTCTCTTTTATCGGTCCTATCATTTCAGCCGGACTGACAGGAGGATTGTCCTCTATTTTCGGAGCAACTATTGCTGCTTCTACTGTCGAGATGCTTATCAGCCGCGTGCTTAAATATACACGTAAGATTATCACTCCGCTAGTGTCGGGTATAGTGGTTACCCTTATTGGTATGAGCCTTATCAAAGTAGGTATATCTGCATGCGGAGGAGGTGTAACGGCACAGAATGACGGTACTTTCGGAGCGTTCCAGCACGTTGGTCTGGCAGCTTTGGTTCTTGTGCTTATCATAATCTTCAACCGTAGTTCGAACCGCTATCTCCGCATGAGTTCCATCGTTATAGGTCTTCTGGTGGGATATGTCGTAGCCTGGGCTTTGGGTATGGTAGATTTCTCGTCTGTGCAGAGCTATGGAGGTTTCAATATTCCTATACCTTTCAAATATGGTATCTCGTTCGATATCTCTGCCATCATCGGTCTGGGACTTGTCTATCTTATCACAGCCATTGAGGCATATGGCGATGTGACTGCCAATTCGCTTATTTCAGGCGAGCCTGTAGAAGGAGAGAAGTTTGTAAAACGTGCTTCGGGAGGTATCCTTGCCGATGGTTTCAACTCTATGCTTGCAGGTATCTTCAACTCTTTCCCTAACTCGATTTTCGCACAGAACAACGGTATGATTCAGCTTACAGGTGTTGCCAGCCGCTATGTGGGATATTTCATTGCAGGTTTCCTTATCCTGCTCGGTTTATTCCCAGCGGTAGGACTTGTGTTCTCGCTTATGCCTGAGCCGGTACTTGGAGGTGCCACTCTGCTGATGTTCGGTACTGTGGCGGCAGCCGGAATACGTATTATCGCTTCTCAGAAGATTGACAGAAAGGCTACTTTGGTAATGGCATTGAGTTTTTCTTTCGGTCTTAGTGTTGAGCTTGTTCCGGAGATACTTTCTCAGTTGCCTGAAACTGTAAAGAACATATTCTCGTCAGGTATCACTACAGGTGGTCTTACAGCTATTCTGGCTAATATTCTTATCAGAATAAAAGAATAACATTGTTTTAATATCAAAATAAGGGCGATGGCTGCCTTGTTTGTGGACGGCCATCGCCTTTTTTATGTCTTGTCGTAGTTGGCGTTACACGTTCGTGTTACACCCGTTACACGTTTGTGTTCCGCCCGTTACACGTTCGTGTTACGCCAATTATGTCAGAGAATTTCATCAAGGGTGTCCATTATTTTCACGTGAGGATACATTTCAAGTTCATATCGAGTGGTCATCCCGTGCAGTACACCTGCGAAATCAGCTCCGGCGTTGCGTGCCGTCTCCGCATCTACGGTGCTGTCGCCGCAATACAGGACATCTGCTGTTTCTAATCCCAGATGACCTATGGCGAACATCAATCCCTCGGGCGAAGGCTTTGGAGTTTTTACATCCTCTCCGCCTACGATTATGTCAAGAAATCCTTCAGGCAGTTTCGTTTCCAACAGTTCCATTATTCTGTATCTGTACTTTGTAGAGATTATTCCGATTTTTGCTCCTCTTTCCTTCAGGCGTGAGAGCACATCGAGTGTTTCCGGAAACAAAACTGTGTTTGCTGTCATTAGTTTGTCGGCTTGTGTCACATATTCTTTGCGGTAGGCGGCCAGAGTTTCTTTATCGTCTATGCCTGTAAGTATAGTGAATGATTCCTCAAGAGTTTTTCCTATGGTACGCTTTATGGCTTCGTCGCTGATGCCTTCATGTCCGTGCGTGGCGAGTACATTTCTGAAACACATAACTATGCCGCGTGACGAGTCGGCGAGTGTATAGTCGAAATCGAAAAGATAAGCCTTGTAAGTTTTCTGTATCATTTGGTTATAAGTTTTTATTTCGCGTAAAGGTAATGCATAATGAGGGTTATCCAAAGTAAAACATGTTTTTTGTTTTCAGATTGTAGTTTGAGCGATTTTTTTTGTAACCTTTATACCTTCATGCTTATGCATATTTTCTGAATTTTTTGTACTTTTGTTCCGCTTAAACTAATTTAATTGTTTTAAAAGAATGGGAGGTTTTTTTGGTACAGTCTCTAAGGCTGAATGTGTGACCGATTTGTTTTACGGCACAGACTATAATTCTCACCTTGGCACAAAGCGTGCCGGAATGGCTACTTACTCTGCCGGTGAGGGTTTCATGCGCGCTATCCACAGTTTGGAAAGTTCTTATTTCCGCACTAAGTTCGAATCAGAGTTGCCGCAATTTAAAGGAAATGCAGGTATTGGAGTTATAAGCGATACCGATCCGCAGCCTATTATGATAAACTCTCACTTGGGCAAGTTCGCTATAGTGACAGTGGCAAAAATCAATAATGAAGAGGAGTTGGTAAATGAGCTTCTTTCATCGAACATGCATCTGTCGGAAATGAGTATGGGTAAAACCAATCAGACGGAACTTGTAGCATTGCTTATTGTTCAGGGAAAGGATTTCGTGGATGGTATAGAGAATGTATTCAACAAGATAAAAGGTTCTTGCTCAATGCTTATACTTACTGAAGACGGAATTATCGTTGCGCGCGACAAGTGGGGACGTACTCCGATTATCATCGGTAAGAAGAATGGTGCATATGCTGCAACTAGCGAGTCGAGCAGTTTGCCAAACCTTGATTTTGAAATAGAAAAATATGTCGGCCCGGGAGAGATTATCCGTATGCGCGCCGATGGACTGGAGCAGATGCGCAAACCTAATGACAAGATGCAGATCTGCTCTTTTTTGTGGGTTTACTATGGTTTCCCTGTTTCTTCATACGAAGGAAGGAATGTAGAGGAAGTCCGTTTTATGTCCGGTTACAAGATGGGACAGACAGACGATTCTGAAGTGGACTGCGCTTGCGGTATTCCTGATTCCGGTGTAGGTATGGCGCTGGGTTATGCCGAAGGTAAAGGTATTCCGTATCATCGCGCAATAGCAAAATATACTCCTACATGGCCTCGCAGCTTTACTCCTAGCAATCAGAGTATGCGTTCGCTTGTGGCGAAAATGAAACTTATACCAAACCGTTCTATGCTTCAGGGTAAGAGACTGTTGTTCTGTGACGATTCTATAGTACGCGGTACTCAGCTTCGAGATAATGTGAATATTCTCTATGATTACGGAGCAAAAGAGGTGCATATGCGTATAGCTTGTCCGCCGCTTATTTACGGATGTCCGTTTATCGGTTTCACTTCGTCAAAGAGTGACATGGAGCTTATCACACGTCGTATTATCAAGGAAATAGAAGGTGATGAGAATGCTAAACTTGACAAGTATGCTACTACTGATTCTCCTGAGTATAAGGAACTGGTAGAGCGTATAAGAGCACGTTTCGGACTGACTTCGCTGAAGTTCAATACCCTTGAAACTTTGATTGAGGCTATCGGACTTCCTAAGTGTAAGGTTTGTACACACTGTTTCGACGGTTCAAGCTGTTTCTGATATAAATAAGATACACATAAAAAAACTCCGCAGGTCATCGTGCCTTGCGGAGTTTTTTTTATATATGAAATGTTTTATCAGAATGCTTCTGTCATATTTATATAGAACAGGTTCTGCTTGTTTACGAAGTCCCTGCCTATATCAAGTCTGAAATTCATACGTGGCTGTACTTCTATTCTCAGACCGACACCTGCGTTGGGCAGTACACCTTCGATCTTGCCTGGATTCGGTCCCATAAAACCGGCGCCTCCCCATACTACGTATCCTAAGCGGTTAGCTACTTTCTTCCACCAGTTACTTCTGTCGGTATTGAACATCTGTCTGTATTCCAGTATTGCAAGATGTGATGACTTGTCGCGGAACTGTCCCATATAGTAGCCTCTGAGGTCGAACGGCGTACCGCTAAGTACATACTTGTTCAGAGGTATATTATTGCCGAATACGTTTTTGCTCTGTACTGTCCATGCCAGGACTTTCCTTTTGCCTACCGACTTGTACTGGCGGTAGTCGAATTCCAAACGGTAGTAATTGTCATCGCCACCTAACCATTTCTGATACATTACACCGCGGAAATCAAAATACAGACCTTTAAACGGATTGGCAGGAATGTCGCGTGTGTCGTAACTTAACAGGAATCCCAGACCGGAACTGAAATTGCTGTATCCGTCGGCAGTACCTCCGGCCTTTATGTAATTCTTGTCTTGTGTTATACCTTCAGCCACATTCATCATGTGGTCGTAGTTCAAGTCAATCTGCGGACCGGCAAAGAAGTTTGTTTCTTTTATACGGAAAAGGAACCATGGGTTAACCTGTATTCCGCTGTATTTGTATTGGCTGGTTTCTTTGCCTCGGATGTAATTCTTGTTGGTGGTATATCCCACTCCGTAATAGTTTTCCTGTGTGTTCTTGTAGATGAATTGTCCAAAGATACGGAATTTATCGTTCTTGAAGAACAATTGTGGTTTTACTACTATATTAAGTCCGCCTTTGAACATCAGTGCTACCGAAGCTGGAACTACCGAGCGCTTCATAGTGCTGTCCTTTGGATTCATGCTGAAAGTTACCAGTGCGCTACCACCTATCAAAAAACCGAAATCAGGGGTATAGCTCGGACCGCCAAGAATATTATAATGTACGTTTCGTTGGGCTTTTTTTTGTCTTTTGAGTTCTTTTTTACTTAGAACGGCTGTAGTATCGCCGGCAATAGGAATACCTTGTTTTACAATCTCTGCTTCTTGTCCTAAAGTTTTCACTGGAAGCGCTATTAAACACGCTATGAGCAATAATGTAGAATATAATTTCATTCTGTCTTTATGTATTTTGGTGCAAAATTACGAAACTTACTCAATAGTTTGATGTTCTTTTGATAATACTTTTTGGTTTTTATGATGTATTTCTTTTTAAATGAGTTTCCGAGTATGAAAAATTACCAAAAAAAGGATATGTAGTTTTGTTATTAGAAACCATTTATTTAACTTTACATCAATCAATAATTTAACATATAAAAAACATGACAGTAATAGACAGATTTTTAAAGTATGTGACTTTTGATACCCAGTCGGACGAGAATACAGGCATTACTCCAAGCACTGCAAAGCAGATGGTTTTTGCAAAATATCTTCAACAGGAACTTCAGGAACTTGGACTTGAAGAAATATCACTTGATGAAAACGGATATTTATTTGCCACTTTGCCTGCAAATATAGACAGACCTGTTCCTGTGGTAGGATTTATTGCCCACATGGATACAAGTCCTGATATGAGTGGCGAAAACGTAAAACCTCGTATAGTAGAAAATTATGACGGTACTGATATAGTATTATGTAATAAGGATAATATTGTTCTTTCTCCTTCGCAGTTCCCTGAATTGCTTGACCATAAAGGTGAAGATCTTATTGTGACAGACGGTCATACTCTTCTTGGTGCCGACGACAAGGCAGGTATTGCCGAGATAGTTTCTGCAGTGGCTTATCTGAAAGAACATCCGGAAATCAAGCATGGTAAGATAAGAATCGGTTTCAATCCTGATGAGGAAATCGGTTTGGGAGCACATAAATTCGACGTGCAGAAGTTTGGTGCAAAATGGGCTTACACAATGGACGGCGGCGAAGTGGGAGAACTTGAATTCGAGAACTTCAACGCTGCAGCCGCAAAAATTGTGATAAAAGGAAGAAATGTTCACCCCGGATATGCAAAAAACAAGATGATAAATTCAATGCTTGTAGCAAATGAGTTTATGTCTATGCTGCCGGCTGATGAGACTCCTGCAACTACTGAAGGTTACGAGGGTTTCTATCATCTGGTAGGCATGAAGGGAGAGGTGGAACAGTCAGAACTTTCATATATCATCCGCGATCATGACAGGGAAAAATTTGAAAGCAGAAAAGCTTTTGTTGTCGATTGTGCAAACAATATCAACACCAAATATGGTAGTGAAATTGTAGCTGTAGAACTTAAAGACCAGTATTACAACATGCGTCAGGAAGTAGAACCGTTGATGCATATCATTGACATTGCATTCGGTGCGATGAAAGAGGCCGGAGTAGAGCCTAAGGTCAAGGCTATACGAGGAGGTACTGACGGTGCGCAACTGTCGTTCAAGGGATTGCCTTGTCCTAATATCTTTGCGGGAGGATTGAATTTCCACGGAAGATACGAGTTTGTTCCTGTTCAGTCTATAGAAAAGGCTGTAAAGGTAATAGTGAAAATTGCGGAACTGACAGCAAACAGATATTGATTATTGTAATAGTTTGTGAGTTTGTAAGTTTTTAAGTTGGTAATAACAAACTTATAAACTTATAATCTCATAAACTAATAAACTCACAAACTTTAAACTTATACTTATGAAAACTACTCCATTTACAGAGAAGCATATAGCTCTTGGAGCTAAGATGCATGAATTCGCAGGTTATAATATGCCGATTGAATATTCAGGAATTATAGAAGAACACCTTACTGTGTGTAAGGGTGTTGGAGTCTTTGATGTTTCGCATATGGGAGAATTCTGGGTAAAGGGACCATCTGCGCTTGAATTCATTCAGCTGGTTACCTCGAACAATGCTGCAGTACTTACTCCGGGAAAAATTCAATATTCATGTTTCCCTAATGAAGATGGCGGAATAGTAGATGACCTTTTGGTTTATGCCTACGAACCTGACAAATATATGCTAGTGGTGAATGCCGCCAATATAGAAAAGGACTGGAACTGGTGCGTTTCGCATAACACAGTCGGTGCAGAACTGGAAAATTCGTCCGACAATATCGGACAGCTCGCCATACAGGGACCTAAAGCCATTGATACATTGCAGAAGCTAACAGATATTGTTCTGGCTGATATTCCTTATTATACTTTTAAGGTTGGCGAACTTGCCGGTGTGAAAAATGTCATTATATCCAACACAGGATATACCGGTGCGGGAGGTTTCGAACTATATTTCTATCCGCAGGATGCAGAGAAAATCTGGAATGCAGTGTTCGAGGCAGGCGAGGAGTTCGGCATCAAACCAATTGGCCTGGGAGCTCGCGATACTTTGAGACTCGAAATGGGATTTTGTCTGTATGGTAACGATATAGACGATACGACTTCGCCTATAGAAGCAGGGCTGGGATGGATAACAAAGTTTGTTGATGGAAAGAACTTTACAAACCGTGCTGCACTGGAGAAACAAAAGGCAGAAGGGGTTTCACGCAAGCTTGTAGGTTTCGAGATGATAGACAGGGGCATCCCGAGACACGGCTATTCTCTTACCGATATGGATGGAAACGTTATCGGAAATGTAACATCTGGAACAATGTCTCCAACACGCAAGATTGGTATAGGTATGGGATATGTCAAGACAGAATTCTCCAAGCCGGGAACAGAAATATGTCTGGACAATCGTGGCAGAAAACTAAAAGCCATAGTAGTCAAACCTCCTTTCAGAAAATAAAAGTATTGTCTTTTTGATATTATAAAGCGGAAGTTTATGTGATATTTTGCATAGACTTCCGCTTTTGCTATTATTTTATTTAGTAATTTTGCGTTTGTAATAACTATTTATAACGATTATGTCTCATTTGGCTCCTTTAATAAGCGATTTGGCCCTGATATTGATATGTGCCGGTATAATGACTCTTGTGTTCAAGAAACTGAAACAGCCATTGGTGCTGGGGTATATAGTTGCCGGATTTCTGGCCAGTCCGCATTTCACTTTTACTCCTTCCGTAACTGATGCCGACAGTATAAAGACCTGGTCGGATATAGGTGTGATATTCCTTTTGTTTGCCCTTGGTCTTGATTTCAGCTTCAAGAAACTGATGAAAGTCGGAGGTTCGGCAGTTATTTCGGCATGCACCATTATCCTGTGTATGATAGCGGTGGGAATATTCGTAGGTTGGACCTTCGGGTGGAAGCAGATGGACTGTATATATCTGGGAGGTATGCTTGCCATGTCATCTACCACCATTATATATAAAGCATTTGATGATTTGGGCATCAGGCAGCAGAAATTCACAGGACTTGTGTTGAGTATTCTTATTATTGAAGATATTCTTGCCATCGTACTTATGGTTATGCTTTCCACAATGGCTGTGAGCAAGAATTTCGAAGGAATGGAGATGGTAGGTAGTATCCTGAAACTGGTGTTCTTCCTTATCTTGTGGTTCGTGGTCGGCATGTATCTCATTCCTACATTCCTAAAGCGCTCGCGTAAGCTGATGAGTGACGAGACACTTCTGATATTCTCCTTGGGTATGTGTTTCGGAATGGTGGTACTGGCTTCCAAGGTGGGATTCTCTCCGGCATTCGGAGCTTTTATTATGGGTTCCATACTTGCCGAGACACTCGATTCGGAGCGTATTGAAAAGCTGGTAGCCCCTGTAAAGGACTTGTTCGGTGCAATATTCTTCGTGTCTGTGGGTATGATGGTCGATCCTAATCTGATAGTTGAGTATATATGGCCTATTGTAGCCATAATAGTTGCAATCCTTCTAGGACAGACCATATTCGGCACAGCAGGTGTACTGCTTTCCGGACAGTCGCTCAAGACATCCATGCAGTGTGGTTTCAGTTTGACACAGATAGGTGAGTTTGCCTTTATCATTGCCTCTCTTGGTGTAAGCCTGAATGTGACCAGCGATTTTCTGTATCCGATAGTCGTTGCGGTGTCTGTAATAACCACGTTCCTTACACCTTATATGATCCGTCTTTCTGTTCCGGCATATAACTTTGTAGATAAACGTATGCCTCCTAAATGGAGAAACATGATAGAAAGATACTCGGGCTCCACCCAGCCGGCCAATTATCAGAGTAACTGGAAATCGTTGATTTATGCCATAATCAGGATTACTGTGATATATTCTGTACTGACTATTGCGGCCATTTTTATATCTTTCAGCTTTATTCTTCCTTTGCTTGTTGAAACTATGGGAGACAAATGGGGACGTTGGGCAGGCGCGGCCATAACGATAATTCTTATATCGCCTTTCCTGCGTGCCATGATTATGAAGAAGAACCACTCCGTCGAGTTCAAGGCTTTGTGGAAAGACAGCAGGTTCAATCATGCTCCTCTGATATCTGTGGTGATACTCAGAATAGTGATAGGTGTGATATTCGTGATTTATGTGATTAACCATATATTCCAGGCTTCCGTGGCTATAGTTGTCGGAGTGGCAATTGTAGTTGTGCTTACCATGATATTCTCCCGTTTCCTGAAGAAACAGTCAATTCTGATGGAGAGGACTTTCGTCCAGAATATGAGGTCGAAGGATATGTTTATGGTTTATAGGGGAAGCAAGAAACCGGAGTACGCAGGACGATTGCTTGACAGGGATATACACCTGACAGACATAAAGATTTCGGCAGATTCGTTGTGGGCAGGTCTGACGCTGATGGAACTGAACCTGGGAAAAAGGTTTGGAGTTCATGTGGCATCAATCATACGTGGTACACACAGAATCAATATTCCGGGCGGGCAGACAAGGATTTTCCCCGGTGACACTATCCAGGTTATAGGTTCCGACTCGCAGTTGTCGGCATTCGCCGAACATGCGGAAGCTATCTCTGAAGGCTGTGTGGATGATGACTTTGAAAAGAAAGAGATGCTTCTCAAGCAGTTTGTTGTTACAGAAAATTCAAAATTTGTAGGTAAGACAATACGTGAGAGTGGAATAAGAAACAAGTATCACTGTCTTGTGGTAGGAGTTGAGTCTTCCGACGATATGTCGTTGCGTCAGCCTGATGTTGATGCAGAATTGCAGGAGGGTGACATAGTATGGGTAGTGGGAGAGGAGTCCGCTCTCGATTCATTATTCGAGGATTGATAGTTTATTCCTGTATATAACACTTAAAAGACCCAAAAAAGATATCTGAAAATACTGTATATTATTTAGATATTAATACAGTTTTGTATCTTCGTAATAAAATTAACCTTATCCTGATTTTATGTCATTATACAGTTTTTTCAGATATCTGATATATTCTTTTCTTTTTGTCTTTATCATGTCTTCCTGTTCGCGTCGTGATGATGCCGATGTGAAACGTGCAGTAAACGTTTTGTCGATGGTGAAAGACATGTGCGATAAAGACAGTTTTCCAAAGAATGATTCTATTTTGAATTTTTCAGTCAAGGTGTTTTCACGCGAGGAAATGGATTCCTGTCTGGCTATGGCTTATTTTTATCAGGCTAGAATTCAGCATAAGAATTTTTATCTTCTCAGGGCGATAGACAGTTATGTCATGGCAGGTGAATATGCCGGATCGGACAGTATGCTTCATTTTAAGATTAATTTGGAACTGGCGAAAATATACCGTTTCAAGATGAGGCATGATATGGAAAAGTCGTACATAAATTCAGCTGAACGCTTGTTGAAGTCACTGCACGATTCATCGGCAAACATAGATTTCCTACATGAAAAGGCATTATATTATCTGAATAAAAAAGACATGCCGAAGGTATATTCCACTTTAAGGAAGGCTTTGGCATATCTATATGATAAAAACGATAATACTAAGTCGGATATATATAAACATTTGTCGGAGGCATATATGGCTTCAGGTAATTCTGACAGCGTAGTGTATTTTGCCGACAAAGGTCTGGAACTGGGGCCGGTTCCACAGTTGAAGAGTGAACTGCTCATGTTGAAAGGACTGGCATACACCTTGAACGGGAACTCTGATTCTGCATTGCATTATATAATCCCCAACATGTATAGTGTAGATATGCCTGCACGTATTAAATCGTATAGGGCTATGTCTGAAATGTATGACAGTCTTGGAAAACTTCCGCAAGCTTATGATTTTCTTAAGAAATATACTGTAACTCTTGATTCACTGATTGAGGACAGACGTGATGAATTTTTGGAAAAGATGCACGGCATTCATGAATATAACATCCAGAAAAAACGTGCCAACAAGGCTGAGATGCAAGCTGCATCAAGCCAGTTGATGTTTTCCAACTTTGTACTTGCCGCATTACTTCTTATTATGTTCTTATCCATATTGCTCCATTATTACCGTTCCAATAAGCGTAAACTGACGGAACGTCTGAGGGAAGAAACATGTCTGAAAATGGAAGAAACCATAAAACGCAGAGATATGGAAATATCGCTAGCGCGCAAGCAGGAAGAACTGAAACAGAAAGAGATAGAAAAGCTTAACAAGAATATTGACTATTATAAGCAACTTAACAATATCACTCTTCCGGTGATAATGAGGAGGCAGAACGCACAAGGTTCCCTACACCTTTCGGATGATGACTGGAATATAATAACAGGCAATGCAGATGCTTGTTTCGATATGTTCACGGAGAGATTGAAGAAGCTTTGTCCGCAACTTACTGACGATGACATACGTTTCTGCTGTCTGGTTAAGATGGAACTTTCCATGTCCATGCTTTCAGAGATATATCACATTGCAAAGGCCAGCATATCCCGACGCAAGATGAGGCTGAAAGAGAAAATAGGAATAGAGAATACCAGCTTCGATGAGTTTATTATTGATTTCTAGGATATTTGCTCAAGTTTCAGTTTAAAAACAAAAACGGCTGTAAATCAAATAATTTACAGCCGTTTTTGTTTTTAAACCTCTCCTATATCGAACTTCTCAGGATGTTTTCCCTTGAAATCCTTGAAGTAGAGTTTTATTTCGCGCATATCTTTATCTATATCGCCTGTAGGCATGATAGCTTTGTTGGCATAAATGCACTTTTTCTGATAATCTATACCTATAAGTACAATAGGTATATTTGCGCCGCTTGCTATAAAATAAAAACCTTTTTTCCAATTAGGGTTTGCCGAACGTGTACCTTCCGGAGTTATTGCCAAATGGAATTTCGGACTTTTCTTTATCAGTTCCACAGTCTGTTCAACCAGTGAAGTCCGTTTGTTCCTGTTTACCGGTATTCCGCCCATCCATCTGAACAGGTATCCCAAAGGGAAGAAAAACCATTCTTTCTTCATCAGAAAACCAGATTCGCGACCTATTGCACCGATGAACAGTTTTCCTATTATCAGGTCCCAGTTGGTGGTATGTGGGGCAGCACAGATTATACATTTGTCGTAATCGGGAACATTGACTTCAGCCTTCCATCCCAATAGTTTGAAGTAAATAAAACTGAAAAGCGCTTTCTTCATTTCCTCCTGTCAGTGGATTATTTTTCGTTCAGCTTGTTGAATACTTCTTCAATCTGTGTATTGAAATCCGATTTCAGTTTTTTGTAGAAACCTTTTACATTTCCCGGTTCAGTATGGCTGATTCGGCTTATTATATCTGAACGGAGGTTTAGTGTCTTTTCTACAAGGTTTGCGATAGCTTCACGTCTTTCACCTTCGGCGTTCATGCCTTCTATAATACACATACCAACAGTTACTTCAGAAATATAGTTCACATGTTTTTTCAAGTCTCTTCTACTAGCCATAATTCTATGATTTTAATTGATTAATAAAAAATATTTTGTCGTAAAGATAATGTTTTTGTTGGAATATCTACCTCTTTTTGTCAAATATTATTCCTATGGCGTATTTTTTTTATCCGTCATTTTCGTATTTCCGAAAAAAAGGCGAAATTTGCACGGAACGTTGAAAAAGCATTAAAAATAAAACGTCCGCACGTTTTGACTAAAACAACAGGTCGTTTTGACTAAAACGACAAGGCGTTTTTTTAAAACGTATAGAAGGATAAAATAATATACACCTTATATAAATAAATTTTGAAATTATGACAAAAAGTGCATTACAAATTGCTAGAGCTGCTTATCAGCCAAAATTACCAAAAGCCCTGACAGGTGCGGTTGCAGTGAAGGAAGGTGAAGCTACTCAGTCTGTAGCCGATCAGGAAGCTATCAAAAAGTTGTTCCCTAACACTTACGGAATGCCTTTGATCCAGTTCGTAGAAGGACAGGCTCAGAACACTGCAGAAATGAATGTCGGTGTTATCTTGTCTGGTGGACAGGCTCCTGGTGGACATAACGTTATCTCTGGTCTTTTCGACGGTATCAAGAAACTTAATCCTAACAACAAACTTTACGGATTTATCCTTGGTCCTGGCGGCTTGGTTGACCACAACTATAAAGAACTTACTGCTGATATCATCGACGAATACCGTAACACAGGTGGTTTCGATATCATCGGTTCAGGTCGTACAAAACTTGAAAAAGAAGAACAGTTCGAAAAAGGTTACGAAATCTTGAAAGAACTTGGTATCAAGGCTTTGGTTATCATCGGTGGTGACGACTCTAACACTAACGCTTGTGTATTGGCTGAATATTATGCAGCTAAGAACTATGGCGTACAGGTAATCGGTTGTCCTAAGACTATCGACGGTGACTTGAAGAACGAAATGATTGAAACATCATTCGGTTTCGATACAGCTTGTAAGACTTACTCAGAAGTTATCGGTAATATCGAACGCGACTGTAACTCAGCTCGTAAATACTGGCACTTCATCAAATTGATGGGACGTTCTGCTTCTCACATCGCTCTTGAATGTGCTCTTCAGACTCAGCCAAACATTTGTATCATCTCTGAAGAAGTTGAAGCTAAGAACATGTCACTTGACGATGTAGTTACTTCTATCGCTCAGGCTGTTGCAAACCGTGCTGCTGCCGGAAACAACTTCGGTATCGTTCTTATCCCGGAAGGTCTTATCGAGTTCATCCCTGCCATGAAGGCTCTTATCGCTGAATTGAACGATTTCCTTGCTGCTAACGGTGAAGAATTCAACAAAATTGAACCTAACAAACAGCGTGAATATATCATCAGCAAGCTTTCTGCTGAAAACGCTGCTATTTATGCTTCTCTTCCAGAAGGTGTTGCTCGTCAGTTGTCACTTGACCGCGACCCACACGGAAACGTACAGGTATCACTTATCGAAACTGAAAAACTCCTTTCTGAAATGGTAGGCAAGAAACTTGCTGCATGGAAGGCTGAAGGCAAGTTTGTAGGTAAGTTCTCTGCACAGCACCACTTCTTCGGTTATGAAGGACGTTGCGCTGCTCCATCTAACTTCGACGCTGACTACTGCTACTCACTTGGTTACACTGCTTCATTGCTTATCGCAAGCGGTAAGACAGGTTACATGTCATCAGTGCGCAACACTACTGCTCCTGCTGCTGAATGGATTGCAGGTGGTGTGCCTATCACAATGATGATGAACATGGAACGTCGTCACGGCGAAATGAAACCAGTTATACAGAAGGCTCTTGTTAAACTTGACGGTGCTCCTTTCAAAGCATTCGCTGCACAGCGTGAAGTTTGGGCTAAGGAAACTGCATATGTTTATCCAGGTCCTATCCAGTACTTCGGTCCTACAGAAGTTTGCGACCAACCAACAAAGACTCTTCAGTTGGAACAGGCTAAATAATATCGGTTAATGACTGATATGATATAATTGCCAGGAATCACCACAGACAAGCAACAGAGTATGTATGCTCCTGTGGTGATTCTTTTACTATAGTGTATGTACTTGTAACTCTCTGTCTGATTTTTATAATAATATTTTAAACCATGATTAAAGAACCGAAAGTTTCTGTGGAGAAGAAGGCTGCCAAAAAGCCTGCCGCAAGACGTAAACCGGCACAGACTGCAAAAACCGTCAGCCGTAAGACCACGGTAAAGGTTAAATCTTCCTCTCCAAAGAAACAGTCACAGTCAGTCAAACTGTCGGATACTGCCCATTATGTCTTGATGGCGGTCGGTGCATTGTTTTTTGTGGTTTGTTTCTATTATTTTTTCATCCGTCCTTATTCCTACAGATGGAAACCGTGTTATGGTATGAAGGCGTATGGTGTTTGTCTGCCGTACGGATATGCTGTTCATGGTATAGACGTTTCGCATCATCAGGACGAGATAGACTGGAAGGCGTTGAAGAGTGTCCAGTATGCACAGTTTCCGGTACGTTTCGTATTTATAAAGGCCACAGAGGGAGGAGATTTCAAGGACAGGGCTTTCGACTACAATTTTGCCGAGGCTGACAGTATGCATTTCATACGTGGCGCATACCATTTCTATAATCCCAATACAGATCCTGTGAAACAGGCGGATTTCTTTATTGATAACGTAAAATTGAAAACAGGCGATTTGCCTCCGGTACTTGATATTGAGAAAAGACCGAAAGATGCTTCGAAACTGAAAAAAGATCTTTTGGTATGGTTGAACAGGGTGGAAAGGCATTACAAAGTCAAACCTATATTATATACTTCGTATAAATTCAAGAACAAATACTTGTCCGATTCTGTTTTTAATACGTACCCATATTGGATAGCACATTATTATGTCGATTCGGTTAGGTACGACGGAGAATGGAAGTTCTGGCAGCACACGGATGCCGGTACCATGCCGGGAATAGATGAACAGGTTGACTTGAATGTTTTCAACGGCTCAATGAGCGAATTGCTTGAATTGACAATTAAGGATTAACAATTATCAATTAAAAATTAATAGTTAATAAATTACTACTTGCCGGTTGCTAACAACTAACAACCAACAACTAACAACTAATTATCACATGAACATCTTGATGAATATTCTTTGGATAATCTGTGGAGGATTATTCGTATGTCTGGAATATGTAATATCCAGTTTCCTTCTTATGATAACCATCATAGGAATACCTTTCGGTCTTCAGACTTTAAAGCTGGCAATGCTCGCTCTTTTTCCTTTTGGTGTGAAAGTGCAAAGCACCCCGTCCGATGGCGGATGTCTGAATGTATTCATGAATCTGTTATGGATACTTATTGGCGGAATATGGATTTCTATTACTCATCTTATTTTAGGTGCATTGTTGTGTATCACAGTGATAGGAATACCTTTCGGAATGCAGCACTTCAAGTTGGCAGGACTAGCCCTGACACCGTTCGGCAAAACCATTTCCTGACATCGTTTGTTTTCTAACCATTAAATACATTTTTAATTGATGACAAAATTCTCTCGTGCGTTCTGGACAGCCAACTTGTCGGAACTATTTGAACGTATGGCCTATTATGCCATCTTTATCGTAATTACACTTTATCTTTCCAACACATTAGGCTTCAACGACATTGAAGCGAGTCTTATTTCAGGTCTTTTCTCCGGAGGACTTTATTTCCTGCCTATGTTCACCGGAGCTTTTGCTGACAAGATAGGTTACCGTAAGGCAATACTGATAGCCTTTACTTTGCTTACCATAGGATACTTAGGCTTGGGTATGCTTCCTGTCATGCTCGAATCAGCAGGATTAGTTGAGTATGGCGAAAAGACACATTTCACCGGACTTCAGACAAGCGGTTTGCGTATGCTTATCGTTCCTATAATGATTATATTGGTGATAGGCGGCTCGTTTATCAAGTCTATCATATCTGCGTCAGTAGCAAGGGAAACTACTTCTGAAACCCGTGCCCGTGGATATTCCATTTTCTATATGATGGTCAATATCGGGGCGTTTACCGGAAAATGTGTAGTCGATCCGTTGCGTTCAGTGGTAGGCGATGAGGCATATATCTATATAAATTTCTTTTCTGCCACCCTCTGTTTTGTGGCATTGCTGACAATATTCTTCTTTTTCCATTCTGCCAATACGTCAGGCGAGGGAAAGAGTATGGTTGAAGTGTTCCGCGGACTTGGTAAGGTGTTCACCAACGGACGTCTGCTTCTGTTGATACTTATAGTTACAGGTTTCTGGATGATTCAGCATCAGATGTACGCTACAATGCCGAAATATGTAATACGCATGGCGGGTGAGATCGCAAAACCGGGCTGGATAGCCAATGTGAATCCGTTTGTGGTTGTAATCTTTGTTAATATAATAACCCAGCTTATGGCAAAACGCAAAGCGTTGACATCTATGGCGGTAGGAATGTTCCTCATACCTCTTTCAGCTTTGATTATGGCGTCTGGAAATCTTTTTGGTGGAGATATTTTCGGTATGCACCCTATAACAGTGATGATGATTGCAGGAATTGCCGTTCAGGCACTTGCCGAGTGTTTCATCTCTCCGCGATATATGGAATTCTTCTCACTTCAGGCACCGAAAGGCGAGGAGGGACTCTATTTAGGATTCAGCCATCTGCACTCATTCCTTGCCTCAGTAATAGGTTTCGGTTTGTCAGGTATTCTTCTTACCGCATATTGTCCGGACCCTGCACTGTATGATTCCGTAGAAGCATGGAAAGCCGATGCCGCAAACGCGCATTACATCTGGTACTGGTTTACAGGTATTGGTGCCATTTCGGCTATTGCGCTTATAATTTATGCTAAGGCTACAAAGAGTGGAAAATGATATTCTGTTCAGTGAACGGCTGCTGAACGGGCAGTGAACATATTTTGAAAAGGAGAAGACGCATAATGAATGGGTTCTGAGGCCATTCGTTATGCGTCTTATTATTATGGGTAAGGTTTGCAATATTCTTGCAAAGGTTTTGCAAAGCTTTTTTAATCCTTTCTCTAATAGTTTTTAAACGGTATTTAAATGATGTTTAATCAGTGTTTAATGTTGTATCTATTCTATTCTTTTATGAATACAGAAAGTACAAACATGCATATACTTGGAATAGTAAGCACTAAAGTAAAAAAGCTGGCTATAGCAATGCCAAATGAGTGTTTTATTCTTTTCTGCATAAGATCTACTTTGCTTGACCTGTACTTGTCACTTCTTGATAAAACTTCATCAAAGTTCTTGTAAGCAAATATACCTATTGGTATAGACATTATTATTGCTATAATGCATGTAGCAATGAAAATAACTTTTCCTAAAAGATTTATATCTTCACCATTATCAGATATTGTGTAACTACAATATTTTAATGCAAAATATCCTAAAAATATTGATAAGGTAAGGAATGCGTATATGCCATTGGCAAGAATGTAGAGTAATGTTTTCATTTTAGTCTGAATTCTTTACATATTTTGTTAGCATCATCGTAATTATATATTACATCGTCACCATCGTAAGATGTAGAAGGTAGTAGTAGAGCAACTAAAGTTTTCTTGAACTTCGGGCTTAATTCTGCTCCTTGATAGTCTAAATGTATCAATAGCTTTTTTATGGCATTATTATTCTTGCTATGTATTTCATTTATTTCGTCGGTTGCCCAATGACACATGATTGATGAATATCCAGTACCAGCCCAATATCTTGGAGATGCATTATTTATTAGAGGATAATTAATAAGCGACATAGCTTTTATTACATCTTCTTCCCCTCCATTACTATAAATATAGATTAAGTTCTCCAATACAGAGTTTGCGTAATAACCTTCATCTTTTAGTCTGTCTTTGGAAATGTTTAAAGCAAAAATGAAATCTTTGTTCTTTATCATGTAGTCGATTTCAGCAATAGGCACATAGTCAATATTCATACCTTCCTCGTTCATAATCTTATATGCCGTTTCAAAATCGTTTTCATTTACATATTCCATTAATCTTTTTTCCAAAGAATCGTATTTTTCTCTTTCTTCTTTTCTTCTGTTACTATCAACACAGTCATAAATTATGGCAATGACTAAAAAAATAAAGAAAGCAATCAGACACCCTATTTTATTCATGAATTTATTCCTTTCCAAAATAGAATAATTTACCTAACCAGCTCATTTTCTCGTAGTTTACATCTTTCTTGTATTTTTCTAACAAAGTAGTCTGTCCTTCTATTGCTACTTTTGTTGACATTTCTGTTTTATACATATCCAATTCATACTGTCTGTCGAGCTGTTTCATTGTTGAATCCCATTCCCTCATGTCCTGCTCATGTTTTAGCTTAGCTTCCGGATTAAGGCTTTTTATATATTCAGAGTATATTTTGTCGGCTTCTTTTTTGGCCTTCGAATCCGATGGTATATTCCTGTATATAGCCATAGCTTTTTCAGAAAATCCTCCAATATTATCTCTTTCTGTTCCTAATGTCGCTTTAAAGTCATTCAGCATTATATCGGAGTTATTTTCCATATATTTTTCTATAGCATCAAACCTCATTTTAGAAGATTTCCTATATAGTTCCTGACATTCATTTGGTATTGAATTTAATATAGCTAATGCTTCTTCATATTTATGATTATTAATGTATCCGACAGCTTCATTCAGTAACAATTCTCCATTAGTATTATAATAATTGATGATTTTTTGTTCAGTTCCGCTAATGAGATTTGTTATATCTGTATCATTTGTAGAGATAGAAGAAATGGCATTTATAGTAGCCAATTCCTTTGAATCGCCCACTCCAATAAGCGTTTTGTTTATTGAATTGAATATTTCTCCTGTCAGAATATTTCCAATATAGATTATTACACTGTAATTAATTTTATGTTTTTGGGGTATGGTAGAGGTTATATAATAGCTGGTTTCTGTCAAAGTCGGAGCAACTATGATTTGTGGATTAACGCCTTGTGATGCTATACCATTATGTGTTATAATATTTATAATCTTTGATTTCAGTAATTCTGCACTTTCTGATGGCAGATTGTTTTGTACAATAACGCTTAGTGCAATATTGCCATTAATTGGAGATACAGTTTTAGTGATATTGGATATTTTATTAGTTACAACAGTTTCTTGTGTAGTCGGATTGAATGTCGGCTTATTGTTCTTTTTATTTTCCGAACATGCTCCACATAAAACTATACCAAACAATAGGATAATCTTTTTCATATACAAGTGATTAATTTATGATTACTAATGCATTACCTAATCCTTGAGAATTGTTGCTTGACTGTAATGAGAATGTTTTGAAGAATTCTTTTCTGAACTTTCCTGCAAACTCGTATGCATTAAACTGAGTTCCATCATCCATTACATTTGATATTCTTACATTGGTAAATGCCATTTCTTTTTTTGTATTTGATACCATATTTGCGCTGCCATTTTTAGCATTTGTTATTACCCAGCGGCGAATCCAGTCAGAGTATGTATCTCCTTCATTATTATACATGTCCGATAAATTGATTGGGCAGTCATTGCTAAGAGTAACTCTAAATGAGATTTCCCTACCGTTAGCTACGATATCAGTGAAATAGTTTCTTAGCTGAGGCTCAAGTGTTTCCAAATCTTTTGTAATTCCTTTTTCCAAGTATTCATCTAAACTCATATCAAGATTATTTTTATTTGATACGGCAATGACTTTATCGGAATATACATCTATGGCTGACAATGCTATATTGATATACGATTTTCTTGAAGTCCTTCCTGTTATAACATTTTCTTGGTAGTCAAGTTCCAGTATCATATCGGGTAAAACTGTATTGATTAGAAGTGTTTTAGCGTCCTTAGCAATATTATCGGCTTCATCTAGAATCTGTTTATTGTTAATGGATTTAAGTGATTGTTCCAGGTCATTAAGAGGATATCCTATATGTATAAAATACTTTTGTATGGCAGAAACGATACTATTTGATTTCTCACTTTTCACGATGAAGCCATATATATCCCTTATAATTGTTTCCTTTCCATTGAATGTTTTTATTGCCAGACATTTTTCATCCTTTAACATCCTGTCGCTCGGAATAATCATCAATTTAGGTTTTGCCTGATTGATAACGTTAACAGTGTTGTCATTATTCTCAGTGATATTGATGTCAGTAATATTTTTTTTCTTGTTTCTCTGTCCGCACGAAACAAAACTTAGAGTCAATAATATATAGTAAAGGTATTTCATTTTTTCTAAAAAGGTGCTGTTATACTATCAATGCAAATATAAACGTAATTAAAACCCATAGATTTGAACAGATTTCCAAGTTTAAGCATACCTGTCTTCTCAGCTTTTTCAAGAATTCCAAAATTTAATGCGTCTTGTAATATCCTATCCTTTGCTTTTTCTGTAAGTTTAACTACTTTTTCATGAGACCATGTTCCGTTCTCAACATAAATCTCATAATCTGTAGGATTAAGAATTACATCAAAGACCACAGCTTTAGGCAAGGTAATAGATATAGAATCTTCATTTACAACCAAATCATTACTGTCTAATTCTGCCAGATTAAATCCAGCTTTGACTTTACCATTTGCTATAATTACAATTTCATCCTTGAAATCAGTATTAAACAAGTCTCCTATATACGATTTATTGAACTCACTGCTCTTAAAGTCTTTTATAACAAGTTCTTCATAATAACAAGTACTATAAAATTCGCCTATTCTCTTAATATCTTCCACCACATTGGCGGTCTTGTCAATTTTTAATTCACTATTGCCGAACAGACCCAATTTATATGCTCCAAAAGCAGCTACTCCAAGTATCGCAACCAGAACCAGAATCTTTATTACATATTTTATCATAACTATTTAATTATTCGAAGTTAACAATAATAGATTTGAATCCCATTTGAGACATCATTGCTTTAAAGAAATCGGAAACATTGTTTTCTGCTTCCTTCAGTATACCGATATTCTCTATATCAGAAATGATATCTTGTTGTCCTTGTCTAAGAAGCATAGTTCTTTCTTCTGCAGTGAACCCACTTCTCAACAACGAGACCTGGTCATATACCAGTTCTGTTTCATCTGTCGGCATATCAATGGATAAAAGCTTGGCATGTGGAAGTGTAATAACAACCTCTTTTTTGGATTGGTCAATTTTGAAATTCTCAATGCCAAGCCCCTCAAGGTCTATACCAGCCTTAAGATATGCAGTGCAATTGAACAAAATCTTTCTATCTCCGATTTTATACCATTCGCCTATATCATTGGCTTTTATAACTTTCTTCACTGTATATTCCACAGAACCTAACTCCGATAGTTCTGTAACCTTTTGTATTTTGCTTTCTATCTGCTTGTTTATGTCATTGCATGAAAACATAAACAAACATGAAAACAATACTAAAACTGATTTGTAATTTTTCATATTGATGTAATTCCTTTTAAATTGAAAATGCAACAGTATTGAATATTTGTAAATTATTGATTTATATCTCTTTAAGAATCATATAACCTAATATTTCCATCAGTCTTGAGTTCAAGATATTCTGAACGCGTATTACCTGATCTTTGATTTTTAATAATAAAAATAGATGATTATATTTAATCCATTTTTGTCTTTTTATTTAAAAATATATTTTGAGAATAAGAAACTTGAATAACTTCTATTTGCATAAATCTTCAATCTGTTCAGGAGTAAATCCCAATCCTTTGCCGACCATTTTTAAATATACCAGTTCAGAATTTTCTGTTTTTCCATCTTGTATAATAAGTTTTGATAGTAATGACATCATAGTCATAGATAGTACAATATCTTCTTTAAACAACTCATAATTTATATTTTGGGTTTTGGGATGTTGTATCATTTTATACAATCCATCTCTATTCTTATCAGAGATATTTAAAGTGTTAGTTAAATTGTATAAGAATTCAGCTTCGCTTTCACTGTATTCTCCATCAACTAATGCCATATTGATCAGTATCTTCACCTTTTCCTGTTCAATAAGTTCCTGCTTCTCAAAATCTATAATTTCATTTAGAAAAAGTGCTTTTGCCGCTTTTGCTATGGCATATGTAGAAAGAGCATCAACACTCGCACCGATAACACCTCCTAATATAGGTATCATTCTATTTATATTTACAAGTCCTGTCTGCCCGAACTTAGTAAACAGTCTGAAACCTACAGCTTTGTTTATTTGTGTCAGTACTGTACCTGGAAGTTTTTTTAAAGCAGCAGTGGTAAATTTAATAGTAAATTGTGATGTTGTCTTTGACAATACATTTCCAGCTTGAGAGCCTAATAGACAAAGATACATACCTGTTTTCTTTTCTTCTGATTCTTCGTGATATCCGCCAAGTTCTGCTATAGCTCCAATCATGCGCAATTGAATAGCCATTACTCCAGCTATATTTGCGGGCAATGTAAGTGGCATAGTTGCTAATCCTCCCAAACTACTTACAAATCCAGTTGAAGCTGCTGCTGTTATTTGCCATCTGACCATAGAGTCAACAGCTTTTATCACACTTCCACCCTCCTTGTCAAGATATTTCTTTGCCATTTCTGATGAAGTTCCCAAACCTGGTATGTCACTATTTGCTTTAGTGTAAGCCCAGTCCAGAACTTGCAGCATTTTATTAGATTTATCTTCTTTAACCTCTTCACTTAAAATTTCTTCGACTTCAGCTTCAATCCCATTTTTCTCTTTATTACTTAATTTTTCCTTAAATAAGGTAATACAATCTGTAGTCTTCTTTACTGCTTCGCCTATCTGTTCTCTACTGTTAAGTAAATTTTTAATTCTCAATAATGTCATAATATAAAATCTTGGTAAATTTATAATATCACACGGAATTCTGATTCAGAACCATTTTCAACAACATTTATTTTATTTACCTTACAAAGGCTAAATATTGCAGAATCATCTTCAACGCCGGATTTACGCATTGCATTAATTTATTTCTTAAAAATGAATTTAAGAATTGCTCCTCCTATTTTCCTCTCCAATCCCTGTTTTGTAGTTGGTATTCCCGTCTTTCTTGCTACTTTATGCTTTAATGCAGTAATTCCAATAGCTCTTTTGAGTGAGAAAGATACTCCTGGTATTTTCATAATGTGATAAATTATGTTATTTATTTTAATATCGTGAGGAAAATATTTTTTAGTAAGTACTTTCCTCACTTTAATACATTATTACGCTTGTGTTACAGGATAGCCTAATTGTTTGTTTACTATTTCTAAAAAGATAGAAAATTCAGCTGGCTTTCCTTGTGAAGTAGTTGGCCAGTTTGAACATATAATAATAGGTTCATCTGCAGTTTCTATAAAGTCTGAATCTGTTGCATTCTTCTTTATGAAGTTCAGTTTTCCTGCGGCTTGCTTTTCTATATATGTGTCTTTTCCCATGAAAACAGTTTCCATATTTTTCTTTATAGGAAAGGCCGCCTGTAACATCGCTTTTGTTGTTCCAGGATGATCTTTTATATATTTTCTTATTACGTCACGGACCAACTCTACCTTAACACTATATTCTTTTCCATCAAATTTGTAGTTGTTTGTATCTCTATTAAACACATGTACCTTTTTAGGTGTATCAAATGCCTTAAGGTTTGTAACAGCTGAAAGTTCGATTGTATCTTCTATAACCTTGCCAATACTGTTGTCATCTTTTATCATCTCAGCTATTTTATTGAGCATTTGTGACACTTGAAACACGCGATTGCTCAAATGGGTTTCTTTTTGACACATACGGAAAACAATTTTCTCCCATTCTTCATCAAATTCTTCTGCAGCATCCAAACTTATCTTTTCTTCTGGTGTCAACGAACGTAATTTAAGCTTTGCTGCAATTGTCTCATTCCATTGTTTAAAATCTGGTTCCTCTGCTAACTGGTTGTAGATATATGGATAAGCAATCTGCATGCATACAAGCCCGAAATTTATTACTTTATATTTATTGGCTATGTCCTCTGCTCCTGTTTTCGATATACCTGTGTTTATTATTGATATCAATGACAGCGTATTTGTCAATCTTTTCAAGGAGCGTGGATTTGTACCAACTGATAGTCTTGCTAGTTCAGAAACAGATTCTTGAATAGCATTATCTTTCATTTCCTCTTCTGTGAAGAAGTTTATTTTTGATAATGCGTCAACTAAAAAAGCATCAATGTTATAATTAGCTACAGGCATTGAGAATGGTAACTGTATGATTTTATCGAAGAAAGATCTGAATTCACGTTCATTCTTGTCTGTAAGCTCACCAAACTTAGGTTTTAGGCCTTTTATCACTACATCATAATCAATGGCTAAAATAAATATGCAATGTTCAAGATCGAATATGTTTTTCAATAACTCGAGAATTTCAACTGCAACTGGCGGATCAATTCTATCAAGGTCATCTATAAAGAAAGTAAAACCTGTTCTTGTCGAATCATTCTTGAGTGATTCTTCCACTAATTTTGAGATTTCTTCTTTCAACTGTAAAATATCACTTTGACCATTATCTGAACCAAATAAATCGTCAATAGCTTCTCCGTCAACTCCTACAGTACTAATAGCTACCTTAGTTCCTACCGAAGCTATCTTTTTAAAAAGTCCACCAATCTTTTTTTTACTCTCTTCCCATTTATGTGCCGGATTAAGTGCACCGATTTGATTAATAATACCATCAAGTATTGATATTATAGCTTGAGCAGGAGTTTTCATAAGTGAATACTGCCATGTATTAATCCATATTGGAAAGAACTGCGCATTATCGATATCACACAGATTCCAGCGAAGAAGATTCATAAGAGACGTTTTACCGGAACCCCATTCACCCTGCAAAGCTATTGTAATAGGTGTATCAGTAAGCTTAATGTATTGTATTAATGCGTCCTGATAGATTTTTATTCCAAAAAGGTCTTCCTGATCATGACGCCTAGGAACGTCTATTATACTTGATTTCATTTCTTATTCTATTTAATAAAGATTGATGTAGTTTGATATTTTATTTAAAGTGCTATGGTTATTTAGACCTTTTAAGTGATTCTTTCGCACTTTCAATCTGCCTTTTAAGCTCTTCCACTCTTCTGTCATGAGAGGCGGCTTTATCTATTTTATATTTTTTATAACTTGCTTTAGATAATGGAGAAGAAGTATTTTTTATCATTCTTGTATAATATTCATTATCTTTCTTCTTTGCCTCCTTCTCCTTAGTTATACTTGCTCGCAGATCTATAATTTTCTTTTTATAATATTCTTTGCTCATAGTATTGTTTATAATGACATGGTAAACGTACTTACCATGTCATATTTTTAGATTTATTATCAGACAACAGTTTTATTTTCCTGCAGCGGCAAGTGTCAAATCGTTGTCTACAAGCTTTTTGTCTTCAGGATCTGAAACTTGAACACCTATACCATACATTTCACCTATTTTCTTTTCAAAGTTTCCAACTCTTAAATTTCCTCCAACAGTTAATGTTCCACCTTTTGCGTCAGCTTTTCTTATTGATGCTAAAGTCGCTTTATCATCTGCAAATGTTTTACAAGATGTTGTTGTATAAACTCTTAATGAAGCTCCAAAACATTTTTTAAAATTCTCTTTCAAGCCTTTTACTGTCATACGACCATCTAAACTAAATTCTGCCATAATTATAACTTTTAAAATTACTACCAGTTACTAATAACAATTATTTACATCATACTAAATTTCAACTATGCAATAATGGAATTTAATTTCTTTTATTTCCTTAATATGCCAATTGATACAATATTCTTTATTAAGTTCAAAACATTTATATTGTTTTGCACAAGTTGTTTCTGAATTTAACCATTGCTTTTTTGTACTATGAAATCCTTCATTCATATTAAAATGAAAACAATTGGACGTTAACGAGCTTTCTTTTGTATAAGAATCATCATTTGTTAAAAATACAGCAATAGCATTTTTAATGTTATTAAACCTTTCACATACCTGTTCCAATCGCTTAATATCTTTCCAAAAACTATATCTACCAATATCTTGTGCGCTCTGATTTTTTATAACAGTTACATTTTGTTGAAGCATTTCCCCAAAACGTTCTATTTTACTCTCAACCTTCTTAGTTTTATACTTAATTTCTACAGGTAAATATTCACAATCTTTCTTTACAACGATATCTAATCGTAATTCACTTTCCCAAACATAATCATTAAGTTCATTATGTGGTACGTAATACTCTACATCGACATCATCATAGTTGCTAGTTGATTCTTTTAACCACAAAGCAAGATGCATTTGAAAGTCTCTTTCATTAAAAAGAATTTCATTATTTTGTTTTAAAAAACTGTGAATATCTTTTTTGACTACTGACAATAAACTTTCCATACTAATATTCACCTCTTGCTGCCTGCCCTATTGTTATTTCATTTGGAACAAATTTAGAACCAGCAGGATCCTTTATCTGTACTTTTAATCCAAAATTCTTATTAAAGAGTTCTTCTACTTCACCCACTTTCATACTAGCCTTTATTTTCATTCCATCAGCAGAACTCTTTACTTCTTTAGTAGTCTTTTGATTTAAAGCAGCCAATGTTAATTCTCCATCAGCTATTTTCATGCCTTTGTAGAAAACCAAAGTTAAACCAAACGATTTCTTGAAATCAGATGAGATTGTTTTTAATTTTTTCTGAGGAGCTACAGTAAATTCGGCATTCTTGAAATTGTCTAATAAATTATTTATTATGCCCATAACAATATATTTAAGTTATACCTACTCTAGTAAGGGATTTTCAGCTTATTCCCCCTATAAGCCTCCGAATTCAGATTTTAAGATTATATACAAAGAAAGGCGTGAGGCTTGTCCTGCAGTCCATTATAACTAGGTATCGCCAAACACCCAACAGAAATGAACAAAGACAATTTACCCACGCCTGAATGTAGTATCGACCGATATGGAGACACCATACCGGATACATATACAAACAGAAAATGAGCGTAATATTGTCCTTTATCCTTCTGCTTTTAGAAATTGGCGATTTCAGTTATAGGATAAAAGCAAAAAACGCTTTCTTTACGTCCAACCATTTCTCCAGTCGAACATTGCAAATATAACGTTTTTTGTTAATATTACGCTCTGTTGGTATTTATTTTTTCAAAAATATGATTAATTCATGTATTGTGTACAGTCCAAATTAGTCCATTTATTTATTAGTGAACGTTTACTGAACGCTCAGTGAACGTGTGCTGAACAATGAAAAACGCATAATGATGAAGGAGGGAATACTTTCATTGTGCGTTTTCTGATATTACAAATTGTTCTTAAAAAAAGTTTTTTAATATTCTAATGGTCTTCGAATGACATTCTAACGCTATTCGAACACTATTTAAACGCTATTTAAGCAGTATTTAAATGCTATTTAATAACATAAGAAGAACCTCTATTTCTTATAAAGTATCAGTCCGGAAAATGTTCGCTGAGCGTCCATTCACTGTTCACTGCCCGTTCGGTAGAAATTATCATTCCATTATAAGCTTCACTGCAGCCCAGTTGTTTTTCTCGCGGTAATGTACAAACTTGAGTCCGAGGCTTTCCCCTTTGCTACGGATGGCATCTATATCCTGTACATAGAATCCGCTCATGTATATTTCCGAGCCTTTGTGCATACATGCTGTATAGGCAGCCATATCGTTCAGGAGGATATTTCTGTTGATATTTGCTATTATTACATCGAATGGCTTGCGTCCTTCGAGAAGTGATGCGTCGCCTAATTCCACTGTAATATTGTTGATGTTGTTGAGTGCTATATTATCGCGCGAATTGTTTACACACCAGTCATCGATGTCGATAGCTGTTACCGGGTCTGCACCTCTCATGCTTGCTAAGATTGCCAAGATTGAAGTTCCGCATCCCATGTCGAGTACAGATTTGCCTTTCAGGTCGGCATCAAGCAGTTCGCCAAGTATAGAGCTTGTAGTCTCGTGATGTCCTGTTCCGAAAGCCATCTGTGGATTGATTACTATGTCGTATTCTGCCTTAGGATAGTCCTTGTGGAAAGTGCTGTGTATCACGCATCTGTCTTCTATTACTATAGGTTGGAAGAAGTTCTTTTCCCATTCTTCATTCCAGTCCTTGTCTTCAGGTTCTGTGATGGTGTATGTTATCTTTGTATCCGGAATAGGGAAGTCTGCTATTATGTTTTTGAGTGCTTCTTCGTCGAAAAGTGACTGTTGTATATAGGCTTGCATGCCTCCTTCGCATTCTACAAAACTTTCAAAACCAATCTCAGCTGTAAGTGCAGAAAGGATGTCTGTAATAGTTTCATTACATGGATTAGCGGAAAATGTAACTTCAAAGTATTTCATATGTGGATATTTTTGTTTAATTTATGACGCAAAGATAATAAAAGAATGAATGGCATAATAATGTTGTTTACCTTTGTTTATCTTGATATTGTGAAATAATAAATTTAAATATACTATATTTCGGATTAATTGTTTATCTTCGCATAAATGAACTGTTAAAATGTCATATATATGGAAAGAACTGTATTTAATAAAGCTCAACTTGAGATGCTTGAAATTATGGCAAATGTGCGTTCGGAAAAGGAGTTGGATGAACTTAAGCATGTGATATCTGAGTATTATGCTAAGCGTGCAGATGAAGAAATGGAAAAATTATGGGAATCTGGTCAATGGAATGAACAGACATTAAAGGATTTAAGTAATGCTCATTATCGTACACCATATAAGCAATGAACAGGTTAATTGTATTGGATACCAATTGTTTGGTACAAATGTTGTCTATTCATAGTCCGTATCGTTCTGCATGGCAGGCTTTTCGAGATGGAAAGTATATTTTATGTGTTACAAATGAAATTTTGGAAGAGTATCAAGAGATTATATGTAGAGTAGCGAATGAAGCTGTAGCTCATAATATTGTAAATGCGATAGCCCGTAGTCCTTATACTCGTTTTTTTACGCCTCATTTTCGTTTTCGTCTTATAGAACAAGATCCTGATGATAATAAATTTGTTGATTGTGCGATAGTGTCGGGTGCTGATTATATAGTAAGTGAGGATGCTCATTTTCGCGTTCTGGATACAATTCCTTTTCCTAAAGTCTTTGTCGTAAGATTGGAAAAATTTGTAGCAGAAATAGCCAATTACTAAAGGATTTTTCTATCTATGATTCTATATCGTCTTATCATATTATTATTGTGATATGGTAGGACTATATTTTTATTGTATAAACTCAAAATAGGGAAATCCCTATGATATATTAGGGAATTTCTATACATAGTATGATATTACCATATTATATTTGTACGTGAATAAAAGTATGATGTATTAAACCTATAAACTAAAAAAATAAAGATATGAAGATGAGAAGAAAAGTACTGGCTTCCATGCTGTTTGCTTTCCTGCCGTGGTTGGCAATGGCGCAGAGTACTGACGACCTTTATTTTATCCCAAAGAAGGAGAAAAAGACTGAGGTTAGTCAGAAGGTTGGAGTGGTACCTAAGGAAGTCTCAAACAAAACGGTGAACGAACTGCCGTCGAATACGGCTATAGTTGTGAAAGATGTGAAGGGAAATGTACGTGATGTTGACGAGTATAACCGCCGATATACATCGCGCGACAATACTTTTACATACGATAATGATACTCTATATATTGAGGAAAAACCATATAATGAACGTGGTGAGTGGGTAAACGGTTTCCAGGGTTCGGACATGGACTATGAATATGCAATGAGAATAGTACGTTTCCGTAATCCGAGATATGCCATACCTATAAGTAGTCCTCTTTATTGGGATGTAGTTTATGGTGCTTTCCCTTCATGGGACTGGAATGTTTATGACGATGGCATGTATGCTTATATCTTCCCTACATATACCAATCGTTTGTGGTGGGACTGGAGATGGTCATACGGTTTCTATGGCCCAGAATGGGGATTTGGCTTTGGATGGCATTCTCCATGGTACTCTCCTTGGTATTATGGTGGATGGTATTCACCATGGTATGCAGGTTATTGGGGTGGCTACTGGGGTGGTTACTGGGGACCTGGATGGTATCATCACCATCATTATCCATATTATGGGTGGAACAGCGGATGGTATCGCTCAGGACATACTGACTACAGACCAGGCAGGTACCAGTCATATAACAGAGGTAGTTCTATTGTCGGTTCAGGATCGTCATATACCAGACGTCCACAGCCTTCTTCGTCTGCAATAACAACAAACAGAGCCAATACGGCTGCCAGACGTTCGTCTATAGGTAGAGTGGTGACTGGAAGTAATACAAGAGGTGAGGCTACTCAGTCTGTAAGACCGGGCAGAACTGCTATAAGGAATCAAGGCGTAACGACTGGAACAAGTACAGGTACACGTGTAAATTCAAGCAATACATACACTCGTCCTAATACCGGAAATTATACACGACGCAGTGCTACTAATATAGACAGAACAGGCTCTAACTATAATCGTCCTAGCAGTACACGACGCAGCTCGAACTATTATAATAACAGCAATACGCGAAGCACATATCAGCGTTCAAACACAGGTTCGTCCGGTAGCAGTTTCAATAGAAGCAGCAGTAGTTATAGCAGATCATCTGGAGGCTCTGTTACACGTTCAAGTGGTGGCAGCAGTCGTCGCAGATAATTATAATAAGTTGTTTCCTATAAATTTTCAACACAATGAAAAGAATAAATATTTTTGCTGTATTGACAATGTCAGCATCGGCATTGTTTGCACAAACACAATATGATGCAGCCCGTATCACCGGTACTGAGCTTAACGGAACAGCGCGTTTTGTTGGTATGGGTGGTGCAATGGGAGCTTTGGGAGCCGACATATCTGTCATAGGAACAAATCCGGCAGGTATAGCGTTGTTCAGAAGTCATAATGTCTCAACTTCGTTTGGCTTTAACAAGAATATGACAAGCAGCACATTTAATGGCACCAAAGTGAATGACAGCCGTACTAAAGCTTCATTCGATCAGATAGGTTTTGTATATTCAAACAAGATTGGTAATAAGACTAATTTGAGATATCTAAACTTTGGATTCAATTATCATAAGGCTGCAAACTTTAACAGGCAATTTACTTCGAAGGGCGCTTTGAATGGTTCTTCTTTAAGTTGGCAGATGACTGACATGATGATTGGTGCAGGGTACGGATCGCAGGAAAGCTATGATAATGTTCTCGATGCTGACAATCCATATACATCTGAATATTTTTATGGAACACCATTCCTTGGTGCAATGGGAGCCAGAACAGGACTTGTTGATGGCGGAACAGATGAGCAGGGATTCTATATGATGGGATGGAACGGCGATATGGGTGAATACTATAGCCGTGAAGAAGGTGGTATCAACCAGTATGATTTCAATATGTCGTTCAATGTTCAGGACCGATACTATTTCGGTGTGACATTGGGAGTGTATGATGTAAATTATAAACGTTATTCTTCATATTCTGAAACTCTTCTTGATGATAATGGAGCGGATAACGGTAACTTTACATTGAACAATTGGTTTAGCACTCAGGGAACAGGTTATGACCTGAAGTTCGGTTTTATCGCGCGTCCGTTTGAATATTCTCCTTTCAGAATAGGTTTTGCAGTACATACACCTGTTTGGTATATGTTGACAGACAGATATACATCAACATTAAGTACGGATATATTTGCAATGTCTGAACCTTATACTGAAAACCTTTCGGACTATCTGAATCCGGATTATGTGTGGGATTACCGTATGCGTACGCCGTGGAAATTTAATGTGAACATGGGTACTACATTCAGTGGTGTATTGGCTGTAGGAGCAGAATATGAATATTCTGACTATTCGTATATAAATTACAAGGATTATAATGGATATGATCTTTCCAGTTCAAATATTGCTACAGATAAGTATCTTAAAGGAGTACATACATTGAAACTCGGTATGGAAGCTATGCTTACACCGTCGTTCAGTTTCCGTGCTGGATATAACTATGTAACTTCTGCATTCAAAGAAGGTTCTGTCCGTTATGTGCCAAATGTAGAAACAATGAACGATAAATATATCTGGTTTGACGAAACACGTACCGATCCGGAATATCATAATATCAAGGCACGTAATACAATAACCTTGGGACTTGGCTACAGTGGCAGGATTGTGTATGCGGATGTGGCTTATAAGTACGATTTCTATAAATCAGATTTCTATATGTTCGACGATTATAAGTTTGCAGGCGATGGAGTTACTGTTGTTGACAGAAACAATTCTGCGTTGGTCGATCATAACCGTCATCAGGTATTATTTACTGTAGGTTGCAGATTCTAATCATTTTCATCTTTCATATACAATATCTTTTGTTTCATCCGGCTTGACGTTATGTCAAGTCGGATGATTTTTTGTATATACGGAGATAAATGTTACATTTGCGATTGTATATAAGTTTTGTATTCTATGAGACATCTTTTATCATTTATATTTTCATTCCTGCTATCTTGTATTTTCATTTCGTGTAATTACGGAAATAGTCAGACTGATGATACTTCGTATGATATAACGTTGCTGTTTGACCAGGCAAAGGCTTATGAAGCTGAAGGGGATGCTGAAAAAGCTATGGTATGTTACCTGAGTGCTATTGATATGCTGAAGGAAAGACAGGACACAGTATTGAAAGTTTCAGCATACACAAGACTGGGAGATTTTCATTTCAGATACGGAATGTATGAGAAGGCAGTAGAGAATCATCGTGAGGGATACAATATAGCGAGAAGAATGGATGATGATAAACTCTTGTGTGAGTCTGCGGCAAGATTGGGACTTGACTATATGATGCTTAACCAGAAGGATACAGCAGTGTATTTTATAGACAAGTACCGTAGTGTTTCTTTTGCAAAAGGTTTGCAATATGTTTTCAAGGATGACTATGGACTGGATTCGTTTAATCCCGAAAAGGATGATTGGAGTTCTATCGTCAATACGGTGAAGGCTGATACTATTGGAAACCTGAAATGCAGGGAACAGCTTATGTTGCTGGAGGCTGATTTCATGCATGAGAAGGCTTTGTTGAGAAAAGAGAATGCAGAAAAGAGTAGTGCTGTTAATGCGGCTTCTGTCATATTTATTGTAGGCATGCTTTCTGCTTTGTCCTTTTTCTTTTACCGTGGAAGGAGGAAAGCTGAAAATAATCTTACTGATGCGATACAAAATGGTATAGACAGGAGAATTTATTATGATAATCTTGAATTGGACTTATGCAGACAGGAGGAACAATTGAAGATGCGCGAGGAACGGTTGCTTTCTGATAAGAATATATCTGCGGTGGCTCTGATGAACAAGATGAAGTCTTCGCCTTCATACATGCCTGTAAAGAGTACAGATGAATGGGATAGCCTTTTTTCATTGGCAGAAACATTGTATCCGGGATTTTCCGATAGTCTGGATACGGCATGCGGGTTGACAGAACGTGACCGGGAGATTAGTTGCCTGACGAAACTTGGATTTACAACCGGACAGTTGGCTGTATTTTATGGGATATCACCGGGCTCCATAACAAAAGCAAAATTCAGAATACAAAAGAAAATGGAAACGGGACGTGTTTCTGAAATTCCCGCTCAGATGGCCTGATATATGTGTATTGATAAGGCTCAGAATCGGTAATGTCTGCATCGATTTTTACGGGATTATTTTATAAGTGCTTTATTTATAGTGGAATATGCACTGATTCTTGACATAAAGATGTCCGTATAGATATTATCAATGTAAATGGAGAAGCTCGCTAACTTTGTCTGAAAAAACAGAGAAAGTTATGTGTAAATATCAACGAGTGAATCTTGTTTGCGGATTTATAGCATTTTTGATTTCTGCTGTGGTCTATATAATCACTGTAGAACCGTCCGCCAGTTTTTGGGATTGTCCCGAGTTTATTCTTTCAGCATCGCGACTTGAAGTAGGTCATCCGCCTGGTGCTCCTTTTTTCATGTTGGCAGGAAATGTGTTTTCTCTTTTTGCTTCCTCGCCTCAGGATGTTGCATATTGCATAAACGTGATGAACGCACTTCTCAGTGCCGGATGTATATTCTTCTTGTTTCTTATCATAACATATCTTGCGTCGTCGCTGATATGTACCGGTAAATCTAGGAGTGAATATTCCCCGTCTTCGGTAGCATTGATTATGCTATGTGGATTTACCGGAGCTCTGGCGTATGCTTTTACGGATACTTTCTGGTTTTCGGCAGTAGAGGGTGAGGTATATTCTTTCTCGTCTTTTCTCACAGCTCTTACAGTATGGATTATCCTGAAGTGGGACGAAGAGTCCGGCAGCGTCTCTTCCGACAGATGGATTGTGCTTATGTCGTATATTATCGGATTGTCAATAGGTGTACATTTGCTGAATCTTTTGTGTATTCCTGCTGTAGGACTGGTTATATATTATCGTAAATTCTCAAATACCGGTTTACGGGGACTTTTTTTGGCACTTTTACTAAGTATGGTGGTGATAGCAATAGTGCTTTACGGAATTATTCCAGGAGTGATGAAAATGGCAGGGCTTTTTGAGCTGTTTTTTGCCAACACCCTGGATGCCGGATATGATACGGGCATGATAGCTTATTCCGTCTCGCTTTTCATTGTGCTTGTATTGTCATGTATCGAAAGTGTCAGAAGGAGTAATGTACGCATTGCATTGTTCTTTATTTTTCTTTCTATAATGATGCTTGGCATAACTCTCCATGGAGATATTGTCTTTACGCTTTGTCTTTCATTTATAGTAGCTCTGATTATGCTCTTCTTCTTTAAGAAGATTAGCCTCGATAAACTATGGAGAATGTCGTATGTTGTAAGTTTCAGTATTCTTATGCTTACTGTCGGCTACAGCTCGTATGCCATAATATTGATACGTTCATCGGATAATACTCCTATGGATCAGCAATCACCGGAAGATCCTTTTACGCTTCGCGATTATCTTGGGCGTGAACAGTATGGTGATACTCCTTTGCTTTATGGCCAGTCTTTTGCATCGGTGAATGCCTTGAAGGAAAAAGACGGGTATTTGGCTTATGATTATAAGGAAACTGAGAATATATATAGGAGAAAGGACTGGACTACAGATTCTGCAGAAAGCCGCAAAGACGAGAAATATGTCATAACAGGAAAAAAGATGAAGCCAAAGTATGAGGATGTGACATGTATGATTTTTCCACGCATGTACAGCCAAACTTATGCAGAGCAATATAAGTCCTGGATACCCGGTGGAATGAAAGGTAAGCAGGTTACTTATTATGATAAATCAAGAGGAGAGAATGTTTCTGTAACTGTTCCTACTTTTATGGATAATTTGAAATATTTCCTGTCTTATCAGATTAATTATATGTATCTGAGGTACTTTATGTGGAACTTCGTAGGCCGTCAAAATGATATTCAGGGTTATGGTGATAAAATAGCGGGTAATTGGATAACTGGAATTGGTTTTATAGATAAACTTAGAGTTCTTGATAATGAGTTTCTTCCTTCATCCCTGAAAAACAATAAGGGAAGGAATGTCTATTATGCATTACCGTTGATATTCGGAATATTGGGTATTTTGTGGCAGTGGAGGAGTGGCTCTCAAGGAAAACGTCAGTTCAATATAGTGATGATATTGTTCTTTATGACAGGACTGGCTATCGTTTTATACATTAATCAGGTTCCTGTACAGCCACGCGAAAGGGATTATGCTTATTCCGGTTCGTTTTATGCATTCGCTGTCTGGATTGGTTTTGGTGCGGCATCTATTTTCAATTGTATCAGGTCAATATCCGGAAAAATCAAGCCTTGGACTGCTATTTCTCTTTCTGCAATGATGTGCACAGGGCTTGTTTTGCTGATTGTTTCCCAGACCTGGGATGACCATGACAGAAGTGATCGTTATCTTTGCCGCGACATGGGATATAACTACCTGAATACACTTCAGGAAGAGGGTAATCCGATACTTTTCGTAAATGGTGACAATGAGACTTTCCCTCTTTGGTATGCGCAGGAGGTGGAAGGTGTGCGTACAGATGTGCGTGTGTGCAATCTTATGTATCTCACAGGAGGATGGTATGTCGATCAGATGTGCCGACCGGCCTATAATTCACCAGCCTTGCCTGTTTCGTTTCCAAGAGAATATTATAGGGATGGAGTGAATGATTATGTGCGTGTAAATCCTGTTGTAGGCTATTCAGATGATGGAAAACCGTATCGTATAAAGGAACAGATAGAAGCTTATTATAAGTCTCATCCTGGAGAGTTCCCTTTCGGAGAAGACCCGTGGGAGTGGAATAATATTGTCCGTTATTGGCTTACTTCCGAGGATGAGGCTATGAGATGTATTCCTACTGATGAGATACATTTCAGTATAGACATTGATGCCGTAAGGTGTTCAGGTATGTACATTCCGGAAAATGTTGATATACCGGAAACAATGACTGTCAGTCTCAAGGGAAAGTCGTATCTTACGCGAAGCGGTGTAATACTTGCCGATCTGATAAGCAATTGCAATTGGAAACAGCCGCTTTATGTAGCCAAATCAATGCAGATAAGCGAGTATCTTGATTTGGATGATTATCTGGTGCTGGAAGGAATGGCCCAAAGGATTGTTCCGTTTAATGCACGAAAACTCAATAAAACTGTAGATGCCGACAGATGTTATGAGAATATAATGAACAAGTATTCATATGGAAACATGTCTGATAATACGGTCTATTTCGATGAAACCAACAGACGTATGGCTATCACCATGCAGAGGATGATTTGTGGTGCTGCCGAATGGATGCAATCTACTGGCGATACAATACGCAGTTCTTCCATGGCAGCCAGATGCCTTGACGAAATATCAAATAATGATATTCTCTTGGACGAATATTCATGTGCCGACCGTTTGGCGTTGATTTCTGATTCCTCTCTTAATAAAGATATCTATTCTGATATCATGAAGAACCGTATGGAATATGTTTTGTGGTATCTATCGTTCTCAGACACCGATTTTATATTATACGCGGATAAGCTTTTGCGTACGCTGTATAGTATAGATCCGGATTTGGTAGATAGCGAATATAATGAAGCATTGAGTATTTCTGAAGAAAGATTTAATATTCTTGGTATGAAAGATTATGCCGAATTTGTCGGAAAAATGAAAAAAAGGATTGGCGATATGGAATAAAAATATTCCTGATAAAATATTCATTATTTCATGTAAATATAATGGGCGTTTTCTGATATGTACATCATATAATTTATCAATGTATTGTAAATCAGTGTAATAGATATTCTATATGTACATCATGGAATTCACCTTCCTTTGTCCATAATCCCTATCTTTGCAATGTAACACAAAAACACCCATATATTTTCATTCTATATCTTTAATCGCTGAAAAGCCGTATCTTAATATCATTGCTCATGGATATTATTGATACGGCTTTTGTCATTTTATATTTTCTGATTTATTGTTCGTCTTCTTCGTTTTCTTCATCTTCCAGATCGAAATCAAAATCATCGAAATATTCAGGAGTAAAGAATTCGTCAAGACTTCGTCTGTCTTTTTTGGTTGGACGTCCGGTTCCTCTTGCACGGTCTATGAAACCGCTTATCCTGCTCATCTCAAGAAGTTCGTATTGTTCAGGAGATGTTACGTTTTCCATTATTTCAGGAACAAGTTTTGCACCGACACGTTTTTCTATGGCTTGCAATACTTTGAATGAATATGTGATAGGAGATTTCTTTACGTTTATAACATCTCCCGGTTTTATCATTCTTGATGGCTTGGCTTGTGCTCCGTTAATGCTCACTCTGCCTTTTTTGCAAGCTTCTGCTGCAATAGTTCTTGTTTTGAAAATTCTGGCAGCCCACAACCATTTGTCAATTCTTGCTTCAGCCATTTTATTTGTTGTTATATTGGTTCATTGTAATATTCAGACCTGCCAGACAGAAGCTTTTGATTATTTCGTCTGCCAGTTCAATCCTTTCAGGAAGGATTTTCTTAGCTTCATCATCGAACTCTCCTAAAACGAAGTCTATTTGTCCACCTTTAGGAAAATCGTTGCCTATACCGAAGCGTAAGCGTGAATAGTTTTGTGTTCCCAATGTAGCAGCAATGTGTTTCAATCCGTTATGACCGGCATCGCTACCTTTACCTTTCAGTCTAAGCGTTCCTAAAGGTAAGGCAAGGTCATCTACTACTATTAAAACATTTTCCAAAGGGATTTTTTCTTGCTGCATCCAATATCGGACAGCGTTTCCGCTTAGGTTCATATATGTTGACGGCTTTAACAATATCACCTGACGTCCTTTCAACGACAAGTTGGCTACAGCGCCATAACGTTTGTCGCTAAAAATAATATTGGACGCCTTAGCCAAGGCGTCCAATACCATAAATCCTATATTGTGACGGGTATTACGGTATTCATCACCGATATTTCCCAGTCCTACTATCAGATATTTCATTAATATGGATTTGTAATGTATTAGTTGTTTAAACTATTACTTATTTCTTTCCTGTAGCTGCTGCAGCCTGAGCACCACGAGCGGCACGAGTCAATTTAACAGCACATACAACTGCTTCTTTTGCATTCAAGATCTGCAAACCTTCATAGTTCAATTCACCAACCTTGATAGTTTTACCAAGACCCAAGTTTGTTACGTCGATAACAAGTCTTTCAGGGATTAAGTTGTAAAGAGCTTTAACTTTCAGTTTACGAACCTGCAATGCCAATTTACCACCGGCTTTAACACCTTCAGCAAGACCTTCCAATTTAACAGGAACTTCCATAACGATTGGGTTAGATTCGTCAATCTGCAAGAAGTCAACATGAAGAATGTTGTCAGTTACAGGGTGGAACTGTATATCTTTCATTATGGCTGTAACAATTTTGCCATCGATATTCAAGTCAACTACGTAGATGTGTGGTGTATATACCAAATTACGTAAACCGTCGTTTGTTACAGTGAAGTGAGTTGCTACCTGATTACCGTTTTCATCTTTGTTCAATCCGTACAATACACAAGGAACACTGTTGTTCTTACGAAGGTCACGTGTAGCTTTTTTTCCAGTTTCAGTTCTCAAAGAACCTTTGATTTCAATTGATTTCATTTCTTTAAATTTTTTGTGTTACTCTAAATTAAGTTGAATATAAATTTGCTTAATTCGCCATCACACGATGCGGTATATCACACGATGAGCTTAAAAAAGCGGTGCAAAGGTAATCGATTTATTTTTAATAGCCAAATATTGTCTTGATTTTATTTATATAATATAGTTCTTGATGAATTTATCAGAATTCAATGTCTATCTTTATGTCTGATGATGCATTAACGTTTTCTTCATCAGATTTGTCTTCTATATTGTTTTCGCTGTCTTGAGTGTCCGGTGTATTTCCGTTGTCTTCTATGAACTTAATAGCTTCCTGCAATCCATTGATGAATTTATCAAAATCTTCTTTATAAAGGAATATTTTGTGTTTTTCGAAACTTATAGATGGAGCATTCCCCTCTCCGGTTATAATTTTCTTGCTTTCTGTTATAGCAAGGAACATGTCGTCTTTCTTATTTTTTCTTACATCAACATAATATATTCTTTTGCCAGCTTTTATGGCTTTTGAGAATACAATTTCCTTGTCTGTTTCTGTCATGCTTTTCTTTTTCAAATCTTCCATAGTCACTATATATTATAAATAAATTGTGCCCAAAGTTGAATATTTTTTTTTTATGTTCAAAGAAACTGTGTGTAGAATTTAATCCAATAGTGAAAAAAAATAGAATTTTGAGCGTTTATATTGCTTTAAAAGAATAAAATGATTACTTTTGCACCCTGAAATTTCATCTTATTAATATGATAAACAGAGTTCTTATTCGTCTGAAAATAGTTCAGATTATTTACGCTTATTATCAGAATGGCGGTAAAAACTTGGATACTGCAGAAAAAGAGTTGTTCTTCAGTCTATCCAAAGCGTACGATTTGTACAATTATCTTTTGCTTCTAATGGTGGCAGTAACTCGTTATGCGAGTAAGAAAATCGATGCCGCCAAAAACAAGTTGGCACCTACTAAAGAAGACTTATCTCCTAACATGAGGTTTGTAGAAAATAAGTTCATAGCCCAATTGGAGGCGAATAATGAACTTAACGCATTCGTTGTCGCTCAGAAGAAAACATGGGACAATGAAGACGATTTCTTGAAATCTCTGTATGAAAAAATACAGCAGAGTGATATCTATGCTGAGTATATGGCAGCTGAGTCAACATCATACGAGGATGACCGTGAATTCTGGAGAAAAATCTACAAGAATATTATCTTCAATAATACTGAACTTGATGAGGTATTGGAAGACCAGAGCCTTTATTGGAACGATGATAAGGAAATTGTAGATACTTTCGTATTGAAGACTATAAAGCGTTTTGATCCGAAAAACGGTGCAAAGCAGGAACTTCTTCCTGAATTCAAGGATGAAGAAGACCAGGATTTTGCCCGTCGCCTGTTCCGTCGTGCAATTATGAATGCAGAATATTATCGTCATCTGATAGGTGAGACTTCAAAGAACTGGGACCTGAACCGTGTTGCCTTGATGGATGTTGTGATAATGCAGATTGCACTTGCTGAGATACTAAGTTTCCCTAATATTCCTGTTAATGTTTCGCTCAATGAATATGTTGAGATAGCAAAACTTTATAGTACTCCAAAAAGCGGTGGCTTTATTAACGGAACATTGGATGCTATAGTTAATAAATTGAAAAAGGAAAATAAGCTGACAAAATAATAATATATTTGCCGGCGTAACTATTATTAATTTAAAAAATAAGAAACTATGAATTTATTGACAGTAATGCTGCAAGCTCAGGGTGGAGCAGATTATTCTTTCTTGATAATGATGGTGGCAATATTTGCTATCATGTATTTCTTCATGATTCGTCCTCAAAACAAGAAGCAGAAGGAAATTGCTAATTTCCGTAAGAATCTTGAAGTTGGACAGTCTGTAATTACTGCAGGTGGTATATATGGAAAAGTAAAAGAATTGGAAGATAATGCAGTAATAGTAGAAATTGCTCCAAGTGTAAAGATCAAGGTTGATAGAAACTCTATATATGCTGACGCTCAGGCTCAGGTGAATAAATAAAATAATAAAGATATGTTGTTCGGTAAAAAGAACATCAAGAATATTTTAAAGTCTTATTTAAATAAAATCAGAAACTTCCTGCTTACTGAAAAGTGCAGGGAGTTTTTGATTTTTTTGTTTTTTGTGGTCATATCTTTCGGCTTTTGGATGCTCCAAACCTTAGATGGTGGTTTTGAAACTGAGTTTACTATTCCTTTAAGACTGAAGAATGTTCCTAAAAATGTAGTCATAACATCAGAATTGCAGGATGAGGTCAAGGTGAGAGTAGCTGACCGCGGAACTGTTCTTTTGAATTACATGTTGGGCAGATCGTTCTTGCCTATATCAATTGATTTTGCTGACTATGAAAATGGAAGTTCGCGAGTGATTCTGCCGCAAGAAGATTTGAAGAAAAGGGTTGCATCGCAGTTGAATTCCACTACCAGACTCTTGTCTGTATATCCCGACTCTGTAGGCTTTGTTTATTCTACAGGTAAATATAAGAAGGTGCCTGTCTCTGTCAGCGGAAAGATAACTCCGGGAGTTCAATATTATGTCTCAGATATAAGTATAACACCGGATTCTGTTATAGTATATGCTCCATCAGAGATATTGAAAACCGTACAGACAGCATACACAGTACCATTGGAATGCGAGGATCTGACAGAGAAAACCTCTTTGAGAACTTCTTTTAAAAAGATAGAGGGTGTCAAGTACGAACCTTCATATTGTGATGTATCAATATCCGTTGACATGTATTCTGAGAAAACAGTGGAAGTGCCTGTCAAAGGAATTGGTTTTCCGGCAAACAAAACCTTACGTACATTCCCTTCTAAAGTTAAAGTTACCTTCAAGGTGGGACTTTCCGATTATTCATCAGTCGATGCTTCCGATTTTCAGATAAACGTAAAATACGATGAATTACTGCGGTCTGGAAGTGATAAGATAGATTTGTCGGTGGATACTTCTTGTCCACATGTGTCTAATATAAGGGTAAATCCGTCAAGTGTTGATTACTTGATAGAAGAAACCAGTTTTTTCGTTTCAGACAATGAAAAATAACGTATTTATAAGGCTGGGAATAACCGGAGGTATTGGAAGTGGTAAATCCTTCTTTTCTTCTTCGTTGAAAGAACGTGGTGTGCCTGTTTTTGATTCTGATAGTGAAGCCAAGAAACTAATGGTTGCGGACCCTGTTATAGTTTCTTCATTGAAATCCCTGTTGGGTGATGAGGTGTATATTGATGGGAAACTGAACAAGCAACTTCTGGCAGGCTATATTTTCAGTTCACCTGATAATGCACATAAGGTAAATGCCATTGTGCATCCATGCGTAAAGCAAGCGTTTCTTTCGTGGGCTGACGAGCATTTCAAAAAAGGAAGTAGGGTGGTAGCCATCGAAAGTGCCATATTGTTCGAATCCGGTTTTGATGATATAGTCGATAAGATTGTGATAGTTCATGCTCCTTTGGAAGTCCGCATTTCCAGAGTGATGAAGCGTGATAATGTAACCAGCGAGAAGGTTATTGAGCGTATAAATTCACAGATGAACGATGATGAAAAAATATCAAAATCGGACTTTGTGATAGAAAATGACGGCTCGGTTTCATTAAACGAACAGATAGACAGATTGTTTTCTGTATTGTGAATCATAAAAGATATTCAATGTCTTGTGTAATTCGAAAGTGAGTTGTATTTTTGTTCGGTAATTAACAATTAAAATAATAAGAAACATGTTGAAAACAATTTTGGCTATATCCGGCAAGCCGGGATTATATAAGCTTATTTCTCAGGGAAAAAATATGCTTATTGTTGAGTCTGTAAGCGCAGACAAGAAGCGTTCACCAATTTATGCTTCGGATAAAGTGATTTCATTGGGAGATATTGCAATGTACACTGATGCGGATGAAGTTCCATTGTCAGAAGTTCTTGAAGCTGTAAAGACAAAAGAAGGCGGAAAAGAAACATCTTTAGACTACAAGAAAGCTTCTGCTGAAGAGTTGGGAGAATTCATGGCTGAAGTGCTTCCTAATTACGACAGAGATAGAGTTCATTTGAGCGATATCAAGAAGCTTATTCAGTGGTATAATCTTCTTGTATCAAACGGAATTACAGAGTTTGTAGAAAAAGCAGAGTAAAGAATCTCGATATTTCTTATTTCAGGCTGTCTCTTATGAGGCAGCCATTTTTTTGTTATAATATGGCATAAAAAAAGAGTCCTGAAAAGGACTCTTTGTAGAGCGGAAGACGGGACTCAAACCCGCGACCCTCAGCTTGGAAGGCTAATGCTCTATCAACTGAGCTACTTCCGCATCTTTAATATTTGTGGGCAAAGATGGATTCGAACCACCGAAGGCGTAAGCCAGCAGATTTACAGTCTGCCCCATTTGGCCACTCTGGTATTTGCCCTTTCAAGAAACTATGTTTCAATAATGAGAGCGGAAGACGGGGCTCAAACCCGCGACCCTCAGCTTGGAAGGCTAATGCTCTATCAACTGAGCTACTTCCGCATCTCTATTTTTGTGGGCAAGGATGGATTCGAACCACCGAAGGCATAAGCCAGCAGATTTACAGTCTGCCCCATTTGGCCACTCTGGTACTTGCCCTTTCGAGAAACTATGTTTCAATAATGAGAGCGGAAGACGGGGCTCAAACCCGCGACCCTCAGCTTGGAAGGCTAATGCTCTATCAACTGAGCTACTTCCGCATCTCTATTTTTGTGGGCAAAGATGGATTCGAACCACCGAAGGCGTAAGCCAGCAGATTTACAGTCTGCCCCATTTGGCCACTCTGGTATTTGCCCTTTAGCCATTGAAAGCTTAACAACAGATGTTGCTTTTTTCAATTGCGATGCAAAGATACAACTATTTTTTTAATCTGCAAGTGAAGTCAATCATTTTTATTGCAGTAATTGCACATTCGTCACCTTTATTTCCTAATTTGCCACCGGCTCTGTCCTCTGCCTGCTCCATATTATTGGTTGTAATCAGACCGTAAATCACTGGTGTATCGGTTGTTGCATTCAGGTGAGCTATACCTTGTGTAGTTCCGGCGCATACATAGTCAAAATGTGGAGTATCGCCTCTTACAACGCATCCTAATGCTATTATTGCATCGAACTTATTGCTTTTTATCATTTGTGCCGATCCGTAAGTAAGTTCGAAGCTTCCAGGTACAGTCTGCACATGTATGTTCTCATCTTTCGCTCCGTGCTTTTTCAGAGTCTTTACTGCACCATCCAGTAACGCTCCTGTAATATTGCTGTTCCATTCAGATACTACTATTCCGAATCTCATTTCCGATGCGTCGGGCACTGAATTGAAGTCATAATCCGATAGATTGTGATAAGCTGTTGCCATGATTTTATAAGTTTAGTAGAGTTAAGATAAAAAAACAAGCACGGAACTCCTTTTGCGCATAACTTTTCCTGCGCCGGAAATCCGTGCCTGTAAGTAATAAGTTTATTATTTAATAGAAGCGCGTTCTATATATTTGTCAATATCCATTGCCTGATATGAGTTGGCATAATCTTTCTTTACAGTTTTGTATGCTTCAACTGCTTCAGCATTCTTTCCCTGTTTTTCAAGAATCTGTCCTGCCTGAATCAGGTAAATAGGGCTCAATGAAAGGCTGTTGGCACGTTTGGCAGCTTTGATAAGTGTAGCGGCAGCTTTGTCCAACTGTCCCATCTGTGCATAGCAGTTACCCATAGTACCAAGTATTGCAGGAGCAACCAACTGGTCGTCACCGTCGAATTTACTCAGATATTTTTCTGCATCTTCATATTTGCCAAGCTGAGCGTAGCAGATACCTGCATATGCGTTGGCAAGGTTTCCGGCTTTTGTTCCGCTGAATTCGTCAGCCAATTTAACGAAGCCGGCAAATCCAAGGCTGTCACCGTTTAATGCTGCTTCATAGTTGTCAGCACCAAAATATTGTTCACCTTTGAAGATAGCTTCAGAAGCTTTTAATTCTTTAGGTTCAGATACAAAGTTCTTATATGCCATGTATCCGCCTACGATAACTACCAATGCAATAACTGCACCCAATAACAAATTCTTGTTTTTGATAAGGAAATCTTCAGAATTGCTGATAGTTTCATCCATGTTCAGCAAATCATTTGTGTTTTTTTGTTGACTCATTGTTATATTATTTTTTATTATTATTTCTAATGTGTATTTCGGACAGCAAAAGTAATTTATTTATGTTTATAAACGAAATTTGTCGGCATCTTTTTTTACCAATCATGCTTTTATTGTTAATTTTGTGGCTAAAACATGACTTAATTATGTGGCTTAAACGCATCTCCATATTAAATTACAAGAACATAGAACAGGCAGAGCTGTCATTTTCTCCCAAAATGAACTGTATTATAGGCCGTAACGGTATGGGAAAGACCAACCTTATGGATGCCGTATATTACCTTTCATTCTGCAAGAGCGCTACAAATCCCATTGATACGCAGAATATATTTCATGACCGTGATTTTTTTGTGGTGCAAGGCTTTTATCAGACTGACAACGGTGAGCCGGAAGAAGTGTATTGCGGACTCAAACGAAAGCAGAAAAAACAGTTCAAGCGCAACAAAAAGGAATATACCCGACTTTCAGACCATATCGGTCTCATTCCTCTTGTAATGGTTTCTCCATCCGATTCAGTACTGATATCAGGGGGTAGTGAAGAGCGTCGCCGGTTTATCGATGTCGTTATTTCCCAGTTCGACCGTGAGTATCTGGATGCGCTTATACGATACAATAAGGCCATGCTCCAACGTAATACATTGCTTAAATCGGAAGTGGAGCCTGAACCGGAACTGATGAACGTTTGGGAAGAGATGATGGCCTCGTCCGGTGAGGTTGTCTATAAGAAACGCCGTCAGTTTATCGACGAGTTTATCAAAGTGTTCCAGTCGTATTATTCCTTCATATCCGAGGATATGGAAACAGTAAGTCTTGAGTACGAGTCGCACGCTTCGCAAGGAAATCTGCTGGAGACAATCCGTGGCAGCCGTCAGAGAGACTTGATTATGGGATACTCCCTGAAAGGGATACACAAGGACGATCTGATAATGAAATTGGGTGATTTCCCTATAAAGCGCGAAGGTTCACAAGGACAGAACAAGACATATCTGATAGCATTGAAGCTGGCTCAGTTCGAGTTCCTGAAACGTACAGGAAGCCGTACAACTCCTATAGTGCTGCTTGACGATATATTCGACAAGCTCGATGCGCATAGGGTAGAGCAGATAGTAAAACTTGTGGCAGGCGACAGTTTCGGCCAGATATTCGTTACTGACACCAATCGCGACCATCTGGACAAGATTCTAAAGAAGATAGACGGCGACTATAAACTGTTTGAAGTGGAAAATGGAAATATAACAGAAAGAAAGGAAATGTCGGATGAAACGGAATAATACAGAAAAACTGGGCGATGTGATAATGCAGCTTTTACGTCAGGAAGGGCTGGAGACACCCCTTAACCAATATCGGCTTATCGATTCGTGGAAAGATGTTGTAGGTCCTGCAATATTCAGACATACCACCAACATATATATAAAGAACCAGACCTTATACGTACAGCTCTCGTCGTCTGTCATACGTCAGGAACTCCAGATGGGACGTGAGTTATTAATAAAAAACCTGAACTCCCGTGTAGGAGCCCAGGTCATTACCAATATCATTTTTTGCTGACATATCCATTTTCGGTCCAAATTTCATCCATCTCGACGTCATGTTCGCTGTGCGGAATCTCTTCGCTTAGCTGAAAGCCGAAACACACTCCAATCTTGAAAGTGTTAAGTTTTTTCAGGAAACGGTCATAAAAACCTTTTCCTCTGCCAAGCCTGTTGCCGTGCCTGTCGAATGAAACTCCCGGTATTACTGCCGCATCAATCGATATCAGGTCGTTATAGGCTTCTCCCTGCGGTTCGTCAATATTGAAACTGCCTTTCTGCATACATTCGCTGCCGGCATAAACTTTTATTTCAAGTTCATCACCTTTTACGACCGGCAACAGAATAGTTTTCTCCTTGCTCCATTTCTCAACAAAATCGTGGGTAAAGACCTCGTCAGGAAGCGAGTAATATAGCAGTACCGTCTTTGCACATTTCAGGACAACATTATCTTCCAGCTTTTTCATTATTGTGGAAGATAATGCTTTCAGCTCGTTTTCCGAAAATTCTTTTTTCTTTTCGGAAATGCGTTTTCTTATTTCATCCTTTGTTTCCATCAGGCAGCTTCTTTATCAGTAGTTCCCTCGTCTGTCATTTCAGGCGCTTTAGGCACAGACTCGCCTTTCTCCAATACCTCAACAGCTTTCAGAACCGTATTGTCTGACTTGTTCAGATATTTGATGTATTCTTCTATACCCAACATGTTGTAAATAATGTTGCCGTATATACTTGTTTCGAACAATTCTTTCGATGTAATCAGCATGTTGTTTCTTCTCTTCAAGCCTTTCTTTTCTGCCCATTTTGAGAATTTCACCAGCAGATTTTGTGTCTTGAGATAGTCGCACAGCTCGTCTCCTGTTTTATACTCCATCAGTTTGTTTCTGTTCTGGTCTGTATAGTCGAAAGCATATCTTATGATAAGACCTCTGTTGGCAGCCATTCTGAAATAAGATGTCATACCCAGGGTGTCGTGCGGAACGAAAATGTCAGGCATTATTCCTCCTCCGCCGTAAACCTTTCTGCCAATTCCGGTATAGTAGATTTCCTTCTCATTCTGCTTGATGCTGTCTGCCGAGAAGAACTCGCCATGCTCATATCTAGTCAACAGATCCATTTCGTATTCAGCACCGTTTCCTTGCTCGTACGGTTTCTGGATGCATCTTCCCGATGGAGTGTGATATCTGGCGATTGTCAGTCTGATTGCAGAACCGTCGTTGAACTCTATAGGCTGCTGTACAAGTCCTTTTCCGAATGAGCGTCGTCCGATGATAGTACCTCTGTCGTTGTCCTGTATTGCTCCTGCAAAAATCTCGCTGGCAGATGCCGAACCTTCGTCCACCAGAACTATGATTGGCAGTGACTGGCTGCTTCCTGTTCCGTTTGAAGTATAGTTCTCTCTTGGATATTTTCTACCTTCAGTATAGACTATAAGTTTGTTTGCCGGAAGGAATTCGTTCACCATCTGTATGGCAGCAGCCATATATCCACCTGTATTTCCGCGCAGGTCAACTATAAGTCCCTGCATATTCTCCTGATTCAATTTAGCAAGTGCAAAAAGCAGTTCAGGATAAGTGGTTTCGCCAAATTTGTTTACTTTTACGAATCCCCACTTGCCGTCAATCATATATGCCGCGTCAACGCTCTTGACAGGAATATCACCTCTTATAATAGTGAAATACAGGGTCTCAGTCTCACCGGGACGGAAAATACCCAGTTTCACTTTACTTCCCTTTTCTCCTTTCAGCCTTTTCATGGCTTCGCTGTTGGTTACTTTCTTTCCTACGAAAGCCGAGTCATCTACTTCTATGATACGGTCGCCCGCCATAAGTCCCACTTTTTCCGAAGGGCCTCCTGGTATTACACTGTTTACGTGAATTGTATCGTCCTTAATCGTGAACTGAATACCTATACCGCTGAAATGTCCTCTCAGTTCAGAATTTACTTCCTCCAGCTTTTGTGCCGGTATATACGATGAATGAGGATCCAGTTCCGACAGAATCAGAGGCATTGTTTTTTCCACCATGTCTTCCATGTTGACGGTGTCAACATACGAATCGTTTACAATTCTCAGAAGAGCGTTGATTTTGTTTGACGACCCCTTTATTACTCCAAGCTTGTTTCCTGAATAAAGATTGGTGTAAAACACACCTATTGCTATACCAATCACTATGCCTACGGCAAGCAATATCGGCATGAAACGTTTATACTTATTGTCCATATATATAGATTTTATGTTATACAGTTTGTTATTCGTTTTCCAGATAGACTACCTCAATACCTGCTTTTCTGAGTAGGTTGAGTCCGTCTTCCAGACGATATTTCTCTCCATACACCAGTCTTTTTATACCTGCCTGTATGATAAGTTTTGCACATTCTATACAAGGTGATGTGGTTACGTACATTGTTGCTCCCTCACTGCTGTTGTTTGAGCGCGCAATTTTTGTTATTGCGTTAGCTTCAGCATGCAGTACATAAGGGATTGTCAGTCCCTCTTCGTCTTCGCATATGTTGCTGAAGCCTGATGGTGTACCATTATAACCGTCTGATATTATCATCTTGTCTTTCACTATAAGGGCTCCCACCTGACGGCGTTTGCAGTATGAATTTTCAGCCCATATGCGCGCCATGCGCATATATCTCTTGTCTAATATTTCTTGTTTGTTTTCCTGTTCCATAATTATTGATTTAAAGAACCTAAGGGATAAAATTGTATGTATTCTGATTTATTTGAGTTGAATAATTTTATACATTTAGAATCTCCTCTATAAAAATTAGCAGATTTTATGGCATCATAAAAAGTTTTATCCAGACCGGAAATATTACCTTGGGTCTGTATGTTTATATAGAAGCTTTTATCTTTGCTCATAGCATTCCATGTTCCTTTAAACGTGAAATTTTCACCTTTACCGGAAACATTACCGTTTTCTTCAAATATAATATTGTAATAATCTGTCTTTTTGTTGATTTGACTCAAATCGTCAATATTTAAATTAAGTTTATAGTTATTATCGTCTTTCCAATTGGTTGTGGTATATGAACCACTCCAATGCCATGTCTTATCGTTTGCAAAGATTTCGAATACATCATCCTCCTGATTGCATCCGCATAACGCGATTGAAAGTACAATCAGCGTGAATATATATTTTATTGTTCTTGTCATATAAAAAATTATTTAATTCCATTTCTTCTAAGTAAAGCCTCAATACCCGGTTCCTGTCCGCGGAAACGTTTGTACAGTGTCATAGGATGCTCTGTTCCGCCTTTCGACAGTATATTGTCTCTGAAAGACTGTGCCACTTCGCGGTTGAATATACCTTTTTCCTTGAATACTGAGAATGCGTCCGCATCAAGCACTTCAGCCCATTTGTAGCTGTAGTACCCGGCAGAATATCCTCCGGACATGATGTGTCCGAACTGTACACTCATACATGTGTCATCTACCTGCGGAAGAAGCTGTGTCTTTTCCCATGCCTTCTTTTCATATTCCTTCACGTCGCCGTCGAATGCTTCTTTTCTTGTGTACCATGCCATATCCAGAAATCCGAAACTCAACTGTCGCAGACATGCATATGCCACGTTGAAGTTCTGCGAATCTATGATACTCTTGATGAGGCTCTCTGGAATAGCTTCACCGGTGATATAATGTCTGGCAAATGTGTTCAGGAATTCCTTTTCCACCGCAAAGTTTTCCATAATCTGTGATGGAAGTTCCACGAAGTCCCAATACACGTTGGTTCCGCTCATACATTGGAATCGTGTGTTGGCAAACATTCCGTGCAGCGCATGACCGAATTCATGCAGGAATGTGTTTACTTCCGAGAATGTGAGCAGGGCAGGCTTGTCGGCTGTAGGTTTTGTGAAGTTCATCGTAACCGAAACATGCGGGCGGCTGTTCGTTCCGTCATCTTCTATCCACTGCTCCTTGTAGCTAGTCATCCATGCCCCGGAACGCTTGCCTTCCCTTGGATGGAAGTCGGTGTAGAGCACAGCCAGGAAGCTTCCGTCGGCATCAAACACTTCGAAAGCCTTTACGTCAGGGTGATACACCGGTATATCCTTGTTCTCACGGAATGTTATTCCGTATAGTCTTGTGGCAAGTCCGAATACGCCTTCTTTCACCTTTTCAAGTTCGAAGTATGGTCTCAACGCCTCTTCGTCAAGGCTGTATTTGCGGCTTTTCAGCTTCTCGGCATAGAAAGAGAAATCCCACGGCATAAGTGTGAAACCGTCTCCTTCGGTTTCCTTTGCCAACTGTTCTATTTCTTCTATCTCCTTATGTGCGGTAGGGGAGTATGCTTCCAGCAAGTCGTTCAGGAGTCTGTAAACATTCTCACTGTTTTCTGCCATTCTTTTTTTCAATACATAGTCTGCATATGTCTCGAATCCCAGCAGTTGAGCAATTTCCATACGCTTGTTTACCAATTGTTTCACAATTTCGATATTGTTCCATTCGTCATTGTGTGTACACTGTGTATTGTATGCCATATACATCTGCTTTCTCAGTTCACGGCGGTTGCTGTATTTCATGAACGGCACATAGCTAGGAGCCTGCAGAGTGAATACCCATCCTTCCTTGTCTTTACCTTTTGCTGTATGTTCGGCAGCTTCCACAGCGCTTTCAGGCAGTCCTTCCAGATCGTTCTTGTCTGTGATGTGCAGTTCGAATTTGTTGGTTTCCTTCAGGTGGTTCTGCGAGAATTTCAGTGTAAGCGTACTCAGTTCGGCAGACAACTTTCTGAAAGTCTCCTTGTCATCATCGTTCAGGTTGGCGCCGTTTCTGATAAATCCATCGTATGTCTTTTCAAGCAATCTGTTCTCTTCTGCGGTCAGCTCCAGACTGTCTTTCTTTTCATACACTTTTTTCACCTTTTCGAACAATACCGGATTCAGACTGATGTTATTACTGTGTTCGGTCAGTTCAGGCATCATCTTTTCCGCTATGGCATCGAGCTCGTCGTTGGTTTCGGCACTCATCAGATTGAAGAACACTGTAGTTACCTTGTCCAGAAGTTTTCCCGAATGTTCCAGTGCCAGTATTGTATTTCCGAAGTCCGGCTCTTCCGTATTTTCGGTAATTGCCTTTATCTCTTCGTCTTCCACCCTCATGCCTTCCCTTATGGCAGGTTCGTAGTCCGAAATTTTAATTCTGTCGAAAGGAGTGGTATCGTGCGGTGTGTTATATGGTTGTAAAAATGGATTTGTCATATTTATATATTTTGATATTTCTAAAAACTAACAACTAAGAACTGACAACTCAACAGTTAATTCTTCACCTCCTCGGTAAGTTTAGCCAAGTCCTCTATGGTTATTTTCTTTCTTCCCAATGTTAGTATCCCTTTTTCCTGAAATTCGTTCAGGGCTCTGGATACGTTTATTCTTGTGTCGTCTATCAGTGAAGCCAGATCTTCCATCGTGATGAACAGTGTTTTCTTTCCGTATGGAATCACACATCTCAGCGCGAAGAAGTTCATAAGCTTTTCTTTGGTACATCCTATGTGCGAGTTCCACAGCTTGTTGTTCGCAGTCTGTGCCCTGTTGCTCAGGATGTTCAGATAGTTCAGGTTGAAAATTTCGTATTTGCACAGATTTGTCAGAATGTAGCTTTTGTCAATGTTCAGAGTATCTACATCCCCGGTTGCAGTGTACGATGCATTATATTTTGTGCGCATCCCGAATAGTGACTGTGGTTCTATTATGTATGGAGCCTGTACCTCTTCCACAATCTTGAAGTTGTGTATCGGATCGTTTGTTGTGACGGCAACCTTGCCTTCAAGTATGAAAATCAGACTGTTGCATCTGTCATCCTGCGAAACGATGTTCTGTTTGGCTTCATATTTATGAAATCCCATTTTCACCTTTTCTATGATGCTGGTTATATTTTCTTTAGTCAATCCCTGGAACAGTGGCAGCTCCAGTAGTGTATCGTACATCGAAACCTTCATAATCCGTTAAATTTATTGAGTGTAAATCTTTATTTTAACATACAAAGTTAACAATTTATTTTGTATCACTACATCAGTGTGTATATTGATTTTAGTATTTTTTTCCTTAATGTGTATGAATAATGATTTTTTATGTATTTTTGTAATGTAAAAAATATATCATTAAAATGAAAACGTTATTTATCCAGCCTGCATCGGTTCCTTTTTGGGGAGCGTTCGATGTTCAGCAGTTTCTCAGTGCATTCATAGTGTTGTTTGCCGTGATAGATATAATTGGTTCTATTCCAATCATTTTGGATTTGAAGCAGAAGGGTAGGCCTGTAAATGCTATGAAGGCTACACTGATAGCTTTTGCCCTGCTGATAGGTTTCTTTTATGCCGGCGATATGATGCTTAAACTTTTCCAGGTTGACATAGCCTCCTTTGCTGTAGCCGGTGCCTTTGTTATTTTTATGATGTCGCTTGAGATGATTCTGGATGTGGAGATTTTCAAAAACACGGGTCCTATAAAGGAAGCTACCCTAGTACCTTTGGTATTCCCGCTGTTGGCAGGAGCCGGAGCATTCACAACGCTGCTTTCATTGCGTGCCGAGTATGCCCCTATTAATATAGTATTGGCACTGACACTTAATATGGTGTGGGTATTCATAGTTTTGAAGCTGACAGACGTGATAGAACGTTTCCTTGGAAAGGGCGGAATATATGTAATCCGCAAATTCTTCGGTATAATTCTACTGGCTATTTCTGCCAGACTTTTTACAGCAAATCTAACTTCGTTGATAGAGCAGTTTCAGGCTTTGAAATAAGGCTTTGATACGTTTAAAAAAAACGGGCGTTCATTTAAGGTGAAACGTACGCACGTTTAAAGTGAAATGGGCGCACGTTTAAAGTGAAACGTACGCTCGTTTTTTTACCCCTTATTTCTGTACTCCAAAGGACTCATTCCAACGTGTCGTTTGAAGTACTTTCCGAAGAATGACATATTGGCAAAATTCAGAGAATCCGATATTGCCTGAATGCTTTGTTGTGTAGATTTCAATTGCGATTTAGCGTCCATTATCACCATCGATGATATTATGTCCGCACAAGTCTTTCCTGTGGCTTGTTTCACTATTGAACAAAGGTGAGCATGCGTAATCCCCAATTTCTCGGCATACCATGCCACGTTCCTGTTGTCGTTGTAGTGCTGCATCACCAGTTGAGTGAATCCCTTGCACAGCTGCTCGCTTTTTGATGAGGCTATGTCATCCTTTACCGATTTCTTCTTATATATTAATGAGATGCCCTTGTGTACGTCGGTGAAAATATTGTCCGCAATTTCCATCCTTATTTTTTCGTCGAAGTGTTCATATACATCTATCATAAGGTTGTAATACTTTTCTGTCATCACGGCACCCTCGTCAGATAGTGATAACTTGGGCTTTCCCAAAGTGGAGTAGATGGCATCAAGCAGAATTTTCGATTTGTCGTTTTTTTCTATATATCTTGACGAGAAACCTAAGAAATATATTTTCAAGTCTCCTTTCAGGTCGTTAATCTGAAAGATGGAACCAGGCATCAGCGTTATTATATCGTTTTTCTTTACCGTGAGGTGGTTCAGGTTGACAGATGCTTCAATCTCTCCATCCATACATAGTGCAATGATTTCACATTTCAGCCGGACGGGATAGTTTTTGTACATTCCCAGCAGTTCTTTACTTATGTCTGTACCCGACAGCCAGTCCTCAGGCAGATCGAATTTAGGTATTGTATTGTCCATTGTAGTATAGTTTACGTTTATGCACAAAAGTAATAAATTTGAAGTATAGACCAATGAATATATTAATAAAAGTCTATAAAATATTAAAATAATAACGATTGTGAATAAATAAAATCTTGCATATATTAAAAATAGGACAAAAATATCAAGAATAGACCTTGCAGGGGATTGCGTTGTGGCCTTACTTTGCATTTGGATTTTAATAAATTAGATAGCTAAAAATGAAAAAGTTTATTTACTCGTTTATGCTTGCAGTCGTTGGTATGACTACAGCATTATTTACTTCATGTACAAATGAAGAATCAATTAATTTCCCTATAGAGGAAGAACTGGCCGGTAATTATAAAGGTAAGCTTGAAGTAACTGTAGATGGACAAAATCTTGGAGAACAGTCACAAAAGATTACAGTAGAAAAAGCCAGTGAAAAGTCAATTAACCTGTCACTGAAGAATTTCTCTTTTATAGGTATAAATTTAGGTGATATTGAATTGAATGATTGTCCTTTATCCGAAAACTCCGGCAACTATGCTTTTACAGGTACTACATTGTTGGATACAGAAGTACTGAAAGCTGATGTAAAAGCAACCGGAACTATAGGTGGTGGTAAGGTAGAAATAAGTATGGATATTGATGCGGATCTTGCAGGGGTTAAACAGTCTGTAAAGGTGGTTTATACCGGTGAGAAACTTAAAGGTACTGAGAGCTCTGAGGCAAAGATTACAAAGTTTATTTTCGATAGAAATGTAGCTGCTGTTGATTCTTTGGTTATTTCTCAACCTGTAATAGATGAAGAATCAAAGACTATAACTTTTATGGTGGCAGATACAGCTAAAGCTGAGCATCTTGCTGCTTTGGTTCCTACAATTGAGGTATCGGAAAAAGCAACTGTAACTCCAAGAAGCGAGGTGGCTCAAGATTTTTCAAATGGAAGAAAAGTAAAATATATTGTTGAAGCTGAAGATGGAACTACAGTTGAATACACAGTTTCTATCAAAGGATTTGGTGATTATTTTGGATTTGAAGAATGGTATGAAGGTGGAATCTATCCTGATATCCCAAATGTGAACCCTTGGGCTTCATGTAATGCGGCAGTTGCGTTGATAAAAAATATGGGACCTATATTGGGTGGTCCAACTTATGAAGGAGGTTATCCTATTGTTGCTACTGATGATGCTTATTCTGGTGAAAAAGCTGCAGTTTTGGAATCGGTTGATACCAAAGGTGGTAGCATGGGAGGAACTAAAGTGCCTAAAGTTACAGCAGCAACAGTATTTTTAGGTAGTTTTAATGCATTTGCTGGTTTATCTAATCCTATGGCAACTACCAGTTTTGGTATTGTTTATGAAAAACAGCCTTTGAAGGTTACTGGATATTATAAGTATACTCCGGGAAAAGAATTTTATAATAGTGACGGTGAACTGGTTGAAGGAAAAGTTGATGAATGTTCAATGAGTGCTGTGCTTTATGAAATTACAGATGATAAAGAAACCTTGGATGGAAGTAATATCTATTCTTCTGACAAAATTGTAGCTAAAGCAATGTTCAAGAGCAGTGAAACTGTATCTGAATACACTCAGTTTGAATTGAATTTGGAATATTTGAAAGATTACGATCCTACCAAGAAATATAAATTTACGGTTATACTCTCAGCTAGTGCGGATGGTGCCGCATATAATGCTGCAGTAGGAAGTAAGTTGATTGTAGATGATGTGATTGTAGTCAATAAGAAATAATTATCTATATCTAATTTAAAAGAGAAAAAAGAGAGCTCGGATTTTTCGGGCTCTCTTTTTTCTCTTTTAGAACTGATATCCAAATCCGAAGTTCAGATAAATTGGATACATGGAAAATGTGATAGTCTTAAAATTGTTGTTGAATATATCATTAAGTCCCCAAGTTAGGTCTGCATGTACAGTAAGGTGCTTGTATGCTTTCCATTCACCACCTATCTGTGCTCCCCATTGAAATTTCCTGAGTTCGTTTGAGAAATCATATGTGGCAATATTTTCTCCTTCAAATATTATTTTTGAACCGGTAGCATCAGGTGTACGTAAATGTCCTTCGTAAACGTTGCCGTCAAAATCTCCATCCATCATATATGAAAAGTAAGGCCCTGCGGATATTTTCCATCTGTCGCTGATTTTATACACTCCAAGTACGGGGAAAGACAGAAGAGACATTTTTGCCCTTGTTTTTACTCCCCCTGTCCATAATCCTTCAACTTTTCCTCCTGTTTCGCTTATGATGGCCATATTATAGTTCTTTACTGTTGCTTCGGTCTTCATGTCTTTACTGTCAAGTCTGAGTCCAACACTTATTCCGAAATTTTTCTTATTGTTGATCCATTTTGTGGCATATCCTTCTATAGTAATAGCAAGTCCAGGAGAGTAGCTGTCAATGCTTCTTATTTCTTGAGGTAGTGGTATAGGTGAAGATCCACCGATATTTATTCCTGCTCTTACATCATAGCTTATCCCGTTGAGGTAAGACCATATCAATCCCTTGTGTGTGTTTTCGTTTTCTGATTTTGAATATGAAATTTGCAATGAGCATGCAAGGCATATTAATGCCATTATTATTCTGTTTGTCATTTCTTTTATTGGTTATTTGTTTCACATACAATTTCAAGTTCATCTACCCAAAGTGTGCTTCCTATTGCACCAATGAAGTATGCGCCGTTTATACTTGAAGATAATACAATTGCTAATTTGTATTTTCCGTTTTTCAAATTATCCATATCTATGGATTTCCCATTTTTAGTTTCGAACGGAATGTCGAAATATGTCCATTCGTCTGTTTCTTTAGCGTCTTCAGCCTTAATACGAGCTAGCTTTACTATGCTAGGGTCGGTCAATGAATTTCCACCATTAAGGAAAAAGTCGTTATTCTGTGCTTCATACATTACAGCATAAATATCGAAGCTGTCTTTGCCGTCAATAGGCTTTTTTTCTGCATCAGTCATTTGTTGGCCGGCTTTGAATTTGTAATATCCGGTCATTCGGGTAGGTATCTTTGTAAATGGATAACCGAATAGTGTAGCTTCAAGTGGCTTTAAAACTGCATTTGAAGATTCAAAAGAGCCTATGAAAAGGTTTCCTGCAGCTATAGGCATACTTACCTGTTGTCCGAAACCTCCTGTATCCTTTGTCTCAAGTTTTATGCAATAGCCTTTTTTACCTTCAGCTACTTGTGATGTTGGGTAGTCGTTGGCATTGTTTGCAATACCGGTAAGTTTGTAGCCTAGATTTCCGCTAGCCCATTGCAGCTTTTTGCTTTGGTCGCTTAGATATAGGATATGATATGGATTTGTTTCCGCAAGATTGTCAAAAGAATATAGTAGAGGTAGCTCCATTTTGAAAATGCTGATATCGTATTCGGCATTATTGCTTTTATCTTCTGATGTTACAATAAATTTCCTGTTGTCAGACAAACTGAAATCATAAATAGGAGGATTGTCTTTGGGTTGCTTTTCTTTTGGTTCTATAGTAGCACCTTCCGGCAATTCGAATACCAGCTCTTGTTGTGAGATATCTGCTCCATCCTGTACGTAAATATCAATTTTTTTGTTTTCGCTGTTGATAGTCAGTAGTTGGATGTTTGAACCTTTGCATCCGTCAATTGCTGCTTCAACATTTAATGCCTCTTCCTGTATGCATGAAGCTAGGCATAGAGATAAAGTAAGTCCTGTGATAAAAAAGTGTTTTTTCATTTTTATGTTTAATGTTGTTTTGGTAATTATCAATACAAATGTAGGCTAATTTGAAGTATTGACCAATAATCATATTAATAAAAGTCTATAAAATATTAAGATTATACTGTTTATATATGTGCTAAATATACAATACATTAAAAATGGAACAAAAATATCAAAAAATGACCTTGCAAAACATGTTGAAAGATAGTTACTTTGCATCGTGAAAATTTAAAATTTAATTAAATGAAGATTATTAACTATTTAAAAGTATTTTGTTTATTATTGCTGATTGCAGGATTTTGCAGTTGTTCTAATGGAGCAAATGAAAGCGTATCAGGACAAGGTGCTGTAATGATTGATTTATTGGCTAATTTGTCCTATAGTCGTTCAATAGACGAGTCTGTCTATCGTGACGTAAATAATTATAAAGTATCTTTGTATAAAGGCGAAGAGCCTGTTTATACAGATAAACTTTATAGTGAGTTGGAAGTGGAACAGAAGGTTGATTTTGGTGTTCCTTACACAGTTACAGCATATTACGGTGAGGACGTTGCGGCAGGTTATGATAAGTTGTATGTAAAGGGTAGTGAGACATTTACTGTATCTCAAGGAGATAAGAAAACTGTTTCTATTGTTTGTAAACCTGCAAATGCCAGAATTATATTGGTATATAAAGGAAATGATGATACTGATACATTTGAGGATTATTTCCAAGACTGTACCGTTACTGTCAAGACTGATTATATGAATGAGGTTTGGACTATGAACAAATCGAATGAGAATCAGCAACTTTACTTGAAAACAGGTGATGAAGGTGTAAAGGCTGTATTGTCATTTTCTTTGATAGATAAAAATGGCGAGCCAGTGTCTGTTGATGATTTTAATACTTCTAAGACTATAGATTTAAAGCCTTGTTATTCTTATACATTGACTATTAAACCGAATGCAACAGATATTGAAGGCGGTAAATTAGGGTTGGAAATAACTGTTGACGATGGCGTTACTGAACAAGACGTTACAGTTGATATTCCGGGTGATTACATTCCAAGTTAAAATAAAAATGAATAAGATGAAAAAGTATAAGAGTTTAATATGGCTTTTAGGTCTCATTGCAGGTTTGTCATCTTGCGAAATGCGAGATGAACTTTTAAGAAAAGGTGGAGACGGAGAAAATATTGGTACATTGGAGCTTGATCTGGCATCTATTTATAACGGGGTGGCAATAAGCCGTGCTGGAGAAACAGTAGACGGCGGAACTACTACAGGAAACTTTAATGAAGAAGATGTGAATGTAGACAACTATACATTGGTTGTTACAAAAATAGAAACTCAGGAAGAAGTAACAAAAGGCAAGGTTAGCGAATTGAAAAATGAAAGTGGTAAGGTAGTTATTTCTTTAAGTGAAGGAAGTTATTCTGTAATAGCTTACAATTATGAAGGTGAAAATGTAACGGTGTCAAATCGCCCTTATTTCAAAGGAGAACAGACTTTCTCTGTAAAGAAAGGTATTGCCACAAGTGTTGATTTGCCGTGTAAACTGGCATGTATTGAAGTGTCTGTAGGTCTGACTACTTCATTCGAAGAGGCTTTTGAAGACGATTATACAGTTGTTGTAGATAATGGAGATGGAGCTAGCCAGATTTTCGATAAAACTTCTATCGGTACGAAATATTATTTTCAGGTTCCTGAACATCAGAACAGTCTGAATGCTTCTATCAAGGCAACTTCTGTAGAAGGTAATTTTATTGAACTGAAAGCAACTGTTCAGAAGCCTGCGGATGCAGAAGGTGGTCAGTCTGATTTAGCAGGAGGAGATTCTTTTGAAATTATGCTGACAGAGGAAGGATCTACAGAATCTTCTATTTCTATCGGTATTACTGTTGACCTGACATTTACAGAAGTTGGTGAGACTATCGAAATACCGGTAAGTAATATTATTTATGATGGTCCGGAAACACCGGGTGAAGGCGGTGAAGAACCTGAAGAACCAAGTACTGGTACTTTGTCTGTTACTGGTATTCCGAAAACTTACGATTTAAGTTTAGCTGAGCTTATGGCATCAGGAGAAATGCCGACTATAAAGGTAGATATGGTTTCAGAAAACGGAATAAAGTCATTGGTGGTTTCAATTGAAAGTGATAATGAGGTATTCCCTGTGTTACTTGCTGGTATGGACTTGGATAAACCTTTTGATTTGTGTAATTTGGAAGATAGACCTCAAGCAAAGGAAGAGTTGATTGGTTTGCCACTTATTACAGAAGAAACTTACAATCAGCTTCATAGAGGAAATATGACCAACTACACTTTTGATGTAACATCTTTGGTTGCTTTACTGCCAGGACAAGGATTAATGGGAACACATAAGTTTACATTGACTATTTCTGATGGCAATGAGACTAAGGAGGGCACTTTAACTGTGAATGTAACAGAATAATAATCCTGCTTTATAAAGATAATAATAAAACATAGATATAAATGAAAACAAATATATTAGTTACTAGTTTATTTCTTTTGGCAGGACTATTTACTTCCTGCCAGTCAGAGATAGATGAAGCTAAAGGATATGGCTATCTTCAGCTGTCTTCTGTTGATGTCAATAAGAGTGTAACCACTCGTACTGATATAGCCGAATCGGAAGCAATAGCTGTAGATATATTGGATGAATCGAATGCTGTTGTACAGCATGCCGATGACTGGAGAAATCTGAATGATGTATTACTGCGTGTAGCAACTTATACCGTAAAGGCATATTCAGCCGACAAGGATATGGAAACTCAAGGGTTTGATGTATTGCCTTATTATGAGGGACAAAGCAGTGTACTGATTGAAGCCAACAAAGCAAAAAGTGTGAAAGTGACTTGTAAATTGGCTCAGACAATGGTCTCTGTAAATAGTTCGGAAACTTTTAAATCGACTTTTACCGGTTATACCTGTTATATAGAAGGTGCTGATGCGTTGAGCATTCCGTTTGTAGAAGGAGAAGAACGTGCAGCTTATGTAAAAGCTGATCAGACGTTAACTTTAAAAGTTGATTTCGGTAACGGAAAGTCTTTCTCTCAGCAAATAGCATCGCAGGCGGAAGCTGCTTACCACTATAAAGTGAACTTGGATATTACCGAAGGTAATGCAGGATTTGATATTTCGGTAGATCAAACTATTCATCAGTATGATGTGACTGTAAAGGTTCCTACCAAGCAGGAAAGTGCAGATATAGTGACTGATGATATCAAAATTGATGCTTCTAAAGTTTGGGGACAGTTTGCTTATCTGTCGGGTACTTGTAATTTGGAAGAAGTTACTTCTCCGGTGCAGTTCCGTTACAAGAAGAAAGCTGATGCTGAATGGATTACAATAGATGCTGTTCAGGAAGAAGGAACCAAAAACTATTCTGCAAAGGTTGCTCCGCTGGATTTTGGTACTGAATACGAATATTATATTTTATGTGGAGATAAGACTGGTGAAACTTGTACGTTTACCACAGAATTGTATGAAGAAATTCCAAACCTGAACTTTGATACGTGGACGAAGGTTGAGAAAGGCCTATTTACAAAACGTGATTGTTGGTTCCCGAATGGTGATCAGGCTAATAGTTATTGGGCTACAGGTAATGATGGAGTCGTTACTCTAAAAAGCTCAAATTCAATACCTGTACAAGATGGTCGTAGTGGATATTCGGTTCAACTTTCTACAATAAGTATTACGATGGTTGGATATGCTGCCGGAAATATATTTATCGGTGAGTATAATACGAATATGAGTAATCCTGCAAGTAGCGTTACATTTGGTCGGTCTTACTCAGGTGCCCGTCCTGTAAAACTTTCCGGTTGGTATAAGTATGCTCCAGGTGCGAATATGAGAGATGGTGGTACTATTCCTGCAGATCGTACGCTCACTTCGGATGAGTGTGAGATTTATATAAAACTTTGGTCAGGAGAAACACTTATTGGTGAAGGTAGCTTTGTTGATAATAAGAATGTTTCAGAATATACAAGGTTTGAATGTCCTGTTGAATATATTGATCCGACAAAACGCCCGACTAAAATAACTATTGTTGCTACGTCAAGCCGTTATGGTGGTGAATTTCAAGGAACGAGTGTTGTTGGGCAGTTGGCGGAAGGTAGTACCCTTTGGGTAGATGATTTTGAATTGTCATACTATTAATATTAGCATGAAGAAATATTTCATTTTATTATTAATCTTTTCGTGCGTAACTTCGGTTTACGCACGAAAAGGTTATGATCGTAATATAAAGACTTCTCTGTTTGTTCCTAAAGGTTCGTGGATGGGAGGAGTTACATTTTCTTATACCGAGCTGGCTGGAGATAATTACAAATTTCTTATATTAGATGATATAAACAGTGAAGGATATACTTTTAAGGTGAGTCCGTATGCCGGATATTTTTTTCGGGACAATATGGCAGCCGGTGTTCGTTTGAATTATAACCGTACATATGCGGATATAGGTAATGTCAATCTGGATTTGGGAGATGACCTGACATTTGATATCAGTGATTATAAATATCTTGAGCATGAATATACTGCAGCCGGATTTTTACGTACATATATGGGCTTGGGAAACAGTAAGATTTTTGGCTTTTTCAATGAACTTCGCCTTACATATGGATATGGACAAGGAAAGACCTTATCTGGTGCAGATCAGACGCTTTCAGGTACTTATCAGACTTCTCATCGTTTGCAAATTGGTGCAGCACCCGGACTAACGGCTTTTGTTATGAACAACATGGCTGTAGAAGTTTCTATTAACGTGGTCGGACTGGATTTTAAGTGGGTTGAACAGGTTACCAATCAGGTGGAATATGGGTCATACCGCCAAAGTTCAGCTGATTTTAAAATTAATATATTTTCTATCAATATCGGTATTTGTACTTATTTTTAAATTGACAAATTATGATGATGAAAGTTTTGAAGCTTAGTCTTGTATCACTCTTGTTACTGAACATGTCTTCGTGTATAGAGAATGACATTCCTTATCCTTATATAGAGGGAGTTATTCAGGAAATTCAGGTAGACGGAATGCAGGGAGAAGCTGTGTTCAATAATCAGGCTCGTACTATTGAACTTACTATAGGAGAGGATGCTTTTATTGATAGTTTGCCGATTACTAAACTGGTTGCCAATTCGGAAGCTATGATTTATCCAGATACGTCTGCTTGTATTAAACCAAATGGTTTTCCTTCTTTCAGCTTTATATCTCTGAATGAGCTTCCTGCTAATGCTAATACTGCCATTAACTTTACAAATCCGGTAAGTGTCTTGCTGAAAACATATCAGGATTATTGGTGGAAGATAACTGTAAAACAGGAAATAGAACGGACTATTGAAGTAGAAAATCAGTCGGGTACTGCTCCTTTACTAGATTTGTATAATCATATCGCTATAATTTATGTAACTGAGGATGCTGACTATCGGAATATAAAAATTAAAAAGTTAAATTTGGAAGGCTCTAAAACTGTGCTGGAGCCTACTGCAGAAACGGTAACTGATTTTACCCGTCCGCGTGTGTTTAAAGCTTATCGTAACGGCAGATATATATGCGACTGGACTGTGGATGTGCAGAAATCGTCAGTTACAGCTTCTGTTGAAAAGGTAAATGCATGGGCTACCAAAGCTTATATTAGTGGTAGTTTCAGAGCGGGAACGAATGTCTCAGTGGAATATCGTGTGAAAGGTAATGAGGAATGGACAGAACTCGATGCTTCTGCCATTACCGAAACGGGAAATACTTCTTACTCGGCAGAACTTATGGGATTGCAGAGCGGTACTGACTATGAGGTACGCGCGCTAGCAGGAGGCAGTGAAGGAGAGATATATTCTTTCCAGACGGAAACGATTGTTGCACTTCCCAATATGAACTTCGAAACTTGGACACAGAATGGAAAAACATGGTATCCGAATCCGGTTGCCGATAATTATGATGATCCACAAGCTTATTGGGCTACCGGAAATCAAGGTGTAACTAGTGTCGGTAATAGAGATTCGAATGTAGTTCCAGTAGAAGGTGCAGATGCCTATAAAGGGAATGCTGTAAAAATGTATACTATTGAACCTATGACTCTTGTTGGTGCAGCGGCTGGAAATATATTTATAGGAAAGTATAAGACAAATGTAGGAAATCCTGCATCTAGTCCTTCTTTTGGTCGCTCCTATTCGGGGGCTCGACCAACAAAATTGACAGGATATTATAAGTATAAATCAATGCCAATTACCAATGGTGGAACTGTTCCGGGTAATCTGACAACAGATCAATGTCATATATATATGATTTTATGGAATTCAGCTGGTCAGGAAATTGCTTATGGTGAGTTTGTTGGGACTGAAACTGTTACTGAGTATACTAAATTTGAACTAGATTTGGAATATAGTGATAAACAGTCGAAGCCTGCTCAAATTGCTATTGTAGCAACTTCCAGTCGTTATGGTGGTGAATTTCAGGGGATGAAAGTTGTGGGGCAGGTAGGTAGTGGTAGTACTTTATGGGTAGATGAATTTGAATTAGGTTATGAATAAATCGATTATTGAATATATGAAGTGGATAAGTTACTTGTGTTTGCTGGTACTGTGTATGGTATTGACTGGATGTCAGTCTGATGAAGAAACGACTTTATCAGGCAAGACTGGTTTACTTGTTACATTGACTGACGAAGAAAATAAGGCTTATTCTCGTACAGCTCCTTCCGGCCTAGAAGATCCGGTAATGGAAAAGTTTCAGTTAAAAGTAGTATATAGCGGTACGGATAAGTCGGCATATAAAGGTAGCTGCAAGGAATCTGTCCTGCTGTTGGAAGGGCTCTATGACTTGACGGCTACTTATGGTGATAATCCGGTGATTGCCTTGGATGCTCCTTATTATACAGGAAGTTTGGCAGGACAGGAAGTGATAAAGGGACAGATGATACCAATCTCTATTCCTTGTTCAGTTGCCAATTCTTTGTTGTCAGTCATTTATAACAAAGAGAGTCTTAACAAAATGTACGAATCTTATTACGTAACTGTTTCCGCAGGAAGTGAATCTGTCGATTTGGATGCTGATTCAGGAAAGAGTGCTTATTTTCGTGCCGGTTCTTCTGTGAAGTTGGTTTTTCACGGACGTCTGTCAGGAACTGGTAAGGAAGTTGTACATGATATTCCAGAACAGGAACAGTTTGCAAATATTCCTGTAAAGACTCATGTGAAAGTTACGTTGGGATTGGATGAGTCCAGTGTTACATCTGGAGTAGGTATTTCTATTGAGAAATTGGAAACAGAAACAGTTTCCATTTCAGAAACAATCCCTGTGGAATATTTGCCAAAGCCGAAGTTGGAAACAGACGATTTCGTGAACAATACATTGTCGTTTGCCGAAACAGAGAAGAAACAGGCTGTTATTCGTCTGAAACTTTCGTCTGCCTTGCAGGAGTTGAAGCTAAAGTTTAATTCGGCAGATGCTAAGTTTGCCGGACTGGAACAAGGGCGAGAATATTTATTGTCGAATGCTGAAGATAAGTCGGTTATAGAAACGGCGTTGGGTATTACATTGCCGGAAATAGGAGCAACGGAGTGCTGTCTTGATTTTACTTCCTTGATTCCACAATTGATGACAGATAGAGGTGCTACTGTTGTATCGACAGTAGAAGTAGATGTTAAGGCCAATAATCGTTGGGCAAGCGAGGATGCTGCAGCTAATCGAGTATATACGCTTACTTGTAATAAACCGGAATTTTATCTTGTTACCAATCCGGGAAACTTCTGGTGCAAGGAGTTTAGTGTAGATAGTTGTGATATCAGAACGGGTGATGTAGAAACTCTTTCGAAGAGAATCCAATATCAATATCGTAAGAAAGGTGATGAGCAATGGATTGATTGTGACCGCTTGGTAAAGTTTGATGACTATCCTGCTGATAAGCAATATCAGGTGCGTGCCGTATATCGTGAAGGTATCGAAACTGAACCTATAGATGTGGAATTAGAAACTCCGCAGCAGTTGCCGAACTCAGGTATGGAAGAATGGTATTATCAAAAGGTACATTCTAGTGGATGGGTTTCCGATAATATTTATTCTATATATCCTTGGACTAATGGTGGTGATAGTTTTTGGGATAGTAATAATGATTTTACAACTCGTAATAGAGGTACATTTGCTAAAATTTATAATAGTTTTCCTGCTATGTCGTTTGTTAAAAATGCTCATTCTGGAACATGGGCTGCAGAATTAAGAAGTACAGGAAATGGACGAGGAAATACACTACCGAGTAATGTCCTTGAGATGAATCGTGTTGCAGGAGAATTATTTACAGGAACCATACAGGTTAATACAGGAGGAACTGATGCTATTCCTATAGGTGACCAATATACTATTGATAAAAATAGAGGTTTTAATGTACGTCCTACAGCATTGAGTTTTTGGTATAAGTATGTTCCTTATGGTTCTGATACATATAGGGTATTGGTTCAATTGATAGATGTTGAGGGAAATGTTATTATAGAGAACTCATATGAATCTTCTGATATAAAAAATGATTGGACTAAATCTGTTGTACGATTGAATTATGAAAATGGAAAATCGTATGCAAAGTGTGCTAAGATCTTTATATGTTTTAGTTCTACCATAAATACAGGAGAAAATATGTCTTACCAAAAAGGAAGTTATACTATTTGGTTAGATAAAGAGACTAACTTTGAACCTGTATGGTATGGTAGTATACTTACAATTGACGATATTTCATTAATCTTTGATAGATAATATACAATGAGCAAACAGATTCTATATACGATATTATCTGTTTTCCTGCTGATAAGCTGTCGGCAGGAAAATTATACGATACTCTCTGGAGAAGGATTTCTATCTGTTTCTGGTATAGAAATTCAGTCACAAACAAATACAGAAGTTGCTTCGCGTTCAACTGATGATATAATCTGGACTGTTGAACTATGGAAAGGCAATGAGATGCTCCGCACACTTTCTGCAGAAGATATGCAGGATAAAATTGAGTTGGATGTAGCAGATGATTATATGTTGAAAGTATATAGTCCGAATTATGGATCAGAAAAAAATTGGACTAATGATGAAAAAGGCGTACCAGTTTATTATAAGGAAGTACCTTTTATTGTGAAGCAGGGTGAAACAACTGGATTAAAAGTTCAAGTTCCTATGATTACTTTTGCTGTAAGTTTAGATATTTCTGAAGTGCTTGGCGATTGGTTGCATGATTATAGCTTTACGGTTACTGCGGGTGAAAGGAAGGTTTCGCTGCTAAATGGAGAAACTGCTTACTTCCCTCATTCGGAGGGTATTTCTTTCAGCTATCAGTTGTCGATGACTAATTCGGATTCGGAAGTGAATGTTTTGAACGGTGAATGGGGAAAGATGGATGATGAAACTGTGAATATCAACACGATATATACGGTGATTTATAATTGGAGTACTCAATCTTTGTCTTTGAAAAAATAATTTTAATACGTAATATGTCCTTCCTTATTCCATGTATGGTTTTTACATGGGTGGGGAAGGATTATTGTTTCTACCCGTGTAGTTCTGTATTGATACTGTTTTATGTAGAGACTTGAGACTTTTACAAAAAATAGTGTTTGTATATCAATATATACATAAAATGCTTATTTTTGTAACGCAAGTTGAAGATTTTATTTTTACATTAATAGTAGAAATGGATATTTTGTATAGTAAAATACCTGATTTCTTCTGTTGATTAAATTTTAAATCTATTTAATATTATGGATTTAAGTTATTTTTGAATCTAAAATTATAAATGTATAGAAAAATTGTCTTTAATTGCTTGTTTATTGTATAACCTATTTTATCACAAGTCTCATTATTTCCTGCTCCAGCACATATAAAAGAAGGAAAAGATTTTTTCGTGGTTGGTAAGGATGTTGAAATATGTAGCAATGATAGTTATTCTAAAAAGATTATTTCAAATTTAAAGGAAACATTGAGCGATATTCCCACCAAATCTGTCTTGTCGGGTGTAATAATGAAAGAACAATTACAAATAACGGATTAAAGCTGACTCCTGATACTGTAAAACTTACAGCATCCAATGAATCCGGAATGTGCGTTATTTAGACTCCGCGTTGTCCTTTATATGCCGATTTTTTTAGTATAGAACTCATAATATTGGCCGTAGATGGAATAGATATAATCCGATAGAGGATATTTGTAATTTTTCTGAATACTTGGTAAATCTTTTTCATGGCTATGAAATTCAGTTCAGTTTATGGACAGAACGTGTAGCTTAAGTGAAGAGACTTGATTTTATGGCATTTCCAAGACTTATAGTTGTGGCTGAGGCCTATTGGACTTCGGTAGATGTAAAAGAAACTAGCCGTTTTAAGCAAAAATTACCATATTATCTTGAATTGCTTGATGATATGGATATTTATTATTTTAATCCATTTAATCCTGAGTTTACTCTAGAACCACATGGGCATCGGATAAGGATGATGCTTTGAATAACGTATAAATAAGCTTTGTGCTGGAAAATAAAATGAGACTGCCTCAACATTAATATGATGACGACAGTCTCATTATTATTATTATTTAAACTATACTGTTTTAGCGTAGAGTCGGGGATTAAACAATACCCTGAGCCATCATTGCTTTAGCAACCTTCATGAAGCCGGCTACGTTAGCACCCTTCACATAGTTGATATATCCGTCAGGTTCTGTACCGTACTGTACACAAGCTTCGTGGATGTTCTTCATGATGCTTCTCAGTTTTTCGTCAACTTCTTCTGCACTCCAGCTCAACTTGATAGAGTTCTGAGTCATTTCAAGGCCTGATACAGATACACCACCTGCATTGGCTGCTTTACCCGGAGCGTAAAGAATCTTAGCTTCCTGGAATACGCGGATTGCTTCTGGAGTAGAAGGCATGTTTGCACCTTCTGATACAGCGAATACACCGTTTGCGATAAGAGCTTTGGCATCATCACCGTTGATTTCGTTCTGAGTAGCTGATGGAAGAGCGATGTCTGCTTTTTCATTCCATGGACGTGCACCTGCAACGTATTTGCATCCGTATTTCTCTGCGTATTCGCGGATACGGCCACGATACAAGTTCTTGAGTTCCATGATGTAGTCGAGTTTTTCGCGGTCGATACCGTCCGGATCGTAGATGTAACCGTCTGAATCGGACATTGTAACGACTTTAGCGCCCAACTGGATAAGTTTTTCTACTGTATATTGTGCTACGTTTCCTGAACCTGATACAAGGCATGTTTTGCCTGCAATGTCAATATTGCGTGTTTTCAACATTTCCTGTAAGAAGTAGATGTTTCCGTAACCGGTAGCTTCAGGACGGATAAGTGAACCGCCGAATTCGCGGCCTTTACCTGTAAGTACGCCAGTGAATTCGTGAGCCAATTTTTTGTACATACCGAACATGTAGCCTACTTCACGACCACCTACACCTATATCACCTGCAGGAACGTCTGTTTCAGGACCGATGTGACGCCATAATTCCAACATGAATGCCTGGCAGAAACGCATTACTTCGGCGTTTGACTTTCCACGTGGAGAGAAGTCTGAACCACCTTTACCACCACCCATAGGAAGAGTTGTAAGTGAGTTCTTGAATGTCTGCTCGAAAGCAAGGAACTTAAGGATTGACAGATTTACTGAAGAGTGGAAACGGATACCGCCTTTGTAAGGGCCGATAACGTTGTTGTGCTGAACACGATAACCCATGTTAGTCTGGATGTTGCCTTTATCGTCCATCCATGTTACGCGGAACTGATATACTCTGTCTGGAATACAAAGACGTTCGATGAGGTTTACTTTGTCGAATTCAGGGTGTTTGTTGTATTCTTCTTCGATTGTTCCCAAAACTTCTTCTACTGCCTGATGGTATTCAGGTTCATTAGGAAATCTTCTCTTAAGATCCTCCAAAACTTTAGCTGCATTCATAATCTTTACCTTAAAATTAATTGGTTGTTACTATTTGTTGTTTTTTATCTCTCTAGTAGATGATGCAAAAATATATCAAAGAATTGGTTTATGCAACATTTTGATTAAAAAAAATAAGAAAAATATCTTTTTTATACTTTTATTGCATAAAATGTGTTGAAATGCTTATTTCTTTCGGCTGTTGATAGACTTGCCTATCGGTATGAAAACCAGGGCTCCTGATATGATTATAGTTACAATTAGCGGTCCGTCTATCCGTGGTGATGATGTTATGACTACAAAACAGAGTGCTGCCCAGAACAGTGTGAGCAGGACGCATTGTGTATTCGTAAGTGGCTTTCGCATAGCAGGTTTCTTTTAAAAAATGAGTATATAATAAAACGAGTTGGCAAGGTCTGTTCTTTGGAACGGAAACCTTGTCAACTCGTCAAATTAATGCTTCGTCATATTGTGATTAACATCCTTTTTTCTTTTTGTCAACTATGGCGTCAATACATGCTATAGCTGTGATGTTCACTATATCGCGCACTGAACTTTCGATGTCGGTGAAGTGGATAGGTTTGTTCAATCCCATCTGGATAGGGCCTATGACTTCTGTTTCACTCATGTTCTGTATGAGCTGGTAAGTTGAGTTCGCTGAGCTTAGGTTAGGGAATACCAGTGTATTTACCTGCTTGCCTAACAGTTTTGTGAACGGATATTTTTCATCGCGCAATTCGTCATTAAGAGCGAATTTTACTTGCATTTCACCATCGATTGCCAATTCAGGATAGTTCTTGTGCATGTAGGCTACAGCTTCGTGTACTTTTGCCGGACTTCCTTCCTGATCTGAACCGAAGTTGGAGTATGAAAGCATTGCCATAACTGGTTCATGGTTGAAGAAACGTACTGACTTGGCAGACAGACGTGCTATATCTATCAGTGTATCTGTGTCCGGATGACGGTTTATAAGTGTATCTGCAATGAAGTATGTACCCTTCTTTGAGTTGAGGATGTGCATAGTTCCGAAGTGTTTGTATCCTTCCTGTATGCCGATTACTTCCTTGGCAACCTTGATAGTATTGCTGTATTTGGTGTAAAGACCTGTGATGAATGCGTCTGCTTCGCCTGTCTCGACCATCATCATACCGAAGTAGTTGCGTTCGAACATCTTATCGTTTGCTTCTGCAAAGTTGGCTCCCTCGCGTGCGCGTTTTTCGCAAAGTATGCGTGCGTATCTTTCTCTTCTTTCAGCTTCGCTGTCGTGGCGGAGGTTGATGATTTCTATACCTTCAAGGCTGAGGTCAAGCTCTTTGGCAAGTTTCTGTATTCTTTCAGTGTTTCCTAAAAGGATAGGGTTACAGATGCCTTCTGATTTGGCTTCTACTGCGGCTCTAAGCATGTTAGGGTGGATACCTTCGGCAAATACAACTCTCTGAGGACAGCTGCGTGCTGTTTCATAAAGCTTGCGTGTAAGTTTGTTTTCCTGACCCATAAGCTCAAGAAGATGGTTCTTGTATTCATTCCAGTCAGTTATCTCTTTACGTGCGACACCTGAATCCATTGCAGCTTTGGCTACTGCCATTGAGACTTCTGTGATGAGTCGTGGATCGACTGGTTTCGGGATGAAATAGTCTGGTCCGAAAGAAAGGTTGTTTACGTGATATGCTTCGTTTACAACGTCTGGAACTGGTTTCTTCGCCAGATCAGCTATGGCATGTACGGCAGCCAGTTTCATTTCTTCGTTTATGGCTTTGGCACGTGTATCCAATGCTCCACGGAAGATGTAAGGGAAACCGATTACATTATTGATCTGGTTAGGATAGTCCGAACGTCCTGTTGACATCAAAACGTCAGGGCGTGCGCTCATGGCGTCTTCGTATGAAATTTCAGGAGTAGGGTTGGCAAGTGCGAATACTATAGGGCTTGGTGCCATGCTTCGTACCATGTCTTGTGTAAGGACGTTCCCTTTTGAAAGACCGAGGAATACGTCTGCTCCCTTGATGGCTTCTTCCAAAGTGTGGACGTCGCGGCGGTCTGTAGCAAAGAATTTTTTGCTTTCTGTCAGGTTAGGACGGTCGCTTGTGATTACTCCTTTACTGTCGAGCATAAGGATATTTTCCTTGCGTGCTCCAAGTGCTATATATAGTTTTGTACATGATGTAGCTGATGCACCTGCACCGTTAACTACAATCTTGACGTCTTCAATTTTCTTTCCGGCAACTTCGAGGGCATTCAGAAGTCCTGCACTTGAGATGATGGCTGTTCCGTGCTGGTCGTCGTGCATTACCGGAATGTCAAGCTCTGCCTTAAGTCTGTTTTCGATTTCAAAACATTCAGGAGCTTTGATATCTTCAAGGTTGATACCTCCGAAAGTTGGTGCTATTGCTTTAACGGCCTCGATGAATTTTTCAGGATCCTTTTCGTTTACTTCAATGTCGAATACATCGATTCCTGCGTATATCTTGAACAGAAGTCCTTTACCTTCCATAACTGGCTTTCCGCTCATGGCACCTATATCGCCTAATCCCAATACGGCTGTTCCGTTTGAGATAACTGCTACCAGGTTACCTTTGGCTGTATAGTCGTATGCTGTTTCCTGATTTTTCTGGATTTCAAGACATGGCTCTGCTACTCCTGGTGAGTAGGCTAATGAGAGGTCGCGTTGTGTCTGGTATGGTTTGGTGGGAATAACCTCTATTTTTCCCGGTTTGCCCTGTGAGTGATAAAGCAGGGCGGCTTCTTTTGTTATCTTTACCATAAGTTATTACATTTTGTTGTTATTTGTTTATTAAGATGCACAAATGTATGAATAAAAATCTAATATAAGCTTCATTTGTAATTAAAATCTCTAAATTGTTTTTTCTTTTTCTGAAATTGTTTCTTCATAAACTCTTCTTTTTTTTGTCTAATAATCATATTCACTAGTACAATTTTAATATCGTCAGATTTATTGGTTATTCTTAGTTAATTGTTAATTTTAGATGGCCCGAATTTTATATCTTTGCACGTGTGTTTTTATGAAAATAGTTGGCGAACTAAGGTATTTGAAAAAATATATAATAATTTTATATGAAAATGAGCGTGAAAAGTAAATTGAATTTTAGCAATGGCCGTATTGCCATAGCTATGTTGGGTGTTTCTGTTCTTACTGCTTGTGGCGGTGGCCAGGGTGGTATGAAGATGGGTGACAATGAATTTGCTGTTATGACAACGGCTTATACTTCAAGTCATCAGACAAAAACTTATCCTGCCACAATAAAGGGCCTTCAGGATATTGAAATCCGTCCACAGGTTTCAGGTTTTATCGTAAAACTGTGTGTTGACGAGGGTGCTACAGTCAAACGTGGACAGGCATTATTCCAAATAGATCCTACACAGTATAAGGCTGCATACGATCAGGCCAAGGCCGGTGTGGAAGCTGCTAAGGCTAGCCTTGAAACTGTGACTTCAACTCTTGAAAACAAGAAAATGCTTCACGAACAAAAAATCATCAGTGATTTTGAGTATCAGACAGCTATGAATAATCTGCTTTCAGCGAAAGCCAACTATTCACAGGCTGAAGCTGCATATACTGCAGCAAAACAGAATTTGGGCTTCTGTACCGTTACAAGTCCGTCTGATGGTGTTATCGGAACTTTCCCATACAGGGTTGGTAGTCTGGTAAGCCCTTCAGTGCAAGAGCCTTTGACTACTGTTTCACAAATAGGTGACATGTACGTGTATTTCTCAATGACAGAGAAGCAATTGCTGGAAATGACAAAATCTGAACAATCACTGAAGGATCAGCTTGCTGCTATGCCTGAAGTAAAACTTCAATTGGCTGATGGCTCAATTTATGAAGCTGCAGGAAAGATTGATGCTGTAAGTGGTGTTATTGACCAGACTACAGGTTCTGTAAGTATGCGTGCAATATTCCCTAACAGTAGAAATATTTTGCGAAGCGGTGGAACTGCAAATATCATATTCCCTTATGAAATGCAGGATATTATTTTGATACCACAGTATGCAACACAGGAAATACAGGATAAGAAATTCGTTTATGTATTGCAGCCGGACAGCACTTTGAAACATACTGAAATTCAGATTTCAAATCTTAGCGATGGAAAGAATTATATCGTGACAGGTGGTTTGAAGGCTGGTGACCAGATTGTGGTTGAAGGTGTTCAGATCTTGACTGACGGACAGAAGATCGTACCTATTACAACTGCTGAAAAGGAAGCAAAGTATCAGAAACATTTGCAGGACCAGCGTGACGGTAATATACAGACTGCCTTCAATTAATTGCATATCTTGGTCAGAAACAGATATATCAATCTTATTTAATGAGATTTTAAAAAGAATAAAAGAATGAAACTAGATAAATTTATTAATCGTCCGGTACTGTCAACGGTGATTTCTATCTTGATGGTTATCTTGGGTGTTATAGGTTTGGCAACTTTGCCTATTACTCAGTATCCGGATATCGCACCACCTACAGTGTCCGTAAGGGCCACTTATACAGGTGCCAGTGCTTCTGCCGTATTGAATTCTGTCATCGCTCCTTTGGAAGAACAGATAAACGGTGTTGAAAACATGATGTATATTCAATCAAATGCCACTAATACCGGTTCTGCTGATATCAGTGTTTACTTCAAACAGGGAACTGACCCTGATATGGCGGCTGTCAACGTACAGAACCGTGTGTCAATGGCTCAAGGTTTGCTGCCTGCTGAAGTTACACAGATTGGTGTTACAACACAGAAGCGCCAGAACTCAATGTTGATGGTTTTCTCTCTTTACGATGAGACTGACGAATATAATGTAGAGTTTATTGAAAACTATGCCAACATTAACATCGTGCCTGAAATCAAGCGTGTAAACGGTGTGGGTGATGCCAATGTGTTGGGTATGGACTACTCAATGCGTATTTGGTTGAAGCCTGATATCATGGCGCAATATAAACTTGTTCCTTCTGATATCTCTGCTGTTCTTGCTGAACAGAACATCGAAGCTGCACCGGGACAGTTCGGTGAACGCGGAAACCAGACATTCCAATATACTATTAAGTATAAAGGACGTCTGCAGAAAGCAGAGGAATTTGAGAACATCGTTGTAAAGGCATTGCCTGACGGTGAAATCTTACGTTTGGGTGATATCGCAGAGATAGAGCTTGGCCGTCTGGCTTATACATTTAATAATAGGGTTAACGGACATAAGGCTGTATCTGTCATCGTTTACCAGATGGCCGGATCAAACGCTACACAGACTATTTCTGACTTGGAAGAGGTTCTTGCCAAGGCACAGGAATCGCTCCCTACAGGATTGAAAATCAATATTGCCCAAAATGCCAACGACTTCCTTTACGCTTCAATTCATGAGGTAATCAAGACTTTGATTGAGGCATTCGTGCTTGTGTTTATCGTGGTTTACGTGTTCTTGCAGGATATGCGTTCAACACTTATTCCGGCGATTGCAATTCCGGTTGCTTTGATTGCAACATTCTTCGTCTTGAAACTTATCGGATTTAGTGTCAATTTGCTTACTCTTTCTGCCATGGTGTTGGCTATTGCCATAGTGGTGGACGACGCCATAGTGGTGGTTGAAGGTGTACACGCTAAACTTGACCAGGGATATAAGTCGGCAAGAGAGGCTTCAATTGATGCCATGAGTGAACTTGGTGGAGCTATCGTGTCTATTACACTTGTCATGATGTCAGTGTTCATTCCTGTTAGTTTCATGGGTGGTACTGCCGGTACTTTCTATCGTCAGTTCGGTTTGACAATGGCTATTTCAATCGGTTTCTCAGCACTGAATGCGTTGACTCTGTCACCGGCGTTGTGTGCTTTATTCTTGAAACCTCATAAGGCTGAACATGGCGAGAAGAAAATGTCTATGATAGACCGTTTCCATACATCCTTCAATGCTGCATACGATTCTTTGTTGAGCAGTTATAAGAAGCGTGTTGTATTCTTTATACATAAGAAATGGTTCTCTATGGGACTTGTAGCTGTTTCTATAGTATTATTGGTATTCTTCATGAACACTACTCCTACAGGAATGGTGCCTACAGAAGATACAGGTACTATTATGGGTGCAGTGACACTTCCTCCTGGTACATCACAGGAACGCGCGATGGAAATCATGGATAAGGTTGATAGCCTGATTGCCGCAGAACCTGCTGTAAGTTCAAGAACTATTGTTTCCGGTTTCGGATTTATCGGTGGACAGGGTCCTTCATACGGTTCTGTGATTATCAAACTTAAAGACTGGGAAGAACGTTCCTTGATGCAAAATTCAAGTGTAGTAGTAGGAACATTGTTCATGCGTGCACAAAAAATCATTAAGGATGCACAGGTATTGTTCTTTACACCGCCTATGATTCCTGGATATTCGGCTTCAAGTGATATCGAGTTGAACATGCTTGATAGAACTGGTGGTGATCTGAACAAGTTCAATGATGTAGTACATAGCTATATGGACGCATTGAAGCAACGTCCGGAAATCAACTCTGCACAGACTACATTTAACCCAAGTTTCCCACAATACATGATGGATATTGATGCTGCTGCATGTAAGAAAGCAGGTATAAGTCCAAGGGATATTTTGCTTACCATGCAGGGATATTTCGGAGGTTTGTATGCATCAAACTTCAACAGTTTCGGTAAGATGTATCGTGTAATGATACAGGCATCTCCGGAAGCTACGAAGAATATGGAATCATTGAACCGTATAAAAATACGTAACGGAAACGAGATGGCTCCTATTACTCAGTTTGTATCTTTGAAGAAAATATACGGACCTGACGTCATCAGCCGTTTCAACCTTTATACCTCTATTAAGGTGATGGTTGCACCTGCATCAGGTTATACTTCAGGTCAGGCACTTCAGGCTATTGCCGAGGTTGCAAAAGAAAACCTTCCTACAGGTTTCGGTTACGAACTTGGAGGTATGGCCCGTGAGGAAGCCGAAACCAGTGGTGGTACAACTGCCATTATCTTCGTTCTGTGTTTCGTCTTTGTATATTTGCTGTTGAGTGCCCAATACGAAAGTTATATATTGCCGTTGGCCGTATTGCTTTCGGTTCCTGCCGGTTTGTTGGGAAGCTTCTTGTTCGTAAACGGTTTCAGTGCTTTGGGTAGCATACCTGCATTAAAGATGATAATTGGTACAATGTCAAACGACATCTATATGCAGATTGCTCTTATCATGCTTATGGGATTGTTGGCTAAGAATGCAATCCTTATCGTTGAGTTCGCCCTCGACCGCCGTAAGCAGGGTATGGGTATTGCATGGGCGGCTGTGCTTGGTGCTTCTGCCCGTCTGCGTCCTATCCTTATGACATCACTTGCAATGATTGTCGGACTTATTCCGTTGATGCTTGCAGTGGGTGTAGGTGCACATGGTAACCGTACACTTGGTGCTTCAGCCATTGGTGGTATGTTGGTAGGTATGATATTCCAGATATTCATTGTTCCGGTATTGTTCGTAATATTCCAGTGGCTTCAGGAGAAATTCAAGCCTATCGAATGGGATAGCTTGGATGAAAGCGAAGTGGAAGCTGAAATTGAACAATATTCTCATACTAAATAATTAAGACTATAATGAAGAAACAAATCATATTGACAATGTGTGCAGCTGCTGCTTTGAGCAGTTGCCACATTTATAAAGCTTACGACCGTCCTGACACTATTGATGCTTCCGGTATTTATAGAGATCCTGTTGCGGCTAATGATACATTGGTATCAGACACTACAAATATGGGTAACTTACCTTGGAAGGAAGTGTTTAAGGATGCAAAACTTCAGGCATTGATTGAAGAAGGACTTCAAAACAATGTTGATATGCAGGCAGCTGTGCTTCGTGTGAAGGAAGCTAAAGTAATGCTTACTTCTGCACGTTTGTCTTACCTGCCTTCAATTAATCTTGCTCCTCAGGGTACAATGACTACCATTGGAGGTGGAGATATGGTAAAGGCTTACCAGTTGCCTGTAGCTGCAAGCTGGGAAATAGACCTTTTCGGTAAGATACTTAATGCTAAACGTGGACAGCAGGCTGTATATTTGCAGAGTCAGTACGCCCAGCAGGCTGTTCGTTCTCAGATTATTTGTGGCATTGCAAACGTATATTATACATTGTTGATGCTTGACCGTCAGGTGGAAATCACTACAGAAACGGCTGCTATCTACAAAGAGAATGTACGAGCAATGGAAGCTATGAAATTGGCCGGATATGTAAATGAGGCAGCAGTCACACAGATGCGTGCTGCCAGTCATCAGGTTGAGGCTTCATTGCTTGACTTGAAACGTCAGGTTCGTGAGACTGAAAATTCATTGGCTGTACTTCTTGCAAAAGCTCCGCAGGCAATAGAAAGAGGCAAACTTGCCGATCAGGTTATGCCTGAAGAATTGACAGCCGGAGTACCATTGCAGCTGTTGGAAAACCGTCCTGATGTGAAGATTGCAGAAATGACACTTGCAAGTGCATATTATACGACAAATCAGGCTCGTTCGGCCTTCTATCCTAGCATAACTATTGGTGGTAATGCAGGATGGACTAATGGCTCCGGAGTAACTGTTTCCAATCCGGGACAGTTTATGTTCCAGGCTTTGGCTTCTTTGACACAGCCTATATTCAATCACGGCAAACTGGTGGCAAACCTGAAAGTTTCTAAAGCGGAAGAGGAGATAGCCCGCATGAACTATCAGCAGACTATTCTTGAAGCAGGTCAGGAAGTCAGCAATGCCTTGTGTCTGTATGAGACAGTTGACAAGAAGCTGATAGAAGATCGTGGTAGAGTAGAGCAACTTGAAAAAGCCGTGACTTATACAAAAGCTTTGTTCCAGAGTGCTGAGGCTACATATCTTGAAATTCTTACAGCACAGCAGAACCTGTTGAGTGCGGAATTGACAGAAGTTTCTGATAATTTCCAGCGTATTCAGGCTGTTATAAATCTGTATAGCGCACTTGGTGGCGGACGTGAATAATTAACCTTAAAAACAATAAACACATGATTAGTCCTTTAGCTTATGTTGATCCTTCTGCAAAGTTGGGCAACAATGTAACAGTGCATCCGTTTGCCTATATCGACAAAAATGTCGAGATAGGCGATAACAATGTGATAATGCCATATGTAAGTCTTATGAGTGGTACTCGTATGGGCAATGGTAACACTGTGTATCAGGGAGCGGTGATAGCTGCCGTACCTCAGGATTTTTGTTATACTGGTGAAGAAACATTGGTAAGAATAGGTGATAATAATGTGATTCGTGAAAATGCTGTCATTACACGGGGTACCCATTCTACTCATGATACAGTAGTGGGTGACGGTAATTTCATCATGCAGGGAGTACGTATTTCGCATGATGTAGAGATTGGCAACGAATGTATTATAGGAAACGGTTCGCAAGTATCTGGTAACTGTAAGATTTTCGACCGTGCAATACTTACTTCGAATGTCCTGATGCAGGGAAATACCCGTCTGGGCAGTTATTCTATAGTTCAGGGCGGTTGTCGTTTTACAAAAGATATACCTCCATTTATAGTTGCGGCTCATGAGCCAATATCATTCTATAGCATCAATACTCATGTGTTGGAGCATGAAGGATTTCCTGAAACACAGATCAAGCACATTGCTCAGGCTTACAGAATTCTTTATAAGGCAAACACATCACAGCACGATGCCTTGATCAGAATAAAGGAACAAGTTCCTGGTAGCGAGTATATTGATATGATAATAGACTTTGTATCATCATCAAAGCTTGGTATTATTCATTAATTTAAATATTGGGTATTTGCCGGTACTGCTATAATGTATGTACCGGCATTTTTTTGTATATGGATATAAAATAAAGATGTATATTTGCAGCGTTTTTAATAGTATATATTTTGTCCTACAAAATAACGTTTTTGTATTTTCATGAAGAATAGACTGCACTATACATTTCTAATAGCTTTGTTCGTGATGCTGGGGTTGATGTCTCTGCATTATTTACCCGATATAAATTTATGCGGTAAAACATTTAGAAAAGTTGATTTATTGTCAGATATACGTTGCGACGTACATGTTGCCGATACTTTAAATCTTGATTCTCTTTTTTCAGAGCCGGTTGTAAAACCACCGTTTGTTGACTCTTGCAAGGCAGGAATAGAGTGTATAGAAGACTATTCTGATTCTACAGAGTATGGCATGTCTCACTTTTACGAAGCGTTGTCGGATATTGAAAACAGGCAGTCTCCTGTAAGGATTGCATATTTTGGCGATTCATTTATCGAGGGAGATATTCTTACGGCAGATTTACGAAGTCTTTTGCAGACAGAGTTTGGAGGAAAAGGGGTAGGCTACGTAAGTATAACGTCCAAATTCCCTGGTTTCCGACCGACTGTAAGACATAGTTTCTCAGGATGGGCTTCGCACAATGTAACAGATTCAATTGGTTTTATCCGCAACAGGCAGGGTATTGCAAACAGTTATTTTAATGCAACAGAAGGAGCATACACCAGTTTGGAAGCCACTTCAAAATATGCTTCTTGTCTTGACGGTTGTACTTCCTCGTCTATCTTCTACCTAACGGACGATTCATTGTATATTTCGGCAGAAATAAACGGTAGCAGCGAGCAGAAATTCCGTGTGAAAGGAGATAGCACATTGCAGTGTCTTACCGTGAATGGTAATATAAAGAAAGTGAAGTGGAATATTGAGAAATCGTCTCAGGATGCATTGTTCTATGCTGTAACAATGGACAGTAACAACGGTATAATACTTGATAATTTCAGTACTCGCGGTAGTAGCGGACAGCAATTGTTGGGAATACCTTCATCTCTCCTGAAGAAGTACAACAAACTGCGTAAATATGATCTGATTGTTTTTCAGTATGGTCTGAATGTAGCTTTCGAAGGAGGTTTGGATTACGGATATTATAAGGATGGAATGAAGTCCGTTATTCAGCATTTCAAGAAAGCATTCCCAGATGCCTCCATCCTTATAGTAGGTATAGGTGACAGAGAAACTAAAGATGAAAACGGAAATCTCAGAACCATGCCCGCTGTTAAGGGGCTTATAAGAAGCCAGCAAATGCTAGCGGCAGAAACAAATGTTGCATTCTGGAACCTTTATAATGCAATGGGTGGGGAAGGTAGTATGTCGAAGATGGTAAATTCTAATCCGGCTATGGCAAACTATGATTATACACATATAAATTTCCGTGGAGGAAAATACATTGCAGGATTACTGTTTGATGCAATAATGTATGGAAAGGAGCAATATGAGAAAAGGAAATCATACGAGATGCAGTAAAGCAGTTGGATACAGATGCATCATTATTGTGCTGTCGGTCTTTCTGCAGACATTCTCAGAAATGTATGCTCAAGATGTTGTGCCTGAAAAGGCAAAGAGGGATCACAATTCCGGTCCTGTATATTCAAGTACTGCCATGGAACATCTTATGAGATTTATTTCTGTTGAAAGTCCCATGCCTGCATCCTTCAAAGATACAATGGAGAATGTGATAATTGATCCTGAAAGGACGCTTGACGTATTTTGGGAAAAATTGTCAACGATGGAACGCCCTGTACGTATTGTTCATATAGGCGATTCGCATGTTAGGGGGCATATATTCCCTTATAAGATGAGAAAATTGCTGGAAGAGGATTTTGGAGCAGATGCAGTACTTGATTATAATGTTTCCTATCATACCACAGGCATAGCATCCGAGACAGGCAGGTCTGGAATCGTATATCATATATTGGGAGTGAACGGAGCCACTTGTGAATCTTTCAACAAACCGGAAAGAATAAATGAAATCACGTCATTAAATCCGGATTTGATAATAATGTCATTCGGAACCAACGAGGCGCATGGCAGGAGTTACAGGTCAGATCAGCATCGTATTCAGATGATGAATCTGATAAATGAACTGAAGAAAGGTTGTATAAATGCAGGATTTCTTATAACCACACCGCCGGGAGCATATGTAAAATCTGGAAGGAGAAACAGGATTATAAATGTACGTACCCCGTTAGTGGTCAGGACAGAAAAAGATTTTGCTACCGAAAATAAAATTGCTGTCTGGGACCTTTACGACGTGGTTGGAGGTGAAAAGTTTGCTTGCAAGAACTGGACCGCAGCAGGCATGTACCAAAGAGACAAAATACATTTCACGCGCGAAGGATACGCGCTTCAGGGATTATTATTACACGAAGCATTTATTAAAGCATACAATGATTATGTGGCTACAAAAGTTTATTGATATTTTGGAGAATTTCGGAATTGATTACCATAAAATATTGGATGTATTGACATACAATCCGCAGCAGCCGTTGATATTCAGCAGTGGCTTGTTTGTCTTTCTGTTCTTGGCGTTCAGTTTAGTATATGTGTTGCTTCGTAACCATACCACAGCCAGGCTACTGTTTGTTTCGGCCTTTTCATACTATTTCTATTACAAGAGCAGCGGCTTTTATTTCTTTTTGCTGGGTATTGTGACTGTTACCGACTTTATTCTTGCCAGAATAATGGAAAATACCGCAGAAAAGGCTAAGCGCAGACTATTGGTAATTATAAGCTTATGTGTCAATCTTGGGCTTTTGTGCTATTTCAAATACACCAATTTCTTTTATGAAATGTTTGCTCCGTTATTCGGAGGAAATTTTGAGCCTTTGGACATATTCTTGCCTGTAGGAATTTCATTTTTTACTTTTCAGTCGTTAAGTTACACCATCGATGTGTATCGTGGCGACCTGAAACCTCTACGTAGCTTGCTTGATTACATATTCTATGTATCTTTCTTCCCACAACTGGTGGCAGGTCCGATTGTTCGTGCACGTGATTTTATTCCACAGATACGTCAGCCGCTTTTCGTGAGCAGTGAGATGTTTGGTCAGGGAGTGTTTTTTATAGTTAGCGGTTTATTCAAGAAAGCTGTAATATCCGACTATATAAGCGTAAATTTTGTGGAACGTATATTCGAAAATCCCGGCTTGTATTCCGGTATTGAAAACCTCTTCGGTATATACGGTTACGCATTGCAGATTTATTGCGATTTTTCCGGGTATAGTGACATGGCAATAGGTTTGGCATTACTGCTCGGTTTCCGTTTTCCTATGAACTTTAATTCGCCCTACAAATCGGATAGCGTTACAGAGTTTTGGCACAGATGGCATATATCACTGTCCACATGGCTTAGGGACTATCTTTATATTTCATTGGGAGGTAACCGTAAAGGGAAAATACGTACATATATAAATCTCATATTGACAATGCTCCTTGGAGGATTATGGCATGGCGCATCATGGAATTTCGTTGTTTGGGGAGGTCTTCATGGTGTGGCTTTGGCAGTACATAAATTTATACGCAGTATATTGGGAAGAGAGAAAAATTATCAAAGCAGGGGAATAAAGAAGTTCTTTGCTGTAATCATAACCTTCCATTTTGTATGTTTCTGCTGGATATTTTTCCGGAATACCACTTTCGATGGCTCTGTGACAATGATAAAACAGATATTCTCGTCTTTCCATCCTGAATTGTTCGAACAGCTTGTATCCGGCTATTGGAAGGTATTCTTGCTTATGGTTCTAGGATTTGCTCTGCACTGGTGCCCGGACAGGTGGCAGAATGCATGTTCAAATACTGTAACCAAGATGCCTTTGATAATGCAGGCACTCCTGATTATAATAGTCATATTTATAGTAATACAGATAAAGAGCAGCGATATACAACCATTTATATATTTCCAGTTCTGATATAAAAACAGCGGTGCAAAATTCATTATGAACCTTGCACCGCTTTATGTTTTCATGAAAACATTTATTTGTTTTTATACATGTTTTCGTAATAGTTCTGATAATCTCCGCTTGTTACGTTTTTCACCCATTCCTGATTGTTCAGATACCATTCTATGGTTTTTACTATGCCGTCTTCGAATTTCGTTTCCGGCGTCCATCCCAGTTCTTCAGAAATCTTGGTTGGATCAATAGCATAACGTTTGTCGTGTCCCAATCTGTCCTTAACGTAAGAAATCAGCGAATCGTTAATCCAGTCTATAGATATTTCACCATTTTCATTGAGTTCCTTTTTCTTTAGTATTTTTCTCAATTCAGGTTTTTCCGACATCATGTCGTGGATAGTGCTTATTGTAAGCTTTACTATATCTATATTCTTCTTTTCGTTATGTCCGCCTACGTTGTAAACTTCTCCGCATCTGCCTTTGTTTACCACCAGGTCAATGGCCTTGCAGTGGTCTTCCACATACAGCCAGTCTCTCACATTCGATCCGTCGCCATATACAGGCAGTCTTTTTCCTTCAAGTATATTCTTTATGATGAGCGGAATAAGTTTTTCAGGGAAGTGATACGGCCCATAGTTGTTTGAACATCTGGTAATTGTAACCGGCATCTTGTATGTGTCGTGATATGCCATGACAATCATGTCCGCACTTGCCTTTGATGCACTGTAAGGGCTATGTGGACATAATGGAGTGGTTTCAGTGAAATATCCTTCCGAACCTAACGAGCCATAAACTTCATCGGTAGAAACTTGATGGAATCTCACGTCCTTTCTCCATGTAGGATAGCCTGTTTCATCTTTACCAGTAACCCAGGCTCTGCGGGCTGCATCCATGAGGTTTTGTGTGCCTAATATGTTGGTCTGTAGAAACAACTGAGGGTCTTCTATGCTGCGGTCAACGTGACTTTCTGCTGCAAAATTCACAATACAGTCGAATTTATAGTCAGCAAACAGACGTTCTACAAGTTCGCTGTCGCATATATTACCTCTTACAAAAAAGCAGCGTTCATTGTCAATATCGCTGTCTATTGTAGCCAGATTTCCGGCATACGTCAAAGCATCCAATATTACGACTTTAATATCATCGTGTTTTTTCAGAATGTATTTGATGTAATTAGAACCTATGAAACCTGCTGCTCCTGTGACTAAATACGTTTTCATAAAAAGTGTTTATAATTCGAGTGCAAATTTGGGAAAGATTTCTTTAACTGACAAATATTTTTGCAATTAATCTTTTAGCTCAATTACCTCTAGGTCTGAGAAGTTACAATTATTGATATTGAACCTCACAAGCGTACGTACGGTGTGAAAACCATATTTGCCGGCAGCTCCCGGATTGATGTGCAGGAAGCCTAGTTCATTGTCATATTTCACCTTCAGAATATGCGAATGACCGCTTATGAATAGGTTGGGAGAGGACTCTTGCAATACCTTTTTTATGCTGTTGTCATATTTTCCTGGGTATCCTCCTATATGTTTCATAATGACATCGGCACCCTCTACGGTAAATCTGTTTGTTTCAGGTAGTATTTTGCGGATATCCTGTCCGTCAATATTGCCATATACACCTCTGAACGGCCTGAATCCGGCAAGCCTGTCCATGACTTCTTTTGAGCCTATGTCTCCTGCATGCCATATCTCGTCACATTCCTCAAAATATTTCAGATACCTCTCGTCCCAATATCCGTGCGTGTCAGACAATAATCCGATTCTTTTCATCCCACAGTATGAATTATTTCAGTATGGCTGCTATGTTTTTGATTATTTCCGGGTTAGGCAAATCTTTTTTCTGAATGAGCAGATAAGCGAAATTGTCTGCCAGAATTTCTTCCGGATTTATTGTGTATTTAGTGTTTCTTCCCACTTTGTCATAAAAATCTTCAGCCTTGTCAATACCGTATATGATGGTCTTCCCGTCTGTGCGCAATGGTATAAGATTTTCATCCAGCGGTATAAGACCTACGTTCAGATAGTCGCCAAGTCCTCCGGTAGTGTATGCCTTGTCTGAATATATAATCATCGAGCATTTCTGTTTTGTTCCGTCAATAGTGAATTCGGCATAGCTGTCGTACTGTTCGATGTCCGGATTTGAGATTTTCCTTTCCACTATGTCTATAGGGAAAAACAGTTCTCTGTCAGTTACTTCGAATCCTATTACAGAATAAACAGATTTTTTGAAATTCTTGTCGCTTCTAGTTAAAAGATGAAACATTTCATGAGCAAGAAGATATTCCAGATTGTCTTTTGTTGCCTTATTGATAAAATCCTCTCCCAGGGCAATCCAGTTCTTTCTGGTATATGCCGTTACGTTCATCTCTTCTTTCATTGATGTCTTGACAAGTACAATCTCATGAGGATATTTTATTTTCAGTTTTTGTTTGTCTATCTTCGCTTGAAGCGATTTGAACGCTGCTGTAATCTTTTTCTTGTCTTCGTCGCTCCAGTTCAATGTCTCGTTCATTGCAAGTCTGAGCAGTTCTGATTTTCTTCCGTCTTCTTTTCCCAGACGTAAATTTATATCCAGGCTGTTCAATTTATTGGTGAAGTTATCTATGTCTGTGATAAGCATTTGTGCTTCAGCCTTTGTGGCGAAACGATAGGATATTTTTTTCTGTGCCAGTGCTACAGTTGAGATACAAAGTAATATTGCCGATAATACTAAATGCGATATTTTCATAATCGAGATTTTTTATGATTATATTTATTTTGATTTACAACAGCGTAAATTTAAATAAAAAAAAGCCATTCACATATATCAAGCTTTATCTTTTACGTTTTTTTATATCGTGTCCGTAAAAAGAACCTTGGTTAGTGAATGGCTTTTTTATTATGATATATCCTTATTCTTTGTCTTTAAGAGCTTCGAAAATCAGTTTTTCAAGTTCTTCTGCCAGTTCAGGATTGTCTTGTATGCAAACTTTGGCTGCGTCTCTTCCCTGTCCCAGTTTTGTATCATTGTAGCTATACCATGATCCGCTTTTCTTGATTATTCCTAGTTCAGCTCCCAGGTCTATTATTTCTCCGCTTCTGGAAATACCTTCGCCAAACATAATGTCGAATTCGGCTTTGCGGAAAGGAGGTGCTACTTTGTTCTTAACAACTTTCACTCTTACCTGGTTACCGATAACGTCTTCTCCGTCCTTCAGTTGTGTAGTACGGCGTATGTCAAGTCTTACTGACGCATAGAATTTCAGAGCGTTACCGCCTGTAGTAGTTTCAGGGTTACCGAACATTACACCGATTTTCTCGCGCAACTGGTTGATGAAGATACAGGTCGTGTTTGTCTTGTTGATGGTTGATGTAAGCTTTCTCAGTGCCTGCGACATCAGTCGTGCCTGAAGACCTACGCGGTTGTCGCCCATGTCGCCTTCTATTTCAGCTTTAGGAGTAAGTGCAGCTACAGAGTCGATAACGATGATGTCGATAGCTGATGAACGGATCAGCTGGTCTGCAATTTCGAGAGCCTGTTCACCGTTGTCCGGCTGTGAGATAAGCAGATTGTCGATGTCAACTCCAAGTTTTGCAGCATAGAAACGGTCGAAAGCATGCTCAGCATCGATGAAAGCTGCTATACCGCCTGCCTTCTGTGCTTCTGCAATGGCATGTATTGCCAGAGTGGTTTTACCTGATGATTCAGGACCGTAGATTTCTATGATACGTCCTTTAGGATAACCGCCTACACCAAGTGCGGCATTAAGTCCTATTGAACCGCTAGGGATTACTTCAACTTCTTCCACATGGTCATCACCCATTTTCATGATTGAACCTTTTCCGAAGTTCTTTTCTATCTTGTCCATGGCAGCCTGCAGTGCCTTCAGTTTTTCCGAGTTATTAGGCTTTGAAGGGCTGTCTATGCCACCTTCAAATTCCAGTTCGTCTTTCTTTGCCATATATGATTGAGTTTATATGTTGTTATTATTTTAAAATCTGTGCTGCGTGGTCTTTTGTCTTCACCTCTTTAGGAGAAATGATTCTTTCTATCACCCCTTCTTCGTTGATGATGAAGGTAGTACGGAAAGTTCCCATATATTTTCTTCCGTACATGCTTTTTTCACCCCAAACACCGAATTCCTGAACCAGTTTCTGTTCCGTATCGGCAATGATGGTGAATGGCAGACTGTTCTTTTCAATGAATTTCTGGTGCGATTTGGCATCCTGTATGCTTGCACCTATAATTTCGTATCCTGCATTTTGCAGAGCCTCGTAGTTGTCGCGCAGATTGCATGCCTGTGCAGTACATCCGCTGGTCATGTCTTTAGGATAGAAGTAAAGTACTACTTTCTTTCCTTTGTAATTGCTCAGGCGTATTTCTTCGCCTTTTTCGTTCAGTCCCAAAAAGTCGGGCGCCTTGTCTCCTACATTCATGGTATATATAAAGATAATTAAAGCCCGCTCCGGAATAAGTCATACTGAGGATACATATTCCGAAGCGGACTTTTATGTTAGTATATTAAAGTTCCAAATCTCCGTCGAACACTTCATGCCATGGCAATCCGTACATGTTCAATGCTTCCATGAATGGATCCGGATCGAATTCTTCCACGTTCCATACTCCCGGACGTTTCCATAATCCTTTCAGGAACATCATGGCACCTATCATTGCCGGAACACCTGTAGTGTAGCTTACTCCCTGCATACCTGTTTCCTTGTAAGCAGCCTGGTGAGAACAGTTGTTGTAAACGTAGTATGTACGTTCCTTTCCGTCTTTCACACCGCGGATACGGCAACCGATAGAAGTTTCACCTTCGTAGTTTTCGCCAAGATCCTGTGGGTTAGGCAATACGGCTTTCAGGAACTGCAATGGAACGATTTCCATTCCGTTGTAGTTTATAGGCTCTATGCTTGCCATACCGATGTTCTGTATCACTCTCAGGTGAGTGAGGTATTCCTGTCCGAATGTCATCCAGAAGCGTGCACGCTTGATGGTAGGGAAGTTCTTTACGAGCGATTCGAGTTCTTCGTGATAAAGCAGATATGAATCGCGCGGACCGATGTTTGGATAAGTCAAATCCTTGTGGAATTCCAGAGGTTTTGTAGTTACCCATTTTCCGTCTTCCCAGTAACGTCCGTTCTGAGTGATTTCGCGGATATTTATTTCAGGGTTGAAGTTTGTTGCAAATGCTTTGTGATGATTTCCTGCATTACAGTCAACGATGTCGAGGTAATGCATTTCGTCGAAGTGGTGTTTAGCTGCATATGCAGTATATACACCGCTCACTCCCGGGTCGAATCCGCATCCGAGGATGGCAGTCAGACCTGCATCTTCGAAACGTTTCTTGTAAGCCCACTGCCAGCTGTATTCGAAATGAGCTTCGTCTTTTGGCTCATAGTTGGCTGTATCAAGATAGTTCACTCCTGCCTGCAAGCAAGCTTCCATGATAGTCAAATCCTGATAAGGAAGAGCTACGTTAATAACGATTTCGGGTTTAAAACTGTTGAATAAAGCCACCAGTTCGGCCACATTGTCTGCATCTACCTTAGCGGTTTTGATGTTTGGGTTGCCGATTGCCTTTACAATCGCGTCACATTTTGACTGGGTGCGGCTAGCAATCATCACTTCTGTGAAAACTTCAGGATGCTGAGCCACCTTGTGTGCAACAACGGTACCTACACCGCCTGCACCGATAATCAATACTTTACTCATTTAATATATTAATGTGAAATTTTAATTCCCGGTAAACGTTACCGTTCAATATGCAAAGATAAGACTTTTTTCAAAATTGCATGCAGTATTGTTCAAATATCATTATTTTTATATCAGAATAGAAAAAACAATAACATTGTTTGTTACTTTTGTGTGAACAATGGATAATTGTTTTTGTTATAGTATTTGAAATATAAAAAAACAGGAAAAAGGTATGAAGAAAATGTTAATCAGTGCAGCAGCCTTTGCTGCGGTTGTTTTGTCATCTTGTGGAACAACAGGCAAATCAGTAGATATTTCGGGCGAGTGGAATGTTGTATCAGTAAAGGGTGAACAGGTAGCAGGCAATCCTTACATAGGTTTTGATCTTGCAGAAGGACGTATATACGGAAATGCCGGATGTAACAGAATAATGGGTGGAGTAGAGGTTGACTCTGTCAATCCGGGCAAAATAGGATTTACTGGAGTAGGTGCAACACGTATGATGTGTCCTGACATGGAAACAGAACAGAAAGTTCTTGAGGCATTGAACGAGGTTGCCGGATATCAGGCTTCGTCTGCCGGAGTAGAGCTTACTGACAAGGACGGCAATGTATTGATGTCGCTCGAAAAGAAAGAAGCTCCTGCCGTATCAGTAAATGACATCAATGGCAAATGGAATATAACAAAGGTGGAAGGTGCGGCTGTAGAGGTTGCTGACAAGACTCCTTTCATCTCATTCAATGTGGCAGAGAACGCTGTCCACGGAAACGGCGGATGCAACATCATCAACGGTTCATTCTCTCAGGAAGAGGGCAATCCTTCTTCTCTTAAATTCGGTCAGATGATAAGCACCATGATGGCAGGTCCGGGTATGGAAACAGAGCGTAAGGTCCTTTCTGCCATGAATAAAGTAGCTTCATTCGTTGTTAATGAAGACGGAACTTTGTCGCTTATGGATGTTGCTGATAATGAGGTTCTTCTGCTGGTTAAGAGCGAAGACGGAACAGTGTCAGAATAAGTCTTGATACGTTTAAAAAAAATGAACGCACGTTTCTGGTAAAACGTGCGTCCATTTTGTCTCGAATGGGCGTCCATTTTGTTTCGAACGTGCGCACGTTTTCTTTCTTTATTTATATAGTCCTTCATTATTTATAATTTCATATACCGTAGGATGCAGAAAATACCTCACGTCTTTACCCTGTGATATACTCTGGCGGATAAAGGTAGAGCTTACTTCTATCAGTGGACTGTCAACGGCTCTTACGTTTTGTGGCAACGTTTCTGGAATATCATATCCGAGTCGTGGATAGACCAATACATGATGCTTTGATATGATTTCTTCCGGCGATTTCCAACGGTCGAAAGCCGCCCAGTTGTCGGCTCCGATTATCAGGTAGAAATCCCTGTCAGGGTATGTTTCGGACAGTTTGTTAAGGGTATTTATGGTATATGAAGGTTTGGGAAGACTGAACTCAAAATCGGAGACGCGGAAACGTCCGTATCCACTTACAGCAGCGTGCACCATCCTCAGACGGGTCTTGTCGTCAAGAAGCTTTTCGTTTTGCTTGAACGGGTTTTGTGGGGAAACGAGAAACCATAATTCGTCAATGTAATCATTCTCGCACAAGTAGTTGGCCAATGCCAGATGTCCTATGTGGATTGGATTAAACGAGCCTCCGAAAATGCCTGTTCTTAACTTCTTCTCTTCCATAATCTGTAGTTGACAACTTGCCATGCCGCAACCAGTATCATGGCTGTAGCTATTATATATTCTTCCTTGGCGATTGCCACTATGCCTACGGCAATAGCTGCAAAACCGATGACGATTGTTAAAATCGCCATCAGTTGCATTATCTTTTTAGGATTTCTGGCCATATTATTTTTTCAGGAAATTACTGATGGTTTCAAGTACTTCGGCCTGTGCTTTTTCCAGCACGTCGTTCACTATCACTACATCGAACTTGTCGGCATAGCTTAGCTCGAACTCGGCTTTTGCTATACGGCTTTCTATCACTTCTGGAGAGTCTGTGCCGCGTCCGTTAAGTCGTTTGCGCAGTTCTTCCACTGATGGTGGCTGGATGAATACGGAGAGGGCACGTTCGCCATAGAATTTCTTTATGTTGCATCCGCCTACTACATCAACATCGAATATTACGTTCTGACCTTCCGAAAGCTGTTTCTCGACTTGCGATTTCAGTGTTCCGTAGAAGCGGTCGGTATATACTTCTTCGTATTCAAGAAACTCTCCGTCTGCTATTTTCTGTCTGAACTCATCAGGAGTAAGGAAGAAATATTCCACTCCGTTCTGTTCTGTACCGCGTGGCGGGCGGCTTGTTGCCGAGATTGAAAATGCCAGATTAAGGTTCTGTTTCAGCAGATAGTTTATTATTGTTGATTTGCCTGAACCTGATGGGGCTGAAAAGATTATAAGTTTTCCCATGATTACATTACGTTTAATACCTGTTCCTTGATTTGTTCCAGCTCGTCTTTCATCTGGACTACTATGTTTTGCATTTCTGCATGGTTTGACTTGCTGCCTGTAGTGTTGATTTCACGTCCCATTTCCTGAGCTATGAATCCAAGCTTCTTGCCCTGACCGTGTCCGCCTGCCATTGTTTCGCGGAAGTATTTCAGGTGGTTGGCGAGACGTTGTTTCTCTTCGTTGATGTCAAGCTTTTCGATATAGTATATCAGTTCCTGTTCCAGACGGTTCTTGTCATAGTCAACGCTTATTGTCTTCTCCAGTGCATCGGTGATTTTTTCTCTTATGCGTGCCACTCTTTCTTTTTCGAATGGTTCGATGGATGCGAGCAGACGTTCGATGTTGTCAATCTTTTCGTTGAATTTCTTTTCAAGAGCCGCTCCTTCCTGTTTGCGGAAGTTTACCAGGGCATTGATGGCTTCTTCCACAGCACCTTTGGCCACTTCCCATTCCTCGTCTTCCAGCACCTGCATGTCAACCTTTGTCAGTACGTCGGGCATGCGGAGCAGGGTGGCAAACCAGTCGGAAGGTAATGGAATATTACATGTTTCTGATATATTCTTTATTTGTGAGTAGTAATTCTGGAGCAGTGCGGCGTTGATAGGAGTTGCTGCGTCCGAAGCTTCCTTTTCTATCCACAGGCTGAAGTCAACTTTTCCGCGTTCAAGACTTTTGGAAATCATGTTTCTGATTTCCATTTCTTTTTCTCTGTACAATGGGGCTATTCTGGCTGATACGTCAAGTGCCTTGCTGTTTAGTGATTTTATTTCTACGATAATTTTTTTATCGTTGTAAGTAACTGTTGATTTACCGTAACCGGTCATTGATTGTATCATAACAAATTCTATTTTTTTGCAAAAGTAAGGAAAAGTGAGGAATTTATAGAAAGAGAGTGGGATAAAAAGTGTATATTTGCAGACAATAATATATTAAAAGTAAACTATGTCGTGTATTTTACATATTGAGACTTCTACAGAAGTATGTTCCGTATCTGTAAGTCAGGACGGAGCTTCTATTTTTACAAAGGAAGATTTTAACGGACCATCTCATGCCACAGTGCTTGGTGTGTATGTTGATGAGGCTTTGTCGTTTGTTGATAATCATGCTATTCCGCTCGATGCAGTGGCAGTGAGTTGCGGGCCTGGTTCATATACCGGACTTAGAATAGGAGTTTCTATGGCAAAAGGTATTTGCTATGGCAGAAATATTCATCTGATAGGTATTCCTACGCTGGAAGTGATGTGTGTTCCTGTGCTTCTCAATCATGATTTGCCTGACGATGCTTTGTTGTGTCCTATGATTGATGCTCGCCGTATGGAGGTGTATGCCGCAATATACGACCGTTCTTTGAAGGCTTGTCGTGAAATCAGTGCCGACATAATAGATGAGAATTCTTATAAGGAATTCCTTGACGAACATCCGATTTATTTCTTTGGTAACGGTGCGGCGAAATGTCGTGAAAAGATTACTCATCCTAATGCTCATTTCATTGATGACATTCATCCGCTGGCAAAATGGATGTTCCCTTTGGCAGAAAAGGCTATCGCCTGTGAAGATTATAAGGATGTAGCTTATTTTGAACCTTTCTATCTGAAAGAATTTGTAGCTTCTACGCCTAAAAAACTACTTTGATATAAACATTATTACGAATATATGGAATACAATACACAGCAACGCCGTCTTCCGCTTCCTGAATATGGACGAAGTGTGCAGAACATGGTTGACCATGCGCTTACGATAGAAGACCGTGAGCAAAGGCAGATATGTGCAAACACTATAATCAAGATTATGCGCGGAATGTTTCCGCAATATAAAGACAATGCAGACCTGAATCAGAAACTTTGGGATCATCTGGCTATTATGTCTGATTTTAAGCTTGATATTGATTATCCGGTGGAGATTGTAAAGAAGGAAAGCCTGCATGTGAAGCCTGACAGGGTTCCGTATCCTCAGTCAAAATTGCGTTATAAGCATTATGGCCGTTTTGTGCAGGATATGATTAATGTTGCTGCAGGATATGAGGATGGTGAAGAGAAAAGACAGCTCATCAATCTTATTGCCAACCAGATGAAGAAGGACTATCAGAACTGGAATAAGGATGGTGTCGATAATCAGAGAATTGTTGACGACCTGTGTGAGTTGTCCGACGGTAGAATAAAAATTACTGTAGATGATGTGAAAATGTTTGAACATCGTGTGTTTACGCAACGCCGTCGTCAGACAAACAACAATCAGCAGAAGCGTAAAAACAATAATGATAAGTAATTGTCGGTTATCATATGTCATCGTGTGGAATGACTAATGACAGACTGACTTAATAATTAAGAATATGAGCTCATTTGTAATAGAAGGCGGACACAAACTTCATGGAGAGATAACACCTCAGGGAGCAAAGAATGAAGTTCTGCAGATATTATGTGCCACATTGCTCACTTCGGAAGAAGTTACGGTTCATAATATCCCTAATATACTGGATGTGAACAATCTGATTCAACTTATCAGCGACATGGGGGTGAAGGTTTCAAAACTGAATGCTGACACTTATTCGTTCAAGGCTGATAACGTAAATCTGTCATATCTGGAAAGTGAGGAGTTTTTGCTCAGATGTTCCAAACTGAGAGGTTCTGTTATGCTTGTCGGACCACTGTTGTCGCGTTTCGGTAAGGCTATGATTTCAAAGCCGGGGGGAGACAAGATAGGCAGACGCCGACTGGATACACATTTTATCGGTATTCAGAAACTGGGAGCTTCATTCGAATATGATGCGGAACGTGGGGTATATACGCTTTCTGCAGATAATTTGAAAGGAACATACATGTTGCTTGACGAGGCTTCTGTGACGGGTACAGCCAATATTGTTATGGCTGCTGTACTTGCCGAGGGAGTGACGACTATATATAATGCAGCTTGTGAACCTTATCTTCAGCAATTATGCAAGATGCTGAACCGTATGGGAGCAAAGATTTCCGGAATAGCATCAAATCTGCTTACTATAGAAGGTGTAAAGGAATTGAAAGGTTGCACTCATACTGTATTGCCTGATATGATTGAGGTTGGTAGTTTCATAGCTATGGCAGCTATGACCAGAAGTGAAATTACCATTAAGAATGTTTCGTATGAGAACCTTGGTATAATCCCTGACAGCTTCCGCAGATTGGGTATCAGACTCGAGCAGAAAGGTGATGACATATTGGTGCCCCAGCAGGAACATTATGAAATAGAGTCGTTCATAGACGGATCTATTATGACTATAGCCGATTCACCATGGCCTGGACTTACTCCTGACTTGCTTAGTGTTATGCTGGTAGTGGCTACACAGGCTAAGGGTAGTGTGCTTATACATCAGAAGATGTTTGAAAGCAGGCTGTTCTTTGTTGACAAACTCATAGACATGGGAGCACAGATAATATTGTGCGATCCGCATAGAGCAGTAGTTATCGGTCATGACCATAATTTCAGTCTGAGAGGTGGAAATATGACTTCGCCGGATATACGTGCCGGAATTGCGTTGCTTATTGCTGCCATGGGAGCAGAAGGCACAAGCCGGATTCACAATATAGAACAGATAGACCGTGGATATCAGAATATAGAACAACGTCTGACTGCACTGGGGGCTCGTATCACAAGAATTTAATTAATACAGATGATTAGAAAAGAAGAAGTATATAAAATAGGAGTGATAAACAAACCTCATGGGGTGAAAGGAGAGGTTTCCTTTACTTTCACTGATGATATATTCGACCGTGTGGATTGTGATTATCTTATTTTGCTTATGGACGGGATTCTTGTACCGTTTTTTATAGAGGAATATCGTTTCCGTTCGGATAATTCTGCTTTGGTGAAATTTGAGGATGTGGATACGGCAGAAAAGGCCAGAATGTTTACCAATGTGGAAGTGTTTTTCCCTATGAAATATGTGGAGGAACAGGACGAAGTAACATCGTGGAACTATTTTGTGGGCTTCGAAGTGAATGATGTAAATCATGGAATACTTGGCAGGATAGTTGATGTGGATGACGCTACTATAAATGTACTGTTCGTTATTGAAAAGGAAGACGGAAGCGAGATCCTGTTGCCTGCACACGAAGAATTCATACTTGATATTGACCATAAGAAGAAGTGTGTGAAAGTGGATATTCCTGAAGGATTGTTGGAATAATAAAAACTGATGAGCATGAGAAAGAAAGGACGTAAGGCGTTTTGGCATAATATTAAGTTTAAATATAAACTGACTATCATCAACGAAAATACGTTGGAAGAGGTGGTAGGAATACATGTCTCCAAACTGAATGGGCTTTCTGTCCTTATATTTGCTTGCACTGTAATATTTATTATTGCTGCGTTGATAATCGCATTTACACCACTGAGAAACTATTTGCCTGGTTATATGAACAGTGAGGTGCGCGAAATGGTTGTCGCCAATGCTTTAAGGGCTGATTCATTGAGACAGGCTTTGGAAAAACAGAACATGTATATAATGAATATACAGGATATTTTCAGTGGAAAAATAAAGGCAGACACGGTTCAGTCGATAGATTCGCTCACCAATCTGCGTGCTGAACAGCTTATGGAAAGAACTAAGGAAGAAGAGGAATTCCGTCAGCAGTATGAACAGAAGGAACGGTATAATTTGCGTGCCATAGATACAGGGAATGCGGTGGCAGGACTGGTGTTTTTCAAGCCTGTAAACGGAGTTATGGATATGAATTTCGATCCTGAAAAGAAACATTACGGGATAGATGTGATAACTGGTCCTAATGCAAATGTTCTGGCTGTATTGGATGGAACTGTAATCATGGCTGCATATACAATAGACGATGGTTACGTAATACAAATCCAGCATTCGCAAAATTTTATCAGTATATATAAACACTGTGGTTCATTGATGAAACAACCTGGAGATAAGGTGAAAGGTGGCGATGTCATTGCTTTGGTGGGAAAAAGTAAGGAAAAGCCAAGCGGACATTATCTTCACTTTGAACTTTGGCACAGTGGTACGCCAATCAATCCGGAAAAATATGTAGTTTTCTAAGATTATGAAGAAACAGATAGCAATTTTGGGCTCTACTGGGTCTATTGGTACCCAGGCTTTACAAGTGATAGAGGAACATCCTGATTTATATGAAGTGTATGCTCTGACAGCTAATAATAAAGTAGAAAAACTTATTGAACAGGCCAGAAAGTTTCAGCCTGAGGCTGTAGTTATAGCAAACGAAGATAAGTATCAGCAACTTAAAGATGCTTTGACTGACCTTCCTATAAAGGTTTATGCTGGAGCAGAAGCATTGTGTGAGATAGTGGAATCAGGACCAGTCAATATAGTTCTCACTGCAATGGTGGGTTATGCAGGTCTGAAACCGACCATGAATGCCATAATGGCCGGAAAAACAATTGCACTTGCCAATAAGGAAACACTGGTAGTTGCAGGAGAGCTTATAACTGAACTGGCACAACAATACAGAACTCCTATTTTGCCGGTTGACTCTGAACACTCGGCAATATTCCAGTGTCTTGAAATGAATAATCCTATCAGTAAGGTTATTCTCACGGCATCAGGAGGGCCTTTCCGTACATTCAGCATGGAACAACTGGCAACAGTAACCAAGGAACAGGCTTTGAAGCACCCTAACTGGAGTATGGGAGCAAAGATTACCATAGATTCTGCTTCTATGATGAATAAAGGATTTGAAGTTATAGAGGCCAAATGGCTTTTTGGAGTTAAGCCTGAACAGATTGAGGTGGTGGTTCATCCACAGTCGGTCATACACTCTATGGTGGAATATAAGGACGGTGCGGTAAAGGCCCAGCTTGGTGTACCAGACATGCGTCTGCCGATACAATACGCGTTCTCTTATCCTAAACGCGAGAGTCTGTCGGGCGAACGTCTTGATTTCATGAAATGCAATACACTTACATTTGAAGCTCCTGACACAAAACGTTTCAGAAACCTTGCTTTTGCATACGAGGCTATGAACCGTGGAGGTAATATGGCTTGTATATTGAATGCAGCCAATGAGGTCGTAGTTGCAGCTTTCCTGAAAGACCAGATTTCTTTCCTGGGAATGAGTGATGTAATTGAAAAAACAATGAATAAGGTGACTTTCATCAGTAACCCTACATATCAGGATTATGTAGAGACTGATGCTATAGCACGCCGTATAGCTGCAGAGTTTGTCATAAATTCGGGCTTTTAGTCAATAACCTATTAAAAAAAGTAAGAAAAATCAATGGAGACATTTTTTATCCGTGCCCTTCAATTGGTGCTAAGCTTGTCTATTCTGGTCATAGTACATGAAGGAGGACACTTCTTTTTTGCGCGTTTATTCAAAATAAGGGTTGAGAAATTCTATATATTTTTCGATCCATGGTTTTCTTTGTTCAAATTCAAGCCTAAGAATTCGGATACGGAATATGGTGTAGGATGGTTGCCGTTAGGCGGATACTGTAAAATTGCAGGTATGATAGACGAATCGATGGATACCGAGCAGATGAAGCAGCCTGCACAGCCTTGGGAGTTCCGTTCAAAACCTGCATGGCAGAGATTGCTGGTGATGATAGGAGGAGTGATGATGAACTTCATTCTGGCTTTGTTCATCTATTCAATGATTCTGTTCACATGGGGTGACAAATATATCGCACTCAAGGATATGAGCTATGGGTTGAAGTTTAACGAAACTGCTCAGGAAATAGGTTTCCGCGATGGTGATATACTTATCAGTGCCGATGGAAAAGAACTTGACCGTTTCGGTATGGATATGATACGCAGTATGGTTGAAGCCAAGGAAGTGACTGTATTGCGTAATGGAGAAACTGTTAATATTGCCATGCCTGAATTGAGCCTTATTGATGTGGCACAGCAGGATCCTATGTTTGTTGATGTATTCCATCCTAATGTAGTCGATTCAGTGCTTGCAGGTGGCGGATTTGCAAATGCCGGAATACAGAAAGGCGACTCGCTTATAGCTGTCAACGGAAAAACTCTTAATTCATGGAATGACTTCCAGAACCAGATTGCCGATTTGAAACTTAGGGCTGAAGTTGCAGAAAAGACTACAGCTGAATTTTCTTTGGTGTATTCGCGTGCGGGAGTAAGAGATACCGTAAATGTGACTACTGACGAGCAGTTCAAAGTGTCTGCCTTTGGAGGACTGCTTAACTACACTCCTACGGTGCGTTCATTCGGTTTCTTCGAGTCATTCCCTGCAGGAGTTACTCTTGGTGTAAATACATTGAAAGGGTATGTGAACGACCTTAAATATGTATTCACTAAGGAAGGAGCCAAGAGTGTGGGTGGTTTCGGTACTATCGGAAGCATCTTCCCTAAGGTTTGGGACTGGCAACGTTTCTGGTCAATGACAGCATTCCTGTCTATTATATTGGCATTTATGAACATTCTGCCTATTCCTGCACTCGACGGTGGACATGTGCTCTTCCTTATCTATGAGATTGTGGCCCGCCGCAAGCCTAGCGACAAGTTCCTGGAATATGCTCAGATGGTTGGTATGTTCCTGCTTTTTGCATTGCTTATCTGGGCAAATTTCAATGACGTACTTAGATTCTTGTTATAATTAAATATCGAAATATGAAGAGAATTTTGTTTTCTGCAATATTGGGAAGTATGATGCTTTCTGCTACATTGGGCAAGGCACAGGAAAGACTTCCGGAATATCTGCAGGCTGAAAAGTTTACCGAAAGTAAGCTTAAAAACATGTTGTTTTCTACCATGGTCGATCCTCATTGGTTTCAGAATGGAAACGGCTTTTGGTATGAATATAAGACTTCCGAAGGTAAGTTCTGGTATGTGGTAAACCCATCGCAAAAAAAGAAGGAACTGTTGTTCGACCGTGATAAGCTGGCAGCACAACTCACTGAAATAGTGAAAGACCCGTTTGAGGCAAGACAGCTTCCTGTTAAGAATCTTAAGGCCGAAGCTGACGGACGTACTTTTACTTTCGAAGTAGTGTCATCGCAGGATGAAAAAAATGATAAGGACAATAAAACTGAAAAGAAGGTTTTCTATTTCTCTTATGATTTTCCATCCAAGAAACTGACTCACCTTGCAGATAAGGAAAAAGAACCTAAGAAACTTGACTGGGCGTCTGTTTCACCCGACGGACAGTCTGTGGTGTATGCCAAGGACTGCAATCTGTATCGTATGAGCATTGCCGATTACCGTAAGGCTCAGAAGGATGAGAAGGACAGCACTATAGTGGAAATTCAGCTTACCACAGACGGTATTCCTGATTTCGGCTATGGTATTCCTTACAGCATACTGAATACAGACACTTTATGTAATGGCAAACGCCGTAGAGCATGGGGCTGCTGGTCGCCCGATTCAAAGCATTTTGTTACTATAGTTTCGGATGACAGAGCTGTAAAGCCTTTGTGGGTAATAAATTCCATAGCTGAGCCTCGTCCTACACTTGAGACATACAAGTATCAGATGCCGGGGGAAATGGAGGCACCGGAAGAACATCTCTATATATTCGATATGACATCGAACACACGTAAGGAGATTAAAGTGTCGGCATGGAAGAACCAGTGGTTGGGACTTGAAGAAAAACCAATGGAAAAGAAACAGAGAGACATGGAATTCCGTCCTTCGGTATGGCAGGGCGACAATAACCGTTTCTTCGTTACACGATATAGCAGAGATCTTCACCGTATTGATGTGTGTACATATACAGTAGGAGAGGATTCCATCGTTCCAATAGTGAAGGAACGCATGAATACTTATCAGGAAACTCGTCCTATACATGTATTGAACGGAGGAAAGGAATTCATACAGTGGAGCGAACGCGACGGCTGGGCGCATCTTTATCTATACGACGACAAGGGAAATCTGAAGAACAGAATTACCGAAGGACCATGGCATGTGGAGCAGGTATTGAAGATAGATGAGGCTACACGTACCGTATATTTCCTGGCAAACGGTAAGGAAAAGGATGAGAACCCTTATTACGAACATCTGTATAAAGTAAATGTAAACGGAAGCGGGCTTACAAGACTGACAAAAGGAGATTACTTCCATCAGATTTCATTGTCGGACGATGCACAGTTTGCGGTAGATAATTTCTCGCGTGTAAACACGGTGCCGTGTGCAGACCTGATTGACAGAAACGGAAACAAGGTGATGACTATTCAGGAAAGTGATTTCTCAAACCTTAAGGCTGCGGGATATAAGTTCCCTGAACTTTTCAAGGTTAAGGCTGCCGATGGTGTGACAGACCTTTATGGAGTGATGTACAAACCATATGACTTTGATTCAACAAAGGTATATCCTATCATAGACTATGTATATCCGGGACCTCAGGTTGAGGCTGTATATTATCCGTTTACACGCATGAGTATCCGTACCGACCGTTTGGCTCAGGCTGGATTTATCGTCATTTCTGTAGGTCAGAGAGGAGGACATCCAAGCCGTTCGAAGTGGTATCACAATTATGGTTACGGCAATATGCGCGATTATCCTTTGGCAGACCACAAGGCAGCGGTTGAGCAGCTGGCTGCACGATATAAATATATAGATATAAATAAGGTAGGTATTCACGGTCATTCCGGTGGCGGTTTTATGTCAACAGCCGCAATATGTCAGTATCCTGATTTCTACAAGGCTGCAGTCTCATGCGCAGGAAACCATGATAACCGTATCTATAACCGCTGGTGGAGTGAAACACACCATGGAGTGAAAGAAACTGTTTCTGAGAAAGGTGATACTACATTCGTATATAAGATAGCTACTAACCCTGAGATAGTAAAGCAATTGAAAGGTCATCTTTTGCTGGTTCACGGTGACATAGACAACAATGTTCATCCGGCAAATACTACACGCGTGGTAAATGCGCTTATCAGGGCAGGCAAGCGTTTCGATATGCTATATCTTCCGGGACAACGTCATGCTTTTGGAGATATGAATGAATATTTCTACTGGAGGCTTGTAGATTATTTTTCAGAGCATCTGAAGGGACAAAGTGAAAAATCGGTAGATATTCCTAAGAGGTGATAGAACTTTCTTACAGTATAAAAACAAATCAGGCTGTCCATGAGGGCAGCCTGATTTGTCTTTATACTGTATGTAGATTATTCGGCTATTGTTACCTTAACCGATTTCAGCTTCTTGATGTCTGATGTTCCACCATAAAGAATTTCGTATTCACCTTCAAGTGTACGCATCGTATTGCTGTTTGTGTCAAACCATTCAAAGCTTTCAGGAGTAAGTTGGAATTTCACATTGCTTGTCTCTCCCTGACCTATATTTACACGTTTGAATTCTCTTAAAGTCAAAATAGGGCCTTGTTTGTCGTCCGGACGGCGCAAATAAACCTGAACAACTTCTTCTCCGTCGCGTTTGCCTACATTGCTTACAGGAATTTCAAGCGAAAGTGTTTCATCAGCCTTTATAGTTTGAGAACTTAAAGTTGCGTCTCCATATTGGAAAGATGTATAACTCAAACCGTGGCCGAACGGGAATAACGGTTCGTCTGTGAAATATCTGTATGTACGTCCTTTCAGTGAGTAATCTTCGAAGTCAGGCAATTGGCTTGTGCTCTTGTAGAAAGTGAGCGGAAGTCTTCCGGCAGGATTATAGTCACCCATAAGAGTTGCCGCTACAGCTCTACCTCCAGCCTGTCCTGGATACCATGCCTGAAGGATAGCGTCGCACAGCTGTGCTTCTTTTGTAAGTGCCATAGCCGAGCCTGAGAAGTTGACCATAACGATTTTCTTTCCGGCTTTTTTCAGTGCGGCAAGCAACTTGGTCTGTATTGCTGGCAGTTCTATACTTTCTCTGTCTCCACCGTTAAATCCTGGTATTCTGATAGGCATTTCCTCGCCTTCAAGCTGAGGTGAAATACCACCTGCAAATATAACTACATCTGCATCTTTTACTTTGTTTACTGTAGAAGAAAGGTTTAATGGAACTTCTCGTCCGAAATCGAAATTCAGTGTCGCACAGTTTCCTTCGGTAGCGACATAATCTACCTTTATGTCATATGTTTTACCTTTTTCGACGTTCATCTCGTAAGCGTGCGAGTTCTTAACGTTTAGTCCCGATGCAACTTCTTTTCCGTCTATATATAATCTGATATATCCCTGAGTCTGGAAGCTGAATGCTATAGTCTCATCTTTTACCGGTTTCAGTTCCGATTCATATCTTGCCGAGAAATTTCCTAGGTTTACGCCAGGAGCAAATACTGTGGCACCGGCAGTGGTGAAATGGAAAGGAGTACCTACATGAGCGGTAACGTCAGGATCGCCTTCCTGCTTCATCTTGTTCCAGTACAAAGCCTTGAATCCTTTTTCGCCATCGGCACTGCACAAATCGAACAGACTTTGCAAAGATACTTCAGAAGTGTGGTCACATCCTTGTTCGTATATAATCTGTGATTCAGGAATGAATTCTTTCAGTCCTTCAAGCAGTGTTATAGTCTTGCTTGGAAATCCGTTATAGTTACCCCACTGCATTACAGAATCGTTAGCGTTAGGACCTATAACCGCTATCTTCATATTCCTGTTTAATGGGAGTATGTTGTTCTTGTTTTGAAGTAGGACAAGTGATTCTTCAGCCATTTTCAATGCAAGGTCTTTATGTTCTTTGCAATCTACAACGCTGTAAGGGATTTCTTTCCATGATACATTTTCGTCCATTTCGCCAAGCTCGAAACGTGCTGTCATAAGGCGTTTCAATGAATTGTCGAGAGTCTCTTCCTTTATCAATCCTTGTTTTACGGCGTCAACCAGCGAACCGTAGCTCTCGCCACATTCCAGGTCTGTTCCTGAATGTACAGCTTTTGCACTCGCATGCTCAGCGTCAGGTTCAGTGTTATGATGTCCTTCAGTATAAAAATCGGCTATAGCCCAACAGTCGGACAGAACGATACCTTTAAATCCCCATTCATCGCGCAAAATCTGCTGCAAAAGCCTTGTACTTCCACAGCATGGTTCGCCTTCGTATCTGTTGTAGGCACACATCACTTCTTTTACTCCGGCTTTTGTCACCAGATCCTTGAATGCCGGAAGGTAAGTTTCCCATAAGTCGCGAGGATCAATATTTTCGGCATTGAACACATGTCTGTTCCATTCCGGTCCGCTGTGTACTGCATAGTGTTTTGCACATGCGTGCAGCTTGTCGTATTTTGTTGAGTCAGGTCCCTGTAATCCTTTTACTACGCTGATACCCATTCTTCCTGCCAGATACGGGTCTTCACCATAGGTTTCCTGACCTCTTCCCCAACGCGGGTCTCTGAAGATGTTTACGTTAGGAGTCCAAAAAGTAAGTCCCTGATATCTTTGCAAGTCTCCGGATTTGGAAAATTCTGTATTCTTGGCTCTGGCTTCATCGGAAACGGCTGTGAATACATCGTATAATAACTCATCATCAAATGATGCAGCCATACCGATACATTGTGGAAATACAGTTGCTGTTCCGGCTCTTCCTACACCGTGTAATGCTTCGTTCCACCAGTCGTATTTCTTTATTCCAAGTCGTGGAATGGCAGGTGAGTTCATTTGCATTAACGATACTTTTTCTTCCAGATTTAATCTGCTGATAATGTCTTCAGCCCTTTCTTCGGGCGATAATGAAGTGTTTTTGTAGGCCGGTTCCTGGCATGAGAACAAGAGAATTCCGCAGCCGGCCAATGCGAAGAAACGCCATGTTTTTCTATTTTTCATAAGATATTAAGAGTTTATGTTTATATAGTGTATTTCATACATTAAAACTGTGGGTAAAGATATATGTTTTTTTGTAATATTGTTACTGTTAGGTGATGTATTTGAACAGAATATAACTTTTTTATATGAAAAAAGCCAACCGTCGGAGGTTGGCTTTGATGATTTTATTATGTATATGATTTACAGGTTGTTTATTTCAGCTGATGTCACTTCGCATACATACATTATATATTCTTTAGAAGTGTCGATGTTCTGATTTAGAGATTTAAGTTCTTCTGAAGACATATTTTGTGTCATGGTCTTCTTGCATTCTATGATGATTGCAGCATCTATTGATTTTCCTACATAGAATGAAATCTTATACTCTGAGTTTTCTTCCATATTTTTACATATCTCGGAATTCTTCTTGTCTATGAGGATATATGCTACGTCTTTGTTGAACAGTTTTCCGAAGCCTCCCCATGACTGGTGTGACACTTCGGTTTCTTTATTTCCGGATGTAATTGTAATTCTACCTTTGGCAGCTATATCGTTGAGGTTTCCCGGTAATTGTGATACGGAAACTTTTCCTGATGTATTGGCAGGAGACTGTACAGGAGTTGTTGTAGGATTGTCAATAAGCTTTTGTCCCAGACTTTCTCTTGCTGAGCTGAACAGCTCATCTTTCAAATCTATAGTCTCACGTCTGAATTTTCCACAGATAGGTGCCAGTTTTGTTTTTTTCTTGTTCAGTGCCATATTGTCTGTAATCCATTCTTCGGCAGAATAGCGTTCACCTCCGTCTCTGTTTTCGTCATACCAATATCTGATACGGCTCATTGTGAGATGGCATGTACCATTCTCCACCTGAATGTAGAAATGATAGTAAATTCTTGTTCTGTCTAATGACAGTGCCGAAGAACTGAATACGATGTATTCCTCTGCCGATGCTACAATTTCACCGTTTTCCTCATTTGTATATACTACACGGCTTGTTAGTTTATTATCGGAAACAAATCTTTTTTCGGCCCATTCGAGCATTGATTTGTATAGTTCATCCTTTGTCATTGTCGGGACTTTTATTTCATCCTCGAATGTTATCTTGTCATCTTTGAAAGTTATTGCACCTTCCAAATATTTTGGATTCGAATTGTCATTTTTTTTATTGTCTTTGGCAATAGCGAAAAATGGCATAATCGCCAGCATAATTAATAGTAATTTTTTCATGTGTGTTTGTTTTTCTTGTTATTATCAGCAAATGTATATAAAAAATCTTTTTGGGATGATATAATGGATTATTTCTATTTGTTTATCTTTGTTAAATGACATGTCGTTTTAATTTAGACGTATGCAGCATCAGATGTGTCGGAAAAAATAGCTACATTTGTTCGTTTTTATATCAAGTTTATTATTATGCACGTATTTTATACACCTGACATTCTTACAGATCCGGAATTGCCTGCAGAAGAAGCAGGACATTGTGTGAGAGTTTTACGTTTGAACATTGGAGATGAAATTCTACTTACCGATGGAAAAGGTTATTTCTATAAGGCAGTTATAAGTGCTGCCACTTCAAAGAGATGCCAAGTAAGTATTAAAGAAAAAATATTCCAGGAACCATTATGGAAAGGTCATCTGCATATAGCTATGGCTCCAACCAAAATGATGGACAGAATAGAATGGTTTGCCGAGAAAGCTACGGAAATAGGTCTTGACGAGATTACTTTCCTTAATTGCAGGTATTCCGAACGTAAGGTTATTAAGACAGAAAGAATTGAGAAAATTGTTGTTTCTGCAGTAAAACAGTCTTTGAAAGCCCGTAAGCCGGTGATAAATGAAATGACTGATTTTGAAAAGTTCATGAATATGGACTTCAAGGGCGATAAGTTTATTGCTCATTGCAATGAGGGTGAAAAAACATTGTTGAAAGATGCCATAGTGCCAGGAAATGATGCTTTGGTGCTTATTGGTCCTGAAGGTGATTTCAGTGTAGAGGAAGTGGAAACAGCCATCAGGAAAGGTTTTAAGCCTGTAAGTCTCGGAAAGTCGCGTTTGCGTACTGAAACGGCGGCATTGGTTGCCGTTCATACTATGAATCTGTTGAACGCTGAATAATAATGTATAATCGGATAAAGGTATGAAACTAAGATTTATATATATTCTTGTACTGGCATTTATTATGTCGGCATGTGATAAAGGTTCTGATTATAGAAATGCCATCCCGTCAAAATCGGCGGCAGTTGTGGCTGTTGATTTGAATTCCATGTCGGAGAAGATGGGGCTCAGTGGTGAAAAAGTTGACAAACCTCTTCTTGACAAGCTGGAAAATATGGTTAAGAGCGGATTGACAGGATCGGATGCTTTGATAGAAAAGATCTTTGATGATGGCACTGAGAGTGGATTAGGCCTGAAGGATAAGATTTACTTATTTGCCGGTGAGCAGGCAAAAATGGGTGGTTTGCTTGTAAAGGTTACTGACAGGGATAAATTGGAAGAACTTCTTGATGTTCTCAAAAAACAGCAGTTGTGTTCGTCGGTGAAAGAGGCAGACGGATGCAGGTGGGCTATAGTTGGAGACTGGCTTCTGGCGTATAGTAAAAGTGCTTTTATTCTTGTTGCTGACAATAAGGGGTCAGACCCTGAATCGTTGGTGCGTCAGGCTTCAATGTGGTTGAGACAGAAAGACGGTGAAGGATTTTCCGCATCAGAAGATTTTACATCTATCGAGAGCAAGAGCGGTGATATAGTGATGTGGACATCGCTTGAACTCTTGCCTCAGGAGGCTGTATATCCGTTGACAATGGGAGTTTCTGCCGAACTGAAACTGAAAGATGTAAAAGCTTTGTCGGTGGTTGATTTTCAGCAGGGAAAAACTGTTGTTGATATAGAGACAATGATTGCCGATAAAGTGATGAAAAATATCCTTGAGAAGAAACAGCAGGTGACTTCAAGTATAAAAGGCAATTACCTTGACCTGTTCCCGTCGAATACTCCTTTTTGGGCAACGGCAAATATTAAAGGAGGTGAATTCTATGATTTCTTGTGTGAAAATCCGGCAATGAGAAGATATTTTGACAACTCCATGATACCTTTGGATTTTCGTTCGTTTTTCAATGCGATAAGCGGAGATGTGGCTTTGGCTATGTCCGGTACTGACGGAAGAGAATTCATAGCCTATGCAGATGTGAATTCAGATTCTTTTATGGAGTCCTTTGAGCGACTTAAAGCTATGGCTCTGCTCTCAGGAGGGCAGGTAGTTCTGAAAAATTATGGTGACAAAGGATATGAATTCAAGACTGTTGACGGAAGCCTTGTAGGATTGTCTTCCGGTCCTTTATCATTATGGATAGGAGTCAAGGACGGGAAATTATATGTAACCAACAAGGAGTCATTGATTGACAGGCGTGTGTTGGGACTCTCGTTGAGAAATCGCAAATGGGGTGACAGGGTAGTCGGTCAGAAGTTCTTTATGGTTTCCGATTTGACGTCGTTAAATCGTATTTTTGACTTGAAGCATCTCAAGGGAACAATGGCTTCTGCATTGGCTTTCTTCGGTGGACTTGATTGTTTTACAGTGGAATCTGCCGATGGAGAAAATGTGCATATTGAGATATTGATGAAAGATAACAATAAAAATCCATTGGCTACATTGCTGAATTATTGATAATGTAAGGTTTGTCGTCATGCATGTTACATATGGAATTTAATAAAGTGATATAAGGTGGAAAAAATATGTTTGAATAATATCGTACCTTCTATATTCTCGTCTGTAGAAAAGATGGATTCCGGTATCTGGAGAAGAGATGTTGTTTTTCAGAAAGAGAAGTCTTATCTGATTGAAGCTGCATCCGGTACAGGAAAATCGTCGCTTATCAGTTTTATATACGGATACAGGAAAGATTATGAGGGGAAAATATGTTTTGACGAAACTGATATCAGAACATTCTCCGGCAAAGATTGGACTTTCGTGAGACAAAATAACATAGGTTTGATGTTTCAGGAACTCAGGCTCTTTCCTGAACTTACGGCCGGAGAAAATGTCATACTGAAAAATAATCTTACTGCGTTTAGGGAAGAAAAACAAATCAGACAATGGTTTGAAATGTTGGGCATTGACAATAAATGGTCGGAACCTATAGGCAGGATGTCGTTTGGGCAGCAGCAGAGAGTAGCGTTTATAAGGATGTTGTGTCAGCCTTCAGACTTCCTTTTCCTGGATGAGCCAGTCAGTCATTTGGATAATGCAAATGGCGATATTATGGCTTCGATTATTGAAAATGAAATAAGAGAGAGAGGAGTAGGAGTGATAGTGACATCCATCGGTCGCCGTTTACAGATGAATTATAGTGAGGAAATAAAACTCTAAGTAGATAGGGAATATGCTTTGGAAATTATTAAGACAACATATAAGCGTGGCTCAATTGGCAGGATTTTTTATTGCCAATCTGTGCGGTATGGTTATTGTGATGCTTGGCATTCAGTTCTATAGTGACGTGTCGCCTGTGTTTGAGGAAGAGGATAGCTTCATAAAAAAAGATTATGTAGTTGTCACAAAGAAAGTAAGTACTATCGGAAGTCTGTCAGGGAAAAGCTCTGCTTTTTCTTCGCGTGAGGTAGAAGATATCAAGTCGCAGCCTTTCACAGTGGAAGTAGGAGAATTCCAACCGGCACAATTCAAGGTTTCTGCCGGAGTATCTTTCGGAGGAATGAATATGAGCACGGCAATGTTTCTTGAATCTGTTCCCGACAATTTTGTGGATGTAAAGGCTGATGACTGGAAATATGTAGAAGGACAAAAGGAAATCCCGATAATAATTCCCAAAAACTATCTTAACCTGTACAATTTCGGTTTTGCCAGAAGCAGAAATCTTCCACAGTTGTCTGAAGGAATGATAGGTATGGTATCGCTGGATTTATACATTTCCGGCAATGGAATGAGTGAAATGAAGAAAGGTCGTATAGTGGGATTTTCCAACCGACTGAATACAATTCTCGTTCCGGAATCGTTTATGAATCTGGCAAATCATAAATATGGCGGAAGCAATGAACTGAAGCCTTCAAGAATAATCATAGAAGTGGATAATCCTGCTGATGAAAGAATAGCACGTTTTTTCGGAGATAACGGATATGAAACTGAGGATAATAAACTGGATGCAGGAAAAATTACATGGTTTCTCAAGATGGCTGTAGGAATAGTCATGGCAATAGGTCTTGTAATAAGTGCGCTTTCATTCTATATATTATTGCTGAGCATCTATCTGCTTTTACAGAAAAACACTGATAAATTGGAGAATCTAATTCTTATGGGATACAGTGCATCACGTGTTTCGATGCCATATCAGATACTAACGGTTGCGATAAACTTTGCGGTACTGGTCATAGCCGTGTTTTTATTGATTGTAATAAGAGGAATGTATTCCGGTATCTTGTCTGATATTATACAAGGTATTGATGGCGGTGGAATAGTTGTTTCATGTATGGTAGGCGTTATATTGTTCCTGTTTGTATCCGCATATAACATAATTGCAATAAGGAGAAAAGTCAATGCTATAATATAAAGTATAAAAAGTCTTTATGTGGTGTGATAATATGTAAATGGTATTGGGAAATATTTCTCTTATTATGTCCTATAACATTGTTTAACGGCTAAAAAATGTTACATTATTGTACATCTTTACTGGATAATATATTAAATTTGCGATATACAATTAAGATAATTATTTAACAGATTAGTTTATGTCAAAAATCGTTGGACATATTTCGCAGGTAATTGGTCCGGTTGTGGATGTTCACTTCGATCTGGAGGGATTGGATGCCGAAGTTGCACTGCCGAAAATACACGATGCAATGACTGTAGTCCGCAAGGATGGTCGTACATTGGTTATTGAGGTACAGCAGCATATAGGCGAGGATACTGTACGTACAGTGGCTATGGACAGTACAGACGGACTAAAACGCGGAATGGAAGTTGTACCTACCGGACAGCCTATAACCATGCCGGTGGGAGCACAGATCAGAGGACGTGTGATGAACGTTGTGGGAGAGACAATAGACGGAATGTCCGAACTGGACAAGAAGGACGGTTTCCCTATACACCGCGAGCCTCCACGTTTTGAGGATTTGGCAACAACTCAGGAAGTACTTTTTACAGGTATTAAGGTTATTGACCTTTTGGAACCATATCTGAAAGGTGGTAAAATCGGATTGTTTGGTGGTGCCGGTGTTGGTAAGACCGTGCTCATCAAGGAGTTGATTAACAATATCGCAAAGAAACACAATGGTTTCTCTGTCTTTGCCGGTGTGGGTGAGCGTACCCGTGAAGGTAATGACTTGCTTAGGGAAATGATCGAATCAGGCGTTATCCGTTATGGTGAGGAATTCCAGAAGAGTATGGAAGAAGGCAACTGGGATTTGTCGAAGGTTGACTATAAGGAAGTAGAGAAATCACAGGTTGCGATGGTGTTCGGACAGATGAACGAACCTCCTGGCGCACGTCAGTCTGTTGCGCTGTCAGGATTGACACTTGCCGAATCTTTCCGTGACCGCAAGACTGAAGAAAACAGCCCTAAGGACATATTGTTCTTTATCGATAATATATTCCGTTTTACTCAGGCAGGTTCTGAGGTTTCTGCGCTTTTAGGACGTATGCCTTCGGCTGTAGGTTACCAGCCTACTCTGGCTACTGAAATGGGTAAGATGCAGGAACGTATCACTTCTACCAAGGATGGTTCCATCACATCAGTTCAGGCTGTTTATGTGCCTGCCGATGACTTGACAGACCCTGCTCCGGCTACTACATTTACTCACCTTGACGCTACTACAGTGTTGAGCCGTAAGATTGCCGAGCTTGGTATCTATCCTGCCGTTGACCCACTGGATTCTACATCGCGTATCCTTGATCCGCTGATTGTGGGTAAGGAGCATTACGAGACTGCACAGAGGGTTAAACAGATTCTTCAGCGTAACAAGGAACTTCAGGATATTATCTCTATTCTTGGTATGGATGAACTTTCTGACGAGGACCGTCTGACTGTGAACCGTGCTCGTAGGGTACAGAGATTCCTTTCACAGCCGTTTGCCGTGGCAGAACAATTTACAGGTGTTCCTGGTGCTATGGTTTCAATAGAAGATACAATCAAGGGATTCAAGATGATTCTTGACGGTGAAGTTGACTACTTGCCGGAACAGGCATTCCTTAATGTAGGAACTATCGAAGATGCCATAGAGAAAGGAAAGAAACTGCTTGAGGCTGCTAAAGCATAACGCCTATGGACAGGAAGAATTTGCATCTGGTGATTATTTCACCGGAGCGTACTCTCTTCGATGGTCCTGTCAACTGGGTGGAACTTCCGGGTGAACTGGGAAAGTTTCAGGTGCTTGTAAACCACGCTCCGATAATATCTTCGTTAAAGGATGGTGAAGTGGTCTATCAGTGTGGCGAGGCACATTACAGGGTGCAGAGAGATACGCAAAGATTGAAAATTACAGGAGGATTCGTTGAGGTTAAAGATAATTTGGTCTCAGTGTGCGTAGAATTATAAACCGAAAAATCTGAAAAACATGTTTTTGCTCAAGGCAAAGAGGATATTTATAAAAAAAATGACAATATTGACTTTGATATTGTCTGTTGTGATAGGTTTGATTTACCATTTGTTTATACCAGACAGGTATTTTCCGTGGTTTCCTGCCATTCCTGTGTTTTTTTACCTCTTCGGTCTGTTCTACATCAACATGTTTTCTCTGGCTTATCGGTTGGGAGAAGATAAAATGGTTCCACTGTTTCTGGTTTGCAAAGGAACAAAGTTTCTTGTCAGTGTGCTGATAATTTCTATATACTGTTATGCGGTACAGCATGAAATTGTGGCTTTTTTTGCAACCTTTCTGGTATTCTATATTTCTTTTCTGATATTCGAAACTGTATATTTTACTAATATCGAACTGAGACTTATAAAGAAGAAAAAACTAAAACAGAAACAATGAAAAAAGTACGTTATATATGGACTTTGGTGTTACTGATGGTTTTTACATCGGGTTTCGCATCTGCCGAGACTTCTAATGAAGGTGGTGAAGTGGATGTCAATGAACTGGTGTTCGGACATATCAACGATGCCTACTCTTGGCATATTCTCAGCATAGGGGATACTCATATCACAATACCATTGCCGGTAATAGTGAAAAGCAGTACCGGATGGCATGTATTCTCATCTGAGAAACTTGAAGATGGTGAGTATGAAGGACTTTATATTGCCGAAGGTGGAACATACGACGGAAAGATAGTAGAGCGTAATTCTTCAGGCGAGGAAGTTCGTCCATGGGACATGTCCATAACAAAGAATGTTGTTGGACTTATAATAAACAGCACTATTCTGGTGTGGATAGTTCTTGGATGTGCTAGATGGTATAAAAAACATCCTGTAGAGAACGGTGCGCCAAGAGGTGGTGTAGGTATGGTAGAATCGATGGTGTTAATGATTTATAATGATGTAATCAAGGAAGGTATAGGTCCTGGTTATGAACGTTATGCACCGTATCTGCTGACTGCATTTTTCTTTATATTGGTCAATAACCTGATGGGACTTATTCCAATATTTCCTGGAGGTGCCAATGTAACAGGTAATATAGCTATTACACTCGTGCTGGCTTTGCTGACTTTCTTTTTTACGAATGCTTTTGCAACCAAAGAATATTGGAAAGATATATTTTGGCCTGATGTACCGGTATGGCTTAAGGCTCCTATACCTATGATGCCGGTGATAGAATTCTTTGGCCTGTTCACTAAGCCTTTCGCTCTTATGATTCGTCTTTTTGCCAATATAATGGCAGGCCACGCAGCTATTCTCAGTTTGCTGTCCATAATTTTCATAACAGTGAAGATTGGTCCGTTATTGAATGGAACAATGACTTTTGTGTCAGTGGCCTTTGGTATATTCATGACTGCTCTTGAACTTCTGGTAGCTTTCATTCAGGCTTATGTGTTTACTATGCTTTCAGCCGTATTTATCGGTCTTTCCAAGGTAAAGGAAAAAGAAGAAAATTAAACTAACAAAAAATAGTGATGAAAATGTACGGCAAAATTGCCGTAGTAGAATTATTACTTTATAAATTAAAAAATAACAAACTTAAAAACTTATAATTATGTTACTTTCAATTTTATTACAGGCTGCCGCAGGTGCAGGTTTAGGTAAATTGGGTGCTGCTCTTGGTGCAGCTATTGCAGTAATCGGTGCAGGTATTGGTATTGGTAAAATCGGTGGTTCAGCTATGGAAGCAATTGCTCGTCAGCCAGAAGCATCAGGTGATATTCGTACTAATATGATTATCATTGCAGCACTTGTTGAAGGTGTAGCTATTATCGCAATTATCGTTTGTCTTTTGACATTGTTCCTATAATAATCAGCGTATGGGATTATTGACTCCGGATCCGGGGTTACTGTTTTGGATGGTAGTAGTATTCGGTATTGTCTTCTTTTTGTTGGCAAAATTCGGATTCCCTGTTATCATCAAAATGGTTGACGATCGGAAAGCGTATATTGACAACTCGCTTAAAGCTGCACGTGAAGCTAACGAACAATTGGCAAACGTGAAGATTGAAGGCGAGAAAATCCTGGCTCAGGCCCATGAGGAGCAAGCCCGAATCCTGAAATCGGCAACAGAAACGCGTGACCGTATCATTAGAGAAGCTCAGGAAAAGGCTCGTCTGGAAGGTGACCGTTTGATGGAGGAAATGAAAAAGCAGATTGAAACCGAAAAAGAAAGTGCAATCCGCGATATCCGGCGTCAGGTGGCTTTACTCTCTGTAGGTATTGCTGAAAAAGTAATGCGTACAAAATTGGCCGATGAGAAGGAACAGACTGAACTTATCAGTCGGTTGGTGGACGAAATGGTTGAATCTTCTAAATAACCTAGTATGAATACAGGAGTTGTTTCAAGGCGTTATGCCAAGGCTTTGTTGGACTTTGCAATGGACAGAGGCAATGAAGACAAGATATATGAAGAGGTAAAAACGCTGGCCAGACATTTTGCTAATGTTCCTGATTTGAGAAGGACTATTGATAATCCGGTTGTTACGAAACAAGAAAAATTGAATTTACTTGTTGAGGCAGCGGGAGGTAAAGATGTCACTGAAGAAATGAAACGTTTCCTCTTGCTGGTACTTAATGGTAAGAGAGAGAAATTCTTGCAATTCATGACATGGTCGTATATTGACCTGTATAGGGAAAGGAAGCATATATTGATGGGTAAACTGACAACTGCAATCGAAGTTCCGGAATTGGTAAAGCATCTTGAAAAAATTGGTAGCCAGAAAACTAATTCTAAGATAGAAATAACTTCTAAGATAGATCCTTCTATTATAGGCGGTTACATTATGGAAATAGATGGATATCGTCTTGATGCCAGCGTCGATTACCAGCTTAAAAAAGTTAAGCGTCAGTTTATTGAGAAGAACAGAAGAATAGTTTAATTATTTGAATTGACAAAGAATGGCAGATAATACTATAAAACCCAGCGAAGTCTCGGAAGTATTGCTCCAGCAACTTGAAGGTATAGATACCTCGCTTAAATTTGATGAGGTAGGTACCGTGTTGCAGGTAAGTGATGGTGTGGCTCGTATATATGGCTTGCGTAATGCTGAAGCAAACGAGTTGCTGAAATTCGAGAACGGTATCATGGGTACGGTAATGAATCTGGAAGAGGACAATGTGGGTGCAGTCCTGCTTGGTCCTACTGACCAGATTAAGGAGGGAATGATAGTGAAACGTACCAAACACATCGCTTCCATCAATGTGGGTGAGGGTATGTTGGGACGTGTAATCGACCCTCTGGGTGTTCCATTGGATGGACGTGGCGACATACTTGGAGAAACATTCGAGATGCCGCTTGAACGTAAGGCTCCGGGAGTTATTTTCCGTCAGCCTGTAACAGAACCGTTGCAGACTGGTCTGAAGGCTATTGATGCCATGATCCCTATAGGACGCGGACAGCGTGAGTTGATTATCGGCGACCGTCAGACAGGAAAGACAGCTATTGCTATTGATACAATCATCAATCAGCGCTCTAATTATGAGGCAGGAAATCCGGTTTACTGTATTTATGTGGCGATAGGACAGAAAGGTTCTACTGTGGCAAGTATAGTTAATGCACTCCGTGAACGTGGTGCTATGGATTATACAGTGGTAGTTGCAGCTACAGCCTCTGATCCTGCAGCTATGCAGTATTTCGCTCCGTTTGCCGGTGCAGCTATAGGTGAATATTTCCGTGATACCGGTCGTCATGCATTGGTAGTATATGATGACTTGTCAAAACAGGCTGTAGCTTATCGTGAAGTATCACTTATCCTTCGCCGTCCTTCTGGACGTGAGGCTTATCCTGGTGATATCTTCTACCTGCATTCACGTTTGCTTGAACGTGCGGCTAAGATAATAAGCCAACAGGAAGTGGCAGAACAGATGAATGACCTGCCTGAAAGCCTGAAAGGTAAAGTTAAGGCTGGTGGTTCGCTCACAGCATTGCCTATTATTGAAACTCAGGCTGGTGACGTATCAGCATATATTCCTACAAATGTGATTTCAATCACTGACGGTCAGATATTCCTTGAAACAGACCTCTTTAACCAAGGTTTCCGTCCTGCTATCAACGTGGGTATTTCTGTATCACGTGTGGGTGGTAGTGCGCAGATCAAGAGTATGAAGAAGGTTGCCGGTACACTGAAGATTGACCAGGCACAGTATCGTGAACTTGAAGCTTTCTCTAAGTTCAGCAGCGATATGGACCCTGTTACAGCTATGGCTATCGACCGTGGACGTAAGAATAACCAGTTGCTTATTCAGCCTCAGTACTCACCTATGCCGGTTGGCGAGCAGATTGCAATCCTTTATTGCGGTACTCACGGTTTGATGCGTGAAGTTCCACTTGACAAGGTACGTAGCTTCCAGGATACATTCCTTTCAACTCTTCGTGTGAGCCATAAGGAAGATGTGATAGATGTTTTGGCCAGCGGACAGATAAATGATGCTGTAACGGCTATTATAGAAAAGGTAGCAGCAGAAACTGCAGTTCAATATAAACAGTAATTATATTATGGCATCGCTGAAAGAAGTTAAAAGTAGAATAAACTCTATAAACGGTACGCTGAAGATTACTTCGGCCATGAAGATGGTGGCGTCGGCAAAACTGCACAAGGCTCAGGAGGCTATAGAAAATATGCTTCCATACGAGAACAAGCTGCATGGAATTCTGAGAGATTTCTTGGCGTCCGGCGTTTTTGTTCAGACACCTTTCTCTGTCAACAAACAGGTAAAGAAGGTGGCAATAGTGGCTTTTGCTTCGAACAGCAGTCTTTGTGGCGGATATAATGCAAATGTTATCAGACATTTGTCAGCTCTGGTTGACGAGTATTCTGCTAAAGTAGGAAAGGAGAATATCCTGATTTATCCTGTAGGAAGGAAAATTGCTGAGGCAGTAAAGAAGATGGGAATGGAAGTGGCAGGAGATTATCAGCACATGAGTGGAAAACCAAATTATCAGGATGCTTCTGATTTGGCTTCTGAACTCATGAGTAAATTCCTGAAAGGTGAGATACAGAAAGTAGATTTGCTGTATAATCACTTCAAGTCAACATCATCCCAGATTCTGACTCATGAAACATATCTTCCGGTTGATGTAAACGGACAGGTTGGCAATACAGACAACTCTGAGGCAAAAGAACAGTCTTCAGACTATATTATTGAACCTTCGGCTGAAGTTATAATGAAATCACTTGTTCCTAAGGTTCTGAGGATGAAGATTTATACGGTATTGCTTGACGCAGCAGCATCGGAACATGCTGCCCGTACGATGGCAATGCAGATAGCTACCGACAATGCCAACGATTTGATTCAGGAGCTTACTTTGGTATATAATAAGAGCCGTCAGCAGGCTATTACGAACGAATTGCTTGATATTGTTGGCGGAACAATGGCCTGATATTTACATTCAATTTCTATAACATTAAGGCATTATGATATGTTGTTTTTATTAGCATGTCATAATGCCTTTCTTGTATCCCTATTACATTTAGGGAAATTCCCCTTAAAATATAGGAATTTACTTTATAGTAAGTGAATTGATGTGTGTACTTTTGTATCAGGAAGTTAAGAAGAACAGGAGGAAACCATGAAGAATTTAAGTAAGGTTATTGCTTTTTCGGCACTAATCTCCACATTTCCTATTTTATTCTCATCATGTGAGTATGTAGGTATAGGCATAGAATTAGGGAACGGAACCAATAATTACCGAGAAGCCACATATTATTTATGTAGCAGGACATGGGTAGAGGAATGGACTGACAATAATGGCGATTTTCATCGTCAGGAGTTACGCTTTTATGACAATAATACTGGGGAAGATTATATTCTGACTATAGATAATCGCGGATTTCGTCAGGAATCTTCATATTCGTTTCTTTGGGATTGGTATGATGCCAATTATACTACACTGCGTCTGAAATACGGTGCGAATGATTATTCATATATGAATAATATATTTATGGATAATAATAGATTGGATTGTTTGCTAGATGGTTATCCTGCACATTTCTATGGAATTTAAATCAATTATAATGAACAAAATACAATATAAGTTTGTTTTATAAGAAAAATAACTCAGATATCTATTTTCATTAAGATAATTAATTTTTTAGTTTATTCGTGTAGCTGTACCTCATTGTTTTCAGGATAATGTAGGTACAGTTTTTTTGTATGCATATTGATATAAAGAAAACGAGGTAGATAAATTTTTTATTATCTACCTCGTAAACTTATTTAATGGCAAATTTTATTCTTCAATTGCAGCTTGCGCCTCTCCAATACATATCTGAATTTCAATAAGATGCAATATCTGTGTATGTAATCTGTATGCATCTTGATATAATCCCATACAATGCTTGGAACAGTTGCAATAGATATTAAGGATGAATGATTTGACCTCTCTGTAACGAGATGACGCATTCATTTAAATTTCAGTATTGTTTATTTCCTATCTTTCAATAGTTCAATAATCACGTCCTTATCCTTAAGGTTTGAATCAAGACGTAAAATCTGTGAGTTCAGACTCTCTATCTGTTCCTTCAGAAGCTTGATTGTTTCCCTCAAGTTCTCAGTTTCTTTCTTTTCGCTGGATAACTGTACGGCCAGTTCCGCATCACCTATCAGGTTGTTTGCATTACCGTCCAATGCAACGGCTGCAAGGTGTGCCGATATATTATGCTGTCTCGGACAGAAAAGGGAAAAGAAATTGAAGTCCAATGCTTCGCTGACTTTAATAAGTCTGTTTGTCTCCATAGTCTCCCTTTCCAGTATTCGGTTTATGTGCTGCTGCGGCACACCGATTTTGCGCCCAAGTTCAGATTTGCTCAATCCAAGCTCGTTGCGTCTTTTGTCGATAGCCTGACCTACATGCACATGTTTTATGTCATTATCCATACTTGTCTAAAATTATATGTTCTTTATGTCTGTATAAACACCTATACATTCTCCATTTTCTATTAACATATACTGCCTAGGGCCTAATGAACTAACTTTTGAAAATTTGTTTTCGATATTCGAAAAATTGTCCATAATTTCATTTTTAATATTTGTTATTGTATCATTTTTATATTCAGCTTTATTTTCAAGACCATTTAAGTTGATTTCCATTTTCTTTTTTAATTCATAATATTTGGGAGCATAAAAAATATAGAAGTTTGGATTATGCCTCTTTGCGCATAGTACTAGACGTTCTTTATAATAATCAGTATCGTAGTTTGAATACATTTTACTGATTAATATATTAACCAATAGATATTCAACTTCTGCTGCATAAGCTATTTCCATTATTTCTAACATATAGCTTTCTGAAAAAGCATTTCTCCATTTTTTGATTTCAGAGTAATTAGATCCAACTAAATAATTTATGGAAAAATCAATCTTTTCAAATTTTTGCCTGTAATCGCATCTTAGTCTATTAAGCTCTTCTAATCTTTGTTCTGCACTACTGATATCTTCAGGTTTAAAATTTTCTAATTGATTTACTTCATTTATCCATTGGGAATTAGATTGTATAATACTATAATCTTTTTGAAATATGTTATTTATTAAAAAATCAAGTTTTTTGTTTATGATAGATAATTGTTCTGATATTTGATTTTGGAAATATAGTCCTGTAACTAAGGAAGTTATTTGAAATACTAATAAAGGGGTAGGAAATGAAGCTGACACAAATTTACCTTGCTTATAAAAATGTCCATCTTTCATTTGATAACCATGAAAAATATTAGGGTTATCTTTCCAAACATGAAGCATATCAGTTGGTATATTAACGCATTCGAGCAAATTTCTTCCATGATTGGAAATTATTCCATCTTGTATTGCTGTTGCAATAATGGGACTAACTGCAGACTTAAAATCTAAGTTAACAGTTTTGCATTGTCTCATAATAGAATCTTTATCTAAAATTGTCTCATCGTAAACAGGCTTTAATTCTGTAAATTCTTTATTAGTCTTTTTAATTACAGCCTTGAATTCTTTTGTCCTATTTGATTTATCAATCCAATGTTCAATTTGATCAATTGTTACTTTGCTTACACCGCCAGCGACGGTACTTGCAAGAAGAACTACTATATTATCTTTTTTTATGTTGGGTATTTTCATTTTTCTATCTAATAGTAATATTGAAATTGTACATATTATGTACTTGTTTCAAAAAATACATCTTAAACAATAAATCATTAAACAAATATTTGGTTATATAAACCATTTTATGTTACTTTGTAACGTAACATATTCATTTGGTGAATACAAAGTTAAACATTAAATATTAAACATCCAACAATTATGTCTGAAAACTTAGAAAAAATCCGTCCGGCACTTGTTGCCCTTGAAGTAGGTGAATCCGTTTCATTCCCCATTTCACGTTTGAAAAGCGTCCGTACACAGGCTTCAGAGCTTGGTGCCATCTACAACCGTCAGTTCAAGACCAGAACTGACAGGGAAAACCACACCATTACGGTCAAACGAACAGTATAGAAACCAAATCAGATTTATATGAAGATATTACAGTTTCTGGACCATCTTATACCATACGAAACATTCCTGAATGACCTCTCCTCCAGAATTGTCAGGCAATTGAAAGCCGACAAGGATGATCCTGAATTCATCAGCCAGAGGAAGGCTTACGAACTTTTTGGCCGCAGGAATGTAGAACGATGGAAACGTCAGGAAAAGGTGGTCTCCTATAAAAGACCCGGTAAGGTGGAATACCGCACGGCAGACCTCAGGCTCTTGCAGCGAACCACCCAGGACTATTTTGATGAAAGTCAGCCGAAACAGGCAGAAAAACCAGTCAAGAAAGATAAGTGATAAACATATTATGGCTAATACTCTAATATTGATAAACTTTATTTGTTTAGTTTAGCCGTGATACTCTATGAAATATAAAGAAAGCAATTATAGTAGGTACAGGAATGTGCGTCAGTAACCTTTGTTCACCAGCTTAACAATAAAGCCGGACAGATATTTGTATCGCACATTCATAATGATTTTATAATAATGAAAGAAATCAGACCAGCGTGCGATCCAAACGGTGTCTATTCAGTCAAGCGCACCTGTGCTGAACTCGGTATCAGCAACAAGACACTCAAAAAATACAGAGATAACGGATATATCCAACCGCTTAATCCTAATAATGTCAGCCGTCCGAAATACTCCGGCCAGTCAATAATCGATTGTTGGAACCTGCTCAGTACGTTATGATAAGCGAAACAACCATACGGAAAGTAAGGGAACTTGCCATAGAAGACGTACTCAGTCCTTATGTCAGACTGTCCAGAAAAGGTTCAACACTGATGGGACTTTGTCCTTTTCATTCCGAAAAGACCGGTTCCTTTGCCGTTACCCCAAGCAAGAATCTCTTCCACTGTTTCAGCTGTAACCGTGGCGGTGATTCCATTACGTTTATAATGGAAAAGGAAAACCTTTCCTTCAGTGCCGCAGTGGAATTTATTGCCAGGAACCATAATATTCCGGTAGAATACATCAGAGAAGAGCGCAGTGAGGAACAGATGGCCGAAGCCAGGCACCGGGAGTCACTTCTGACAGTTCTCGATACAGTCCAGACCTTCTTCCTGCAAAATTTAAGAACAACAGACAAGGAAGAGAGCCTTGATGCCAGAGCCTACGCATACGGCCGGTGGCATGAGGAGTTCTGTGCCTTTGCCGGAATAGGCTATGCACCTAAGGATAGTCAAACCTTCATGGATTTCTGCAGAAGTAAAGCATTGAACGAAGAACTGCTGTACGAACTCGGTATGTTCAAGCGTGGCGAGGACGGAAACACATACGCCATGTTCCGACAGCGTATCATGATTCCCGTGAGAAACAGATGGGGACGCATCATTGCCTATACAGCCAGATACATCGGAGACAACAGGAAAGCTCCCAAGTATATCAACTCGGCAACAAGCATGATTTACTCCAAGGGAGAAACAGTATTCGGTATTGACCGTGCCGCCAGACTGCGTGATGCCGACTATTATATCATTGTGGAAGGTGCTCCTGATGTCCTTAGAATGCAGTCAATTGGATACGACAATACAGTCGCGTCACTTGGAACAGCCTGGAGTGACAGCCAGTTCGAGCAGCTGAAGAAGTATGTATCTTCACTCTGTTTCATTCCAGATTCAGATATTGCGGAAGGCAAACCATACGGACCGGGATTTGAGGCGGTGATGACCAATGGGGCTGCAGCCATAAGAAAAGGATTCCATGTAACAGTCAGGGAACTTCCTTTTGCAGAAATACCATCCGGGACAGAAGGAGAAGTACAATATGCCAAGAATGATGCCGACAGCTATATCCGCAGCAGGGAGGATTACACTTCACTTCCGGAAAAGCATTTTATCATCTGGTTGGCACAGAAACGTTTTCTGGTAGCCGGTTCCATGGTAGAGGAAAGAAAGTGTGTTGCTGAAATAGCAGACCTGTTGCGCTATATAAAAGACCAGCTTGTGTATGACCAGTGCATAGAACAGCTCTCCAGACTGCACGGGAAGGTAAAACTATGGCGTGATGCCGTTACCCAGGCACGTGGTGAAGCCAGGAGAAGGAACGACAAACCTGCGGCCATGAACGAGATGCAGCGTGAAGCTGAACTGCTGCGCCAGTTCGGTCTGTTCGTCAGGGAAAACTGTTACTACTCCATCGGTGAAGATGATGATGAACCGTCAAGAATCTCCAACTTCATCATGGAACCACTGTTCCATATCGAGGATGAGATAAACGGAACCAGAATCTTCCGTATGAGGAATATGTACAATGTATGCAGGGTCATAGAACTGAAGGAGTCTGAATTATGCTCGCTGAGCAACTTCCAACAGAAGGTTGGTTCACTGGGCAATTATGTATGGCTGGCCAAGATAGACAAACTCAACCGTGTAAAGGAATACCTGTACTCAAAGACCGATACGGCAGAACGTATCAGAAAACTCGGCTGGAATGCAGCTGAAGGATTCTTTGCTTTTGGAAACGGAATATTTTTTGCAGGCACATTCAATGCCGTTGACGAATTGGGTATAGTCCGTGGTATCAACGGCAAGGCCTTCTATATACCGGCCACTTCAAAAATCTATCTCAACAATCCGGAGATATTCCAGTTTGAAAGACTTATGGTGCATGAGAACCATAACGGAATAAAACTGTATGATTACGTAAAAAGACTTATGGAAGTGTTCGGTGAGAATGCAAGTGTAGCCTTCTGTTACCTTCTTGCCACCCTCTTCCGTGACATCATATTCAGACGTACCCGCCACTTTCCCATCCTGAACCTTTTCGGTGAGAAAGGAACTGGTAAGACAACCCTGGCTACTTCCCTCCAGTCCTTTTTCCTGCACGGAGTAGATCCGCCCAACCTTGGAGTAACCTCTGTACCGGCCATGAACGACCGTGTGTCACAGGCCGTCAATACTCTTGCCGTGCTTGATGAATACAAGAACGACCTCGACATACGCAAGATAGCCTATCTGAAAGGACTCTGGGGCGGTGGTGGCCAGACCAAAAAGAATACGAATACAGATGGGATGGCAGCACAGACCATTGTCACAACAGGTGTAGCCCTTTGCGGCCAGGACAAGCCGACACAGGATATGGCACTCTATACCCGTGTCATCTTCCTTACCTTTTCAAAGACATCATTCAACCAGAATGAGAAAAGAGCCTATGAAGACCTTGTATCAGTCTGCAACATGGGACTTACCCACCTCACCCTGGAGATACTGGGACACCGGGAACTGTTTGAGAAGAACTTTCCGGAAATATATTCCATTACCAAGCGTGAGCTGGCTGCGAAACTGGAGAATGAAACCATCCATGACCGTATATTCGGAAACTGGGTTATTCCATTGGCCACCTTCAGAACACTGGAGACAGTAATTGACGTGCCTTTCAGCTATGCAGAATTGTTTGATACGGCAGTCAGGGGAATACGTAATCAGAATGAACTGGCTCAGGAAAGTTCGGAAATAGCGGACTTCTGGAGTATGCTTCAGGGATTCCAGACTTCAGGGAAATGTATTGAGAAGGCACATTACCGTATAAGGTATATGAAATCCTTCCGTCCGTTGTCTGTCAAGGAAGATATAGAATTTAAGGAAGCACGTCCCATTCTCTATCTGAACACAGCAGCCGTAGCATCACTGTTCAACAGCCGGAATGCAGGTTCCACCTCCAACCGCTCGAACTGGTCAACCATAATGTCATACCTGAAATCCCATGCTTCATATTTGGGATTGAAGCAGGACAGGTTCACCATACTTCTGCCCAGCGGACTTCCTGACTATACCATTGACATTGTAAATGGTGAACAGGTAAAGAAGGTAAAGGTAAACCGACCGAAGGCACTGTGCTTTGATTATCTGCAGTTGAAGGAAACTTTTGGGCTGGATCTTGAAACTGAAGTGGTGGCTGAAGTACAGGACATGCAGGAAGAAGTGATAACAGAAATGCAACACACTTTCAAACAGAATGAATTTGATTTTACATAAATGATTAATCTGAACTCTGATGATGAAAGAAGTAAAGGGTTTAATACAAATCAAAAATATAATTGTAGTATTAAAAGACTTCTCCTAGTTTTTTTGGTGAAATCACCAAGTTCTTAGATAAAAAAGCATAAATATTTAGCAATTTTTAATGATAGAGTTGACTATTTGACGGGAACAAAGTATTTTTGTACATCAATAATTTTATAACCATATTACGATGGCAAATGCAGACCAAATATTATCTCTGATACGCAATCATTTAAACAATGATGATGCACAATTCAGAAAGGTTGCCTTACAGATTTCAGCTGTAGAGGCAAAGAATGGTCATGCTGTATTGGCGAGAACTATCCAGGAATTGTTAAGCCAGAAAAAGACCTCTTTTAGCAATTTAAAAATTATTCCACGCAATAAGGATGTTGACGATTTGTTGCTTCAGACTGAAACATATGACAGTTTGAATGATCTGGTTACAGATAAGTCTGTAAAGGAGAAGCTGGAAAGGGTAATAAAGGAATATACAAGAAGAGAAGAACTTCAGAAATATGGCCTTGCAAATCGCCGTAAGCTGTTACTCTATGGTATGTCTGGTACAGGTAAGACTATGACATCAGGGGTATTGGCAAAGGAACTTAATCTTCCTTTCTTTATTGTAAGAACAGAAAAGATTATCACTAAATTCATGGGTGAAACAGGTCAGAAACTTAGCCGTATCTTTGATTTTATAGATGAAGTTCCTGCCGTTTATCTCTTTGATGAGTTTGACGCTATAGGTGCACAACGTGGAATGGAAAATGAGGTCGGTGAACAACGCAGAATACTTAATACATTCCTGCAGTTGTTGGAGCGTGATTCTTCTGATAGTTTTATTGTTGCAGCTACAAATGCAATAGAGTCCATCGACAAGGCAATGTTCCGGCGTTTTGATGATGTCATTGAATACAGAATGCCGGATGCAGAACAACGTTTGTTGTTGTTGCGTGAATATTTATATACAGCAAAAAATCTGGATTTCTCTCAGGCTGAACCTTTATTTATGGGAATGAGCCATGCAGAGATAAAAATGGTATGCTCCGACATATTCAAAGAATCACTGTTAAATGATTTGCCTATAGATATGGAAATGGTGAAAATGATTGTTGACAAACGAAATCAACTGTGCCGTGAAATAGGTTGAATATGTAGGTAATATGCAAAAGAAACATTTTTTCTTAGGAAATAAGATAGCAGAAGATCGTTCTTTTACACCAAGAACCAGGTCTGTACAACCGCCAACCATGCCTGAAAGAAACAGACAGGAACATGCGGCTTATATAAAAGAAATTTATAATACAGCTATTGATAAGGCAATAGAAACTTTGTCACAACGGTCAGAAAGAGGATTACCTGTTGCAGATGGTGTTTATATGAACTTTGACATGGTTTCAGGTTTTGTTCCTCAGACATTAGCAAAAAGTAGTGGAGCATCTATTCTAAAAATCTCAGAAGATAAAGGTGATGGAAATGTAGATGTAACAATATATGTCAAGAAAGAAAAAAAAGATTGGTTGGACAAAAAAGCTAATGAGTATGCAAATGAAGAAATTTGCACAAAAAATGGAAACCCTAAGAATGCAACTCTGATTGAGCCAATCAATTCTATTGAACAAGCTGATGTTCATAGTCTTTATACTTCTGCTGAAGATTTTGATATGCTACCAGATAATCATTTGCAGACATTTGAAATATGGGTAACCAAAGGTGATGATTATAATGTAGAGGAACTTACTAAAACTTTAGACAGTCTTGGCCTTATATCAGCAGGTAAAAATATTCTTGACTTTGAAGGAGTTGCTGTTCTGTTAATCAAAGCAACAAAACAACAATTATGTGAGTTACCTTTATCTGTTGGTTATATAGAGGGAATACGTCCTTATAAACAGCCTTCAATACTTGTAAAATCCCATGATGAAAGCAGGGAATGGAGTGAGCTTATTAGAGATGAAATTGAGATTTCAATAAACAGTGACAGTGTAAGGGTGGGCTTATTGGATTCAGGTGTAAACAATGCTCATGATTTGATAGCTCCATTCTTATCGGATGATATGATGAAAAGTGCAATAGGAGTTTATGACACTATTGATCATAGCTTCCATGGAACGGATATGGCTGGCCTTATCCTATATGGTGATATGACAGATTTAATTTATGAGCATAAGAAATCTGTTGCAATTGAAAACAACTTGGCATCCGTGAAAATATATGAATCCGGATATGAAACTGATTCTGATTTTTATGGTGCTGTTATAGAGGATGCTATACAGCAAGCTCATGAAATGGGAGCATCTATACAATGTATGGCTGTTACAGATGACATTTCTTATGACTGCAAATCCACGTCAAGTTCTGCTGCTCTAGATGAAAGTATATACAATGGAGGGAATTGTGATCGTCTGGTGGTCGTTTCTGCGGGAAACATTGAGACTACAGAAATAGACGCTTCAGATTATATAGAATCATGTAAAGCTAATGCTATTAAAAGTCCGGCACAGGCATGGAATGCACTGACTGTAGGAGCTTATACAGAGAAGACTGTTGTAACTGATGATAGATATAAGCCTCTGGCTGCGCCTGGAGGAATTTCTCCGATGTCAAGAACCTCCTGGAGTTGGAGAAATGGTCTTAACAAGCCTGAGATTGTAATGGAAGGCGGTAATGTAGCTAATCATCCTGTACTGCAGACAACAACAACTCCTAATCTGAGCCTGATTTCGACCAGTGCAGACTTGGCAGAATCATTGGAGCCATTTTATGCAACCAGTGCAGCCACAGCATTGGCTGCACGTATGGCAGCAAAAATCAAGACAGTGAATCCTGACCTTTCTTTGTTGTCTGTACGTGGTATGATGGTACATTCTGCGAGATGGACTGAAGAAATGAAGCGTATAGGAAGTATCAATGATATCATGTCAATATGTGGTTATGGCATTCCAGATGAAGAAATTGCTTTATTTAGCAATGAAAGATATGCTACATACATCTTTGAAAATGAATTGATACCATATGTACGTAAAGATGGTTCAAATACATATAATCAACTGCATTTTTATGATCTCCCATGGCCTGTTGAATTACTTGAGCAGATGGGAGCAGAAAAAGTAAAGATAAGAATTACACTTTCCTATTATGTAAAGCCTTCTCCTGGTTATGCCGGTAGAAGAAATAAATATCGTTATCCTTCAGCAACTTTGCATTTTGACTTGAAGAGTCCACATGAAAATGTTGAAGAATTTTTATGTAGAAGGAATAAGAATGAAGGAGATAAAACAACAGATAATGATACTCAAAGATGGACAATCAAGCAAAATCGCCGTGAACAAGGTACTGTTCAGTCGGACTGGTTTGAGTGTACAGCAACTGAATTAGCAGGTTGTGGTCATATAGTTGTTTATCCAGGACCAGGTTGGTGGAAAGAGAGAAAACTGGCTAATGTTGATAATGTTATAAAGTATTCTCTAATAATATCTATAGAAACAAGTGAAACAGAAATATATAATGCTGTAGAGACTGAAATCAACAACAAGATAGGTATACAAATAATGCAGGAAGTATAAACCTATCATTTTAAGTTTAAATCATTGTTTTAAATATAATAGTTGCGGTTTGGATTACTCCAAACCGCTTTTGTTTAAAAAAGGAGTGGTTAGCTACCTGCAATGCCATCACTAACCATGAAGCTCCAAGCTTTAATCTTAGTTACTGTTTCCTTATCTATTCAATAGCATTAGCCAATTGTGCAGAATCAATGGAAAAGGCTAAAAGGGATTGGTACTACGAGTACAATGGGATAAAAGCTGAAATATCATGAATAACAGTCATGATCTTGCCTTTATCAACTCCCTTTCGGGATATCCATTGAATTATTAACTCTGTACTATCTTTTGCCAATGACATACTGCTTGCTGCAGGGATTCCAAGAATCCCTAGTACATCTAATCCTACAGATAAAAAATTACTAATAACCTATCCTTTCGGACTTTTAATTTTGGCATGAACCTTCACTAAAGGTTCTACTGCCTAAAAAAAACTTTTTTTCATTTTCTTTAGATTTAAAAATTTTGAATTTTTAATTGTAGAGTTTAGCTCCATAGCGGCAAATGATGGTATCGAACCATAAACTTATGAGCTTTACCTGGACATTTACCATAGTTTTACCTAAAACATTGCAAATTTAGCGATAAATCTTTATATTGAATATTATTATTACTTTATTTATTGAACACCTATTCATAATACGTCCAATTTTCTGAAACAGCTTCATTCTAAGCTTTTCCTGATAGGTAACCTCCACCTTGTCATCGAGAACCAAGATCTCTCTACTAGTTCGTCAGTTACAAGAAGCATGTAATCAAATGACGTAAAAGCCCCTATATCTTCTATCTTTTAATGTTGTAAATGTTGATTTATATAAGTTTTTTGTTTAAATAATCAGGATTGTACTATTAATACCTTCATTGTTATAGTTGTATTTTTGATAAAAAGATGCGCGGATTCCGGTTGTGTTTCATCCGTATTGGATTAAACTTTTTAGAAGCTTTATACGTTTAAATTTCTGATTATCAGAATATTTTCTATATTAGTATAGTGACAATGATTATAAATAAAGGTATAACAAATAAATCCTATGATTATGGCAAGAACATTTACGATTACCAGTTATGGCAAGACTAAGGAATATCCAGAGAGTCAGCGTAAGAAAATGATTAAGGAGTTTGAGACAGCTATGCTTTGCTGTGATGGCAGTGAAGCTGAACGCTACAGGAATATATATTGTGACCTGGTTACCGGTGAGAAGGAGTGTATGGACACAGAACGTCCATTGAATCCTGAGCTTGAAGCAATGATTGAGCGAATGTTTACTACTCAAAAGTAATATTCTACAATTGCAGATTTTTATGTTGCATACCTGTTTCTGATATGCCCAATCTTCTGAAGTAATTTCATTCTCAACTTTTCCGGATAAGCAATCTCCACCTTATCACCGAGAGCCAGTATTTCATCTACCAGTTCGTCAGTCACAAGAAGTGTGTAATCAAATGAAGTGAAACTCCCCATATTATTCCTTTCCACCTGCGAATGGTGGAAAGGATGCTTTCTCAGATAATCAGCAAATGAACCATAAGCCCGTAGTGTAACCTCTTCCGGCTGCTGTCCGGTCGGTGCCACAACACCAATGGAGTCTGAAAGACGTTTTGCAAGGGAAAATCTGCAGTCAGTCTGAAACCTGTTTCCGCTGAGATAGATTTTGGTCAGTGCATCAAGAGGAACGGCACAGAACTCTGATCCGTTTCTGTATCCGAGAAGATACCAGCGGTTATGGAACAGCTTTAAACCTTCCGGTCGGAAACGCCCTTCCACTTCATAGCACTTGTCATTCGTGTAGAATATGTACAGTTCATGCCCATCGCTGATACATTCCGATATATCCGGCAGGTATTCAATACCGCCAGACATGTCAGGCAGTACAACACGATGGAACAGACACGGACTGCTTTTCAGAGCCACATCAATGATACGGCTGTTGAACAGCCAGTTCCGGCAGCTGTCACCGAGTATTTCATCCAGATTCTGGATGTAGTATGTATAGTCCTTTCTGTTGCACGCAATAACTATATCAAAATTCTCCTCAATCATTTTTCTGTGATGGTGGAATGTACGAAGACTCAGCGGCTTCCCATTGTACAGGAAATGGTGCTTCCAAATATCACAAAGCCTTTCAAAAGTGACCTTTCTTTCCTGGTAGACTGTATGCAGCAGCCAAATGTACCGGTTGTAGATGTTATTCATAAAACTACCCCTTATAACTCGTTTAACTATCTAAATATAAGTATTATAAATGAGATATGCAAGAAAATTGCATATCTATTTTGTACAATATTTTCACTATAATCCGGACTGGTTTTCAGTACAGATTTACTATGTCCATACCTCTCTTTCCTGCCTCCCTGCAGGTGTAGAATGTTCCACCATAAGGTTTGCCGTCATAAAATGCTATCACGCCACATGAATGCTCCAGCATGAAGTCATTGCGCCTTAGAAGACATCCTTTGAAATAGTATTCACTCAATACGATAACCCGGTCTGCCTGGGAAATTATTTTCTGATAACGTTCCTTTTCAATTGAAGGCCATCGGCAGTTCTGTCTTCTGAAAGGAACAACGGCAATTAGCCGTATATCAGGATACCTTCCCTTCAGTGACAATACTGTTTCAGCGGCCATCAGGTCGAATCCCATGGCCATGCCTGAATAGAAGCAGGTTATACCCGATTTGCAGGCGACGGACACGGCTTCAACAAGCCGTGCCCTTATTTCATCCTGCCTTTCTATGGGAATAGTTCTGTGTCCCGTGAAAGCCAGTGACTTTGATTTTTCTGATAATATTCCGTTCATAGTTCTATACTTTATAATGGGTTCTTGCAAGGAAGATGCCTTCAATGACATTCGCTCCGAAACTCTCCAGCTGATTAGCATACATACCGAAACTGATTCCGCGTGTTATTACATCATCGAAGACTATGACTGCCTTTCCTCTAAACCACTCTTCATCAAACTCGATGATGCTCACCTTTCTGATTTCCTTTTCAGCCTTACGGTTTTCATGAATAGCAAGTCTTTCTCCGCATACCCTTACATGGTCATATCCGTTTATTGCTCCTGTGAGTTCACATACCCTTTTGCAGAAGTCCATATACCGGATTTCATTCTTTCTTACCGATGATGCCGGAACCGGAATGAATACCAACTGTGAGCATCTGCTGCCGTGTTCCTCAATCATTCTTGCTGCCGTCATCTGTGCCACCTCTTCATGAGACCTTCCATCCTTGAAGTCATAAACCAACTGTCTGTCGGCGATTTCCTTCTCGCCCACATTCTGAATACGTTTGGGAAAATACTTGCAGAACCATGTCTGTGGTTTTTCCAACTGCTTTCTGATGCTTTCGTCCATCTGTACCATACGCTCTGATTTTTTTCCCTTCTGTCAGCAAGTTTTTCAGCTAGCCCGAAGGATATTTTTTGCAGTTCTCAGAAGCGCAGGCATTCAATAAGGCAAACTTCAAGGAAAGCTGAAAATACGCTCAACCCCGTTTGAGGAAGATTTTCAGCCCTGTGTTTGACGTTTGCAATGCCGGAGATACCTTTGCAAAAAAATATCTGCAGAGGCATGCTGAACAAACCTATGGCTGTAATGGTACATTAGGATAACCATGTATCCCTTTCACATCAGATGTTTTCAGATAATAAAATGCACACGTTTCAAGGGTGACAGTGTTGACAGACAGTATCTGCCAGTGTATCAGACACTTCATATAGAAATCATACGTTGACAAACGTTGACAAGTGTAGCCATAATTTTCAGTCCGCTAAAAATCCATAGCCAAACGTTGACACATTATAATACTCTATTCTTTATAAGAAAAATCAGAAAGAATATAATATGTTGTATTACAGTAACTTCCCAGACAGACTTTATGCCGGATTTTCATTGGATTTGCTGTCAACGCTGTCAACCGTCAAATATATGCCTTCCTGATTTTCATAAAACAGATTCGTTATCAATCGCCTTACCCCAGCCGTATTGAATATGATGGTAACACATAATCCATCGTATTCCCACAATCTCCGAAATAATCCCATATTTGACGTATTGACTGCTAATAATCAGATGTTTACCTTTACATTATAGCATAAACGAAAGAATAACCAGCATGAGATATAATGAAAGTCGTTCCGGAAAAAACATATTCAGTGAAGGAGGCAGCACGCTACCTGGGTGTTCACCGCTGCACCATCTATGCCTATATCCGTTATATGGAAAAGCCGCTGGCTTTCCTGAAGATACCTGATAAGGCAAAAAGGGTGTTCAGAGGAATTGACCTGATAACCTACAAGGAAACCGGTCTGCCCAAACGTGGCCGCAAGCGTAAGAAACATCGCTAGTTCAGTCTGTCCCATGGAATGGTATCCAGGACATTATATCTGACATTCATAGCTGCAAGTTCAAGAGCCAGTAGCCTTGCCCTTAGCCTGACATCCTCCATGTCAGCCACGGCCTGAAGGAACTCCGACGGCTCCATTGCTCCTGACTGAATCATCCATTCCCTTGCACATTGTTCAGGAACAACGGCAGTGACGAAAGAGAATATTTCTTTTGCTATGCATCCGGCTGTACCGTTACCAACTTCAATGGTAAAGCAGAACGGCACACCGCTCGAAGTCTTCCTCCTGAAATTGAGAAACCGGATTCCATTCATGTTTTCCATAGAAACGCTCCACCCATGCCGGGCAGAGATATTAAAAATATTACGACAATTTTCCATTAACCATACAATTATAGTTTTGTTTTCATTTACCTGCTATAATAAGCAGCCGGTCTTGTCCGTGACGGATAGGACCGGCCACTTCTGTTTTCATACAGCCTATTCAAACCTTTCAAGAAATTCCTGAAGCCTGCTGTCCTGAATCTGTTTCAGCGGAACCGGATTAAAGTCCTGCTGCTGTCTTACCTGAAGCTTGCCAAGTCCCTGAGCACTCAGGTCAAGCTCCACATCCGAAAGCTCATTGAGGGAAATATACCCGTATTCATCCTCCATGAGTCCGATTACGATACCGAATAGAATCACATCGTCGTCCTCCCTGTTTCCTTCAAGGATAAACCACCTTACAGAACCAAGGGCAAAAACCGCACGGCAAACAGCCTCTTTTCCCTTGCCGTCCTGGGAATAGAGCGGATAACCCTCCAGAGCTTCCGCCAGTTGTGTCGTCATCAATCTGCACATATCAGTAAAAAATAAAAAGATTGTTTGATACCCATTCTTCTTGCTCGCATAACACTTGAATTTTGAAGTTCCAGTTCTTTTCCCTCCGGTAAAGCTCATTGAGCTTCATGGCCGGGAAAAACCGTTTTATGTGCATTTGTGACTGCGGACCAAAGGGAGAAAAAGACAAGTGTGAAGTCAGAGAATGCAGACGGAATACCCAAATTTTTGAGGCATGAGAAAATTTGCGGAAGGCTGCCGTCAAGTCCTCCGACTGAAAGCGCAAGCGTCACTTGGCGTTTCTCCAGTCCGCAGTACCTTTGCACATAAGAAACGGCTCCGGCTATGACGCACCAATGATTTCCTGATATTCAGTATTCAAAGATTTCTGAAGAGTATAGTATCCGTTTTCAGACAAACCACCGGTAATCGGTTGCCAATGTCAGAGCCTTTGAAGTGAAGAGTAGCGCAACCTTAAAGGCTCTGTCTTTGGCAACTGCCCTGATTTATCTGCATGATGGGATGAACCTATCGGCTGAAACTTGCCTGGTATTGTAGATACGAAGCAAGTCAGCCGGTAAGTTTCCGTAGTATAAGGCAATTTGTTCCGGCATCGCATGAAATACGAACAGTCGGAACAGCTTGCCTGTATTTTAAGACGAGTATTCAGGGATATAGGACGTTCCGGCATTGCAAGCTTTAGCCTGCATCATCGGAACGGCCTGCTTGTTTTCGTTTTCAGACATGTTATCGATAATCAGTTGCCAATGTCAGAGTCTTTGAAGTGAAGAGTAGCGCAACCTTAATGGTTCTGTCTTTGGCAACTGTCCTGATTTATCTGTATGGTTGTATAAACCTGTCGGCTGAAACTTGCCTAGTATCGAGATACGAGATAAGTCAACCGGTAAGTTTCCGTTTTAGAAGGCAAGTTGTTCCTGTATCGCATGAAATACGAACAGTCTGAACAGCTTGCCTGTATTTAAAGGTAAGTCTTCAAGGAAATTGGCCGTTTCGGAAGTGCAAGCTCTAGCCTGTATCAACGGAGCGGACTGTTTGTCTCCGTTTTTCAGACCATTTCTAAGGGTAACATAAGTTGTTAATGTCATATGCCTAAAATACTGTAAAGCTATTCAGTGCAGCAAGAGTCACTCAAATCTGACAACCACTTTATTCTATTGCATAAAACGCAATAGAAATGGAGATATAGCTCGAAAATATGGCTATAAATCTTACATATATACATCTTTTTATATTATTTTTGCACAAACAATTATATACTTATGGCAAAAGATATAAATCGTATTAAGGTCGTTTTAGTGGAGAAAAAACGAACTAACAAATGGCTTGCAGAAGCTTTGCAAAAAGACCCTGCTACTGTTTCAAAATGGTGTACAAACGTTTCACAACCATCAATAGAAACTTTAGTTGAGATTGCAAGAGTACTTGAGGTCGATGTTAAGGATTTATTGGTGTCTACCACCAATGACTCTGTTTATATAAAGATACCTAAAGTATGATTAAATAGTGATTCCCCGATAGATTTTCTATTATATGGTTATCACCCATGATAATGTAAGAATCATAATAATAAGAGTATGATTTTTATAGATAAAAATATCTTTAAAACATTATTCTGGTTATTAAAACGGGATGATTAAGAAAGTATTGTATGGGCTTAAATATGAATGAGAATTGGTTTGAAATAATTGAGATATTAAGAAATACATTAGACAGTAATTACAGCAAAGCTGAATTTGTTTCTGCAGTAGAAAACTGTTTTAGAGTCCTAGGATGGAGGAAGACTAATGGCTCTTTGATTAAGAATTATAATTTACCTAATGGCTCTAATGTTGATATTGTATTGTCTAAAACTTATGGAGAAAATGTGCAATCCGATTATATTCCTGTTTTTATCCAGTGTGGAGAATTTCAGTATAATGAAACAGATAATGTAAGCTTTGCAATGGATGAATTATTGACAGAGGCAGCCATATCCTTCGGTAGTTGTATTAAGTTTTTCTATCGTAATAATCAAGATATAATCCTTAGTAAAGAAATCCTATTAGAGGAAAGTAATCACGAAGGAATACAAATATCAGATTTACTTTTGTTTCAACATTTCAAAAAGTCTTTAGTTCATGACTATATAACTTCACTAAATGAAAAAAATGAGGTTTTATCTAAATTACGTTTGGATATTAAACGTATTTCAGAGGACAGGAATATACTTAAATCCATATTCTCAGATTTTCTCGTGCAACAGGGATATGACAGGGTGTTGATTGAAGAAGAAATGCGGAATCTTGAAATTGTTGTATCGCAAAAACAGCTTTGTTCTAAAGAAATGGAAAATCATTCTGCGAGTACAAAGGATACAACACGTTTCTCTTTTAATGGAAGCCAGTTTTATCCTAAAAAAAGGTTTGTTCTTGCTGTAGTAAAGCAATATGTTAAAGAACATCCTGGTATCACATATAATGAACTTGAAAGAGTGTTCCCATCGGGCATAATAAGTAAACAAAGAGGTGTCATACGTCCATTATCAGTTGTACAGGAATGGATGAAAGACAATGCTGATTTGTCTTCAAGATATTTTCTTGAATCAGATGAATTAATAACACTAAATGACGGACTTCAGTATACTGTTTACAACCAATGGGGGTTGAAACAATTTAATAAATTTCTGGAAATTGCTCAGTCCATGTATATTGTAAATAGTGATAAAAAGAATAATGATGTAATAGATGATATTCCTGAACATTTACATAAATCAGTATTGCAGATTTCCAAGGAATCTTTACAATCGTTTGTTAAAAAGAAAAGTTGATGAAGAAAAATAAATTTACATTTATAGATTTGTTTGCTGGTATTGGAGGCTTTCATACTGCAATGCATAGTGTTGGAGGAAAATGTGTGTTTGCCAGTGAATGGGATAAATATGCACGAATTTCATATGAAGCTAACTATAAAGATATAGAACCAGATCTTTTCCAAAAAGATAGTTATGGGAATTATCTGTTTTTTAACAACGATATAACAGAAGCAATACCAGAAAGTATTCCTGCATTTGATGTCTGTTGTGGAGGCTTTCCTTGTCAACCCTTTTCTATTGCAGGTTTAAGACGTGGGTTTGAAGATACTCGTGGAACTTTGTTCTTTAATATAGCTAATATTGTTAAGCAAAAAATTGATTCAGGTATTCCACCAAAAGTGTTGTTCCTGGAAAATGTGAAAGGATTGAAGACTCATATGAAAGGCGAAACACTTAAAACGATTTTAGCAACATTAGATGAATTGGGGTATGCATATAACTATGATGTTTTAAATGCAAAATATTTTGGGGTACCTCAAAATAGAGAAAGATTGTTTATTGTTGCATGGTATAAAGACATTGTTAAAGCTACAACTTTTAAATTCCCCTATGGAATAGCACCTGATGGTAGTACAATATATGAAAAATCGAAAGATCTTGGAGATAAGGTAATAAAGACCAAAGTTTCAGATATTTTCGAGCCAGAAGATTCTATTGATAGTTACTATACTATTAGTGATAGGTTATGGATTGGTCATCAAGAGAGAAAGAAAAGGAACAAGGCTAACGGTAAGGGATTTGGCTATTCACTTTTTAATGAAAATAGCGTATATAGCAGTACAATATCTGCAAGATATTGGAAAGATGGTAGCGAAATTCTTATTGATCAATCTGATAAAGGATTAAATCCCAGAAAACTAACTCCAACTGAAGCAGGTCGTTTACAGGGTTATCGAATTATAGGGAATGGCTGGAAATATCCGGAAAATGCAGATAACCAAAATTATAATTCTGATAATCTGGAATTTCATATAGTTGTTCCAAGAAAGGAGGCATATCATCAGTTTGGAAATAGTGTCGCAATACCTGTTATTAAAAGATTATCAAAAGAAATTGTCGAACAATTATTAAAAATATAGGCATATGAACAAAGTGATAGATACGGAACAAGTCATTGAATCAAAACAGATTCTGAAAGATTTACATCAGGTTCTTGTAGATGCAAAGAAAAGATTTACTGATGAGTTCATAGCGCAGGAGGTTAAGCTGAGTGATACATTCAAAGTTACCTTTCGTAACATGTTGAATAAAAAAAACTGTACGGTAGAATATTTCAGTTATACTACAGTTGTAAATAATACTTTTGGACAACAAATTTATATAGCTAACCAATGGTTTGTAATTGCTTCATATTTTGTTGATTTTTGTTCGGAGATGTTAAGCTATCAGAGTCTGTTCTTTAAGATTTGTGAGCGTATTGGGCTTAATCATAAAGGAATGAAAGAATATGCGACCAGATTAAAAGAGGCTCCAACTATGGAAGATAAATCCAGTTTTATGGCTACAGCATTGGAAATGCTTAATGATGATTACTCTGATGTACATGATGATAAACATAAAGTTGCAACATATCTTTGGAAATTTGTAAGTGATTATTCCTGGTGGGCGGGAAATAAAACTGTGGACAGAAATGACTTTTATTTCTCTGCGCTTCTTAATCAAATGAATGTAGTGAATGCAAGTGCTGGATATTTGGCAACAATAGCATGGTATTATTCCTGTGTTCTTTCTTTAAGGTTGTTGGTAGATAATACAGATAATTTTACTATTGACTTGAAAAAGAAAACTATAACTGTAAAACCATATAAAACAGAGCCTCAAACTGATACTAAACTTTGTGAATCAAACGAGATTTATAAAGCCAATAAAGGTATCTCTATAAGTGCGGCAAGTCTGGAAAGGTTTCAATCTATGAGTTAATTATGAAGGCAAACTGGATTATATGTGATAACCATTTGGCGCTGAAGGATGGTAACAATATTTACCATCTAAGTGCTTCAGAGATTTATTCTTTCTCTGATATGAATAGAATAGACGGAATAGAATGTGAAAGCCCTTTAGTAGATTTACCGGCTACTCGTTTCTCTAAAATAGGAGCTGCTGCAAAAATCATGTTGACCAGCAGTGTCGAAGGTGATATATATTTCAATGTTTATGCTATTCGTAAAGGTAAACAGATAACTGTAGATATTGTAAATGGATTGCTTATAGATCAGTGCATATGTGACAATATATGGTTCTATATAACAGAAACAAGCAGTATAATTCAGGAGATAATTACAAAGTCTGGAATAGTATCTTCTGGGCGTATTAATTTAAAACAGTATTTAAGCGTTATTGAACAAAGTATATTTGGTGACTTAGATGTTGTTGAGAATCATGTAGAGCAATCCGTTTTACATAAGCCAGTAGTTACAGATTCAAGTATACCAAAGGACCTTAAAGCCACATTATTCCCTTATCAAGAATCTGGATATTCATGGATAAGGACTATGTTAGAAGTAAATAACGGATGTATCCTTGGAGATGAAATGGGATTGGGGAAAACTATGCAGGTAATAACTGAAATGTTATATTTGAAAAGTCAGTTTATGACCCCAATAATCGTTGTTGCACCAATATCACTTCTTACTAACTGGCAAAGGGAATGTAAGAAGTTTGCACCGTCACTTAATGTTATAGTTCATTATGGGCCTTACAGGATAAGCAATTTTCGGGATTTTTCTGAATTTGATGTGATCATAACTTCCTATACTACTGTAATAAGTGATATTCATATGCTTAATATGATTAAGTGGAAAATGGTTGTTTTGGATGAAGCTCAAAGTATAAAGAACCCTGACAGTTCCAGAACTAGAGCCTGTAAGCAGTTGAATAGAGTAAGAAGCCTTGCGGTTTCTGGAACCCCTTTTGAAAATCATATAACGGATATATGGTCATTGGTAGACTTTATTCAGCCTGGTTTGCTTGGCACACTTAATACATTCAAGAAAAACATTACTGATGACATTGAAGGTGGTAAGAAAATTGAGCCAATACTCTCTGCACTAATGGTACGTAGACTTGTTTCAGATGTAGCTAAAGGCTTGCCTGAGAAGATAGTATCTACACAGCCTCTTCGAATGTCGGAGATAGAGTGTCAACAATATTGTAATTATCTGGAAGCATTGAAGGATGGAATGGATACAGAAAATCCTTCTCTTGGAATGTTACAACAACTACGCATATATTGTACACACCCGTATGCAGTAAAGGATAGTTCTTGTAAAGATGATCCATCTGTAGTGTCGGTTAAGTATCAAAGATTTTGTGAAATTGTTGAAGAAATTATAAGTCGGAAAGAAAAAGTAATTGTTTTTACTTCATATAAACGTATGTTCGAAATATTTGAAGAGGATATACCTGTCAGGTTTGGAATTAAAATATGGTCTATAAATGGAGAGACACCAATAGAAGACAGGCAGTGTATAGTTGATAAATTCAATCATTTAGATGAACCGGCAATGCTGGTCCTTAACCCGAGGGCAGCTGGAACAGGACTTAATATAACAGGAGCGAATCACATAATACACTATAATCTGGAGTGGAATCCCTCTCTTGAAGACCAGTCCTCAGCACGTGCATACAGACGAGGTCAAGAGAAGACTGTATTTGTTTATAGATTATATTACACTGATACAGTAGAAGAGGTTGTAAATGAAAGGATTGAAAGGAAACGTGATATTGCTTCATACGCAATTATAGGGAATGATGGTAAGAGCCAAGATAAGGCAGACATTCTTAGAGCTTTAGAATTAGTACCTTCAATAAAAAATAATTAAAAAAACATATATATGATTACGACAGTTCAACAAAAAACAGAAGAGGATTTTGAGTTACTTCCTGATCCTGAGAGAATTGTAAACGGATTAAGGGATACTGGTTACAATTTTAATACAGCAGTTGCCGATATCGTTGATAATTCAATTGCGGCAAATGCAACAAAAATCAATATAGAAGTAAACATGGATCCAAACATGCAAGTTAAAGTCTATTTTGCGGATAATGGTTGTGGAATGGATTTGGACGGTTTGAAGAATGCAATGAAATACGGTTCAAAAGAACGAATAGAGAAAAATTCTTTAGGTAAATTTGGATTAGGACTGAAAACTGCATCAACAGCATTCTGCAAACAATTCTCATTGATTTCCAGAAATTCACCTGATTCAGAATTGAGGAAGGTTCAGTGGGATTTAGATTATATAGCAAATAACGGTTCTTGGTTATTACAATTTCCTGTTATTGATTCAGATGAAGAGGATATGTTGAATATGGTAGCAGAAGGAAGTTCTGGTACTCTTCTTGTTTGGGAGAAGATAGACCGTCTGATGAAAAATTATAAGAATTTTAAGAATGCACAAAATGGGTTGAATAAAATCTTAGAAGAACTTCGATTTCATCTGTCTATGGTATTTCAACGCTATCTAGATAAAAACGATAGCCGTGCACAAAATGTTGAGATAACAGTAAATACACAATCAGTTTCTCCATGGGATCCATTTTGTACTAAAGAGAAAAATACAGAACTCTTACAGGAAGAAGATGTACCGGTTGATATGCCAGATGGTACACAGCTTAAATTCCATATTGCAGCTTATATTATTCCCAAAAAAGGAGAATATTCCAGCATAGAGGCTGAGAAATCTGCCCGTGGTAGTAATGATTTTCAAGGAATTTATGTTTATAGAGAAAATCGTTTGATACACAGTGGAGATTGGTTCAGCCTTTTGAAGAAAGAACCACACTATTCATTACTGAGAGTTGATTTTTCATTCGATTATACACTTGATGAACTACTTAGTATCGATATTAAAAAGTCCCGTATTCTTCTAATAGGAGAATTGGCAAGCTTTATAATGAAATTTTTAGGAGCACCCAGACGTGAAGCTGAAAAAAGATACAGAGATACGGAGAATAAAAATGTTCATAATACTGGTAGAGGTGCGCACATCTCATCCAATCAAAATATTGACAGTAAAGCTCCCGAACTAGAAGGTTCAACTATTACTCCTATTGATGATGAAAGTGCTGAAATAGTTAATAGCAATGGTAAGTTTACCAAAGCTATATCAATTCTTCATAATGTAAATCCTCAGGAGAATCGTGTTATACCAGTTAAAACCATTGAGGGTAATGCATTATGGGAGCCAGCACTTGCTGATGGAAAACATGCTGTTAATATCAATGAAAGCCATCCATTCTATAAAAAAATATATGGACCTTATTTAGCTCAAAATTTAGTTGTTGAAGGTCTTGATGATCTGTTATGGGCACTTGCAGAGGCTGAAAATACGACAGTATCACAGTCATCAATCGAGAACTACGAAGATATGAGATATACAGTATCTAGAATTTTAAAGAGGCTTGTAGCAGATTTACCTGATCCTGAACTCCCAATAGAAGAATAATATGGAAGAGCTGTGTCTTAAACTAAAACAAGATTTAGAGAACTACTTTTCAATGCCATTTGAAATACAACCTGTCTTTAAAGACGGAGAGGTACATTATGTGTGTTCTCCTTATAATGAAGACCAGATGTATTTCAGTGTAGAAGTTTATATACACAATAAAATCAGGCTAGTTATTGAAATATACCCACAAAAACACGGTGGGTATATTCTCAATGAAATGGCTCATGCACCAGAAGAAAAGCAATCTACTTTCTTTTCGTATAAACAGATGCTTGTGGATAAAGGATTAAAATCTTGTTATTCAGTAAATAAATCTGATTTATTGGAAAATAAATGGCCAATTACGTGGAGAACATTTGATTTTAAAATGACTAAAATACCTATACCGGATAATGTTAATGAATGTGAGTCTATTCTTGTTGAATTGGTAAGATACAGCTTTGAATTAATATTCTCTCTTCTCACTATAACTGATATAAGTGAGGAAGAGTTCTTACAAAAAGCTGTTCAGACTGAAGGTACCATTCAAGAAATTAAATCTATTAGATACGAACGTAACCCTATTAATCGAAAACTATGTCTTTATAAAAAAGGATATACTTGTGCTGTCTGCGGTATGAATTTTCAAGATGTATATGGGGATATAGGAAAAGGATTTATAGAAGTACATCATACAACACCTGTTTCTAAAATGGGCGAAGGGTATAACTTAGATATTGAGCGAGATCTAGTACCACTTTGTTCCAATTGTCATTCTATGACTCACAGGAGGAATCCACCTTATAGTGTGGAAGAATTAAAGGAAATAATTAAACTGAAATAATCATTTATGGCAGACCGATTGACTAGAGAACAACGACATAAAAATATGTCCGCAGTTCGTAGTAAGAATACCAAGCCGGAGTTACTGGTCCGTAAGTTCTTGTTCAGCCGAGGCTTTCGCTATCGGCTTAATCATCCTCGTCTGCCGGGGCATCCTGATCTTGTATTGCGGAAATACAGAACTGTAATATTTGTAAACGGCTGTTTTTGGCATGGCCATGACGGATGCAAATATTTTGTATTACCCAAAACAAACTCTGAGTTTTGGAAGAATAAAATCCAGAAAAATAAGGAGCGTGACATAAAAGAGCAAAAAGAGCTGGCTTCCATGGGATGGCACTGCATAACAGTATGGGAATGTCAACTGAAACCAGCACTTCGTGAACAGACTTTAAAATCACTGGAGTATACGCTTAATCATATTTTTTTGAGTGACAGAAGGGTAAAACCTTATGAGGATTATGAGAGTGAGCATTTGTTGGCTGCTGAACCTGATTGTGACTGATAAATGTCTGTTAAGAAGAAAGTCTAAATATAGTATCTGAAACTTCACAGATGACTATATTTAGACTTTTATTTATTTGGTTGTATATATAGAAATTATCGGCCTGGATTTATGAGGTTGATCTTTCGGTGTCTCCTGAATAGTTCCTGACTGCATAGAGTAAAGCCAAGCCTTATTCTCCTTTTGCCCTTCCACTTCAGTAGAAGACCATAACCAGCATTCACCAGGATTCAGATTAATCGAAGTTCCACCGACTTCGGTTATACACTTATTAATCTGATGCCGGACAGCGAACAGATAAGAGAGTTGCCGGACAGAAGGAATATATGCCGATTGCCCATAACTCCACAAATCAAAAGTCCTGATAGCCATCGGTGACTTGACTTCATCGTTATTGAACAAAGAATAGGTGTTCTCATTTCCGTCCTCGTCAGTCAATGATGCAGAAGTACCCTGGTCAATCCCAAGACTGTCGGCAAAAGCCAGCGGTTCAATATCATGAATGTAAACTGCATAACCAAGATTGTCAGCTTCAGCACTACGGTTTACATGGAAAACTATGGCAACAGCTTCCTTGTCAGATTGCTTGAATTTGTCCATGGACAATATATTCCCGTCTGAACAAACCACATTGCCGACTTGAAGGGAAGATAAAAGACCGTCATCTTCTTCATGCTCACAATGACAGGAAGTGAGCATCAGCCCACTCCATACCAATATCGGTAATAAAATTCTTTTCAGTTTCATAACAGTGGAATTTCAAATGACCTGATTACACATTGCGCTTCCTTGTCCATAATAAACCAGTATTCAGAGCGGTACGGTTGCCCGTCAGAATCAGTAGCTTCATACTCTATCTTTACCTTCCAGCCGCTGAACGGCTTGCGTTCCTGCCTGGCTTCATCACCAGCAGGCTTCAGTTCCCCCGTAACCATCAGAGAGCAGAGTGCCGTCATGGCATCCATCTGACGTTTCATCTGTCCGGACATCCCGTGACATTCTGAATCCGGATTATCAAAATCCGTATCCTCCATAAACCTGCGGCTGATTTTCATCATGGCCACAGAAAGAGCCATCTTCTCCTTCATGGTAACATACTCACGGCCAAATACAGAATCCGGTTTGCTGATGCCGACAATCTTTACTGATTCCGGATTGTCCACCGAAGCCATCAGTGCCTTTCTTGCCATATCCTGAGCCTTATTCTCGCTGTTGTCGGAACAGCCGGTTCCCATTCCGAGCAGAACTGCCACTGCAGGCAGTATCAATAGTTTCTTTCCCTGTTTCATATCTTTACGATTTGAAGTTTGTCCGGAGCAAGACCGAGGCGTTTGCGGTAAATGGAACCGTCCTCCCGGTACATCTCCAGCTCGGATGAAGTAATGTTTTTCTCACAAAGCTCTTTCGCCTCTTCCAGTGTCAGCTGATGGCCTCCTATATTCCTCCATATGGCGAATGAGCACGGTGTTTCCTGATTGCTGTAGTTGGAACAGTTGAAAGCCCTTGTTCCCACACGTACCTCGCCGCCGCAGTGCGGACACCTGCCGATAACAGACTGCATATTGACTGCACCGTCATCAGCAAGTTCCAGAACTGTCGGGAAAGTCTTTCCTTCCTTGGTGGCAAAGCCGTCCAGAAGGATATGGCGTTTCTCCAGAAATTCGGCAATCTCCCCGTCATTCATTTTCCGGTTGCCGATGATGGCATTGATGTTGAGCACACAAGAAGGATGCTCACCTGTGTTGTTTTCGCAGCGATACCCCTTGCAGGTCTTCACCACGTTGCCGCCGCAGAACGGACAGCGTCCTATAATCTTCTTTTCTGAATCCATATTCCTGATAAGTTACATTGTTTGAATTAATTGAATGAGAATCCCCGGTTCCAGTCCGCAACGATTCCACCTATTATGTTCTTGCCGGACATCACGCTTGCCCATCCTTCCGGGTCAAGAGAGAACCAGAGGTCATTCCATGAGAGTGTGCGTACCTGCCATGCCAGGATAAAAAGGTCGGTATTGACAGCCTCCAGTCTGGTCAGTACCTCGTTTGCTATGTAGTACCGTTCGGAAGAACTGAGCAGGTTTACCTTGTGCTTCTCCTTGCCTCCGTCAGAACCGCCTGTATCATAGCTTCCGGAAGTCACCAGTTGCTTCATGAACGGATAAAGCGCAGCCATCTGGGTTGCGGCATCAGCCAGCTCGTCCGAGACGATTGCAGCAATTGCCGTTCCCTTCAGGTTACTGCCGACCGATTTGAGCAGCAGGCTGCAGTTCTGAGGTATCTCCGTGGCCACCAGTTCCCCGGCACGCTTAATCTGATAGAGATTCTGCATGGCACCCTGTGCATTGGAAAGATATTCCAGCATCTTCTCCTCCACACTGTGTACCCTGTCGAGAGCGACCGTTACGGCAGTCTCGGCAGCAATGATTTTCTCATGAGCCTTCTGACGCTTGTCATAGATATTCTTCAGAGTGGAAGTCTGTGCAAAGACAGCACCCGTCAGAGTCGGGTCTGTCTGTTGTGCAAAAGTGTCCGTACCTTTCAGCAGAAAAACCGCCAAAGCAATCACTACCGTTATTCTTAACTTGATTCTGTCCATCTCATTTAGATTTTACGTCCTTTATTCCTTTGTTCACTCAGATTCTGTTCACGTTCCTCTTTGTGTGGTGAAATCATCGGCTCCATCGGCCTGTTCAGCAGACAGTCGTTCCAGTCCTTGAAAGCCTTCGGCGGAAGCCACTGTCCCATACGGTAGCGGATGTTCAGCTGCCTGGCAACCTGGGCCAGCAGGGGACGGTTCATGTCAGGGTCGAATACCTTTCCCTTCGCTTCAATCCGGATGCCGCCGTCAGTCCTGCTTATCTTCATCTGAATACCTTCCTGCAGAGCCATCATGCGCAGTCCGTATATCCTCCCGGCCAGGTCATTGTCAAAACAGTCGAAGGCACGTGCATTGGGAAAGCGTTCCATAACTCCGGTTATCTGCCGGTCGGAAAATGTGCCGCCCAGTGAAACCAGAGCTGCACTGTCCCCAATCTGTATCCGGTTCATCTGGTAGAAGGCCATGGCATCAAATGCAGATTCACAGAAGAACACGCTTCTTACATTGTCCGGACTGATACCCGAAGGAACAGCCACCCATGCCGAGGATGACGAATCCGTACCGGCAGCCTTCGACTTGTAGCCGCCAAGTCCTCTGATTTCATACCCCCTGACTTCATTTCCCTTTCCGTCAGTATATGGAAATCCGATATTGTAGCCTTCAAATTTTCCGTTGTTCCTGTCCCTTATTAGGGAAATAAAGGACGAAAGAGCCGTTACGGTCGCTTTGGACAGTCCGCGCCGGAAAAACAGTCCGGGTATTTTTTCGGTGTCAACCGGCTTCACCTCATATCTGGAAGGTTCAAACACACCGCATAATTTTCCTGCCGATTTAACATACTCCCTGTCCTCCCTGTATTCAGGTTCAGGCATGTTGGCAAAACGTGCCATGACCTTGGCTATCTTCTGCCACTCATCCTTTCCGGATACCGTAAAGGAAGAAAGATTCTCACGGATGAGTGTCACCACATCACCCTTGGAACCATCACGCCGGAAAAACGTCTGTGCTGCCTTGTCGTTCGGATGGCTGACAATCAGCGTATCCCTCCTGTTACCGCCTTCACCGAGTACCAGCTCGATGTAACGTCCGACACCGGCCTTCCTGTCCAGACGGTATCCCAGGGCATATGCAATGTCATCAATCCCCACACGGGATTTCATTTCCCTGAAATTAACCTTGTAGTCACTCATGCTTTCCGATTTAAGATGTTATACAGAATTTCATATACCAAGTCCTGTACCGGCATTCCGGTTCCGGCCCATCATAGTAATCTCGGGTTCGTATGTCTTCCGTGCAGTCATGTTCAGGAAAGCCTCCTTGTCCTTCCAGTCCGTAAGCTGGAAGAATGTCCTGGCCGTTTCCTTGGAAACTTTCTTCAGTCCCAGCTCCACGCCATCGTATGACGCACGGATGGCATAGTCTCCGGAACGGGTCTTGACAATGGCCGCATTCCTGAAAGGTATCTCCTCGTCCGCACTGACAGGAACCAGCGGGTCATTCTTTGCCAGATAAGGCTGCTCACCGAGAGCCAGACGCTGTTTGTCCACATGGTCAAGAATCATGTCCGAAGCCTTGTTCACGTCAGCCATGACCGATACTATAAACTTCGGTTCCTGTTTCAGTACACCAATCCACGAGTCCAGGTAAGCAGCCGAGTTGTCCGTTATCCTGGAATCAAAGCCCATGGAATGGCTGATCATTGCAGCCGTAAGTTCCGCCACCAGCTCCTCCTTGGCATATTTCGGGTCACCGAACCTGCCGCCCATCTCCCTGTTCAGACGCTCCGGTGTCATGGTGGAGTGTGTCATTTCATGCAGCATGGTAGAATAATACTCCATTCCACCACGATAGGTTTCTTCAGGAGAATCACCGATATTGAACTGCGCTTTCATGGGCAGCACCACAATATCCTTTGAGGGAGAATAATAGGCACCGTTCTCACGTTTGTCGGCACGTATCGGACAAAGCCACTGCTGCGTCTCCACCATACGGTCGAGTGCGGCATGGGTGTACATACCTTCCGTGTCCCTTAGTTCAGGTACCTTGAATTTTTCCAATAACTTCTGCATCCTCTCCGGCTGTACTTCGGCCAGATTGGTCTGTGCCACATTGTACACCGGGAATGACTTGATGAAAGGAATGACATCCATATCCTTCTTCTCTTCCTTGCTCATTGCACGGTATTCCTCCGTGCTTATCCTCTTGCCGTGACTGTCCTTTATCATCATATCCCAGTACACCACCGGGAAGGCCTTTTCACCCTTCAGGACATGAGCCTTCAGGTTATGCGCCTGCTTGAAGGTCAGATATACAGGAAGCTGGTAGTTCATGGCTGCAGTATGCATCTGAAGGAAGAAGGAATTGGAACCGGAATAGTTTCGGCCACCCACATTCTGCGGCAGTCCGGCATAACCCGATGCACCGCCAATCCATCCCTGTTTCCATCCGGTATCCTTCATCTGCTGCATACGCTCAATCATCATTGCAGCGAAGCGGTCTATGGCCGCCTGTCCGCTGTTTCCCTGAGAGTCAGTTCCAGATGCCATAGCTGTCGTCATCCATTACCTGACGGTCCATCTGCTCGATGTCCGTCTGTTCCACATAGAACTCGGCCGATTCATCCGAAGGGTCCGTACCGTGTGACCGGCACCATTCCAGATAATCATCTGCATTCTCACTGTCCATAACAAAGCGGAGGAAACCGATTTTACCCTCCTGCAGAAGCTCCACAAGCTCCTCATGATTCATTTTAGCTGACATATAACTTGTATTTTAGTTTTCTGATTATGTTACATTTTCATAGAAGCCGATTTCTCCACCTTTGCGGTGTTGGCGGCAAGCATACCGGTTATTTCCGTATTCAGGTACTTGGCCGCAATCTGTTCCCTTGTGGCCGTCTTGGTCTTGAAAAGAGAATAGCCGTCATCGAAGGAGATATCATGCCGGGAAGTCTGTCCCTTTTCTCCGAGGTCAACCGACACCTTCCATTTGTTGTCATTCCTATCCTTGGCTACACGCACACCCTTGGGGTCAACACCTTCAGGAAGCTGATATTTCTCGTATGCAGATTTCAGATGCAGACGTTCCCCGAAGTTCTTCTCAATAAGCTGGTTTGGAGTGGCCACCCTGTCAAAGTAGGCATTCAGGTCCTGGCGTGAAGCCACGGCAGACATGTTGGTATCCCCAACCTGAACATAGAACTTGTATTTCCCAAAGTCAGGACGCTGCTCGTCCTTCTCCTTATAGACATTGAACTTGTTAACGGTTATGGAACCGTCCGGTCCTGCAATCTCCATCGGCATACGGAAGGCTTCCTCAGATACCTTCGGCATCAGCTTTGTCGGATAGTAGCGTTCCATCAGCTGCGGCACCGTCATTTCCTTGTTCTGATAGGCAGCAAGGTCGGCTGCATCCATCTTCTGCGGCTTGAGCTGCTGTCCGTCAATTTTTGCGGTAAAGTACCAGTCGGCAGGATTGGTGGTACTCTGGTAGGCATGACCATGAGTTACCTTTTCACCGTTGGCCGTCACCATCTGAGGCTCACGAGGCTTGCGTTCCTGGGCTGTCTCCGTTTTCTGTTCGTCCTTCTTTTCGGTCTTTACCTCATTATCCGTCCCGGTCTCAGCTTTGGTTTCGGCTTTGGCCTTCGATTTCTTTTCCCTTGCAGGTTTTACATCAACAGTGCTCTCCACTGTTCTGTCAGGAGCTTCCTGCGCGCCCTGTTCCTTTTTCTTCTTTCCCATATCTGTATTGTTTTGAATGGTTCTGTCATTATTTTCAGCCTTGTCCTGTCCGGCCTTCTTCTTCAAAGGACTGTCCAGTGCATCACAGATTGCCACCCTTATTCCGGAACGTATCAGTCTGGGCAGATAAACGTCAAGTGCCGATTGTGGGAATGATGCAACCTTTACAGGCCTTTTGTAGTCCGGCAACATCCTGTCTGCAATCTCGATGGCAAGCACTGTGGCAGCCTTGACGGCATCCTGCTTATATAGTTCATAGAAACTGTTCCGTCTGAACAGCAGCATGGCATCCGGATGCTTCTTCTTCAGTTCGTTGAACTGCCGTATGATACCGGTATCATTATCTGAATCTGTCTTTTTGGCCATAGGAATCAGTATTAGAGTTTAAGGCTGTTTGCTTTTGTTTCCTTTCGGGATGGAGAGAGTGAAATGGCACGCTCCACAGACTGTTTGTCCACCACCTTCTTATACTCCCAACGGTTCTTGTCTGTCATAACAAGGCCGAGGTATTCAGGATGAATCTCGTCATAGCGGAGTTTCTGCTGCCTTTCCCATTCCTTCATGTCACCCTTGATAAGCTTGAATCCCTGCTGCTCCTTCAGGTCAATGCCGACCGAAACCTTCTCGCCGCCCACATTCAGTTCAACAGGTTTTCCCTCCCGTACCTGCTGCTTCTGCTGCGTACCCAGTTCAATGTCGTTTACCTTCTCCATGTCCTTCAGACGCTGCTCCAGCTTTATGTCTGTGACACGTCTGTGAATGACGGATTTTGTTTCCGGATCAAGCTGGAGATACTGCTGAGTCTTTTCACCGTTTACGTTGACCGCCTTCTGTATTACCTCGCCTCTGGCCAGGCGTTCAGCCTCCTGCTGAGTGAGATTGAGAACCTTGTTGCGTTCCCGGTCCAGTTCGGCACGTACCGGATAAGCTATAAGAGCCGGAGCACCGTTCTTGTCTGTAGTCATCTGTAGCTTCATCGGCATGGTAATGATGCTGCCGTTCCTTGCGTTGATGGATACCTGCATGATGGGAGTCACTTCACATGCCATCAGTTTCTCCTTCACTTCCATGGGCAAGCTGTCCGCTTTCTCACGGTCGATACCCAGTATTGCCAGTTTCTCGTATGGCAATAAATCGGACTGATTTCTGTTGTGCATTTCCATATTACTGTAATTAAGCTGTTATATTTGCGGTTCTAACCGCCTGAATGCCACAAATGTATTTACGGCAATCCCCTGAAAAAGAAATGCGCAACACTATTCTGATTTTATTGCTACTGATGTTTTTGCCGGTAAGCGTATCGGCACAGTTCTATACGATAACCAGAGATTCGGAAATTCTGCCTACAGAAAGACGAAAAGAGTCTTATAACCGTGCAGCAAAGGATGTTACAGAAGGGAAAAAGAATAAGATGATGGTAAAAGATACCCTGATTGTCGGGCCGGACAATCAGAAAAAATTGGAAAATATCAGCCGGAATAGTGACAGGAAGGCATCCCTAAAAACAGAACTGCAAAAGAAAACAGATGATATTACTAAATCAGAAAATCATCTTCCTGAACTTACCATCCCCAACCTTTATAAAGAAATCATTAGAAACGGAATCCTATATCCCAAAATCGTATTGGCTCAGGCTATACTGGAAACCGGATGGTTCCGTTCATCGGTATGTCGAAATAAGCATAATCTTTTCGGACTTACCAATCCACGTACAGGGAAATACTATGAATTCAATCATTGGACGGAAAGTGTTCGGGCTTATTATACAAAAGTTCAATACAAATATAAAGGTGGTAACTATTTGCTTTGGCTTGATGAGATTGGGTATGCGGAAGATCCGAATTATTTGGTGGAAATTATTAGTATATTGAAGATGTTACTTTAAATAATGATTTCCCCCAATAATGTGAATATATAATTCTAGGCTTATTATCATAAAATAAACTTTGTATTATTCCTTATTGTATCAGCTAGTTAAATATTAATCAAACTTATTTTGAATTCATATCTTAAAATCGTTATATTTACGTTCTAAATAGTTACTTATTATATGGATTCATCAAACATAAACAGCAATCAAGAATATACAGCTTCATCTTTTTTCTCTTACTACAGAGAGAAACGCCCAGAAAAATTTTCCGATACAGTGGAAACATATGATATTCCGTTAACAAAAGAGTTGTTTGAACAGCAAATGAATTTTCTCTCTATACAAAAAAAACAGAGTGCATTTGAAAATTTTATTGTAGCTGTTGCGCAAAGAAAAATAACACCGAATATCAAACCACAAACAGGTCCAGACGGTGGTGGTGATGGTAAAGTAGATGCGGAGACATATCAGGTCTCGGATGATATTTCAGATAAGTGGTACTCAAGCGAAAATACAGCAAAAGGTAATGAACTTTGGGCGTTTGCCATTAGTTGTAAAAAACAATGGAAACCAAAGATTGAGAGTGATATTGAGAAGATTGTTGGGACAAAAAGAGGATATACTCGCGCTCTTTTTTTCTCTAATCAATTTATAAAAGCTAGTACACGTGCTGAAGTTGAGAAAAATCTCACAGAAAAATATGGCCTAAAAGTAGAAATATTTGATTGTCTTTGGTGTGAGAACTCTGTATTTCAGGATAGGTGCATTGATCTTGCTCTTGAACATTTGGGATTTTCTGATGAATACAAGAAACACTCTGTGACTGTCGGACCTAGAGATAAGGCTCGACAAGAAAGACTAGATGAAATTGAAAAAAATATATGGCGTAATATAGAAGGATTAGATACTAGTTACGTCAACGAGCTTCATGAGGCATGCCTTTTAAGCAGAGGCCTTGAGCGTCCACGGACAGAAGTTGAAGGACGATTTAACCGTGCTATGCGAGAATGTGAAAGGCATGGTTCACCTCAACAGATGTTTCTTTTGATTTATGATCATGCTTGGACAAGTTTCTTCTGGTACGAGGATATTGATGCTACATATGCTGATTTTCAGAAATTAAAGCAATTTATTGAATCTGACTGTACTGTATTCAGAATAGAGAGACTTACCAATATACTGACTAATTTAATCAATGTTGGAAGGGCTGGATTATATGATTTAGAGAAAGTTAAAACTGAATATAAATATATTAAAATATTTGAGGAACGGCTAAAAACCGAAAATAATAAGCCATCCTGTTTGCTTTTTTTACGTATTTACATTGCGGTACAACAATTAATAGCGCATATCCAACAAAATACTCCTATTGATGAAGATATTGCTACTTTGCGACCATTACTATTAGAATCAGCATCACATTCGGAAATCAGTTTTGAAACCAATTTCAAAATAATGGAAATGCTTTCGGATACAATCGAAGATAATTTGGAATTTGATGAACTGATTGATGAAATGGCGGACATACTTGCTGATAAAAGATCAAGAGTAGATGCTGCAGATTTACGATTCTCAAGAGCAAAAAAACAAATTAATAAAAAGAAATGGAAGTATGCCATCAAGCATCTTGGATTTTGTGTTTATGCCTATGAGCAAGAAGAATATCAAGAAAAACTGATAAAATCTTCAGGTTATATGGGTATAGCACTTAGTAATCTTGATTTGCCTTATAGTGCAAAAGCATATTTATTAAAGTCTGTTTCCTTCTTAATGAAACAATTTTATACTACAGGTGTAGTACCTCACTTGCTAATTACAGTTTTACATGAACTATGTAAAATAGAATTGCTTTTGGGGCGCATAGTCATGTACTGGAACTGGTATGAACTTATGCAGGTAGTAGCATCAAATGGACAATTCTGGAATGAAGATATATTTAAACAATCATGTGAAAAGGATGATGCTTCATGGGCTTGCAGGTTATCTGTAACGGATCTGCGTCATCCTGCAATAGCAAAATTACCTGATGTATTTGAAAGATTAGGTATGGTTATTTGTTCTGAGTATCTTAAACTAATATTGGGATATCCGGATGAGGTTGATAAAAAATGTTTACCAATACTACAAGACGTAGTTGAGCATTCCAGACTTCAAAATCAACCACTTCTTAATCAACTTCTTGATAAAATCAATATTTCAACTGCAGGATACGCATATCTAAAAACAACTGTGCGGAATTTTATTATCACTGTTACTTATGAAAATGACTGCGAGACCCAACAGCTAATAGAAATCTTCCTAGCTTCCATTGAATCTTTCTTTGCGACTTTTGAAAAATTCGAAATAATAGCGATTGATAATGAAATTAATATACGTGTCATATGGTCAACTACACCTTCTACTATGGTACCATTAACAAAAAATTCTGAATATGAATTCAGAATAAATAAGGATGATTTCAATGATAAAAAATGTTGGGAATGTATAGCGATGTTTATTTCAAGTTTGTTATTACGTAATTCTGTCACACAGGAGAATATTGAGTTGATACTACAGTCAAAACAAAATGGTGAACGTCTTATAGATAGAGTTTCCGTACTACAACATACAAAACTTGATATGCGCAATGTTTTGGGTCCAACATTTAAATATAAATTAGAAGATTGGATGCGCAAAACAGATAAAGATTATATTTACAAGGGTTCACATACAGACTTTAAGGAAAGAAGTTATATTAACCATCTGCAATCTGATGTAACAACTGTCAAGATTAATTCAGATATGACCTTGTGGGACGATGCAGGTTGGAAAGGTTGCGGTTTTGTTCATGACGTATATGGGACAATGCCACCTTTTTTTGGTTTAGCTTTTGAAAACTTAGAACGCGGTCAGGCAATTACTTCGGAATGGAGGCCAATAAAAGATAAGGGCAAGCCAAATGTTCGAATCTACATAATAAAAGGGATAGATGCTAATAATCCTGCGTATTATCGCATATGTATCGCTCCTGTATTATCGCATGAAGATAATGAGGAACAAAGGTATATTGCGACAATAACCAGAAAACATACAATGACGCCATCATCCAATGAAAATCTTGCTCGTTTTGAAGAACAATATAAGCGGTTTGGAGGTTGTTGGCTAATGGCTTTTCAGATAACAGAAAATAATAATATCATTATGCCAAACTCATTTGATGAAGCATTCAAATTTAATGATGTTGAATTTAGAGAAGCATACTTGATTGATATTAATGACGATGCACAAATTGCTATTGAACCTGATGATAATCCTTATATCCCAAAAGAAATAGACGAAACAGCTCCAATAATAAGAGTGTTGGAAGGTATGAGGGAAATTATTAAATAAGCACATAATAGGTGTGAAATCTTATAAAAACATGGATAGTAAATGTTTTTATTGTAATCAATGTAATAAAAATTGAGATAAATAGTAGTAATACTATAGAAATAATAAATTCTTAATAGATAGAATGAAAGATTTAAATAACATATACGGGAATCAGCGTGGGATCGATAACACTTTCACCAAGAGCGTAAGGCTACTCTATCTATGTATATGGTGTAGATAGGTGAAAAGGAAGAAATCGGGGCAACAATGGCTACCAAGCTTAAATACTGAAACATTATTAGTGAGGAGAAGTGTCTGGCAAGAACTTTTCTTTATGAAGGATGCTTTCGAATATGTTAAAGATAAGGTAGTTATATATTATTTTTGATAAGTAACTGATATGGATAAGATTCAAGATATAACAAAAATGAAGCAATACGTTCTATCCATTATATCCGATAACTATAATGAAGGTTGCGGTGTAATGGTTGGAGATATGTTTATAACAGCAGGTCATGTGATATCTGAATGTGAAAACCCAAGGATTAGATGGAATGGTAAAAGAATAGCTTTGATTAATCCTATAGTTTTCCATAATGATGAAAATGATTCTGATGGGTATGATATAGCTGTATATTCTGTTCCAAATGCCAATAGTCCGCTGGTTCTTTCTGATGTTGTTCCAGAAAAAGGTGATGTGTTGAAAAGCTGTAGTTGGCGAATGTTAGGAGAAGAATATGTAGAGTGTAATACTGTAGTAAATGGATTAAAAGATGGGAATTACTATGCATCTGAGACTGATGAACAGCTTAAATCAGGAAGTAGTGGTAGTCCTGTATTTCTGAATGGAGAAGTTGTAGGGATATTATGTGCTGGAAATTGTAATGATGATAATACACCATGCAACACAGAATGGCCATTAAGTTTATGTGTATTCTTATCCTCAAAAGTAATTTTAGAGTTATTAGAAACGAACTGATTTCAGTAAACAGTAAAAATGGAAAAGATAACGATAAATACAGACGATGGTATAAGTGTAGAAGCTGGTGCACCGGTTATTGTGTCAGCAAGCCGTGCTACAGATATACCTGCCTTTTATGCAGACTGGTTCCAGGAAAGGCTGCATAAAGGATACTCAGTTTGGAAAAACCCTTTCAATGGGGTAAAATCTTATGTGGCATACGATAAGACAAGGCTTATTGTATTCTGGTCAAAGAATCCAACTCCACTTCTTAAGACAGGAGGTTTATTGGACTATTTAGATAATAGAGGCATAAATAGCTATATCCAGTTTACATTGAATGACTATTATGAAGAGAAACTGGAGATGGGTGTACCATCATTAAGTAATAGAATGGATACATTCAAGAGGTTGGTTGATAGATTAGGATATGGAAAAGTAATATGGAGATTTGACCCATTGATATTAGCCAAAGGTTTGATAGTAGATGATCTCTTGGAGAAGATTTACAATATAGGAGTCAAATTGAACGGATATACAGAGAAACTTGTCTTCAGTTTTGCTGATATTTCGTCATATAAGAAGGTACAGAACAATCTCTATAATAACAATATTCAGTATAGAGAGTTTTCACAGGAAGATATGATAGAGTTTGCTACTGGGCTCGTGGATATGAACAAGGAATGGAAACTCGAGCTGGCTACGTGTGCAGAAAAGATAGACCTGGATATGTTTGGTATCAAGCATAACAAGTGTATAGATGATGAATTGATGATAAAGTATTTCTCTGATGACATACTGCTGATGAACCATATAGGTGTAGAAGTTACGAAGGATATATTCGGAGAGATTAGTGTTGAATATAAGAAAAACAAGAAAGATAAAGGTCAAAGGAAAGTCTGCGGATGTATAGATAGCAAGGATATAGGAGAGTACAATACATGTCCGCATCTTTGTGAATATTGTTACGCAAATTCGAGCAAGGAGATTGCTAAACAGAATTATGTGAAACATAGAGAAAATCCGCATAATGAAAATATAACCGGTAGATAAAGGAATGAGAGAATACTATGAACATATAAAAGCGAAAGCATCTCTTTCTATGCAAGATGTAATAGAAACATGTAGAAGTTTAACGCCTTCAGATTATAAGACAAGACCATATAGATATCCAGATCTTCATAATGGTGTTGCTTTATTAGACAATGAAGATGCTTTAAACTGTTATATTGCTGCCTATGGGGAAATGCATATGATAAAATGCAGATCAGCTTTACAGAACTTTCCTTTTGATAATATATCAGGCAGTATTGAAATTGTTGATTGGGGATGTGGGCAAGGTATTGGTTCAATGTGTGTTGTTGACTGCTTTAAAGAACATGATTTACTACAATGGTTAAAACAAATAACACTTATAGAACCATCAAAATTTGCATTGGAAAGGGCAGAAATAAATCTTACAATTGCAACTAATGGTGCTGTATGTATACAGCCAATACAAAGTTATTTACCTGGAGCAGGAAAAGAAAATGAAATTCATGAATTAGGTTACAGATATAAAAATGTTATTCATATATTTTCTAATATACTAGATATTGATAGTATTGATTTAGGTAAACTGGCAAATATTGTAAGTGATAAAAGCAGAAATAATATTATTCTATGCATCGGGCCTAAAAATAGTAATGCATATAAGATTGAACAGTTCTGTAGTATCTTTGGTGAACAGGATTATTTTTCTAATGTAGACGATTCCCAATATGGAAAAACATCAGACACATTTTATACGTTTACATGTAAAACCAAATGTTTTGTTTACAATGGAAATCCTTTAAATGTAAATAATATTGAAAATATTATGGTACCGGATTTTACAGACAGTAAAAATACGGTATATAATGAATATGATCCACGTCTTGCAGTTCAGAATGGTATTATATCTGAAGAATTACGCTTAATATACTTGTATTTATTAAATCAGATTTCGCCCAATGACATTATTCTCATAAAACAAAAAATATATGGAAAGAAAGCTGACTTGGTATTGATATGTGAGAAGAAAGGGATATTGATAATAAACATCTGCAATAGATTTTTAACAAAATCAGATGTGTTTGATGACGTTAACGAAGAGAATGAACACGAAGAGAATGATATTAATCCAATTGAGGACGAAAATAATATATTTATAAAAGACATCGTAGAAACACGTCTTGAGTTTTTCAGACAAAATGAATTATTATTCAAAAAAACAGAAGAGGATAAGAAGAATTATTCATTGGTAAAAACTGCTATTTTTTTTACAGAAAATACGACTGAGGAGATAAAAGAAATATTTGAAAAAGAAGATACTAAATATATTTCTTTGTTAGGTAAGGATGTCATAAATAATAAAACAAGAATGATGTCTGCATTAAATTGGTTGAATTTAAATCAAGAGCGTGAGTCTTTCGATAAGCAGTTGTTTTATAGTCTATTAAAAGAATTAACACCCAAATGGCATTCTTACAGACAAGGTAAATCTATAAATTTAACTACGATACAAAGGAATCTTTCACAAAGTATAGCTAAAAGGAAACAAAAAATTAGCGGTGTTGCAGGGGCTGGTAAAACACAAGTTCTTGCAACTAGGGCTGTAAACGCCCAAATTAGAACTGGTGGTAATATACTTATTTTGACATACAATAAAACTTTATCCAACTATTTACGATATCGCATCAATGATGTAAGAGCTGATTTCTATTGGAACAAGCTACATATTAGTCACTATCACCATTTTTTTAAGGAACAGGCTCAAACTATTGGGAAACATGTATATTTTAATTCGTTTGATGATACAACTTTTTTTGATAATAAAGAAAATGATATAGAGCATTTTGATGCCATATTTATAGATGAAGTTCAAAGTTATAAAAGTGAGTGGCTTCAAATTCTTTATAATAAATTCCTGAAGGAAAATGGTGAGTTTGTGGTTTTTGGAGATCCTAAACAGAATATATATAATAGAGATACTGATTCAAATGGAGATATTCGTATAGGAGTTATTGGAGGAGAATGGAATCGGCAATTAAGTAAATGCCACAGATTTGCAAACAATCAATTGACAAGTTTAGCCAAGAAATTTCAAAATGATTTTGGTTTTATAAATGCTGACAATTTTGAAAAAGCAGAATTGCTCCAAGATGGTATGTTTACTTGTTTAAAGTACATGTATAACAATTCAGACATAAATATAAATAAGCTGACACAAATTATATCTAGTATATTAAGAATTGAAGGCTTTGATGTCAATGAGACTGTAATTTTAGGCCAAAATTCTATTATCCTAAAAGACATAGAATACAACTATCGGAAAACAACAGATGAGCCAACCATAACAACATTTATACCAATAGATGAAAAAAATAAATTAAAGGATGACTCTGTAAAGAAGTTGAAATTTACTATGATGGATAGAGGATTAAAATTCTCAACAATTCATAGTTTCCAGGGATGGGACGCAGCAAATGTAATTATATTATTACAACCTGAAGGTGATGGTAACGGTTATACAATAAATAGCTCACTAAATAAACCAGAAGTAATATATACGGCAATAACGAGATCAAAGCAAAATATAGTAATTATAAATAATGGAAATACGTTATATCATAATTTCTTTAAAAGGAATATGATTAATGAGGACTACACAAATAAATAGAAAAATAATGGATAATATATATGGAAACCAGTGTGGAAGCGACAATGCTTTCACCAGAAAAGCAAGGCTTCTCCAGTCTATGTACAGAGTGGAGATAGGCGAAGAGGAAGGATTTGGACCTACAAGAGCCTCCAAGCGAAAGTATGGAAACATGATAAGTGGTGGTGAGGTGTCCGGAAAGAACTTCCTGATGAAGGAGACTTTCGAGTATGCCAAGGAAAGAGTGGCCAACAAAAGGGAAAATGAGACGATAGACGGGTTCAGACTGTTCAACAACCTGCTATCGAGCCAGCCGATGGCATTCAACCTGTTCCATCCCCTGATGTTACTGTTGAAGCAGGATCCGGCAATGGTTACGCTTGCCGTGAGGTCAGTCTTCAGGAACTACCCGGTATTTGAGGTGACAGAAATCGGTTTGGAGTTTATTCCTACACCGATTGAGAACTACACGAACGACAAGTCTGCAATGGATGCGTATATCCGATTCGTGGATAACAAGGGTGGCAAGCATATCATCGCCATCGAGACGAAATATACGGATGTGCTCGGAGTGAACGAGGCCAGCCGTTGTGAGGAGCAGAAACAGATGCTCGTTGATACCGGTCTGTTCAGCGCAGACTTTGAGAAGCTGCTGATGGGAGATAAAGTAAAACTTACGCAGATTTACAGAAACCTTTTGCTTACAGAGCGGTATAGGATGGTCGAAGGGCTGAAGGATTCGTATTCTGTAGTGCTTTCGCCGAAGGAGCATCCGTCAACCGAAGAGGAAATCAGTTCGGTAACGAGGTACCTGAAGCCGGAGTATGAATACAAGCTGAGTGATGTTACCTTGGAGGACTTTGTGGATGCGATGATACAGTATCTGCCGGAGTATTATGCTCATGTCTATGAGAGGTTCAGGGGGAGATACTTAGAGTTTGGGAAGGTGGATATAGAACTATAGCAGAACAGATAAGAAAAAGTAATAATATGTTACATAGTACATACGCACATAAATATACTTATGAGGATCCTAAAACTTCCTCTGTTTTCGAGAACCTTATGTTGTTGCCAGATAATGTATTTTGGCACATACTAAAGTCTTCTTGTTTCTATAATGAAAGAATGTTGGTTAATTCAGGTAAATTATTATCTTATGAGTTTTGGTCACATTGGGATAATACTGGTACAGATAACAATACTTATGTAGAGCCTGATTTATTTATACGTTTTGAAGAATTTGATGTAATTATTGAGGCGAAATACGGAGATTATGGTGGTCAGTATTTGAAACAATGGACTCAGGAATTAACAGCATATGATAATGAATATGGAAAAGAAGAAAAGCCTGTAATATTCATTGCAGTAGGAGGTAATATGTCAATGGATATTGAAGAGATAAAGGTACGTAGTAGAAAGCATTTAATTTTCAAATGCAATTGGCTTTCTTTGTTAATAGCTACGAACAAATATAGAAGCGAATTGAAAAGGATTAGTGTTCCTGATATGAATATTTCAGCTACACTGCGTTTACTTGATAATATAATACTGGCCTTCAATATAAATGGTGTGTATAATATAGACTGGTTCAATACCATGGCAACGGAAAAGAATATAATAAATTCATCTTCAATAGATAACTTAAAAAAATACTTTACGATATGAAAAAAGAGATTGACAATATATTCGTTGATGTAAGAAATGCATTCAGACTGCTTTCAAGATACCAGAAACGTATACTTAACATAGTAAATTATATCAGAGAACAAACACCATATACTGATATGTGGGGAAGCAAGAACTGGTATAGTGACGAGATTAAAAATAGAAGGAACAGCCCAGACAAGGAATATGCAAAATTGAATGTCTTTAAGGATATGTGGGGGCTAGACTTTCTGTATGGTCATTTCTTTGAGTATTATTTCGGAACTACAAAAATAGGGAAACATACTGTAGAAATGTCAGTATTTCAGGTTTCTGATGATGGATATTTTATATCCAATGATGAGAATAAACATATGACAGATGTTTCTTCATATGCCAGTTCAGAAGTATCTCATTCATATATAGTATTCAATGTTTCTGTATATACTACCAAATTCTCACAATTATGGTTAGGTGATCCGAATCGACCAAATGAATCACAAAAAGATTTCTTGACTCGTTTTTTGGAGTCATCAAAAGATACTATTATAACTTCAACAGATAAGGAACATTCCATTTTAAAGAAATATGAGATGCAACGCTTTGCATCACAATCAGAGACGGATAAGGTAATATCAGATTTTGCTAAACTTGTGAAGGACAACACGGGTGTAAAATTCTTTAAGGAGAATTTTTATAGAAATGATGTCTTATGAAGAAGTAACTCTTATTAACCTCCATAAAAATAAATAGTGAACTTTTGCTAATCAACATGCTGAGTGCTGTTTCTTTAGAGGATTTAGTGGATGCTATGATACAGTATCTTCCGGAGTATTATGCTCTGGTTTATGAGAAGTTCAGGAGAAGAAGATACCTGAAGTTTGGAAAGGTGAATTTGAATTTATAATTTAAATATGAACTTTAATAAAGCTAATATGATGAAAGGAAAAGATAGGTTTACATCTGCTGAAATAGTAAAACTAAGAGAATTGATAACAGAACGTCAAAATGCTCCAAGAAATAGTCAAAAACAGTTACGTAATAGAATGCGTAAAATAGGTTTTTTCGGAAGGGATGATTGGGGAATAATAGATTGTACTCTTGATGATTTAGATGAACTCATTGATACTGGGAAAATAAAGATTATAGATAAGACAACATCTACAATTATTACTGATAAGAGTAAAAGTAAGAACGCCATTATTAACCAAGGAACTAATAAAAATAAAGATTCAAACTGGATTAATAGAATCGATTTTGGGGAAATAGAATCGTTTAAGAATGAAGGATTTTATGGATTTGTTTCGGTTAAAAGTTTATTGAATAATTATTCGCAAATACCCGCAATAAGAGGAGTATATATGGTGTTACGTATTATTACAAAAGAACCATTCTTTTTAGATAAAGGTAGCGGTGGATATTTTAAAGGAACAGATCCTAATGTAGCAATAAAAATCTTACAAGAAAAGTGGGTTTATAATACACCTGTACTTTATATCGGTAAAGCTGGAGGAGAAGGTAAAGAAGCTACATTAAGAAGTAGAATATTGCAATATCTAAAATTTGGACAAGGCAAACCTGTCGGACATAAAGGAGGACGTTATATTTGGCAGTTAAGTGATGCAGAAGAACTGTTATTTTGCTGGAAACCTTTACCAACAGATGAACCGGAAGATGTTGAATCAATGCTGATATCAGAGTTTAAACATCAATATGCCGGGAAAAGACCTTTCGCAAATCTGAATAAATAAAATGAAATGTACAGGGTAAAAAGCATAGAAACCGTATTTGGCTATGCTTCCCTGTACAAATCCTCTTGTTCCGTCATATAGATAAATAATCATGCAGGACATTACAGCACCTATCACCCCATAGTGCATCATGAAAACAAATGTGCAAAAAAATTGCATACCTCTACTATATGGGAAAGAGTGACCATATACATTAAAAAGATAAAATATAACGATAACAATAATCCCTCTCCATTCATAATCCACTCCAAGCCAGGAAGCGAATCCGGCCATACCAAGCGTCCAAAGGAATCCCAGTACCATACTACGTTGCAGAAGATTTTCAAGAACCATAAGCGTGGCCACACCCAATGCAAGCGTAAACATCACATTATGTGTCCCGTCAGCACCATTCAGTAGAAACCAGGGTATTTCACTGATTACGGCAAAGCCCAGCAGAGTAAAGAAATACCTGTACCTGCTTCTTGTATGGATAAATCCTTCCGCTATCAGGAAGGCAAACACAGGAAAAGCGATGCGCCCGATACAGCGCATCGTTTCGTATAATACGGTACCGTGCTCCATCAGATAGAGAGCAATATGGTCTATCACCATGGAAATCATGGCAATGACTTTCAGGGCACTGCCGCTAAGTCCGAATGCCGGTTTTAAGGTCATATTTATAAATTACATATTTAACTGATACCGAGAAGTTCCTTTACCATATCCTCCACTTCCTGGTTCACACGCTTGAAGTTACGGTTGAGCAGGATTTCCTTCTCTTTGTCGTTCTTGAACTCATAAATTTTGGGTAGAGCCACATAGTGTTTTTCCTCGTCCTTAATCTTTTTCATATCAAAGTGTGTCTTGCAGAAATACTTGGTGGTCTTGAACTCTTCCGACTGCTCGATGTCAAAATGGTCAAGCATACTGTCATCGGTAGCCGTAAAGTCACGTGCCGCCTGTCCGGCCAGCCAGCCTGTTGCCATATCCGCAATCTTGGCAGCAGGAACCAGAAAGTCCATCTTCTCAGAGATTGTGGTTGATACCTTGTGGTCGTTGATGGAAATGGAACGTGAAGTCTGCTTTGCCTTTCCGAACACATCATTCTGTGCCCACTCCAGCGTCTCCTTGTTACGTGCCGCACCCATGAAGATATTACCGCAGGTGGTGATAATCTTCTGCATACCGACCTTGCCATAGTCAGCTTCCAGCTGTGGAAGCTCCTGGAAACCTAAAGTTACGGCAACCTTGTTGGAACGGGCCGTACCGATAAGACGGTCTATCTTGTGAAAGTACAGTGTCGGAAGCTCATCCACGATGATGCTCACCGGAATATTACCTTTTGAGTTTACCCTTGTAATCAGACGGTTCAGAACCAAGGCATTGAGCGAGCCGATAACCTGTTCCTTTTCCGGGTCATTGGCTATTACCAGATAGCTCGGATTAGCCTTGTCAGAAATCTTCAGGTCGAAATCATCCCCGGTGAATACCCAGTAAGCTTCCGGAGAAACAAGACGTGCGGCGTTCACACGAAGCGTACCGACCATACCTTCCAGCTGGTCATTCGCCTTATTCTCGTATGCACTCTTGAAAGGAGCCATCAGCGAAGCAATCCTGTCATCCTGCATCAGGATATTGAATACCTGGTCGTATGGTCTCCCAAGAAATGAAAGCACATGCGGCATATCCGAAAACTCTCCGGTTACGGTATCCGGTTCCACCTCATTGCCATGTTCGTCCTCATACCAGCACCTCTGAATCAGAATCTTCCTGCCGGTCCTGTCCTTATAACTGTATCCGTTCAGGTCCACAAACATACGGTCCTCGTCAGTCGATACGTCATTGCCGTTCTCATCCACGAAATCAAGTACCACATTGCCGTCCTTGTCGATGGCATTGAAGTCATCCCAGTTGCGTATGACAATCTCCAGTTTCTTTCCCTCCAGTGATATGAAACGCTTCAGTTTCTTGCCGTTCCTGAATCCGACCGGATGGAAGTTTACAAAGAAATAGATGATGGCAGCCAGGAAGTTTTCCGCAGAGTTGGTGAAGAAGGCTTCCGAACCGCCCTTCTTCTCTCCACCTCCCTTGTTGAGTGAGGCCAAAAGAGTAGCCGCTGTTTCGGAAGCTGCAGCCAGATCCGGGATATATTTCCGCTGAATCGGATTGATGCGGTTGGAGTATTCCACATCAGTAAAGTTGATGGTACGGAATCCGCAGTTCTGAGGCAATTTGCCTGCCTTGCGGTTCTTGCAGTACTGATAGAAAAGCGTCTTGGCCAGTGTCGGATACTTGAAATCATATACCATCATGGCAAATCCCTTTGCTGAATGCTGCCTGATGAACGGGTCAATGATACCGAAAGACTTACCGGAACCCGGTGTACCCAGTACAATTGTGCCACGGAACGGATTGATGATATTGATCCATCCCCTGTGCATCTTTTTCTTCCAGTAGTATATCATCGGAATGTTTACCGAGTAATCGTTGCTGACCAGCGTTTCCGACTGCTGGAACGATTCGTTCTCAAAGTTGAAACGGTCCTCACCGACCTTGTAGTTGTAATATTTGGCAATCCCATCCAGTCCCTGATGTACTAGCATGCTACCCACCACCGAACACACCGCATATAGAAGACGGTTGGCCGGAAATCCCAGCCAGCTGAATCCGAAACTCATGCCATGAAATACAAAACAAAGCCCCACAAGAGTCAGGCCGGCCAGTACCGGATAGATAACCATTGTCCTTACATTGAACTTCAGGGACTTTTCAGCCTTTGTGCCGATACAGACAATACAGATGCATATCAGTTCGGCCACCTTGCATCCCGATACTGAATTGAATACCTTGAAGCGTGCCAGCAGGTCGAGTACGAACTGAGTAACCCTGTTGTCAGCCGTGACAGGCAGGTTCATGATGATTTCAATAATCAGAAATATATAGATGCAGCTCCTGAAGTAGTTGTACATCTGCTGCTGTTCCCTTGTTTCCTCAAATGCCATACACTGTAAGATTTATATTGTCAGAAAGGAATCTTTATACCCAACAGCAGACCGTTACGGAAGGTATCCCCATGCAGGAAGTTCACATTGTTCTTCTGTATGACAGAGAACTCCAGTCCGCTGCGGAACACATAGCTGTATTCAAATCCGGCCTCCAGCCCGAAGAAGAACTTCTTCTGTACCGCACCGAACTGAGGCCCCAGACGAAGGCGCATCATGCCGTTCTTGTACCGTGCCAGACGATGCTTGTAAACCATACCTCCATTCCAGAAATATCCTTTCCAGAAATTGTGACATACCGGCTTCTGCCAGTGATTCCCGACCTCACCGTATATTTCAACCGCATTTCCGTATGAAAGCGGATACTCATAACCCAAAGTGGCATTCAGCGTACTTGGAAAAAGGAATCCGGCATTGACGGAAACCTTTCCGGTCTGTGCCGATGCACCGATGAATGCAACCGAGCAAAACAGAATGAACAGAATCTTCTTCATGGCCTATCTTTTTATGGAATGATCAATATAATAGTAGGGGTAATAGTCGGCACCGTCCAGAATATCCGAGTCGAAGCCGTCTGCATTGAGAATGTCCTCATACTCGATGGTGAGTACCACCACACGTCCGCTTATCTGGTTCTCGGAAATCTCCAGACGGAGCACCTTCTCTTCAGGGAAAGTGAGCTTCGGAATCACAAGCACATTCCTGTAGTCCTTCCTGAACTTACGGGTGTTGTTCATGGAGAATACCGGAGTAAGCTCTATGGTCTGTGAGTTGGTTGCCTTTGTTTCCTTTTTGTCAGTAAGTTTTACCCTTATTTCCTCAATGTCGTATGCAATCCTGGTCCTGTTCTTCAGCGTATAGTCCAGAAAGAAATAGTCACCGATGGAATAGATATTGTTGATGTATGCCCTGATTCCGTTTTTGTTTGATACAATCTGGTTGAACTTTCTTCTGCTTCCATAGACAGCCCAGGCATATCGTGCAATCTCGGCCATAGGCATGGAAACCTCCGGATTGATATAGGACTGTGTCTCATTGTAGGATACATTGTAGATGGTAGAAGCATATTGGGGTGATTCGGTATAGAGGATGTCATACTGGGCGATATGACGTTCACCGATAATGGTGAGTGTACCCAGCAGTTTGTTTTCCTTGTAACCTTCAGATGATATAGAATCATTTTCCAGATAAGGCTTGATGCGGACGATATTGTCTGTACACTGGTTGCCAATAATTTTAGTAGTGGAAATATCCACCATTTTGATGTTCTCGGGCATGACAATGTGCGTGGTCACTTCCCTGTTGATGTATATCTTCTCGTTGGCCGACAAATCTACGGCTATGCCTGTGATAAGGCATATTATCAGAAAAATTCTGGTTTTCATATTGAGTAATCTTTATATTTTATGAATGGTACTGTTATAATCGGATATAAACGCAATATTAAGTATCGGTATCTTAGCGTGCATCCTCCGAGTTTATCAGATAAACGATGGTATTGTACTTGATTTTTGCCTTGTTCTTTCTGATATTGGAAGATATGGCAGAAGTTGCAGAGTTATACATGTTCTGCAGCGACTGGAGGGCAATGGCCTCCGTAGAAATACCGGTACCGTAACTGTCACTGGATTCAAAACTGATATTCTGCTGTACCGTATTGGAACCAGCATCCTTCATGAAATCCCTGAAAGCCGATTCAGGAACATAGAAGCCTTCCATACCGTCATTGTCAAAAACAGAAAGCTTAACCTTGATGAACCTGTCGCCGATAAGGATACTGGTTATGGAAGCCCTGACACGCTGCTGTCCGAAACCTGTTACCGTTCCATAGAGGTAAGTTCCCTTTTTCAGCCTTGTACCGCTTACCGTCACATCGTCCAGAAGCTTGAACCGCAGACGTGTGCCTTCATGCGCCTTTGTAGTCTGGTCAATCATGGCACGTATCAGCTTGTTCTCGGCAAATTCATCCGGAGCAGTAACCGTATTGAATCTGTCAGCATTGGTATCATCGGACTTGATTACCAGACTCGGACGGTTGCGTTCCCTTTCCTCCTGATGTACTCTGGCTATGGAATCAACCCTGTGCTTTCTTTCCGCTTCCTCTGCTTCCGGGTCTTTGATACCCAGTCCGCTTTCAATGGCCTTCTGCCGTTCATAACTCCTCCGCTGAATCTCTTCAAGGTCACGTGCAAACTCGTCCTGTGAGGAATAGCCCATACCTCCGTAACCCGTTTCACCGTTTCCCGAAGGACCGTTTCCGTAAGCATATGCATTGATATGCTTTCTTGATTCTGCAAGGGAACGCTCCAGTTCTTCAAGCTCCCTTTGCTGCCGCTGTCTTTCAGCTTCAGCTGCATCCAGACGGTTCAGCTCCTCCTCGCTGTAGCCGTGTTCCAGTTCCTCCTTCTTCTGTTCTTCCTCCCCGATACCGCTTACGGCTGTGAAGGCATCTTCGTCACCGAAATGTCTGGACATCTCATACATCTTGTCTCCGGCCTCCTCGGCATTGGCCTGGGGAAGTTCCATGTTGATACGATCTGTAGCTACCGTTCCGGCAGTCTCCTCACTGCCGGAGAAGGTCTGCATCACAAAGTATACCAGTGCGCACAGCGGAACGAATATGACCAGCGGAAAGATATACTTGGGCTGTTTGAAATTAATCTTAATCATGGGTTATCATTGTTTTTAATGGATTTGACTATATTTTCCAGCTGCCGGTATTTGAGGATGATCCGCAAGGAATCCTCACGGCTCTTTACAGGTATGGCAATCATGGAGTCCAGTTCATGATGCAGTAACTGTCCCTTTACCGTCATGTCCGTCAATGCACTGCGGTGAATGTCCTTGTTTGCCTGGATGGTACGGAATCCCTGAAACACCGGTTCCATACCAGCAATCGAACTGACATCCGGTTCACTCTGTTTTCCGTTGCCGGAATCTATGGCAACGGTACTGACAAGTAGCAGAAGCAGTGTCCCTGCCACACCTGCGAATGTAGCTTTCGAATGCTTTGCCGCCCATCTGTTGGCCAGTCTTATCCTTGCGGCCAGACGGTATCTTGTTCCGATGGCACCCAGCCTTGGCTGCAACCACGACCTGACAAGCAGATGCGTTTTCAGACGGCTTTCCTGTATCTTTTTTCTGAATGATTTCATATTATCAGTATATCAATAGTCCAAATCCCTGTTTTCAAGAGTCCTCCAGCCGGTAATGAGCAGACCGTGCGGATTGTTCCTTGTCCTCGGTACGGACTCGATGTAACCTGTTGTCACCATCGAGCGTCTGATGTCCCTGGTCCTGCGCTTGATAAGCTGCGTACCGTAATAAGTAAACTTCCGTTCATGTTCGTCAAACTGAATGGAGTCACACATGATGGTACAGACAGCCGAAGAGGAAATGATGTCAGAGTAGAAACCGTTCTCGTCCATGGCCTGTTTCTGTTTCAGCGCAGTCCCGTCAGCCATATACATTGCTTTCCCTACCGTCCATTTGATATAGTCGTTGTCGGGCGGCAGATTGAAGAAATACTGGTGGAACAGTTGTATGTGCGCCTTGGCCTCCATGGTGAAGTTGGCTTCCAGCCGTGCACGCTCGGCAAGAAACGGAATGTCTCCGTCAAGTACATAAATCTGCTGCCTTTCCTCGTTGACAAGTGAAATGCAGCACCAGACAGTAAAGGCACAGATGACGGTGCAGCCTCCGATTACCGCAAATACCGTCATCATGGCCAGTCTGGTTTTCTGTGCAAGGGATTCAATAAGCATATTGTAAAAAGATTTGAAGTTATTTGACTAATGACCTGACAGCCGAACCTGTTCCTCTCATGGCAGAACCTGCCGCACCTCCGGCCATGGCACCTGCAGTAGTGGTGATACCCATTGCAGCCGAACCGGCAACGGAACCCGTACCCGAGCTTACACCTCCCGGAATCAGCCATGATGCCACTTCAGGAACGAAGCGTATGATATAGGCACCCACGAGCATACCCATGGCATACATACAGTTGGAGCCTATTCCCTGCAGTCCCAGTGCGCCAATCTGTTCCCATGAGTTTACCGAGCCATGAAGCAGATGGTCGTATGCCACCAGATCCTGCTGCAGGTTATAAAGAAGGATGAAGTCTATATAATAGATACACATATAGGTCACGAATCCCCATAACGAGAGGGAAAGGAACTTGGACATCCACTGGCTCCAGGCCGAGTTCCATGGCGGTGCCAGCGAGAGGGCAAACATGATCGGACAGAATATCATCATGATGGCCATGAAAATCCTCTGTGCCACGAGCATCCCGTAATACGACATCTGGAAAATCAGTTCTCCGACAAAGCGTATTACATCGTTTATCCATTCACTGACCTTCGTCTCAGCCGCCACGGCAGCCCTCTGTGCGTAGTTGTTGATGGTCGAGCCCAGATTCTCCACATTATATATCAGCTTGTCCCACCAGGCAGCATTCTGACCGATTTCGGCCACCTGCTTTGCCGTGGCTATGGAGTCCTGCACGGTTCTCAGCCTGTCGAGATATTCACTCTGTTTCTGTGCCACCTTCAGCTCGAAGGCCGCCACTTCCTTGTTCTTTGCCTTGGCCATAGCCCATGTAGCGGATTCCAGACTCTTTCCCGGAACCTGCAGAGCCGAGCATATCCATGAAGAGGATGAAATACACAGGGAAATGCCGATGATACGCAACAGCTTCATGACATCCATACCACGCCTTCCGAGCATCATCATCCAGCATTCGTATGAACCGACACACAGGGCCAGGCACAGACCGAGAGCCTTTGCCATTGAAACGGCATCACCGAGAACGGCCACATTGGGAAATGTCTCCATGGCCGTCAGCAGCTTTTCCAGACTTTCGTCAATAGCCGGAAGGCCTATTGTCAGCGGAATAAACAGTAAATTCATGATTGACTATATTATTTGTTTAATATTATTACTTGAATTACTATCAATTATAGAGAGTGTCTAATAGTGTGTTGCAGCAACGGCACAAAGATGTGCAGTCCTGTTGACCAGTTCTGCCATCCTGGATTTGGCTTCCTCGTATGCCTTCTGCCGCTTGGCGTTCTCCAGCCCATAACCGACACCGGTTTTGTGTATATAGGCTATATCCGCACAGAGTATTTCATTCTGGCGGCTCAGCTCGTCCACCTGATAGCGGAGCTTGCCGTTACTCTTCTGCATACAGTAGAGCAGTCCGTCCGTGATACAGTCCTGCATACGGTTGAACTCGTCCTTGTAAGTGGCATACATCAGGTCAACATTTCTGTCAGCTTCCCTTGCCAGTTCTTCCTTATACAGTTCCTCGATATATTTGCGCTCACTCTCCACTTTTTTGATTTTCTGTCTCTGCGTCTCTTCGGCAGTCACACGCACCGGCATGATACGTTTTACATCAGACTTGGGTTCCTTGAAACGGACACGGAATCCGGAGTTGAACCAGTCCCATTTCCAGTACATTTCCGCACCGGAATATTTCTTATGCAGGAAAAAGTAATACCAGTCAGGAGCAAAATCCCACGGACCGTTTTCCATAGACTTCCACTGCTTCTGCTTTTCACTGTCACTGACTATGCTTTGGGCATTGGCAACAGTGACTGTACCTGAAACTGACATGCAGAACAGGCACAATAACATAATTCTAACCTGCATATCCCTGATTCCATTTGTTGATTACACGCTCAGCTATCTCATTCTTCACATTGGAGTTCAGTATCTCCCAAATATAGTCCGGCTTCTATCCGCAGTCCGTAACAAGGAAACAGTACAGATTGGCATTATCTATGATGTACCTTGCCCTGTCTATGGAAGCCTTCAGTGTCATTACCAGATTCAGCTTTTCATCCATGGAAGCCTTCATCAGGTTTATACCCGAAGCGGCCACGGATGCATACAGTCTGTAACAGTGTTGTATTTCCCTTGATATTGCCACGTTGGCATCGGCATAATACCATGCCACGAAAGGCTTCTTCGATACATGACTGAAAGTATTACCGGTAAAGTCCTTGTATTCCGTTACCAGCTGATACAGTGAGTTGGCCGTTGAAGAAATGGCACCGGCCAGTACCAGGTACGAATAGGCATTGTTCAGCCTTGTATCCAGAGTGGTCCGGACATCATTGAACTTTTCCGCACCCTTCTCAATGAGCGACTGCTCGCCATAGCTTGTGGCCACTCTTGTAAGAGCCTTGTCCTCGTCCTTCTTTATGGCCTTGTGCAGGGCAATGAGTGCTTCGATGGTCGGCAGGTCTTTGGGTATTATGAAAGCGGAAGCCTTTACAGGCAGCAACAGCATTATAATACAGGCTGATATGATACTTATATTCCTGATTCTCATGACAGACACATACATATTAAGGGTTAATAATTTGAAGCAACCAGGCCGTTCCAGTCCTGTACAAGATTTCCCACATGATTCTTCATGGTCACCACATTTGCCCATCCTTCAGGATCTATGGCAAAGAAGAGGTCGTTTGCAGTGGCATACTGTGCCATCAGAACCATCCCTTCCACCTTGTAGCGTATCCTGTTCAGGTCAGTATAGATGTTGTTGGCCAGTGTCAGCCTTTCATACCTGTCAAGCAGATTGTAGCCGTCATTCTTTTTCTCAGCAGTTGCCTGTCCCTGCAACGGATTGGGAATCCTGGCATTGTTCACGATATTGACAAAGTTGCCGACCAGCTGCTGGGTTTCCGCTACAAGATTGCCGAGTTCGTTCAGACAGAGCAGCCTGTTTGAAAATTTGGCCTTGTTTACCGTGCTGACAAGTACCGGAACATTTCGCAGAATATCCAAAGCGCACAGGCCTATTTCCTTATAATAAAGACTTTCAGTACCAAAGCCGGATATGTTCTCCATGCTCAACTTGTAGATTTCCTTCATGGTAGCCATGCTTACCGTATAGAGTTCTACCTTCTGTTTCTTGGCTGCAATGGTATCCACACGCTGGTTGTGCTGTTCCTCAATAAGTTTCTGTGAAGCGGTATTGGCCATGACAATCTTCAGGCAGTTACGGTCGAATACGATTCTCCAGGCAGCATGTGCATTAATACAGACAAATGCAGAAAGCATTATAACCGATATGATTCTTAATACTGTTCTTACCATAGTGACATAACTTTTTGATGTTGGTTGACTTTTCTTGCAAATTCCAGATACAGAAGCCCTCCATCCGCCTTGCGGTCTTCCTCAATACGGGTGATGGCCTCCTGCAGCGTACCGTACCGGGCAAGATAAATTTTCAGTGCCTCCTTTTCGGTACGTTCAGTAGTATATGCCCAGTAGCATTCAGGTGCTTCCTCCACACCATACACATCCGAGTGCTGTCCCCGGCAAATCCACACCTCCTTGAAGTAGCTTCTTCCCTCATGGTTGTTCAGCGCATTGATGGTGAAAATCTGCTGACGCTGTATGTCAGTGAGTCCCAGAATGGCTGCAATATCCTCATACCTGTCCTTGAACTTGGTCTGGTCAAGCAGAATCTTCACATCCGAGTTGTTGATGATGGCCTCCTTCACGATAGGAGAATCAATCACGTCATTAAGTTCCTGTGTGACCACACCGGCTATTCCATGGAACTTCCGGACGGTCTTATACAAATACTTTATATATTCCGCCATGGTAGGTGACGCTATTGCCTTCCATGCCTCTTCAATGATAAGAGCCTTCCGTCCCTTCTTGATACGCATCTTCTGCAGGAACACGTCCATGATAATCAGCACCACAATCGGGAAAAGCACCGGATCATCCTTTATTTTATCTATTTCAAACACAATGAAACGCTCGTCAAATAGGTTAATGTCCAGGTCGGAGTTCAGCGTCATCTCCAGCTCGCCGCCACGGTAGAACTGTTTCAGTATGGCCGCAAAATCATGTATATTGAAACTTATCTTCTCCAGTTGCGTAATCTGCGGAATGCGCTCCAGGGCAAACTCGTAATAGGAATTGAACGAGAGTTCCTGAACCTTCAGCCTGCGCTTCTGTTCCTCCATGTGGTCAATCTGCCTGTCAATCTTAATCAGCATGGAATTGTTATAAAGTTCCCTTTTATATTTTTCTATGATAGCAAGTGCACGTTCCTTTTCCGATTCTGTGGCCGCTTCATCATTGATCAGAGCAGTCAGTGAACGGCACTGTCGTATCAGCTTCAGACGGCGTACTTCGGAAGGCAGCAGCAGGGCACGGCTTTCAGCCTTCTCCTGAACCTCTTCCGTATTTATCTGCCTGTCGATGTCCTCCATGCTGTGCGTGTACTGTTCATAGTCATCCTCCATCTTGGCGGCTACCAGCAGTTTCTGCCTCAATGCCTCACGCTCACTGTCGCTGAACCTTTCAAACGGATTGAAATAGGCCTCGTAATATTCCACGATGGTCTGGTTTATCAGCATGTCCTCAATTTTTGTAGGAAATGCGTTACCCTTGAATATCAGGAATATCAGCGATTTGAGGAAGTTCTTCTTCTCCCCAAAATTAAGTTCATATTCCTCCTTCGTGACCTTGAACGGATTCATGGAAATGGGCTTCTCCTTCGAGTAGGCTATGTATGTACCCTTGTAATATCCGCATATACCTTCGTAGGAATCACCCGTATCCACCATGACCACATCCGTATTCTGTTCCAGCAGCTGACGTACCACACTGTTCATGTGGAAGGACTTGCCGGAACCTGAAGGACCGATACAGAAGAAGTTGGCATTGTCCGTCATTTTCTTCCTGCCTTCCTTGCCGGTAATGTCGATACAGACAGGCAGTCCCTGACGGTCAGTGTAGTATGTGGTCAGCGGTGTATCCTCAGACTCCTTCAGATGCTCCTTGAAGAAAAAACACAAGGCAGCATCCGAAAGCGTCAGGAACAGGTCATAGTCCGGGTTGAAGGCATAGCCGTTACCGGGAAAACTGTCCATGAAAAGCTCCAGCTGGTTGTAGGCCGTCCTTGACGGCATGATGCCGCACTCGTACAGCTTTGTCTCCAGAAAGGAGGTTACCGGAGTAACCTTGTCAGGCGGACAGCTCACCAGAATGTTGAAGTTGCAGTACACAAGCATGGTACTGTCAACGGCCAGCCTGTCCAGCACTTCCTCAATGTCAGCCCTGGCAATACGGTTGCTCGGGTCCGGCATGGAACCGTGACGCTTCGCCTTGGCCTGAAGTTTTCGCAGCAGCTTCCTCTGTCCCGGTATCTGAATGACCTGGTTAAATACCACACAGTCCGAGTAGGGGACACCGGTAAGGAAAGAAAGCAGGTCGGTTGCAATTCCGTATCCGTTGATGTTCATCTGCGTGTACGGCTTTACCATGGAAGGAAGATTAATCTCGTCAATGTCCACCAGCGGATAGGAACGGATAATCCGGTCACCTATCCTGAGATATTCGTCTGAAGCCTTGAAGTTGGTCATCGAGAACGGTCCGTGCCGGAACTGGAATGCCATGAAACGGTGGCAGTATTCGCTGACCTCCTCCTTGCCGAGCTTTCTGTGCCGGATATGCTTTTCCGTCAGAATATCATCCGTCTTTGATACCTTGGCATGGAAATCGAGCCATCTCTTCGGGTCATACTGAATGAACTGGCTTCTCTGAGCCTCCTGGGTGAGAATAAGAAAAGTCCTTATCTCTGTGAACTCCCTTCCCTCGAAGTACCTGAAATAGCTTCTTGTCAGGAATTCCGCATCATCCGGCACGTCATGGTGATATGCCTGTCTGCACAGAATATCCTGCTTCTGCAGTGCATATCCCTCACCGATGGTCTGAAGGATATTGGATAGCACGTCATGAAACAGCATGTACTGCTGCGCATCCGTACAGAGCTGTTGGACCGGATTGGTAATCTCGAAGATAACGGACGGCTCGCCTCTGGCCGAGAACAGCACGACATTGCCGTCCGTCTCCTCCAGCTGCGCATAGAGTCCGTCAAATATTCTTTTCTTTTTGTGTGCCATACTGTATAAAGTGATTTACTGTTCTTTTCTAAGGCTTCTGTAGATATAGATGCCTCTTGCCCTTTTCTTGTTGTGGAGTCCACCACGCTGTTTGATGTAGATGGTTATCAGTCCCACCAGTGCCATGACCATCATGGCTATGAACCCTGCAACCTTTCCCAAAGCGATTGAGAAACCGATGAAGCCTACGAATGATACGCCTATGGCTGCCGCTGCCAGAGTGAGGAAACGGCCGCGTATGCCCATAAACTCCAGCGGCTTCTGCAATCCCTTGAACACAGGGTATCCTTCCTGATTCATTGTCATGCCGGGAAAGGATTACTGGAAGAACAGCGGGAGAGCTTCCGAAAGTGCGATGAATGCGATACAGCCTCCGATGGTAAGCATGATGGTCTTCTTTACGTCCTGGTCTCCGTTCTGCATTTTGAAATAGACGTTGAAGGCACCGACCAGAACGATAACGGCAGCAATGGCCTTCATCAGGTTCGATACCGGAGTCTGGTAGGAACTGACTTCCTGAGTGGCCTTGGTAAAACCTGCTGCACCCTTGCTTCCTGCCATTACGTTTGATGTGGAAATAACGAGTGCAATTGCCGCCACCACACACTTCTGTCCAAAACTTGATCCGATGAAACGCTCCGTAAGATTCCGGACACTTTTCTTTATTATCTGCATTTCTGAATAATGTTAAATGATTTCATCGCCAAAGAAACAGATGTCACTAAAGGAACGGTATATATATCAGGCATTCTCACAGCTGAAGATAACGGCACCGAGATCACTGGTACCGGTCTCTGCCAGCCGGTTTATTTCCTGAATGATATTCTCAACCAGAATGCCGTCAGTCATGATGGCCTCCCGGTAAACGTGTCTGGAAGATTCTGATTGGGATGCAGATTTCTCTGTACCGTCAGAATCTGTATTTTCATTCTCAGGTTCGGGATTCTCCGTATTACTCTGTTCTGAACTTTGTTCTTTGGATTCAGGTTCATCCCGGTTTATTCTTATCGGCCTGAAGCTTCGTGCCTCTTCCGATATGTCTATGTCCTCTTCTTTATGGTTGTCCTGCTCAGCATTCTGTGCGGCCTTTGCCCTTTGGAAGTCCATGAAAATCATTGCCGCATAGTAGAATACCATTGCCACGAAGAAAAGGAATACTATCTGTCCGTACTGCATGGCTGTTGTAATATGATGTTGGAAGAAAGAGCGGAACTGTCCTCCGGAAGCGGAAGGATATGCAGTCCCAGTCTGATGCCCCGGCTTTCCAGACGTTCCCTGCGTTCCGTAGTGCCGGTATAATAAATCACGTTGTGTTCCTCACTGATGATGTATCCGTTTGACTTCATGTTTGAGCGTACCCTTACCTTTGCCCTGTTTGAAATGACACGGATATCGGTTATGGGTTCCAGTCCGAAGACGATACGCCGTCTTTCCCTCTTTACCATCTGAGTACGGATACGTGAGGAAATCAGGTGCTTTTCTTCACTGCTGCGTTTCAGTCCGATTGTAGCGGCTATGCGTCCGACACTCATCCGGGTAATGCCGAGAGCTTTCCCTATCTCAGAGAAGGAACACTCATGGAAATGGTTTCTGATATAGTCGGCACGCTCCATCCATCTGGATTTGGCCATTTTTACAAGTCCAAGCTCACGGGCTTTCAGCTTGACGGTCGATTCGCTCAGATTGAGAACGGCAGCGGTATAGGCTGTGGTCTCTACCGGATACAGTTCGACAAGAGCGGCCAGCATCCTGTCAGTCCAGTCTGTCTTTTTCATATCCTACAGATTATAACTGTTAAACAACGATTTCTTTTCCCTTCTGTATTCTGCCAGACGTGGCAGATATGACTTGAAGAATGCCCTTACGATGGCATTCACCAGGTCAGAGCGGCATCTGCCATGTATATCGCAGTCGTCCAGCGAATCCGCAAGGTCACGGTCGAGTTTGCAGACGAGCCTTTCTGTTTTGTCCGTTCCCGAACCGTCCGATTGAAGGAATTCCATGAAGTCATCCCAGCATCCTGTATCCGAAAGGGAAACAGCATTATCCTTTTCCTGTGCTTCATTATTCTTTTCCTTTTGCTCAACCTGGGTTTCTACGGAATCTTGCGTCAATATAAGTTCTGAATCATTGATACCTCTTGTCAGGTCTTCTATTTCCGGTATATCCTTACTCATAGTGCTATGGTTATTGAAGTTTACTGATTATTCTGGTTCTTTATTCTGATTTTCGTTACTGTCCTGTGAAGCTTCATCAGACGGCTGTGCCTTCTTTTTCTTCTTAGGCTTGGGATTCAGATTTTCCGTCAGCTGTATGCCTTTGAGTTCTTTTTCCCTTATCGGTTGAAGTGTATCGAAGATACTCTGATAGACCTTATCAAAGACCGGTGTAATGATAGTAGCCTGCATATCCAGTGCCGCCATGGTGCTGAACCGTTCCATGTCCGCACGTTTGGGAATCTTCGCTGTGACATATCCATAGTTGGAGAAGGTATCCCTTGCATTGTCCCAGATAAGCAGTTCGGAACGCTTGCCGATTCTTCCGTCATTCAGATTGGGAATGATGAAGAGTCTTGCTTTCATCCTTTCACCGACAGCCTTTTTCAGCCGGTCAACAAACATGAGGAAACTGGCCGTGGACGGAACGGTTACCAGGTCATAATGAAATGGAACAATAATGATATCCGAGTTGACGAACATGGGTATCAGCCCTTCCGCTTTCAGACTGCCTGGAGAGTCCATAAGCACAACGTCAATTTCAGGATCGTTGTGCAGTTTCTCCATAAGGGAAGTCATCATTGCCTTGTTATTGGCTTCGTATGCCCATACCTCGTATGGCATTTCTTGTTCGCCGTATTTTCTGATGTCAGCCTTTCGGCACTTCATGATGGAGTGCTGGAAGTCACAGTCTATGACCACAACTCTTATGCCCTTTGTTACCAGATAGTTGGCAAAGGTTACGCAAAGGGTAGTTTTTCCTACACCTCCTTTCTGATTGGCAAATGTCACTATAACCGGAGTCTGTATCATTTCAAGTATTGATTGATTTTGTGACAAAAGTATTAACCAAAGTATTCAGATAAGAAATGCGCAACACAATTGTGATCTGGGTTGTATAAACCAAACTATTATAATTAATATTATTCAGATTGCTTAGTCAACTAAGCTAATCAAGTTACACAAAGTGTTCTTTTTTATTGTAATTGTTTGTTTATCATAAATATTAGATTATCAATAAAAAATGAATTGTAAATTATTTATTGCATAAAAAATTATATCTTTGAGAAATATAATTAGTAAAAATAGGAAATTATGATAAAAGCATTTATTTCACATAGCAGTGAACAGAAGCAATTTGTCTTAGATTTAGTGGAAATATTAGGACGTGATTATTGTATTGTTGATTGTTATAATTTTAACTCAGCATATCAAACTATTAATGAGATATATGATAAAATTGATAAATCAACAGTTTTTGTACTTCTTTTATCAAAAGCATCGTTAAGTTCAGAATGGGTGAAAGAAGAAATTAGGTATGTTAGGGAAAAATTGGAACCAGGATGTCTTGAACGTTTTTGGCCATTTATTATAGATGAAAATCTCTCTATTGAAGAATGTCCAGAATGGATGAAAAAAGATAAATGTTTCAATTTAAAGAAATTTAAAAGTTGTAAAATTTTAGCTCATGATATAGAACAGAAATTCAGAAGGATTATTTGGTCAAAAAATCCTAAAAGAAAGCAATTGGAAACTTTGATGGTAGGAAGGAATAAAGATATAGATAATTTTGAAAATATTTACCAATCTGCTAGAGGAATGAATCTTAGAGCTCTTGTTATATCTGGAAGAGATGGAGTTGGTAAAGATATGTTTATATCTAAATGTCTTGATAAAATAGGTGGGTATGATGCTGAATCAACCCCATTTTATATAAACTTAGGGAATAAAGAAGGTATTGAAAATTTTATTATACAACTAAACCTCATTACAAGGACATATGACGAGACGCAATTAATGACTGTTCTAGGAGGAAATACATCTGAAAAGACCAGTTCTGCAGCAAATCTTGTCAATGAGTTACTTAATACAAATTCAGTAATATCGATTAATGATGATTTGTCATGTGTATTGCCTAATAGAAAGTTAGCTGATTGGTTAATTGATCTTGTTGAGAAATCTAATATAGCAAATAAACTAGGATTGTTTATTAAAAGTCATAAAATATTAGATTCTTTCTCAGAAATAGAGCATCCCTTTTTTGGACATATAAATTTAAGCCCTTTAGATTCAAAAGACAGGCTCAAACTTTTTTATAGTCTTTTACGTATATATAATTTGACGGATATTAGCGAAGAGGATGTCAAATGGTTTGTCGGAAAACTGCTGTTGTCTCCATCTCAACTAGTAAAAGCAGTTGAAGCATTATCATGCAAGCCTTTGGCATTTGTAAAAAAAGATATAAATACTTTGATCTCTTGGGGAGATATGCAAATCAATCCCATGGTTGAACACTTTTTTCAAGATGAAGAATCAAAGCATATTTTGATTATTCTTTCAAAATTAGATTTTGTAAGTTATGAGATTTTAGAAAATATCTTTGAAGAAAGAATTATAGAGGTTATGGAAAAAATGGATGAAATGATTGATTTTGGCATTGTTTCAGTTTTCGGGCCTCAAGAACAATTTTTCCGTCTAGATCATTACTTAAGCGACTATATCAAACGATGTCATATCAAATTACCTTATGATCTAGATAATTTACTTAATGAAGTTTTAGAAGAAAAAATCGCATCTTCTAACATTACAGAAGATGTTTCTGTATATTTATATGACAAAAAAAGGCAGATATTGTCAGGAAAAGGCAAGCCTGAAGATTTTCTGATTCCTTCGGTAGTTGTTACCTCAGTCATGGAGATTTATAATAATCAGGATTATAAACAAGTAATTAAATTATGTGATTTGGTTTTGAATGATGTTCATAATTATTTCCCCGATCAAGAGAGAGAACTAAGATATTGGCTTTGTTTAGCATTAGCAAGAACAACAAATAAACAACGTTTCTTTGAAGAAGTACAACATTTTAGAGGTACAGATTATTTTTTTCTTAGAGGATTCTATCATCGGAATGCTATGGAATATTCTCAAGCAGAAAAATGCTTCAACGAAGCGCTTGAAAAGTCTCCAAATCTTCAACGTGCTAAGAGAGAAAAGGTTACGGCTTTGTTAGCTCAAAAAAAATATGAACAAGCATTGGGCCTTGCAAAAGAAAATTATGAGAATAATCCTGAAAATTCATATCAAATACATGGATATTTTAGATGTCTTGTTCGTAAAACTCCATTAATAAAAGAAGATGTAGATATGTTGAAACATCTTATGGCTGCAATGCAAAAGAATCTCTCTGATAAGCAAGAAGAATTATATACAGCTATGGACATAGAATTTAGATATTTTGTTTCTCATGATAGTCCATCTGATATGATAAAGTTAATTAATAATGCTTTGTCTATTTTCCCAAATTCTATTAATGTGAAACGAGCTGCTCAGCCATTTAAATTACACCAATCAATAATATTTAAGGAAGAATCTTTTCCTGAAGAATGTTGATTTATAAAATTGTTTTACCTGTTATTGTCAATAACAGGTAAAACAATTTTATAAATAGCCGATTATTACTCAATGCTTTGCAAGTAATGAATCAGAAATATGGTCGTAAAGTCAAATGGTACATTCTAAAGGGTGAAGATTTAATGCTTTTATTGACTCTTAACTCATTTGGAGCGTCGATTTGCGCGGTTTCTTCTCTTTCTAATTCTATTTACTTCTGATATTCCACTCCTTTTTGGTTTATCCGTGAGTATCTCCAAGATACATAATTGCAAAAGAGTTCCCTGATAATTAAACGTACCCATAAATGACGGGGAAAATTACTTGAGAAGCGATGTAAAACAGGCGGTTATGAATTACCAGATGTTTGTCGTTGGCGTCGTGATTATCAATATGATCGATGAAAATATTCTGCTGTCATATTTGAAATAACATCCATACCCATAATAAGTTGAAAACTGCACCTCAGTGTCAGTAATTATACTTACCTTTGTAGGGATTTAACGCACAGATTGTCAGTTGCGAAATAGAATATACACATTTTACCTAGCACTTTTATTTTTAACACAATAGTCATATGAATAAATCAACTAAATTATATTGCTCAATAAAATCATTACTGACAGATGCTAATAAGATTCTCGAACCAATTAATGACATCCAAAATAAAGACTATAATGAAATGTTACGTCGGCTAAGCAACGTAATGAATCAAAATGTTCAATTGATTTCTCAAATGAAAGATGTGTCTCAAATGAATGATGATATTGCTGCCAATTTTATTTTTAATTGTAATCAGGATAACATTGACTTTGGTACTAGAAAACAGTTAGCTGTGGCTTTGATATATACAATGGGGAAAATGTGCGACGAGGTTAAGAAATCAATAAAAACGCAATATGCACCTAGATATCATAATATTGCTTTAGAATTAGTCATTGACATGACTGATTTTTTTAACGAATATTGTTATACTCATTGGGATAAATGTGATATAAGTAATTACGTACCATTTCCAAACATGGTAGGTCGGCGTTCATCTTTAGATTTAAATGACCAGCGGGAAGTGATTCGTTCAATGTTTTGGATGGAGACAATCCCCAGTATAGATAATTTATCATTTAGAGACATTCGTCCACATATCCAAATACTGATTAGGCAAGCATTAGAGATGCTATTTAAACAAATTATTGGGTATGTTGATATAGTGGATTTAAATGGTAATCGAAATAAAAAATTCACTCAAATAGGAGCGAAATTTTTGGCTAATTATCGCGACAAACGAATGTCTAGTGGTTGCGTTATTTCAGGTGATGGATGGAATATAAAACTCAATATGCCAATAAAGACTTTAGAAAGACTAAATACATGGTGCAATAATTTTACTCATGACCCATTCATAGTTTCACTCCCAATAATATATTTTGCTTACGATCAATATGAACGATTCGTATGCAAGTGCATAACAAAACCTTTTTCAGAAATCAGCGGGGTAGAAAGAATGCGTACGGAATTTACTGTATTTGTGATTAAACAGGATCCGAAAGTGCAAGTTAAGTGGCCTGATGGTATTACTATTGCAGAACAAAGTGTAAAGATGAGAAAAACTGCCATTAAAAATAACATTAAAAATATTAAACGTGCATATTGGAAGGAAAAAATAGCTTTACTTCAGTTAAGTTCCGTTTTCTTAATAAGGAAGATTTCTAATTTGATATATCATAATTGTTTAAAGTTTTGAATGGTGGAGTGACTATAGAATAATAAAATATGTTTTATCTAAGGAAGATGAAAATTCAAATTCCCATTTCCTATTTCGTCAATGGGAATAAACGTCTTTAACAGCTCTACCTTGAAGTCCTTGATGACTGCATTTTCTGGTTGCTTTCATACTGTTTTTCGTTTACTAGTTCATTTCTTCATTCCTATATATCAGAAATGGTAAACGGATGTGAACGGAAGTCAACCGCTGTCGCCTTTCTACATGGTGTGACTATTTCCGCATATCGGGGCGGTTATTGTCGTTTATCGTAAATGGTTGTAAACCCTTATCAATTACCGCACGATATGACAAAAAATAAGCGACGCAAATTCTCCACATCAGAAATATGTATCTAAAATATGTGGAAATTTGGGAAACAACAAATGGCAATCGAAAAGTGTTAAATTTTAGAATACGCTTGGTAATTAAAGATTCACGTTTGGATATTTATGATATTTTGGGGTTGTTCTATGGTTCTAAATGCATATTAAACATTTAAGTCTAGTTGGTTTTCACTATATTTTTATCTTTTGATAGATAATATGTCATTTGTATCGTCAGAATTATCTTTGAGCCCAACTTCCCACTCGCGATTTTCACTATGACTGCCACCAATTGTATCATGCAGCTTGGCCTTGCTGGAGAAATGTGAAGAATATTTTTGAGTTTGAAGTTGCTTTTGTTGTTTTATTATCTTCATTGGCTGATTCATTGGTTTCTTTAACCGTTCAAGATTGAGATTCTTTTCAGAAAGATTTATAATAATATGTTGCTTGAAATTGATTGCATAAGTTGCATCTTCCTCCTGACGGATAGTAAAGCCTTCTTCATGTAGTCTGCTCCTGACCGATGTAATATTTTCATCATTGAATATATCACGCAACCGATTCACAGCATCAGTATGGTGGTGGGTTCTTTCCAGAGATACATCCACTAAATCAGTCCGGGATACCTTGAAGATTTTGCTGAGCAAATCCCGTTCAGTCTCAGTAACTGGACTAAACGTTTCAACCATGGCTATGCGGTTGTTACGGTCTATTGCTTCTGCCATAAAAGGTTTCAACGGACGGCTTTGACCATCAAAATAGATGATGCCTTTCTTGATATAGGCGCGTTGTTTCCTGATTTTACTATATATTTCACCTTGGGTAATCTTCGGATTTAGTGTAAGTAACCGGTCAATATAGTCCTCAATCCGGTTGAACCGCTCTTCAGGAGTAGTGAAGTCCAGAAGTTCCTCTACAGCCAGTACTCTTGCACCATGAATGACGGTTTTGTTTGTATGATCAACAAGCATATATCCGTAGGGTGCATCCTTCTTGCCGAAGAACACAATGTCAATACCGAACTTCGTTTTCAGTTCCTTCTGCAGTTCCTCCTTGTTGGAACTTACGTCACGGTATTTCTTTAATATACTTCTGAGCTGACGGCAACGTGTCCTTTCCCGATAACCGCTCTTGAAAAGACTTTCTATTTCTGAAGAAGGGATTTCCTTCTGAACCTTTCCACCATGCTTGACGAGTACATTCCCATCTTTCTGATAGACTTCATATCCCATGGAAACCATTATTGCCTTGAACTGGGCAAATGAAGAGAACGTGTATAGCTTGGCCAAATTAATGTCATCTTCCGTTTTCTTCTTCCTGTCGTTACCAAGAATACGGTCTATTACCTCCTGGGAACGTCTGCGTTCATGGCTGTGCTGAATCTTTCTTCCATTAGGTGCCACTCTCGAAGTGATGATATGAAGATGGGTATTCTCCGTGTCATAATGAGAATAAACAAGCAACGGCTGACCGGATTCTCCGTATCCCATTTCTTTGAGATACTGGTGTGCAAAATCCAGCAACTCATCTTCCGACATTTCGTGTCCCTTGCATGATATGGCCAGATGAAACTGCGGTTTTCTGATTCTGCTGTTCTGTGAACTGTACTTCTGGAGATAACCGACCAGTTCACTCGGGGTAGGTTTGTGAAATGTTCCGAGTGAACCGAAATTCTGAATCTCGATAAGCCGTGCAACACCTTTCGAGACTTTATGTTCATTGTAACCGACAGCATGGAAGTTCGTGCTTCCCGGTAATATGGTTGCTATCATATTGAATCCTAATTATCATGGTTTAAGTTACTGAGTAACCGAAATACTTCAGGCTCATTAATCTACGGTTACACAATAATAATATCTGAAATGATTGAATACCGTGTAACTAATAACTCAGATTCTGACAGCTTTCTGTGTCAGAGAATCAAGGTCTTTCTTTATTCGGTTCAATATTTCCTGAGTTTCGAGGATAACAGGTAACAGAACTTCCTGAATATAGCCGGGAGCGAGTAACCCGGCTACCGCAAGCTCATTGGCACGTTTAACTGACTGATTAAGGTTTCCTCCTGCCCAGGAAAGTTCATTCTGGTATTTGCGATACAACAGACCGAGGTCATTCATCAGTTCGAGTTGCCTTTTGGTTCCGATATTTGAATACTCTGCCAGTGCCGAGCGTATATAATGACTCACAGATGAATAGGAGGCAGATTTCTCCTTAAACTGTTGCACTTCTTCCGGTGTCATCCTTACCTTGATGTACTTGGTTCTCTGATTCTTCATACTTGGATACATTGGTGGTTAGGTTTCCCGGACCATCTTTCGTCGTACGAAACAGCGGCCAGCCGCTCCGATGCGCCAGCATTCGGCAAGTTACTTTTGTGAGTACGAAACGGAGTTTTGTGGCCACAAAAGTACAACTTGCTTGGAAAACTCTGCACGGCAGAACGATGCCATCCGGGAATGATTATTACACCCAAATTTACCGGAGAAAGCTGTTGCAAACCGAAATCTGCAACACAATTCTTTGGAGGCATATTCCGGCTTACCATGTGCTGTAGCATCCGGTTGTTTTGGAATATCCATATAGCGGATTATTGTTATATAAACTTCTAAGACTTTTGAAACCAATTCCCGTGTATTCAGAAACAGATGCTACAAGTGTTATTTAATCTTTGAATTATACTAATTTCGGTAGTCAGAAAGCAATGTTTTACATTCTTCGGTTGGATAAACCAAAGTTTCAAAAACACACAAGATGTAGTTATACAGGATAAATGGATATTGTTCTCATAAAACCTATATCCAATATAATATGTAGTCCCGATACCATGATAGTATGGTAAAAGTAACCTGCTTATCTAAGTTATTGGAATCCCAATAAAAGGGAAAATATAATCTTGTAGCTGATTCAGCTGATGAAATGGCTATCGGGAAATCTTATTTTATCTGAACTGTATTGCAGAAACATTCAGACAGAACAACCTCGTTTTCAGAGTCTGGAGATACTTTGTTATCATGGTGATATAGCACTGATAATCAGTAAAAATCTATTCGAACAACAAGAAAATAGTGTTGCGTAAATTTCTGTATCTCATTGATTTTTAGTATATTTATATAATTAATAAGCTCTTTATACTCATAAATATTACACATTATGTTTGAACTGCTGTTGATTATATATTTGCTGCCGGTACTTATTATCGGTATGCTGCTCCTGAAGCTGGTATTCTGGCTTTTGAGGATTTCCATACGTCTGGCTGTATGGCTAGTAAAGAAGACTGTCATACTTATATGGAAGCTTATCGTACTTGTCTTTGCCATAGTTATAGGTCGTGAAATCATGCCCTGGAACCAACTGGACAAATAGAAAAGAACCGCACCAATATGATAAATGGTACGGTTCTGATAAAGATAAGTAGAATCCTCCCTTTGTGTTAATGGCTTGTTCAGTTTTGCCGATTACATGAAACCTTTTCCCTTGCTTCTTTCATATACAACTTCCTTCTTGGAATCACAATTCATAAGACGGAACTGAACCATACATCCGGTAGGGATATCCTTAGGTAACTGTTCAACCAGTCTGTCGATAACCTGGTCCACATTACTGAAACCAATATCTGTTATTTCACCGATTACGTCACCTTTGAAATATGCACGGCCATAGATCATCATCTTCTTTGTGATGCGGAACATCTTGTCTGCCGGTGTCTCGAAGTCACGTGCCTTGCCTTGCTTGCTCTTCTTGCTGCTGAAGAAAATGAAGTCAATCACTTTTGCATTGAGTTCCCAGGCAGGAGTGAAATCTATCTTGACATAGCCTCTTGTTATATTCAGTCCATGGCTGTGATTCATGCCGAAAGCAACTTCATACAGATTGGCATCACAGTCATTTTGGGCAATTGTAGCCCATGTATGACGGAAAGTGTAATAACAGTAGTAATCCTCCTTCTTCATTCCCATATCGGCACATATCTTTCTGATTCCAATATTAACGTTGGCATTGAAACTGTCCGGGTTACTGTAACGCTTATGGAATTTGAAAAGATATTCATCATTCTCGTCTGAAAGATATTTGTCAAATGTAGGCTGAATGAACGGTTCCACACGCATTTCAATATAGGCTTCGTCTTTTCGGCTGTGCTTTGTCTTAGCTCTTTTATATCCGATAATTCCATCCTTATAGTTTTCTTTTTTAAGCTCAAATATATCTACGGTATTTATTCCGCCCAGACACAAAGATAGGAGTGCCACATCTCTGCCCAGTTCCGGAAGAGAAGAAATCATTTTGGTTTCAGGTAGGGGACGATTGAAAAACTCCCTACATGCCTCTGCACTGATGGCTCTTTGAACTGTACTGTCAGATTTTGGAATGGATACCTTTAACCAAGGATTGTATTTGATTCGCACGATACCACGTTCTTCATCGTTCAACTCTATAAGTGCCCTTTTGAATATCTGTCTTAAACAAGTAGGGTACATTTCTTTCGCTCTGTTCGTTAACGAAAGGCTATTAATCCATCTTGTCAAAACAGAAGATGACAAGTGAGTAAACATAACTCTGGTTGTTCCCAAATATCTTTCGAGGTGGTTTACAGCCAGGCGATAGTTCTTAGCATTACGTTCATGTCCTTCAGAGGCCATACGGTTAATGAACTTTGTTGCATAGTCACTAAAACATATTTCTTCATCTGAATGAATAAGAAATTCAATTAGTTCAGCAACAGAATAATTTGAGACATCCTTACGATTTATCATATCGCTATAACGTAGGATTTCTCGTGAACAATATTCATTGACCACAATATCCTTGATTTCGCCATTCTTGGTGATTTGCTTGTCCGTAATGAGTTTATCAGTTTTAATATAACCCATTCTTGAACGGTGGACAACACGAATGTACACTGGATAAAATCCGTCAGCTCTCTTTTTTCTTACGACTACTTTAAATGTTGCCATATCAGATTGATTTATAAGTTATTAAATGGTGTATGCGTTGGTGTATGCGCCACTGTTCAAAAGTGTATGCGTGGTGTATGCAAGTACCGTTTATTTGACTCATTTTTTGCGGACAAATGCACGAACCGCCTAAAAACAACTTAGGCTGTAACGCCTGATAAACAGTTCGTTACAGCCTAAATCAAATACTATCCTATATTGCTTATGCTTCCTCAATAGCAGCCTGCGCCACTTTCATATACGATTATTCCCCAATAGGTTACATTGCCGGTGTATGTGAAGTGTATGCGCTTTAGTATGACTTTTTTCTAAAGCTGCTATATTCTTAGCATTATTCCTCTATCGCAGCTTGTGCCGCAGCCAATCTTGCAATAGGCACACGGAATGGAGAGCAAGATACATAGTTCAATCCAACCTTGTGGCAGAATTTTACTGATGAAGGTTCACCACCGTGTTCACCACAGATACCGCATTTCAAATCAGGACGTACTGAGCGACCTTTTTCTACTGCCATTTCTACCAGCTGACCTACACCATTCTGGTCAAGTACCTGGAATGGGTCAACCTTAAGAATCTTCTTTTCAAGATATACAGGCAAGAACGAGGCGATATCGTCGCGTGAATAACCGAATGTCATCTGTGTCAAGTCGTTTGTACCGAATGAGAAGTATTCAGCTTTTGATGCTATTCTGTCGGCTGTCAAAGCGGCACGAGGAATTTCAATCATTGTACCTACCTTGAATGGTATTTCCACTCCTTCTTTTTCGAACAGTTCAGCTGCGGCTTTGCGGATAACCTTTTCCTGAGCTTCGAATTCGTAAAGGATACCGGTTAGCGGAACCATGATTTCTGGATGAGGATCGTAGCCTTCTTTCTTCAATTCGATTGCTGCGCCAAGAATTGCCTGGGTCTGCATTTCTGTTATTTCAGGATATGTGTTACCCAAACGGCAACCGCGATGTCCTAACATTGGGTTGTGTTCGCAAAGGCTGTCAACTCTCTGACGAATATATTCTACTGTCACACCCATAGCCTGTGCCATTTCTTCCTGTCCCTTCAAATCGTGTGGTACGAATTCGTGCAAAGGCGGGTCGAGCAAGCGTACATTTACAGGACAGCCGTCCATAGCCTTGAATATGCCTTTGAAGTCAGCCTTCTGATATGGAAGAAGTTTTGCAAGTGCTTTCTTACGTCCTTCAACATCGTTTGCAAGAATCATTTCGCGCATTGCGATAATCTTCTGATTGTCGAAGAACATGTGTTCTGTACGGCAAAGTCCGATACCTACTGCACCGAAACCGCGTGCTACTTCTGCATCATGAGGAGTATCGGCATTTGTACGAACTTTAAGTCTTGTATATTTATCACACAAGTTCATCAGTTTAGCGAAATCGCCTGAAACTTCTGCAGCTTTTGTAGGAACTTCACCTTGATATACATCTCCGGTGCTACCGTTCAAAGAAATGTAATCACCTTCTTTCAATACAGTACCGTCTATTTCCACTGTGCGGGCCTTATAGTCAACATTGATTGCTCCGGCGCCTGAAACACAGCATTTACCCATACCGCGTGCCACTACAGCAGCGTGTGAAGTCATACCGCCACGTGCAGTGAGGATACCTTCGGCAGCTGTCATACCAGCAAGGTCTTCTGGTGAGGTTTCGATACGAACAAGAACAACTCTGTGTCCGTCTGCTCTCCACTGTGCTGCATCTTCAGCAAAGAATACTATTTGTCCGCAAGCAGCTCCCGGTGAAGCAGGAAGACCACGAGTCAGTGCCTTAGCTGCGCGTAATGCTTCCTTGTCGAATACAGGGTGGAGGAGTTCGTCTAGTTTGTTAGGTTCACATCTCTTTATAGCTGTCTTTTCGTCTATGATTCCCTGTTCAAGCATTTCCATTGCTATGCGTACCATAGCTGCACCTGTACGTTTTCCGTTACGTGTCTGCAAGAACCAAAGTTTGCCTTCCTGAACTGTGAATTCCATATCCTGCATGTCATGATAGTGGTTTTCAAGTTTTGTCTGGATGGCATCGAGTTCCTTATATATTTCAGGCATTGCTTCTTCCATAGAAGGATATTTTGCAACTCGTTCTTCTTCAGAGATTCCCTGAAGAGCTGCCCAACGCTGTGAACCGATTTTTGTAATCTGTTGTGGTGTACGGATACCTGCCACAACGTCTTCTCCCTGTGCATTGATAAGGTATTCACCGTTGAAGAGGTCTTCTCCTGTAGCGGCGTCGCGAGAGAATGCAACACCTGTTGCTGAAGTATCACCCATATTACCGAACACCATTGCCTGTACGTTTACAGCAGTACCCCATTCGGCAGGTATTCCTTCCATCTTACGGTAGAGGATAGCACGTTCGTTCATCCATGAATCGAATACGGCACAGATAGCTCCCCAAAGTTGTTCGTATGCGTTTGATGGGAAATCTTTTCCTGTCTGAGCTTTTACTGCAGCCTTGAATCTTACTACCAGTTCTTTCAGGTCTTCAACTTCAAGTTCGTTGTCCAGACGTACACCTTTAGCTTTCTTTACGTCTTCTATAATTGCTTCAAACGGGTCTATATCATCTTTGTTTGTAGGTTTCATGCCGAGAACTACGTCACCATACATCTGTACGAAGCGGCGGTATGAGTCCCAAGCGAAACGTTCGTTTCCTGTTTTACGTGTCAAACCTTCTACTACCTCATCGTTAAGTCCGAGGTTTAGAATTGTATCCATCATACCGGGCATTGAAGCGCGGGCACCTGAACGTACTGAAACAAGAAGCGGATTTTCTACATCGCCGAATTTTGATTTCATAAGTTCTTCTACGCCTTTGATGGCTTTTTCTACATCTTCTTTAAGCAGGGCTACTACTTTATCTTTGCCTTCGGCGTAATATTCGTTACATACATCTGTAGTTATGGTGAAGCCTGGAGGTACCGGAACGCCAATAAGATTCATTTCTGCAAGATTTGCACCTTTTCCCCCAAGTAAGTTTCTCATGTCTGCTTTTCCTTCGGCCTTACCGTTTCCGAAGGTATAGACTCTTTTTGTTTCCATTTTTAATGATAAGGTTTTTAAAGTTATTAGTTATTTTAAGTATTAGTTTCTATCCTTTTGTGCAGACCGTAAATAATGTAAAATACTGTCTGTTTTTCTTTAACGATGGCAAAACTATATATTATTTGTATATAAACAAACATATATATTATATTCTACAACATGTTTTTGCTATGTCTATATAGCAAAAATAACTATTTTTGAAATCATGGTGTTTTGTCAGAAAAAATGACTAAATTTGCCCCAAATTGGTTTTATTGAAAAATAACGTGGCAAGGAAGAAAAAAGAACTACCTTTATTGGAAAAGGTAACAATAACAGATGTGGCCGCAGAAGGCAAGGCCTTGGCTAAAGTGAACGATTTGGTGGTGTTCGTACCTTATGTAGTACCGGGAGATGTGGTTGACCTGCAAGTGAAACGTAAAAAGAACCATTATGCAGAGGCAGTGGCAGTGAAGTTTCACGAAAAATCTCCTATGAGGGCAGAACCTTTCTGTCAGCATTATGGTGTATGTGGAGGCTGTAAGTGGCAGTGTCTTTCGTACGAAGATCAGATAAAGTATAAGCAGAAACAGGTTTTTGATAATCTCACACGTATAGGAAAGGTAGAACTTCCGGAATTCAGACCTATACTTGGTTCGGAGAAGACCAAATTCTATAGAAACAAACTCGAATTTACATTTTCAAACAAGCGCTGGCTCACTGAGGAAGAAGTGAAACAGGATGTCAAGTATGACCAGATGAATGCCGTTGGTTTCCATATACCGGGGGCTTTTGATAAAGTTCTGGCCATAGAGAAGTGCTGGCTTCAGGACGATATTTCAAATAGGATAAGAAATGCGATACGTGATTATGCGTACGAGCATAATTTCTCTTTCTTTGACCTCCGTTCGCAGGAAGGATTACTTCGTAACATGATGGTGCGTACGTCTTCTACAGGCGAATTGATGGTATTGTTGCAATGTAAGGTTGTGACAGACGATGACCGTGCCAAGATGATGGAGATACTTCAGTTTGTGGCCGATTCATTCCCTGAAATAACATCTCTTATGTATGTTATTAATAATAAATGTAACGACACCATTGGAGATCTTGATGTAGAGGTATTCAAAGGTAACGATCATATATTCGAAGAAATGGAAGGTCTGAGATTTAAAGTAGGACCTAAATCATTCTATCAGACAAATTCCGAACAGGCATATAATCTGTATAAAGTGGCAAGAGAGTTTGCCGGACTTACAGGAAACGAACTTGTTTACGACCTTTATACAGGAACAGGAACTATTGCCAACTTTGTCTCGCGTCAGGCCAAGAAAGTAATAGGTATTGAATATGTACCTGAAGCGATAGAAGATGCAAAGGTGAACTCTGCAATAAATGGTATAGATAATACTCTGTTTTATGCAGGCGACATGAAGGATATACTTACTCAGGATTTCATCAATGAACACGGACGTCCTGACGTTATTATTACCGATCCTCCACGTGCCGGAATGCACAATGATGTGATAGATGTGATAATGTTTGCCGCTCCGGAAAGAATTGTTTACGTAAGCTGTAATCCGGCCACACAGGCACGCGATTTGCAATTGCTTGATTCTATGTATAAGGTAATGGCTGTGCAGCCTGTTGATATGTTCCCTCATACACATCATGTGGAGAATGTGGTACTCCTTGAGAAAAGGAAAGTATAAGTTCAAACTAAAAACAGAAAAAAGTGGAAGAAAGAAAAAACAGACCGGAAAGACGTCCGGTGGCACGTGCGGCTGCAAAATATACTGTATATAATGTAACGGAGCCGTCTGAGCTGATGGAATTCCTTATGAAAAAAATGTCCGGAATAAGCCGTACACGAGTTAAGGCTTTGCTTACAAATCGTGTAGTTATGGTTGATAATAATATCCAGACACATTATAACTTTCCTCTTAAACCTGGAATGAAGGTTCAGATTAGCAAGGAGAAGAACAAGCATGAATTCCATAACCCGCTTCTTAATATACTGTACGAAGACGCTTATCTGATTGTGGTGGAAAAGAAGGAGGGGCTTCTTTCTGTTGCAACCGACCGTCAGAAAGAACGTACAGCACAGCATATTCTGAATGAATATGTAAAACGTCAGCATCCAAGAAACCGAGTGTTTGTGGTGCATCGTCTTGACCGTGAAACTTCAGGTATAATGATGTATGCCAAAGATGAGAAAACACAGCATACTTTGCGTGACAATTGGCATGACATAGTGTTCGACCGCCGTTATGTATCAATAGTGATGGGGGATATGGAAAAAGATCAGGGTACCGTGAAGTCATGGCTGACAGACCGTAAACTATACGTAAGTTCATGCGATTATGATGATGGCGGCAAGCTGTCTATTACTCATTTCAAGACAATAAAGCGTGCAAATGGTTATTCTCTGGTTGAACTCAATCTTGAGACAGGACGTAAAAATCAGATACGCGTGCATATGCAGACGTTAGGACATCCGGTTGTGGGAGATCAGCGATATGGATGTGAGGCTGATCCTCTTGGCCGATTGGCGCTTCATGCATTCAAACTCTGCTTTTATCATCCTGTAACCGGTGAGATGATGCAGTTTGAAACTCCTTATCCTACACCGTTCAAGACATTGATGCTTAAGAAATAAAGTCACAGAAATATCGTCTGTATGTTCTTTATATACGGATATAATTATATAGGCTTTTGATATGCCTGAGATGTTTTATAAAAACGCTTTGTTGTTTTAAACAAAATGCTTTGTCATTCGATTTAAAACGACAAAGCATTTTTTTGAAAAAAGATTGTACAAACTATTGCTTGTTTAAAAATAAACATGTATCTTTGCACCGCATTTGAGAAAAACGCCTTCGGGGTGTAGCGCAGTCCGGTTAGCGCACCTGCTTTGGGAGCAGGGGGTCCCAGGTTCGAATCCTGGTACCCCGACAAGGTAAAAGATTTCTCAGCTAAAAATTTAACATCTTCGGGGTGTAGCGCAGTCCGGTTAGCGCACCTGCTTTGGGAGCAGGGGGTCCCAGGTTCGAATCCTGGTACCCCGACAAGATGAGAAAGAAGATGTATCTTCAAAATATCAGACACTTTCGGGGTGTAGCGCAGTCCGGTTAGCGCACCTGCTTTGGGAGCAGGGGGTCCCAGGTTCGAATCCTGGTACCCCGACAAGGTAAAAGATTTCTCAGCTAAAAATTTAACATCTTCGGGGTGTAGCGCAGTCCGGTTAGCGCACCTGCTTTGGGAGCAGGGGGTCCCAGGTTCGAATCCTGGTACCCCGACGGATAGAAGAGGCTTATGGCCTCTTTTTTAATTTATAAACGATATGGAAGACTTCATCAGTACACAAATGCATGTCGAAGACGGTCGTGGTCATAGCCTGTTGAACCGTAAAATGATATTCAGAATCTTGGGCATACTTCTTTATCTTGAGGGGATGATGTTTTTGGTGTGCACTTTGGTTTCTCTTTTCTATAATGAAAGTGACTATATATATTTTGTATATTCCATGCTAATAAATTTTGGTGTTGGGAGTATATTGTTTTTCTTTGGTAAGAATGCCGATAAAAGACTTTCACGTAGAGACGGATATTGTATCGTTGCTTTTACATGGCTCTTTTTTACACTCTTTGGTATGCTGCCGTTCTATATAAGTGGCAGTATCCCTTCTGTAACTGACGCGTTTTTTGAAACCATGTCAGGATTTACCACTACAGGTGCGTCAATACTTGATAATATAGAGTCTTTGTCTCATGGAATGTTGTTTTGGCGAAGTTTTACTCAATGGATCGGAGGACTTGGTATAGTATTTTTCACGATAGCAATATTGCCTATATTCGGAGTGGGAAACCAGGTACTTTTCTCTGCCGAAGCTACTGGGGTAAATCATGATAAAATCCATCCTAAGATAAGTAAGATGGCAAAGGGATTGTGGATGGTTTATCTGGTTCTTACTGCGGTAGAGGCCATTCTTTTGTGGTTTGGTGGTATGGGAGTATTTGACGCCGTATGCCATTCGTTTACATCTACTGCTACAGGAGGATTTTCTACTAAACAGAGTAGTGTTGCCTATTGGAATTCTCCTTTTATAGAATATGTGATAACCATATTTACAATGCTGGCTGCAATAAACTATTCTCTTTATTTCCTCATTCTGAAAGGAAAAACTTTCAGGTGGTTTAAGGATGCAGAAACCAGATTTTTCCTTATATCTGTAGGTGTTGTCACAGCAATAATAACTTTTGCATTGTATTTCATAAAAGGATATGGTCTTGAACTGGCATTCCGTCGTGCTTTTTTCCAGGTTGTAACAATCCATACTTCATGTGGATATGCCACAGATGATTATTCTACATGGCCTCATTTTACGCTTATACTTATAGTGTATATAATGTTTGCAGGAGGTTGTACTGGTTCTACGGCTGGAGGAATGAAATCAATGCGTCTGCTTATTATTCTTCAGAATGTGAAGAATGAATTCAACAGGCTTATGCACCCACGTGCCGTGCTTCCAGTTAAGGTTAACGGTCAGTCTGTTTCCACTTCTACTATATCGACGGTAACAACATTTGCAATGCTTTACTTAATATGTACATTTGTAGGTTGGTTTATCTTTATGGTAATAGGTCTTGAAATGACTGAGGCCATGGGAATTGCTGTATCCAGTATAGGTAATGTTGGGCCGGGTTTTGGAAGTTTTGGACCAGCATTTTCATGGAGTGCTCTTCCTGATGCGGCAAAATGGGTTTCTTCTTTTTTAATGTTGATCGGCCGTCTTGAGCTTTTCGGTATATTGTTGATGTTTGCTCCTAGTTTTTGGGAGAAAAGATAAAATCAAGATAAGTAAGGAAATATATTTATAATATTAAAGCTTAAATCTTAAATTATTGAAGAATAGGTGCGGTAGTTGCGAAAATATTGCTATATTTGCAAAGTACCATATGTCTAAACTTTATTAATAATGAAAGAAATTACAGTTAAGAAGGTTGCCGGTGGCGTAGAAAGCGCTAAACAGGTAGGTAAACTGATGAATGATTTGTCGGTAAACTTCAATTCTATTGATGTTGTTAATTGGTCTGATTTCCCTTATTCTCCTGATGTAAAATTCAGAGTTTTACATACCGGTAATGCTATTCTGCTAAATTTTGTAGTTTCAGAGGCAAGTGTGAGAGCTGTTGCTTCTGCCGATTTAGGTAGAGTTTGGGAAGATTCATGTTGTGAGTTTTTTGTAAACTTTGAAGGAGAGGAAGAATATTATAACTTTGAATGTAACTGTGCATGCAAACTGCTTGTTAATTACGGAAAGAAAGGTGACAGACACCATGCTCCTCAGAATGTTCTTGAAAATGTGAAAAGATGGTCTTCATTGGGAAACGATCCGTTTGAAGAGCGTATAGGTGATTGCAGCTGGGAACTTTCGCTGATTATTCCTGCATCATCACTTTTCAAGCATGACGTAAAAGATTTGTCAGGAATGACTCTTCGTGGTAATTTCTATAAGTGTGGCGACCTGCTTCAGACTCCGCATTTCCTTTCATGGAGTCCGATAAACTTGCCTCAACCTTGTTTCCACTGTCCTAAGTTTTTCGGAAAACTTGTTTTTGAAAAATAAAATTTGTTCGTAAATAAAAGCCAAGAGACCATTCCAAGTTTATTTTGAGACGGTCTCTTGGCTTTTATTATGATATTATCGTCGCTACGATTTTACGTGCTCCTCCGGAATATCTGAATTCGCAAAGATATATACCTTGCCAGGTTCCCAGATTTAGCCGTCCGTTTGTAATCGGGATGGTTATTGAGACTCCTGTCAAGCTCGATTTTGCATGGCTTGGCATGTCGTCTTCACCTTCGTCTGTATGACTATAGTAAGGCTCGTTAGTCTTTACAAGGCGATTATAAATCTGTTCCATATCTGAGCGTACGCTTGGATCGTAATTTTCGTTTATACTCAGTGCGCAGCTTGTATGTTTTACGAAGAGGTTCAGTATTCCCTGTTCAGGCAGTACAGGGAGGTTTTTCATTATCTCCTGTGTCACCAGATGAAATCCTTTCCTCTTCGGACTGAGTGAAAATTCAACTTGCTGTACCATGATATTACTTCTTTAACCATTTGTCCAACCATGCGAAGAATGTGCGTTGCCACAATACTCCATTCTGTGGTTTCAGTACCCAGTGGTTTTCATCAGGGAAAACAAGTAGCTGTGCAGGAACTCCTCTCAGTTTGGCAGCATTGAAGGCTGCCATTCCCTGTGAAGCAAGAATACGGTAGTCTTTTTCGCCATGTATGCATAGGATAGGAGTATCCCATTTCTCGACAAAGAGGTGAGGAGAGTTGGCATAGCTGCGTTTAACTGCAGGGTTTTCAGTTTCCCAGTAAGCACCTCCCAGATCCCAGTTAGTGAACCAGAGTTCTTCTGTTTCAAGATACTGCTGCTCCATGTTGAAGAAACCATCGTGTGCAATAAATGCCTTGAAACGTTTGTTGTGGTGTCCGGCAAGCCAGTAAACCGAATAACCTCCGAAACTTGCACCAACGCAGCCTAAACGGTCTTTGTCAACATATGGTTCTTTTGCTATATCATCTATTGCACTCAAATAATCGTCCATACAGTGGCCGCCGTAGTTAGTGCTAATATCTTCAAGCCATTCCATACCGAAACCCGGAAGTCCGCGGCGGTTAGGGGCGATGATTATATAGTCGTTGGCTGCCATAATCTGGAAGTTCCATCTGTAGCTCCAGAACTGGCTGACAGGGCTTTGAGGACCTCCCTGACAGAACAGAAGGGTAGGGTATTTCTTGTTCGGATCGAAATCGGCAGGATAGATAACCCATGAGAGCATCTGTTTGCCGTCAACTGTCTTAGTCCATCTCGGCTCAACTTTACCTGTTTTGAGCTGGCTGAAGATATGGTCGTTTTCTTTTGTTATACGGCTTACTGAGTTATTATCGTTCAGTGATACAGTATAAAGCTCATCAGCCTCGCTTATAGAGTGACGTTTTGTCAACAGCTGTCCGTCATTAAGTAATGCTACTGAAGCATAGTCGTACATACCGTCAGTCAGTTTGTTTACTTCACCATTAATGTTAGTGTTGTAAATCATGCTTGTTCCGTGCCAAACACCAGTGAAGTATAGTGTCTTGCTATCATTTGCCCAGCAGTATGAATCAACACTCGATTCGAATGATTCTGTGACGTATGTTTTTTTGCCACTGGCCAGTTCCATTACGCAAAGGCGGTTGCGGTCACTTTCATATCCGTCGCGTTCCATACTTTGCCATGCAATCATTGTTCCGTCTGGTGAGAACAGAGGATTTGTGTCGTACCCCATGTTCTTGTCATTTGCATCTTCTTTGCAAAGGTTTCTTGTTTCCTTGCTTTCGATGTTGTAAAGATAGATGTCAGAATCTGTAGAAACAGAATATTCCAAGCCTGTCTTCTTGCGGCATGTGTATGCAATCTGCTTTGAATCGTTACTCCAAGTCAGCTGCTCGATACCTCCGAAAGGTTTCATTGGCGATTCATATGGTTCACCTTCCATTATATCTGTAGCTGTACCAACTTTGTTTCCGTCAAAATCGGCTATGAAAGGATGTGGAACAGTCTGTACCCATTCATCCCAATGCTTGTACATCAGATCGTCAATCACCATACCTGTAGCTTTGTCCAGGTCAGGATATTTGTCAACTGTACGTTCTCCATATTTTACTTGTGAGATAAACAATACCTTGTTTCCGTCAGGTGAAAAACTGAAACCGTCTATTCCTCCTTCATAATCGGAAAGCTGTTTGCGTTCAGTACCGTCAGAATTCATCTCCCATATCTGACCATTTGAAAGGAATGCGAGTTTTTTTCCATTCTTTATCCAAGCAGGTTCATATTCACTTGCAGCAGTAGTAGTGAGGAGCTTGTTTTCGCTTCCGTCTGCATTCATTATATAAATGACTGTATGGCTTTTGTTCTCTTTTACGCTATAGTATGAAACTGTATATGCTATTTTCTTTCCGTCAGGCGAAACAGTTGAACTTCCTATACGTCCCATAGCCCAAAGAACTTCCGGAGTCAGACGCCCGTCTTCAATTTTTATTTCCTGTTTGCCTATTATGGTCGCTTCATTTTCGGCAGACTGTTCGGTGCTTACGCATCCTGATGTGGCTAACATTAATGTAGCAGCAGTCATTGTGATTAGGTTTTTATTCATTGTTGTATTTTTTATGTGTTTTACAATAAAAAAATATTGTCATCCAGAGAGAACATCTTATCTCTGAATGACAATATTATTATCGGTGTCAGAATGTTATTTCTTGTTCATTCTCTCCTGGCGTTCTTTCTGAAGGCGTTCCTGCTCTTTCTGCAAAGCCTCAAGTCTTGACAACAAGCTGCTCTGTTTCATCTGAGACGGATTTTTCTTGTTTGCTTCAAGTTGTGCAAGGAGTTTCTTTTCGTCAGTAACCTTGTACATGATCCATGTAGTGAGGATACCAATCAAACTTGATATGAAGTAGTAATAACTCAATCCTGATGCATATTCGTTGAATATGAAGAAGAACATCACAGGCATGATGTACATCATCCATTTCATTGCCGCCATCTGAGGATTATCACCCATATTCTGCTGTTTCATCATAACCAGCTGGTTGATAATTGTTGTAACACTGAACAACAAGCAGAACAGACTCAAGTGATTACCCAAGAGAGGAATTGAAGTACTCCAGCTAATCAAGTCATCGTAAGCAGAAAGGTCGTCTGCCCAAAGGAAACTTTGCTGGCGCAATTCTATCGCGTTCGGAACAAAGAAGAACAATGCCATGAACACCGGTGTCTGAAGCAGCATAGGCAGACATCCTCCCATCGGGCTTACTCCGTACTGACTGTAAAGTGCCATTGTTTCCTGTTGTTTCTTCAGTGCATCTTCCTGTTTCGGATATTTCTGGTTAATCTTTTCTACGTATGGTTTCAATGCTCTCATCTTAGCTGATGAAATGAATGATTTCCATGTTGTAGGAAGAACCAGAACCTTAACGATGATAGTCATAAGCAGGATAACCATACCCATGCTCAGTCCCCAGCTTGACAGCCAGTCGAACAGGTTGATTGTGAACCAGCGGTTTATCCAGCGGATAATAGGCCATCCCAGATAAACCAGGTCTTCAAGTTCCTGATCTTTGTCTGCAAAACTCAAATCGTTGCTTGCAAGGAGAGTCTTGAAGTGGTTAGGTCCGAAATAGAACTGGAAGTTGCTTGGCTGCGCACCTGTAGGGTCGAAAGCAGTCTGCATGTCTGCATGATAGTTCTTCATGTAGCCGCTGCCTTTCTGTTCCATTTTCGATTCCAATGTAGCGTTCTCAAAATTTTTCTCAGCCATGAACACGCATGAGAAGTATTGGTTTTTGAAAGCTACCCAGTCAAGAACTTCTTTGATGGATTCTTTTTCATCCTTAGCCTTGTCAAGATTGTCGAAGCTGTCATCTACAGGCTTGTATGTCAAAGAAGTGTACTGCTGTTCGAAAGTATAACCCTTCTCCATTTGGCGTGCTCTCTGCTTCCAGTCAATAGTCATGGTCTTGACAGAAGGCGAGAAGAAATTCTGCATTCCTGTAGCCTGTACTGTAAAGTTCACCATGTATGAATTAGGAATAAGCTTGTAGCAGAAGTCCAGATGACCGCCGTTTGCAGCGTTCAGTCTCATTGTGACTGTACTGTCTGTTACGTTTGTTGCATCGAAATACATCTGGCTACTCATGATATTTTCATTTTTGCCTTCAAATCCGATATTTAACGAAGCGTCGGTACCGTCGAACAGTACAAGCGGTTCTTTCTTCTGGTCTTTATATTCCTTTAATACAGCTTTACTGACACGTCCTCCCTTATTTGATATTGTCAAATCAATAAGATCATTACTCAAAGTAATGAATTGTTCAGTTCCTTTTGTAGCATTAAAGAAGATAGAAGTAGAGTCAACCATCATAGCCTTTTGTTCGGCTGCGGCTTCCTGTTTCTGCATCAGCTCTTCTTTCTGCTTGATTACTTGCTGTATAGAATCCTGATAATGTTGCGCACGAGCTCTTTCTTCCTGATTAGGAGTGTTATATATACCAAAACCAATTATAACAGCTCCAATCAAGACGAAGCCTACTAACGTGTTTTTATCCATTTTTTCTTAGTAGTTTATTAATTACTTTTCAATAGCTGCTTTAATGAATGACAAGAACAATGGATGTGGTTTCAGAACAGTACTGCTGTATTCAGGGTGGAACTGAACACCTACAAACCATTTCAGAGCAGGTATTTCTACGATTTCAACCAAATCTGATTCAGGGTTGATACCTGTACACTTCATTCCTGCCTTAATATATTCTTCCTTGTAGTCATTGTTGAACTCATAGCGGTGACGGTGACGTTCCTGAATGTGTTCGCTCTGGTAAGCTTCATATGCTTTTGAATCTTTGTCGAGTACACATTCATAAGCTCCAAGACGCATTGTTCCACCCATGTTAGTAACAGATTTCTGTTCTTCCATGATGTCAATAACATTGTGAGGAGTCTTTTCGTCCATTTCACGGCTGTTTGCATCTTCGTAGCCAAGTACGTTTCTTGCAAATTCGATAGCCATACACTGCATACCAAGGCAAATACCGAATGTAGGAACATTGTGTGTACGGCAATATTTGATTGCAACAAATTTACCTTCGATACCGCGCTGTCCGAATCCCGGGCAGATGATAACACCGTCCATGTCTTTCAGAGCTTCGGCAATATTGTCATCAGTAAGCTTTTCACTGTTCACGAAATGAATGTCTGCCTTGTGGTCGTTGTAAGTAGCAGCCTGTGACAATGCTTCAAGAATAGATTTGTAAGCATCCTGCAAATCGTATTTGCCGACCAATGCAATTCTTACCTTTTCTGTAGCGTTGTATCTGCGGTTCAGGAAGTCTTTCCAAGGACCAAGGCTAGGTGTTTCGCCTACAGGCAATCCCATCTTTTCAAGAATTGTAACATCAAGTTTCTGTTCCTGCATGCGGAGAGGAACTTCGTAGATTGTAGGCATATCCTTTGACTGGATTACAGCATTCTCGTCAACATTGCAGAACAATGCTACTTTCTTTCTCAATCCAAGGCTCAGTTCATGTTCTGTACGTAATACGAGAATATCAGGCTGGATACCTACAGACTGAAGTTCTTTTACAGAGTGCTGTGTCGGTTTTGTTTTCAATTCGCCGGCAGCAGCAAGATAAGGAACGTATGTCAGGTGAACACACAAGGCGTTTCTGCCAAGTTCCCACTTCAACTGACGGATACTTTCAAGGTATGGCAATGATTCGATATCACCTACAGTACCACCAATTTCTGTTATAACGAAATCAAACTGGTTTTTGTTACCAAGTAATTTAACATTACGTTTAATTTCATCAGTGATATGAGGGATAATCTGTATAGTCTTTCCCAAATAGTCACCGCGACGTTCTTTGTCAATTACGCTTTTGTAAATACGTCCTGTGGTAATGTTGTTGGCCTTAGTAGTCTGGATACCAAGGAAACGTTCATAATGTCCAAGGTCAAGATCGGCTTCATGTCCGTCAACTGTAACGTAGCATTCTCCGTGCTCGTACGGATTCAGAGTACCCGGGTCAATGTTTATGTACGGGTCGAACTTTTGGATAGTTACGCTGTAGCCTCTTGCTTGCAGCAATTTACCTATTGAAGATGAAATGATACCTTTACCTAATGAAGAGGCAACACCACCTGTTACGAAAATGTACTTTGTTTCTGCCACAATAATGTATGTTTAAAAATTTGATTCAATAAGAAATATTTCTACAAGTGTGCAAATTTATAAAAAAAAGCCGAAAGTCAAGGAGTAAAAAGGCAAAACATTATTAATTGTGCAAGAAGTTTCATTCTTGTTACATATTTCCATGATATATAATATAGTATAAAAGAAATATTTGTATTTTTGCGATAAGTTTAAACACAAAAATATAACGATGAAATCATTAACTGTTTTATTATTATTGGCATCTCTATTTGTTAATAGTTTTTTATTTGATTATTCTTTTGCTTCAGATTTAAAAGGATATTCTATGGTGCAGGATTCAATCATTACTCTTTCTCCTGATTCTGTAATTGATATTGATTTATTGTTGAATGATACAACCATATTTAAGGAAGTAAAAGATAGTATAAACAATGATACATTGGCGATTGATTCAATAAAGGTTGATTCTTTGTTGAAGTCAAATGTTGACACTGTTTTGGTTAAGAAATCAGATACAATCGCCAAGAAAGTCGTTCCGCAAAAGCCTGTTGTGGTTATTCCAAAGTCGGTTATAGAACTCAATAAAATATATTCTGACTACAGAAAATATTCGGAATGGGCACAAGAAAGATGGGATGATATTTATCTCTCGTTGTCGGAGATAGATATGAAGTCTGATTATTATAAATTCGTAGTGCCTCTTACATATTATTCCAAGTCATTTGATCAGGCTTCAAGCATTGATTCGTGGTTCCCGCGAGATATACTTGTGAATGACTCTTTGCGTAAGGCGTCAATGTTGGAAATCGGTATGCCTCATATGCAGATATCATCCGAGGTAGATAGACGTATCAATAGACAGTTGCTTGATTTTTATGTGCAATATCCGCAATTGGTAAAAAAGAACGAAACTAGCTTGAGAGGACTTGATTTTATGTCTTCCGAAGACATGACTTCAGCGCATCGTGAAGATAATATCATAAGTCTGATACAGAACAATGCCGGTTTTGATCAAATGTCTGATTCTGAATTATTGGTGTTGAAGCCTAATTTCTGGTCATATGGAGGAAACGGATATCTTCAGTTCTCACAAAACTATATTTCTGAAAACTGGTATAAAGGTGGTGAAAGTACTAAATCACTTGTTTCCGGATTTACATGGCAGGTAAAATACGATGATAAGCAGAAAACACAGTTTGAAACAAAATTAGAATGGAAGCTCGGATTTATTACAGCGCCATCCGATACGGTACATACATATAAAGCCAACAACGACTTGCTGCGTCTTACATCTAAGCTGGGATATAAGGCGATACAGAATTGGTATTATACACTCTCTGGTGAGTTCCAGACACAGTTCTTCTCAAACTACGCTACTAATTCGGACGATCTGGTATCTGCTTTACTTTCACCGGCTACTCTTAACATCGGTCTCGGTATGGACTATAAGTTTGTAAAAGATGGAAAAGTAGATTTGTCTGTACTGCTTAACCCTATAAACTACACTTTGTATAGTGTAAGGAGTGATAAGGTAGATCCTACGAAATTTAATATCGAAGAAGGTCATAAGCGTGAAAATGTATTAGGTTCGCGTATTAATGCCACTTTGACATGGAAAATTATCCCGTCATTATTGTGGGAATCGAAATTCTCTTATACAACCAATTACGAGAAGGTGTTCAGTGAATGGGAAAATACTTTCACGTTTGTAGTGAATAAGTACTTATCTACAAAACTGTTTGTTCACGCAAGATATGACGATGGGGTAACCAAAGAGCCTGATGAAAGTTATTTCCAGCTGCAGGAACTGTTTAGTTTTGGTTTGAATTATACATGGTGATTTTTATAATTTGTAATTATATATGTTTGAAATTCCATCTTTTGTTGAGATACTTGATTTTATAGGAACTTTTGCTTTTGCAATAAGTGGTATCAGATTGGCTTCTGCAAAAAGTTTTGACTGGTTTGGCGCTTATGTGGTTGGTCTTGCAACGGCTATTGGCGGTGGTACATTACGTGACTTGCTTCTAGATGTAACCCCTGCCTGGATGATCGATCCTATGTATCTTATCTGTACGGCTTTGGCAATGTTTTTTGTCATACTGTTTCGTCAATATCTTATACATCTTAATAATACATTTTTTATATTCGACAGTATAGGTTTGGCATTGTTTACAGTGGTAGGTGCTACAAAAAGTCTTGATTTAGGATATTCGTTTTGGGTAGCGATAATCATGGGAAGCATTACAGGTGCTGCCGGTGGAGTCATTCGTGATGTTTTCATCAATGAAATTCCGCTTATATTCCGAAAGGAAATATATGCCATGGCATGCGTGGTAGGTGGAATCGTTTTATGGTTATGTTCTATTGTAGGTTTTGAAAGCTATATTTCGCAAATAGCTTGCGGAGCTACAGTCTTTATTGTTCGTATAATAGCAGTCAAGTATAAAATCACATTACCTATTTTGAAAGGGGAACCTGTAGATGATAAATAAACAGCTTTTTATTTTCATTGTAATATCATTGTTTACTAATCCGGCTTTCTCTATAAGTCACGATTCATTATTTGTTGACAGTATAATAGAGAACAGTGCAAAGGCCGATTTAAAGTCAGATGCAGATAGAATAATGTTCTTTGCAAGGAGTATGATTGGGGTACCTTATTGTGGAGGGACATTGGATGTCAATGAAAATGAAAGTCTGGTTGTGCGGACTGATTCGGTAGATTGCACTACATATGTAGAAACCGTACTGGCAATGTATCTGGCTTCAAAGATAGAGCATGGCGGATATGATGATTTTAAAAAAGCGCTCACCAAAATCAGATATCGTGATGGAGTGATAAAAGGATATTCGTCAAGACTGCATTATTTTTCAGACTGGGTGGCTGATAATGAAAAAAAAGGAATTTTGTATGAGGTTACATCTCGTAGTAATCACTCGCAAAGACATTTCTCTATAAATTATATGACAAAGCATCCCTTGTTGTACCGTCATTTGAAAGGAGATTCATTATCGGTAAGTGAAATGTTGCGTATAGAGGAAAAATGGAGAAATTATGATATGCCTTACATCCCAAAGGATTACCTGAAGACATATAATAATATTGATATATGTAATGGTGATATACTTGCTCTAACCACTAATATAGACGGTCTTGACGTATTGCATTTGGGATTTGCAATTTGGGTTGATGGTAATATCCATCTTCTTCATGCCTCATCTTTGTATGCTAGGGTTGTTATTGACCGTATGTCACTTTATGAGTATCTGAAAGACAGGAAAAAACATACCGGGGTAAGGGTGATAAGAGTAAAATAAAAAAAGTTGTTCAGGTTATCCTGAACAACTTTTTTTATTATTGAAGTGTACCGTTTTCGGCTTGTTTGATCATTTCTTCACTGGCATACATATAAATTTCAACACGTCTGTTTTCCTGACGTCCAGCTTCTGTATTGTTGCTGGCTACAGGATTTTCTTCGCCGAGTCCTTCTACGGTTTTAATCTGGTTTCCTGATACGCCACAAGCCAGAAGATAGCCTGAAACACTTGCTGCGCGTTGTTTTGAGAGTTCAATGTTTTTCTGTACGCTTTCAGCAGCTGTAGAGTTTTTCCATCCAGTGTTGTCTGTGTACCCATAGATTACCACGTCCATGTTAGGGTTCTGTTTGAGTACATTGTTTGCAAAATCAGTTAAGGAACTTTTTGCAGATGCACTTAATGTTGAGCTGCTGGTACTGAATAATATTCCGGAAGCAAAAGTAACTTTTACAGCTTGCAGGCCATTGTTGTCTGTCACCTGTTCCACTTGTGCGTTTTCTATTTTAGCTGCTTCTTCAGCCGCCTTGTCCATCTTCTTTCCAATCAGGACTCCGGCTCCTGTACCAACGGCAGCACCTACAGCAGCGCCGATTGCTGCACCTTTTCCATTTCCTGCCAATCCGCCGATTAAGGCTCCTAAAGCGGCTCCACTGCCACCGCCAATCATACCACCTTTAGCAGTATTGCTCATACCGCAGCTGCCCATCAAAATTCCGGCAGATAGAATTAAAGCTACATGTTTGTAATTTGTCATTGTAATTTAAATTGATTGTTTAGTTATATCCATATATACAAATGTCCGATATAATTTGTTTACATCGGACATTGATTTTTTTATTGATTTCTTTTAATAAGCGAAAATAGGGTAGTTTTTCATCTTTTCGTTTACTCTTGCTCTTACAGATGCTATCACTTCTTCGTTGTCAACATTTGAAAGAACTGTTTCTATCATTTCGGCTATTTCGTACATCAAATCTTCCTTTGCACCGCGTGTAGTGATTGCTGGTGTACCAAGACGGATTCCTGAAGTCTGGAAAGCAGAACGTGTATCAAATGGGACCATATTCTTGTTAACTGTGATATCAGCCGATACCAAAGCCTTTTCAGCTACTTTACCTGTAAGGTCTGGATATTTTGTTCTCAGATCGACAAGCATTGAGTGGTTGTCAGTACCACCTGATACGATAGTGAATCCTCTGTCCATAAGAGCCTGTGCCAGTGCAGCAGCATTCTTCTTAACCTGCATCTGATATTCCTTATATTCAGGCTGCAGACATTCGCCGAATGCAACAGCTTTGGCTGCTATTACATGTTCCAGCGGACCACCCTGAATACCTGGGAATACAGCTGAATCCAATAATTGTGACATCATCTTGATTTCACCCTTCGGAGTTTTCTTTCCCCATGGGTTAGGGAAGTCCTTACCCATCATGATGACACCACCACGAGGACCACGTAATGTTTTGTGAGTAGTAGAAGTCACGATATGAGCATATTTCACTGGGTTGTCAAGCAAGCCGGCAGCGATAAGTCCTGCAGGATGAGCCATGTCAATCATAAGCAATGCGCCTACCTTGTCGGCAATGTCTCTCATTCTCTTGTAGTCCCATTCTCTTGAATATGCGGAGCCTCCACCTACGATGAGTTTCGGTCTTTCTCTCAGAGCGATTTCTTCCATCTGGTCGTAGTCAACTCTTCCTGTTTCCTTGTTCAGGTTGTATTCGCATGGAGTATAAAGTATTCCTGATGTGTTTACGGCTGAACCATGTGACAGATGCCCTCCGTGCGCCAGGTTAAGTCCCATAAACTTGTCGCCAGGGTTCAATACAGCCAGAAATACCGCAGCGTTTGCCTGTGCTCCTGAGTGTGGCTGTACGTTTGCCCATTCAGCTCCGAAAATCTGTTTTAGTCTGTCAATAGCTATCTGTTCACTCTGGTCAACAACTTCACAACCTCCGTAATATCTTTTTCCTGGATATCCTTCAGCATATTTGTTAGTAAGGCATGATCCCATAGCTTCCATTACCTGGTCGCTGACGAAATTTTCCGATGCAATCAGTTCTATACCTTTAAGCTGACGCTGGTGTTCTTTTTCTATAATTCCGAAAATTAAATCATCTCTTTTCATAGTTGTGAATAATTTATTTGTTTGTAAATGGTTTTTCCCGTATTAAAATATTGCACCTACAGAGAAACTCAGAATGTTTTTACGTCTTTTAAGCGTAATTTCCTTTTCGTTATATGGTTCCGGAGTAGATGCGTGATCATATGAAACAGACTTGGTGATATTGTTGCATCCTATTTCATATCTGAAGTCAAAGAATATATTTGATATATTGACTCCTATGCCAAGTACTGCGCTGTAGTTTATAGGTTTTATATGTTCAACGATATTTTTCTGGTAGAAACCAGAGTACTCGCTGTAACTTTGTTTTTTTATTGTCCATGCTATTTTAGGCCCAAGAAAGAACGACATTCCGTATGGATATGAATCAATAAATTTATATCCGTACAGAATTGGTACCTCCAATGACGATATTTTTGTTTTAATCAGGGCATTGTCTTCAAGTATGGTTGCATTTTCGCGCAGATTGCTCATGCTTATACTTCCATGTGAAACGGCATACGAAATTTCCGGTTGTATGAAGTGCTTTTTTATCAGATTTATTCGTGTGAAAAGAGTGGCAATATATCCCACCTTGTAGTTGTTCTGTATGTCTGTAATGTCTTGGTCTCCATATGATATTTCGTCTGTAAATGTCATAGTAGAGTTAAATCCCCCTTTAATACCTATACTTACTCTCTGCTTTTTCTCATGTCGCATGATATCTTGTGCATACAGCTGTGAACTGCATGCAATCATTACAACAGAAAATATATATATAAGTATATGTCTCATTGTCGGCTTATTTCTTCTTTTCGACCGACCATCCGAATTTACCTATTTTTTCTCCCAATGAGTAATATCCGCCATGCACATACACCAATAAGTTGGATTGTGCAAGTTCGAATTTACCTGTTTCCGAATTTAGGTATTTCTCGTCGGCTTTAACGTTTACCACATCGGCTATGAACATATCGTGCGATCCCAGTGATATCACTTCTTTTACCCTGCATTCTATACAGAGTGGTGATTCTTCTATAATGGGAGCATTGACCACAGATGCTTTTCCCGGTGTTAGTTTCATTTCGCTGAACTTGTTGAAGTTCTTGCCCGATCTCACTCCGCACCAGTCTGTGGCATATGCCATATCTTTAGTGGTAAGGTTTATCACAAATTCCATATTCTTTTTCAGAATAGGATAGGAGTGCCTTTCCGGCCTTACCGATATGTAACACATAGGTGGGTTGGTACATATAGTACCTACCCACGCTACAGTAATTATATTATATTCTTCTTCACAACTGCCGCAACTCACCATTACGGCAGGAAGCGGATAAACCATTGTTCCGGGTTTCCAGTCCTGCTTCATTATCAGATAAGTTTAATATTGTCCTTCTGCTGTTCTTTTTCGCAGTAATGACATTTCAACAGTCCTTTTTCCTTGTCAGTCACGTGGAACCAAGTCTGCATAGGTTCGTTGTTTGTGATACATTTAGGATTGTTGCATTTCACTATACCTTTCAGTTCGTCAGGCATGATTGCTTCTTTCTTTTCCACAACCGCATAATTTCTGATTACATTCAGTTTGATGTTTGATGCAACTACAGAAATACGGTTGATTTCTTCGTCTGTGAAAAATTTGTCAGCTATTTTTATAATACCCTTTTTGCCTAGTTTCTTGCTCTCAAGGTTATATCCTATAGTGATATTGCTGTCCATGTCCTTGAGGTTCAACAGTGAAACTACAGTGAAAAGTTTGTCTGACGGTATATGGTCTATTACAGTGCCGTTTTCCAGAGCGGCTACCTGCAGTTCTTTTTTTTCGTTCATGGTCAAAATGTATTTATATCCTGTTATTATTTTTCTGTATCGGCTTTTACTTCGTCAAGAGTAATACCCAATACGTCACAAAGAATAGCCTGACGGGCATACAGTCCGTTTTGAGCCTGCTGGAAGTAGTATGCTTTTGGATTGTCATCTACATCGTAAGCAATTTCGTTGACTCTAGGCAGTGGATGCAGGATACGCAGGTTAGGGCGTGTTTTCTCCAGCATTTTGTTGTTCAGAATATATACATCTTTTACTCTCTCATATTCCATCAAGTCGGTGAAGCGTTCTCTCTGCACACGTGTCATGTAAAGAATATCTGCATCAGCAATTATATCTTCGTTGAATTCAGTGTGTTCCACATATTTTATATTATGTTCTTTGCAGTAGATTTTGTATTCTTCCGGCATTTTGAGTTCGTCCGGTGCAATGAAGTGGAATGTAGGATTGAAATGGCGCATAGCCATCAATAGAGAGTGTACTGTACGTCCGTATTTCAGGTCGCCCACCATGTAGATGTTCAGGTTTTCCAGAGTTCCCTGTGTTTTGTATATGGAATACAAGTCCAGCATAGTTTGTGAAGGGTGTTGGTTTGCACCGTCGCCGGCATTTACTATAGGCACCTTTGTCACTTCACTGGCATATCTTGCAGCTCCTTCCAGATAGTGTCTCATTACGATAATGTCAGCATAGTTGCTCACCATCATAATGGTATCCTTCAGAGTTTCGCCTTTTGATGAGCTTGTTACCTTAGGGTCTGTAAAACCTATTACTTTTGCACCCAGACGGTTAGCTGCTGTTTCAAAACTAAGGCGAGTACGAGTTGATGGCTCAAAAAACAATGTTGCCACAATTCTTCCTGCCAGAAGGCTACGGTTCGGCTTCTTCTCAAATTCTCTTGCCATTTCCAACAGATAAAGTATTTTCTCCTTGGAATGTCCGGCAATAGTAACTAAACTTCTATTTTCCATATTAGCAGTTTTATGTTTATTTTTTAATACCGAAGCCCAAAGGTACATAAAATATTTCAAAGTTCCGCCCAATAATGGATATTTATGAGAAGTTTCTGGAAATAGATTGCTATTACAAAGGTTTTCCGTAATTTTGCTTTATAACTTAAAGATCTATACATTCCTTTTTATGAAAACGAAACTATTGAAAAATGTCTTTTCGAGTGCAATTATTACGGGGATTATTGCATTCTCTGTATCATGTACAGTTAAGCAGGAAAATGATGTTTGCCGCGTTGCTGCGTTAAATGATTCTATATGGAAGTGTTCATCATGGATATCTGTCTCGGATGCGCCGGTGGTGACCGGAAAGGTCATCGACGGAACACGTTCGGCTGATGGTGCCAGCTGGTTTGTTACTACTGTTACTAACAGTAAGGACGTCAGGCAGGCCCTATGGATGACAACAGGTCTGGGGGTATATGATATATATGTAAACGGCACATTGGCTGGTGATGAAATATTGAAACCAGGTTTTACCCATTATCAGAAAACCAGACTGTCTTTTACTTATGATATAACTAATGTATATAATTCAGACAAAGGAGAAGAAAACATTTTGTCGGCACAGGTAACTCCCGGATGGTGGGCAGATAAAATAATAACACCTTATAATAATGCAGGTATGATAGGTAAGAAATGTGCATTCCGCTCTGTCCTTGAATTGACATATACCGATGGAACCAAGGAATATGTCGGTACTGATACCGAAAAGTGGAAAGCCGGTATTGCCGGACCTGTTACACATGCCGCTATCTTTGATGGGGAAGACTATGATGCGCGTATATTACCGGGATATGAAACTCCGGAAAAACTTTACAAGCCTGAATTGAATACCGAATTTAAAGGTGAAATAATTCCGTCTGTTGGAGCTGATGTGTATTTCCGCAAAGATCTCGCCCTGCCACCTGCAGAGGTATATATTTGGAAAGGTGTAACCGGAGAAAGTGATGATGAGTATGGTAAGGTCAATATTCTCAGGAAATACAGTCCTGAAGAAACCATTACAGTTTCATCGGGTGAAAATCTTGTTGTTGATTTCGGTCAGAACTGTGCTGCTGTACCTTCATTCGTTTTTCAGGCCGAGGAAGGTACTGTATTGGAGTGTTTCCCGTCAGAACTTCTTAATGACGGCAATGGCGCTAAAAGCCGTGGTATGGACGGACAGGAAGGAAGTGTACACCGTCTGAATCTGAGAATACCTGATGACGGTATGAGGCTTAAATATATATTCCCGTCATGTGAGTCGTATGTGGAGTTCTGTCCTCGTAATACGTTTTTCGGCTATCGTTTTGTTACAATACGTACTTCAGGTGATGTCAGTATCAAAAGCATAAGATCCGTTCCTGTCACTTCTATAAAAAAGGAAATGGAAACCGGAAAAATTACAACCGGCAATGAAATGGTGAATAAACTTATATCAAATACAGTGTGGGGCATGCGCTCGAATTATCTGTCGGTACCTACAGATTGTCCGCAGCGTAATGAAAGGCTTGGTTGGACTGCTGATACTCAGGTCTTTGCCGAAACCGGTACATTCTTTGCAAATACATTGTCATTCTTTCATAAATGGATGAGAGATATGATGGATACACAAAGCGAAACAGGCGGCTTCCCCGGTGTAGCTCCTTTGGCACAATATGGTGGTGAGATGATGAGAGTGGGATGGGCAGATGCAGGAATAATTGTTCCATGGACAATGTGGAAACAGTATGGCGATGCCGGTATAATAGAACAGTGCTGGGAGTCTATGGAGAAATATATCAATCACGTAAACGATACAAAATATGACCATAATGTATTGAAGGAAGAAAACATGAATTACCAGTGGGCCGACTGGCTTAGTTATGAGCCGCTTGAAAGTTGTGGCGGTGGAGCTTTCGGTAAAAACAGAAAAGGAAATCCGGGCCCTCTTCCGGATGCCGTTGATTACTGGAATTATCTGAGTGCATCATATTGGATAATTGATGCCGGCATGATGCGTGATATGGCTTTGGCTACCGGTAGGGATGCTTCACGTTATGAGAATATGGTTGCTGAGGCAAAAGCATATGTCAAGGGTAAATTCTTGACAGCCGACGGAAAATTCAAGACTGATGTTCTTAATACTATGCAGACTCCTGCGCTTTTTGCACTTAAAAACGGATTGGTGGAAGGTGAAGCAAAAACTTCTTTAATTTCACGTTTGAGGAATAATTTTGCGGAACACGGCAATTGTCTGCAGACCGGTTTCTTGGGAACTTCGATACTAATGCCTGTACTGACAGAAAATGGAATGTCGGACATTGCATGGGAATTGCTTCTCCAAAGAAAAAATCCGAGTTGGTTATATTCCATCGACAATGGTGCAACCACAATATGGGAAAGATGGAACAGCTACATGATAGAGTCCGGTATGGGACCCAAAGGCATGAACAGTTTCAATCACTATGCTTACGGAGTGGTGTGTGAATGGATTTGGGAGAGCGTTGCCGGTATTGCATCCGATCCTGCATGTCCCGGTTTCAGGCATATAATAATGAAACCGGTGCCTGACAAGAGGATAGGATTTGTAGATGCCGTATATGATTCAGCATCAGGGCGTATAAAGAGTTCGTGGAAATACGAGGGCGATACATGGATTTGGGAGTTTACCGTTCCTGAAGGTTGTACCGCATCGGTAACTCTTCCTTGTGAGGAAGTGGCAAAAGAATATGGTGCTGGAGATTACAGAATTGAAAGATAATAATATGAGTGAGCCTTTAAAAGAAATATATCTTTATCGCAGCAACAGTCAATCACCATTCTAGGGTAGAGTAGCGTTTCTCCTTCTTTATGGAGATTTCTCATTTCCTGCATTACGTATTTTGCCATAGTCCGTAAAATTTTATTAGGTTAGTATAAAAGTCTTTTCTCCCGTTAGTAAAGTTTATTTTATGCTTTTATAATCTATAAATATAAGTTGTGTTTATATAAATCACAGTTTGAAATACGATTCTGTCATGACTAAATTTGAAAACTTCATTTTTCATTTGTTTTTGCGCTCACCTTTTGCTAATTTTGTGCCGATTTGTTCCCTTTTTGGAGAATTAGGGAACTGATATGTAACAAATAAGCTATTTCAATGAGAAAAACTTTTATCATCGTACTTTGGGCGTTGCTGCTGATAGGAATATTGGCAACGTATATAATATTTTCTGCTATCTCGGATGGCAAGATAGGCTATGTGCCACCTATCGAGGAACTGGAAAATCCTAATATAAAGTTTGCCACACAGGTTATTTCTGACGACGGAAAGGTGTTGGGAACGTGGTCGCTCAGCAAGGAAAACCGTCTGTATGTAGGTTACGAGGACTTGTCGCCAAATCTGGTGCATGCTCTTGTAGCTACCGAAGATGTGCGTTTCAGCGAACATTCCGGCATAGATGCGCGAGCATTCATGCGTGCCCTAATCAAGCGTGGTGTGTTCATGCAGAAGAATGCTGGTGGTGGTAGTACTATTACCCAGCAGTTGGCAAAGCAGTTCTATTCGCCTACAGCCGACAATGTGATGGAACGTCTGCTGCAGAAACCTATCGAATGGGTGATTGCCGTTAAGTTGGAACGTTATTACACCAAAGAGGAAATCCTTACGATGTATCTCAATAAGTTCGACTTCTTAAACAATGCCGTTGGTATAAAGACAGCTGCAGGCACTTATTTCTCAAAAGAGCCTAAGGATCTGAGCATTGAAGAGGCTGCCACACTTATCGGTATGTGTAAGAATCCTTCGCTGTATAATCCGCGCCGTTTCAACGAACGTACTCGTGGACGTCGAAATGTAGTGCTCGACCAGATGCGTAAGGCTGGTTATCTGACTGAGGCTGAACGTGACTCACTTCAGGCATTGCCATTGGTATTGAGATACAGACCGGTTGACCATAATGACGGTCTGGCTACATACTTCAGGGAATATCTCCGAGGTGTGCTGAATGCCAAGAAACCGGTGAAGAAGAATTACCGTGGCTGGCAGATGCAGAAGTTCTACGAAGATTCCCTTGCATGGGAAACAAATCCTCTGTACGGATGGTGTGCCAAGAACAAGAAAAAGGATGGTTCAAACTATAATCTTTATACAGACGGTCTGAAGATTTATACCACTATAAATTCGCGTATGCAGCAGTATGCCGAAGAGGCGGTACAGGAGCATGTGGCTGAATACCTGCAGCCTCGTTTCTTCAAGGAAAAGAAAGGCAGAAAGACAGCTCCATATACAAATCAGCTCTCTAATGAGGAGGTTGAGGCTATCTTGAACCGTTCTATAAGACAGAGTGAGCGTCGCCGTGTGATGAAGGCTGCAGGGTATTCGGATGATGAAATCATGAAGGCTTTCAATACTCCGCGTGAGATGACAGTGTTTACATATCAGGGTGAGAAGGACACTATCATGACTCCTCTTGACTCTATTAAATACTACAAGCATTTCCTTCGTGCCGGATTTATGTCGATGGACCCAATTACAGGATATGTGAAAGCATATGTGGGCGGACCTAACTATGACAACTTCAAGTATGATATGGCTATGGTGGGACGCCGTCAGGTTGGATCTACCATCAAACCGTACCTGTATTCGCTTGCAATGGAAAACGGTTTCTCTCCATGCGACGAGACAAGAAACGTTGAGGGAACTTATTTCGATGAGAATGGTATTGCATGGACTCCGAGAAACAGTTCGAAGAAACATTACGGAGAGATTGTTACCCTGAAATGGGGTCTTGCAAATTCAAACAACTGGATTTCGGCTTATCTGATGAGCAAGCTTAATCCTTATGAGTTAGTTAGATTGATTCATTCGTTCGGTGTTCTTAATAAGGAGATACAGCCTACGATATCATTGTGCCTCGGACCTTGCGAAATTTCGGTTGGCGAAATGGTAAGCGCATACACGGCTTTCGTGAACAAGGGAATACGTACGGCACCGTTGTTCGTCACACGTATAGAGGACAACGATGGTAACGTTTTGGCAACATTCTCTCCACAGGTCAACGAGGTGATAAGCGAAAGCAGTGCCTACAAGATGCTTGTAATGCTTCGTGCGGTAATCAATGAAGGTACCGGTGGACGTGTAAGACGACTGTATCACATCACTGCTGATATGGGCGGTAAGACAGGTACTACGAATAATAACTCCGACGGTTGGTTTATGGGCTTCACTCCAAGTCTGGTGTCCGGATGTTGGGTAGGAGGCGAGGAACGTGACATTCACTTCGACCGTATGGCTGACGGACAGGGTGCTTCAATGGCTCTTCCTATTTGGGGTATATATATGAATAAGGTTTATGCCGACAAGACTTTGGGATATTCGCAGGAAGAGAAATTCGATATTCCTGATGAGTTCGATCCATGTAAGGATAAGGTTTCTGAACTGGAAGAAGAGAATACAAGTCATCTTGATGACTTGTTCTTCCAATGATGATAAGATTTAAGCGGCATTTAAATTCCGTTTAGATCATAACAAATAAAATCGCGCTTTGACGTTTCCTGTAGGACAGGGGAGTCAAAGCGCGATTTTTATTTATTCACTGTTGTTTGGAAATAGGCTTATTTGATGATTGTCATTTCATCAATCAGATGTCCTGCACCTGCAAACTTGTCGATGATAAACAGTGTGTATCTGATGTCAACACATGCGGCACGCTGCAACTGTGGGTTGTAGGCAATGTCGCCTGTAAGTCCTTCGTAGTTACGGTCGAAACCTGTTCCTATCAGCTCACCTTTGCTGTTGAATACAGGAGAACCGGAGTTACCTCCTGTGTTGTCTGTTCCTGTGGCAAAGCATATAGGCATGCGTCCGTCAGGCATTGCGTATGGGCCGAAATCTTTCTTTTCATACAGTTCCTTAAGTTTTGCAGGAACAACGAATTCAGGGTTGTTAGGATCTTCTTTCTCCATAACACCTTTCAGTGTTGTGTAGTACAGATACTCCATTCCGTCTGCCGGTTCGTAAGAACCAATCTTGCCGTAAGTAAGTCTCAGTGTAGAGTTGGCATCAGGATAAACCGGTGTACCGTTCTTGGCTTTCAGTTCAAGCATTCCTGCTACCCATGTCTTGTGTGCAAGATTATATGCGTCTGTTTCGGCTTTCATTGCATTTGATGTAGCGTTGTATCCGTCCTTTACAGACTTGGAATATTGTACCATCAGGTCTTCACGAAGAGTCTTGATGTCAGGATTCTGAAGGAAAGCGTCGAGTGCAGCCTGACTTCTGAAGACAGACTTGTCGAAACATGCATCAACAAAAGCATCTGTGTTTCCGCCGAAGTTTTCGTTTATCTGCTTGAAGATGCTTATTCGCTGTTCTGCCGGAATTAATTTTGCATAAAGAGCAATAAGCTGTTTTGAAACTTTGCGGTCAACTTCCGGATTGTAGTCCTTGTTGTAGAACTTCTTGTAAGCTTCTTTCAGGTTTTCTGTCTCTTCCTTTATGGCTTTCTTGTCGTTAGCTTCTATAGCGTTACGGAGTGCGTCTGTGTCAGGAACCTTGTAGAACTCTGTTCCCAGCATTAGCGCTTCGTAGATAGCCTGCTGATGATAAACGGCATTTCTGCGTTTTGCCACTATTGAGCGGATAGCATCGAAAGCTTCCTTGTAACTGTTGTTACCTGTTTCACGGCCATATTCCAGAAGGTGTTCCTGCTGTTCTTTCTTCTTGTCGAGAACTTTCAGTTTGACTAATCCTTCGTTCATTCCTATTGCGTTCTTCCAGTAGTTGGCAGACGATGCGTATTTGGCTGCATACTGTATGCGTGTCTTTGCATCTTTTGCCATTTCTTCGCCAAGCACTCTGAGACGTACGCCGCGGATAGTGTCGCGCATGAAGTTTGTGGTCTGCATGCGTTCTTCCACTTCGTCGCTTATCATGTATCTCCAGTTTCTTCCCGGAAATCCCATAACGAATGTAAAGTCACCTTCTTTCACTCCTTTCAGGTTGATTGCGATATGTTTCTTCACTTTCAGAGGAACGTTGGTTGCACTGTAGTTGGCTGGCTTTCCGTTCTTGTCGGCATAGATGCGGAACATTGAGAAGTCGCCGCAGTGGCGAGGCCACATCCAGTTGTCTGTATCGGCTCCGAACTTTCCTATTGATGAAGGAGGCGCGCCCACCATACGGATATCCTTATATACTGTCTTTACGAAAAGATAGTATTTGTTGGCTCCATAGAAAGGCTTGAGCTCCAGAACTGTGAATTCGTCTGTCTTGATTTTCTCTTTCTTGGCAAATCTTGCAGCCACTTTCGAAAGATATGACGGTGACAGGTAGTTCAGCCCTTCCGGGTCTTCATCTTTCTTAAGTTGTTCCTTGACGTAAGTTGTGACATCAAGTATCTTGTCGATGAAAGTGATTGTAAGTCCTTCGCAAGGCAATTCCTGTTCGCGTGTCATTGCCCAAAAGCCGTCTGTCAGATAGTCGTGCTCTACAGAACTGTGCTGCTGTATGTAGCCGTATCCGCAATGATGGTTTGTAAGAACAAGACCTTCGGCTGAGATAACTTCGCCTGTGCATCCGCCACCGAAGTGAACCACAGCATCTTTCAGCGATATGTTGTCGGGCGAATAAACATCGTCTATGCTGATGTCAAGCCCCATATCGTACATTACTGCCGCATTCTGTTTTTTCAGGTCGGTCAGCATCCACATTCCCTCGTCGGCATGTCCGGCGAGGGTGAATGTGGTGAGTAGTGATAGTATTATCGTTTTTTTCATTATTCTACGATTGTCATTTCGTCAATAAGATTCTTGCATCCTCCAAGTTTTTCTACAATGAAGAGAACGTAACGGATATCCACTGCAATACAACGCTGAAGGTTGTTGTCGAAGTTGATGTCGCCGCTCAGTGATTCCCAGTTACCGTCGAATGCACAACCGATAAGCTCTCCGTTGCCGTTCATTACAGGTGAACCAGAGTTACCGCCAGTGATGTCGTTAGTAGTAAGGAAGCATGTAGGCATTTCACCGTTTGCCATAGCATAACGTCCGAAGTTCTTTGTAGAGTATAGTTCTTTAAGTTTTGCAGGAACCACGAACTCAGGATTCTGTGGGTCTTCTTTTTCCATTACACCTTTCAGAGTAGTGTAGTATTTGTAGTGTACACCATCTTTAGGATCGTATGGCTTGACATTTCCGTAAGTCAGACGGATAGTGAAGTTTGCATCCGGTGCTTTTGGTTCCGGTGCATACATTTCGCAAAGTCCTCTTACGTATGCCTTGTGCAGCAGGTTGATACCTTCGCTTGCAGCTTTAAGCTTTTCAGAAAGTTTCTTACTCATTTCAGCTTTTGCTTCAGAGTACTGTACCATAAGGTCGTTTTCAATGTCTTCTACTGTAGGGTTGCTGATGAACTTGTTGAAGTTTTCTTCGTTAGCGAAAATAGAGTTGTTATAGCAAGCGTCAATGTATGCGTTGTAGTCGCCGTTGAATTTTGCCTTGATAGTTTCGTAGAATTTAGGAAGAGCGTCTGCTGGAACTTTAGAAGCGTAAAGAGGAATCAAGACTTTTGCTACCTTACGGTCAACTTCATGATCGTAGTCTTTGTTGTGTACATCTGCAAATTCTGCTTTAAGAGCTTCTACAGCCTTTTCGATGTCTTTCTTTTTGTTTTTCTCAAGAGCTTTCTTCAGATTGTTGAAGAGTGTATAAGAAGATTCAAATTCGATACCTGTTCTGAATACTTCGCTGAAGTAAGTTGATTGAGTGCGGATAGGTTCAACAGCCTTTACATACTCGTTGATTTTTTCAACTACACCCTGATAGTCGGCATTCTTCTTAGCCATTGCAAATTTTGCGAAACGAGCTTCCTGTTCAGCTTTTGTTTCAAGCACTTTGTTGTCAATGATGGCCTTATTCATACCGATAGAGTTCTTCCAATAGTTGCTTGAGCTTGCAAATTTGCTTGCATACTGGATACGAACCTTGTCGCTTGCAGCCATTTCTTCTCTCAACACATTCTGTCTTGCTTCTCGGACTTCAATTCTTGGAGTGTTTGTACCGGTCATTCTCAGTTTCACTTCACTTTCAGTCAGATAACGGCTTGTACTTCCAGGAAATCCCATAATCATTGCATAGTCACCTTCCTGAAGACCTTTCAAAGAGATAGTAAGGTGTTTTTTCGCCTTCAATGGAATATTGTCCTTGCTGTAGTCGGCAGGATTTCCGTTCTTGTCTGTATAGATACGGAACATAGAGAAGTCGCCAGTGTGACGAGGCCACATCCAGTTGTCAGTTTCACCTCCGAACTTACCGATTGATGAAGGTGGTGCAGCTACCATACGTACGTCTGTGTATGTCTTGATATAGAATACGTAGAATCTGTTACCTTCGTAGAAAGGTAATGCCATAGTTGTGATGCCAGGAGCTTTCTTCAGGTCGCTTTTTTTCAGGTCGTCGGCAGCAATCTTCTTCAGATATTCGCTTCCGAATGATTCGGCTTCTTCAATTTTGCCTTTTTTGATGTCATTATTTACTCTGTCGGTGACGTCAACTATACGTTCAACAAACTTGAATGTCAATCCTGGAGTAGGGAGTTCTTCTTCCATACTCTTAGCCCAGAAACCGTCTGTCAGATAGTCGTGTTCCACTGAACTGTGCTGCTGGATTGCATCATAACCGCAGTGGTGGTTCGTTAGGATAAGTCCGTTAGGAGAGATGATTTCGCCTGTGCATCCTCTTCCGAAAATACCTACTGCATCTTTCAGTGTAATCTGTTCAGGATTGTAGATGTCTGAGATGTTCATTTTCAAACCTTGTGCCTTCATCTTGTCAGCCAGATTCTGCTCTTTCATCAGCTGCAGAAGCCACATTCCTTCGTCCGCCTTCGATGGCGTGAATACTGAGCACAGAAGTGCCAGTGCCAAAACTTTGATTTTCTTCATTTGACTATAGTTTTTGAATTGTTATTGTTTAAAAAAGTTCAAAAGTGACCAATTGGAAAGTAAAATACATATATACCTTTATCAATGAACACTAAATAGGATACAAAGATAACATTTACGGACAAAATAAGTTTGTTTTTATGATATAAAAATATTCATAATGTAACGAAATATAATCTCTTACATCATGTTTTCATCTTTTTTAAATGTATAATCGTCAAGTATTTAGTATAATTTGTGATAAAAATTTTCTTGTGAAATCATAAAGGAGTTACCTTTGCAGCAGAATAATTTCTTTTTATTTATATGTATAGGTTTTGTTTTGTCTTATTATTCATAACTACATTGGTGTCTTGCGGAAAAAAGTATAAGGTAGATGGCGTAACTTCCGTTTCCAGACTTGATGGCAAGATGCTGTTCATAAAGGTTGTTTCAGGAGACCAGCTTGTCAGCATAGATTCTGCAGAAGTTATTCATGGATATTTCAGTATGAATGGTAAGGTGGATTCTGTAGTGCTTGCATCGCTTTATATGGACGATGAATGTATAATGCCGCTTGTTCTGGAAGAGGGGAATATTAATATTGAAATAGATAATGTAGGCATTTCCATAAAGGGAACTCCTCTTAACGACAGCTTTAATAAATTTATCGAAGAAAAGACTGACATTGATGATAAGGCATATGAAGTGGAGAGGGAAGAAAGCCGTATGATTATGGATGGCATAGATATAAATACTGTGCAGGCTGAGATAGACAAACAGAGGGCATCTGTAGGAAAACAGATGGATAATCTGGTAAAGACATTTATTCAAACAAATTATGAAAATGTTTTAGGTCCTGGAGTATTTATAATGATAGGCAATTCTTTGCCTTATCCGTTTATGACTCCTTTGATGAAGGATATTGTGGACGAGGCTCCTGAAGTGTTCAAGAATAATTATCTGGTAAAAAACTATATCACGTTGGCTGGTGAGTATAGCGAACAGCCTTTGCAATGACTCCTGCAGGGCTGATAATATCATTTTGGAAATCCAGGTAATTAAGGGGGAAAATCACCTATTCGAAATATACAAATCCCTATGATAATATAGGAAATTTCTATTTTAAAGGTAAATTTATCATTCTAATTTTGCTTTGAATTAAAAAAGAAAGGAGAATTAGTATGAAAATAGTTGTAACCTTCATTATTATGATGATGCCTTTTATGGCATGTAATGTTTATTCGCAGGAGTGTGAGAAAAACATTGATTCTGAGAAACTGTTAGAGGAGAGGATTGACAGTCTGAAATCGTTCGAGGCAGAGAAAGCTATTACAGACAAACATTTTGTATTGGAGGCAGATAAGGTGGAGTTCAAACGTGGAGAAACCGTGTTTGTGAATTCTAATACAAACTTCGTTTCTGTTGCCGATGACAAGTCGGTGGTGCAGGTCTCATTTAATGTGCCTGTGTCCGGACCTAACGGCATTGGCGGTATAACACTTGATGGTAACATATCGAATTATAAACAGAAGCAAGACAAAAAGGGTAATATCAGTATCTCGATGAATGTTATGGGGGCTGGAATTTCTGCAGTAGTCAATATCGTTAAGTATGCAGGCTCCAATAAAGCGTCTGTGACTATATCACCAAATTTCAACTCAAACCGTATTACTCTGAGCGGATATATTGTTCCTTATTATAAGAGCCGCGTATTTAAAGGAAATTCTATTTGATAATCATTTTAAAACTTGTGAATATGAAAAAACTATTATTTTTTGCTTGTTTGATGTTTGCGTTAGCTTCGTGCGAAAAAGATCCTGACATGTCAGAACTTGACACAGATTTGACGGTATATACTGATTATGACAGTAGTGCTGATTTTGGAAGTTACAAAACATATTTTCTACCGGACAGTATATTGGAAGCTGGAGGACATAAAGCTACTTACTGGAAGGATGAAAATGCAATGAAGATAATAAAAGCTGTAGAAAGTCAGATGAATGAACGTGGCTATACCCGTTTGACAGATCCGGAAGATAAGGATAATGCAGATCTGGGTATTCAGCTGTCTTATGTTGATGAGTCGTATCAGGTCGTATCCGGAGGATATTTTGGCGGATGGTGGGATTACGGTTATTGGGGCCCATGGTGGGGAGGATGGTATTATCCTTATCCGGTGACTTATACTTATAGCACCAACACTCTGGTTATGGAAATGGTGGATTTGACAGGTGATTCTGACGGAAAGAATATTCCGGTGTTATGGTATGCCAATGCCTCCGGAGCGCAATATAGCGGTATGTATAATCTGCAGTTGCTTGTAAATTCAGTGGAACAGGCTTTCAAACAATCGGAATATATTCAATGTAACAATTAAAAACGGAGGTAAAAATGAAAACTTATAATAGCATATATAAAAGGTTGATTGTATTTTGCTGCTTTCTTTCAGCGTTAGTTCTATCTGCAAACGCACAATGGGATGTACGGAATCTGAATCTTGTGATAGACTGGCAGGTCAATGCTCCGTTCTCTACCGGATATGCAGACAAAATCAGCGGCTGGGGAATGAATTACGAATTTAAGTATGAAGTTAATCCTCGTTGGGAACTGGGAGTTTTTGCTTCATTTCATTCAAACCATCAATATGTGGAAAGACAGACATTGCAGCTTTCGCCTACTGAAAGTCTGACAACTGACCAGCAACGTTCGGCATTCCAGGTGCCTTTTGGTGTAGTGGCAAACTATAAATTGTGGGATGGAAAGCATTTTGTCCCTTATGTTGGATTAAAGGCAGGTACGATGTTTGCCAGAAACACTACATATTATGGTATAAAAGGTTTGTATGATAAAGCATGGGGAGGATATGTTTCTCCGGAAATCGGATTTAATATATATCCGTGCAAGACTAAAAAGTGGGGATTCCATGTGGCAGGATATTATAGTTATGGAACAAACAAGACATATACTTTAACCAGTGAGATAAATGGTCAGAATAATGCCGGATTCCGTGTCGGAGTAATATTCTGATAAAATAAAACATAAAAGGCAGGAAGTTTAAAACCGTAAGTTAAAACTTCCTGCCTTTATTGCTTTAAAATGTATTATTCTCTTTTTATGAGTTTAGACTGGCCGAGCGTACACGACTGAGAGTCTCCGGAGTCATCTGCAATAATGATGCTATATATATAAGTGGAGCCCGCTTCAGTATTTCCGGATGTCTCTGCATGAGCTTGTTGTATCTTTCGTTTGCAGGTTCAAACCTTAACGTATCGGCCTTCTGCTGTGACGTGATTAATGATTTCTCGAATATCCTTCGGTATAATGTTCCTATTTCGCTGTTTAGCGATGCCAGACGCTCTATGTCATGTTTGTCGATTTTCCATGCTATGGTTGGCTCCAGGGTTTCAATCATTAATTTTGTAGGTTCTTCGTTAAAGTAACTTTCCAGACATACTATTATCGCATCTTCGTATCCGATATGTTCTGTAAGGTCTTTATCGTATTTGAAATAGAACTGGCGTGTCATGCCTTTGTCTATGAAATATAGTGACTTGCATACTTGACCTTCGTCCAGTATTTTTTCACCTTTCTTGTATTTCTCAACTGTAAGTATTTCGGCAAATGCCTTTAATACTTCTTTACTTAACGGACAATCCAATGTAGAGGATATCCTTTTGGCAATATCTAAATTTGAGTTCATATTCATTGGATTATTATTTATTACTTAACTTTGATTTTATCGAAACCTTCACCAAATACACCGATTACCGCACTTTGTGATACAAAAGCGTTAGGGTCAATGTCTTTAATCAGACGGAAAATCATATTTGACTCACGCTTTTTGGCAAGAACGAACATCATTTTTACGTTGTTGTTGGTGTAACAACCCACTCCGTCAATAAATGTAACACCACGGTGCAGGTCTTTGTTTATCCTTTTACCTATTTCTTCGTATTTACGGGATATGATGAAGAATTGTACAGACTGGCGTGCGCTGTTCACTACTTGATCAAGTACAAAGCTTGATATGAATAATACTACGTATCCGTAAACGACCTTTTCCCAGTCATGCAGTACAAAATAACTGGATGAAATAATTATAATGTCGCATATAAGGATTACTCTTCCAAGCGTGATGTCGCGGTATTTGTTGATAATCGCTGCAATGATATCAGTACCGCCTGTACTGCCGTTTGCCGAGAATGCCACACCTATACCTCCACCGCAGAAAGATGCTCCAAGCACGCATGCCATGAAAGGCTGGTCGCTTATAAGTGAGCCTTTTACAAAATGTTGGAATATTGGTGTTGCAAACGTAAGCACACCTACCGCAAATATTGTTTTCAGGCAGAATTTTAGTCCTAAAATCTTTAATGCCAGAAGAAGCAGGCTGAAATTAATAATCAGATATGTATATTGTACAGGAAAACCGGTTGCCCAATATACGACAGAAGCAATGCCAGGAACAGCACCGGAAGGTAAATTGTTCGGTAATAAAAATACTGTCCATCCTATGGCGTACATAATCATCCCTAATGCAATCAATAGATAGTCTTTAGTTTCTCTAAGTAATTGCTGTCTATTCAAATTCTGAAAAATAGAACTCATCTTTCATCTATTTTTATTAGTAAAACAATTATATTTTTTAACCGCAGCAAAGTTACTAAAAAAAATAATTATTGATATAAATCAATTGTGAAAAATGCGGATTAATATCAGAATGTAAAAAAAGTTTAGTAAAGACGTAACTTGATATACAAAAGCGCCGTTTTATATTTCATTAATGACATTTTTTTCATATTTTTGCAGCCGAATAGACTAAAAATATGATATATGGCATTAGTCAACGAACATTTGTTAAAACTGCCCGACAATTATTTATTTACTGACTTGGCGAAAAAGGTAAATACTTTTAAGGTTACTCATCCTAAGGCGGATGTCATTAATTTGGGAATAGGTGACGTTACCCGTCCGATACCGCAAGCGTGTTTGAATGCTATGCATAAGGCACTTGAGGACCAGGCAAAAGCAGAAACATTCCATGGCTATGGACCTGATCAGGGATACAGCTTTCTTATAGATGCCATATTGAAGCATGATTATGCGTCAAGGGGAATCAGTCTGGAACATAGCGAGATATTTATTAATGACGGAGCGAAAACGGATTCCGGCAATTTCGGTGATATATTAAGGCATGACAACAGCATTGGAGTAACCGATCCGATATATCCTGCATATATAGATTCTAATGTATCATGCGGACGCGCGGGTACCTTGGGTGAAGGGTACAGGTGGAGCAATGTGATATATATGCCGTGCAGTCCGGAGAACAATTTCATTCCTCCTATTCCGGAGCAACGTGTCGATATAGTGTATTTATGTTTCCCAAATAATCCTACCGGTACTGTATTGACTAAGGCAGAACTGAAAAAATGGGTGAACTATGCTATAGAGAATGATACGCTTATACTGTTTGATGCGGCATACGAAGCTTATATCAGGCAACCGGATATCCCTCATTCCATATATGAAATAAAAGGTGCAAAGAAAGTTGCCATAGAATTCAGAAGTTACTCAAAAACAGCAGGCTTTACCGGAATAAGATGCGGATATACAGTAGTTCCAAAGGAAGTTACCGCTTCAACTCTTATGGGGGAAAGAATCTCACTAAACAAATTATGGCTTAAAAGACAGACAACCAAATTTAACGGCGCGTCGTACATTGCACAAAGAGGCGCAGAGGCTGTATATAGTCCGGAAGGTAAAGAACAGGTCAAAGCCATGATTGATTACTATATGGAGAATGCCTCAATAATGAAAAAGGGACTCACCAGTATCGGTCTGAGAGCATATGGCGGAGAGAATGCTCCATATTTGTGGGTCAAGGCTCCTAAGGGGATGACATCATGGGGCTTTTTCGATAAACTTCTTTACGAGGCGCAGGTAGTCAGTACACCTGGAATAGGTTTCGGACCGAGCGGAGAAGGTTATATCCGTCTTACGGCATTCGGCGATAGGGACAGGTGTAAGGAAGGAATACAGAGAATCTGTCAAAACATATAGATTTACATTTGAATAAACAACCAATATTATAAATACAAACTTAGGTATTATGTCACAATTAAGATTTAAAGTAGTAGAAGAGGCTTTTCACAAGAAACCTGTAAATGTGCCGTCGCCGTCACAGCGTCCTAGTGAATATTTTGCCAAATATGTATTCAATCGCGAGAAGATGTTCAAGTATCTTCCAAGCAAGGTTTATACGAAACTTATTGATGTGATAGATAATGGTGCCACTTTGGATCGCAGTATAGCAAATGAAGTTGCAGCCGGAATGAAGAAATGGGCTGTAGAACTTGGAGCGACACATTATACTCACTGGTTCCAGCCTTTGACAGAAGGTACAGCCGAAAAGCACGATGCTTTTGTGGAACATGACGGTAAAGGGGGCATGCTTGAAGATTTTTCGGGAAAGCTCCTTGTACAGCAGGAATCGGACGGCTCGTCATTCCCTAACGGTGGTATCCGCAATACTTTCGAAGCTCGCGGATACAGTGCATGGGATCCTTCATCACCAGTGTTCGTAGTTGATGATACATTGTGTATTCCTACAATCTTCATTGCATATACAGGAGAGTCGCTTGACTATAAGGCACCTCTTTTGAAATCTATACATGCAGTGACAAAATCTGCACTTGACGTAATACACTATTTTGACCCTTCTGTAAAGAAAGTATATTCATATCTGGGATGGGAACAGGAGTATTTCCTTGTTGACGAAGGCTTGTATGCTGCACGTCCTGACCTGTTGCTTACAGGACGTACGCTGATGGGACATGAGGCTTCCAAGAACCAGCAGCTTGAAGATCACTATTTCGGTGCTATCCCTACACGTGTGGCTGCATTTATGAAGGATTTGGAAATCCAGTCACTTGAACTTGGTATCCCTGTCAAGACTCGTCATAATGAGGTTGCACCAAACCAGTTTGAGCTTGCACCTATCTATGAGGAATGTAACTTGGCTGTTGACCACAACATGCTTGTTATGTCGCTCATGCGTAAGATTGCACGTAACCATGGTTTCAGGGTGTTGCTTCATGAAAAACCTTTCAAGGGTGTGAACGGTTCTGGTAAGCATAACAACTGGTCGCTTGGTACTGATACAGGTGTGCTGCTGATGGCTCCGGGTAAGACTTCGGAAGAAAATCTGCGTTTCATCACATTCGTTGTCAATACATTGATGGCCGTTTATCACCACAACGGATTGCTCAAGGCATCTATCATGAGTGCAACAAACTCTCACCGTCTTGGAGCACACGAAGCTCCTCCAGCAATCATTTCTTCATTCCTCGGTTCTCAGTTGAGTAAGGTGCTCGACCATATAGAAGAAAGCAAGGCAGACGAGTTCATGTCATTGAGCGACAAGTTGGGATTGAAGCTTGACATTCCTCAGATTCCGGAACTGCTGATAGATAATACAGACCGTAACCGTACTTCGCCATTCGCATTTACAGGAAACAGATTCGAGTTCCGTGCTCCGGGTTCTGAATCTAACTGTGCAAGTGCAATGATAGCATTGAACACTGCTGTGGCAGAACAGTTGATGATATTCAAGAAGGAAGTTGACGAGCTTATCGAAAAGGGTGAACCTAAGATGTCGGCTATACTTCAGACTATCCGCAAGTATATAACTATATGCAAGCCTATACGTTTCGACGGTAACGGATATAGCGACGAATGGAAAGAAGAGGCAAAACGTCGTGGTCTGGACTGTGAGACCAGCTGTCCTCTGATATTCGACAACTACATGAAGCCTGAAACTATCAAGATGTTTGAGTCAACAGGCGTCATGAACCGTAAGGAATTGGAAGCGCGTAATGAGGTGAAATGGGAAATGTATGTAAAGAAAATCCAGATTGAAGCCCGTGTGCTCGGCGATCTGGTTATGAACCACATCGTTCCTGTAGCTACTGAATACCAGACAAAACTTGTAGATAATGTCTATAAGATGAAGTCAATCTTCTCTGATGATGAGGCTAACAGTCTTTCGGCTGAGAATATAGCTATCATCAAGGAAATAGCTGAACATACAGCATATATCAAGGAAAACGTTGACGCTATGGTTGAAGCCCGTAAGGTAGCCAACAGAATAGAGTCTATCCGCGAAAGAGCCATTGCATACCATGACAATATCGCTCCTATGCTGGAACTTATCCGCTATCATATCGACAAGCTGGAACTTATTGTCGATGACCGTATGTGGACACTTCCTAAATATAGAGAGTTGTTGTTTATAAGATAAAAACAGAATGTCATGAAGCGTATCATCAATTATATATGGCCTGTCCTCTTATGTTTCGGCATTGGCTTTGCTGCAAGCAGGCTTCAGTCTGAGTCCATGATGGAGTGGTACCCTAATCTGAATAAGTCAGCTCTGACTCCGCCAAATATAGCATTTCCTATTGCATGGTCGGTTATATACCTGCTGATGGGGCTTTCATTGGGAAGAGTATTGAACAGAGGAGACAAGAAAAGTACTGTAATCTGGATGGTTCAGCTTGTGTTTAATTTCCTTTGGAGCATATTGTTCTTCACTATGCGTATGCCTTTCTGGGGATTTATAGATATATTGTTGCTTGACGCTTCTGTTGTATATTTTATGATATCCGTAAGTAAGAAGGATAAACCATCTCTGTATATGTTTATACCTTATATACTATGGTTGGTTATAGCTACTTATCTGAATGGATATATACTGATCAATAATTGACATTACCTCTATAAAATGAAAATTCCGGAACAGACTTTATCAGGTTTGTTCCGGAATTTTTTTGTTTCAATATCTGCCCACAGTTGTCAGCAGAAGGTAGTGTTAGGGTATAATTTACAGTTTTCCTTTCTCGTCAAGATAAGAATCCTTGAATCCCAGGAAATATAACACTCCGTCCAGTCCTATTGTGTTGATGGACTGTTCGGCATTTTCCACAACCTTAGGTTTGGCGTGGAATGCTATGCCAAGTCCGGCAGTAGAAAGCATAGGCAGGTCATTTGCTCCGTCGCCCACTGCTATTGTCTGCGCAATGTCAACTTTTTCTACCTGTGCCAGCAGTCTGAGCAGTTCGGCTTTTCGTTTTCCGTCAACTATTTCGCCCAGATACCTTCCGGTGAGTTTTCCGTTCTCTATTTCAAGCTCGTTGGCATATACATAGTCTATTCCGAATTTACGTTTCAGGTATTCTCCAAAGTAGGTAAACCCTCCGGAAAGTATGGCTATCTTGTAGCCGTAATGTTTCAGCACGAACATAAGCCTTTCCACACCTTCCGTGATAGGCAGGTTTTCTGCTATTTCTTTCATCACACTTTCGTCAAGCCCTTTAAGCAGTGCCACCCTCTCTGTAAAACTTTCCTTGAAATCTATTTCACCACGCATAGCACGTTCTGTTATGGCTTTTACCTGTTCGCCTACACCGGCACGTTCTGCCAATTCGTCTATACATTCGGTCTGTATCAGTGTAGAGTCCATATCGAAGCAGATAAGTCTTCGCATACGGCGATACATATTGTCAAGCTGCAATGAGAAGTCCATTCCCATCTCGCTGCTCAGTTTCATCAGGCTGCGCTGCATTTCCACTCTGTTCTTCGGATTTCCTCTCACAGAGAATTCTATACAAGATCTTACGCTTGCCTTTTCTTCATCAAGTGGCACACGTCCTGTGAGACGTTTTATTGAGTCGATGTTCAGTCCCTGTTCAGCTATGATTTTTGTTGCGGCAGAAATCTGTTTCGCTGTCAGTCGTCTGCCTAATATTGTGATTATGTATCTGTTTTTTCCCTGCATTGAAACCCAGTTTTCGTATTCTTCTACAGATACCGGATAGAATCGTATGTTTACACCCAGTTCCGATGCTTTGAACAGGAGTTCCTTCATTATGTTTCCCGATTCAGTCTCCTTGCTTTTGAACAGTATCCCCAACGATAGTGTCTGGTGTATGTCTGCCTGACCTATATCCAGTATTGTTACATCATATTTTGATAATATTTCCGTTACTGAAGCTGTAAGTCCCGGACGGTCGATGCCTGTTATTCTTATTAGTGTCAGCTCTGTGTTCATAATGTTTTGACAATATGTATTTGTTTTTTATAATGCAATTCTTCTGAGTCTTATGCGCAGGTTTGAAAGTTCCGTATCGTCATTCTCCGAAGTGAGTCCTGTTTGGCGTACGGTCAGTTTGTGGTTTTTCTTTTTGCTTGTTTCCTGCAGTGTAAAATCCTGTTTGTAAATAGTCTGCTCTTTAGACGGACAGAGAATGTAGCTTATGTTCTTTTCGAACCTGTTGTATATTCTCATTACTATTTGGTTATTCCCTTTTTTTAGTGGCAGAAGTACTTTTTCTGTTCTGAACTTGCATCCGTAAGGGTTCAGATGTTTCATTATAGATTTTCCGTTCAGATAAATCTCTATACCGTTTCCGGCTCCTGCATCTATTATTATATTCTGTTCCCTAGGCGATTCGATGTTTTGCATCACATAATATGTATCTTTAGGCTTAGCGTCAAATGTATGTTTGCCTATAGTGATTTCCTTCCATGCAGAGTTTTCGACAGGCGGATTTTTAATGTCTGTCATTATGGTGTGGGGTGTATGGAACATTTTTTCGTCAGGACCACAGATGTATTGTTTGCCCCAGACTATTCCGTCGGTAGCAGTGAGAGAAGACGGTTTACCATTGTTCAGTGTGACATTATAAGTCTTTCCGTCAAGCACTATTTCTATTTTCTTTCCTTTTTCCTGTTCGGTATATAATAACTCAAGCTGTTTTAGCATCAGCTGTTCGAAGTACCATGAATATTTTACAGTGCTTCTATACGTACTGCCGAAATCAAATCCGGAAATGCTGTAAAGAGGTATGGCATTATGCTGTTTCAGGGTTATTGTCCTTATCGCTTCAGGTTGTTGGTCAAGTATATCCTGTTTGAATTTTAGAGTGAGCACATTTATAGTCTTTCCTTTGTATGCCGATGCAGGTATTGCAATATCTATAAGACCGTTTTTCTGAATACAAGTGGCCAGTTTGCCGTCGGCTCTTTCCAGTTCGTATTCAGGCATATACATTTTTATTTTTCCGTCCTTAGGATATTTGCCGGACAAAATGAAATACAGCATATTGTCTTTCCTTGTAACAGTTCCCCAGTCGAATTTATCAAAAAAAGGAGTACGTGAGGTACCGTATATCGCAAAGCTGTTTTTTTTCAGCCAGTCTCCTATATTATTGATTATTTCTTTATCATAAGCATATATCTGGCAATTCTTGTCCAGATGCATGTTTAGCATGAATCCACCTCCATATGATACTGCCTCTGCCATTTTCTGTATTATTCTTTTGGCGTCAGACTGTGCGTTGTCTGTTTCGAAATATGATGTATGAAAAGATAGGGAAGAGTCGTATCTCCAGTTGCATTCTAAAAAATCTTTTTGAAAATGATATTTAAGGATATTGCAAAAGTCATAATATCCATTTCCGGCATCATTGCTTACCATACAGTCCGGTTGCAGCTTGTGTATCATAGAGTATAGCTCTTTACTTTCTTCAGGAGATCTGGTTCCCAGGTCGAAGCTTATTTCCGATATTTTCCCATACTTGGTAATTAACTCGGTTATTTGTTTTTTTATGTGTCCGTTCAGCTTTTCTGATGTAGGATATCCGTTATTATCATGCTTTTCTGAAATAGGAAAATAAATTCCGAATTGTATTTTCCTTTTGCTGCATGCCATGCTAAGTTCCTTTATAATATCCCTGTGGTTATATTTATGATAGCATGAGTTATTGTCTGTTGACGTATTGAATAAATACATATTTCCGATTTTGGCTGGAGATATGATGGTGCGTATTCCTGATTTTGCAGCGAATGCCACTATGGAATCTGCATTGAACTTGGCATAATTGAAATCTATTCTTGCTCCATCTCCTTTGGTGTCTTTGGGCATAAGGAAATTAATTTTCATTGCAATCTTGTTGTCTTGCCATACTTTTGAAGCACTTTCCAAAACCTGTGCGGAAACACAGTTTATGTATATTAACAGTAAAGAGAATATGGATAAGATGCGTATCTTCATAATTTATAATGATATAATGATGAGCAAAGATAATTACTTCTTTTGTGATATGCTAACTTTTATGTATTTTTGCACCTTGATTTTATAACTATCATTAAAAACTAAAAAAGACAATGAAAAAACTGTTTTTATCAATCATCATTTGTATGATAACAGTGATTGTGGGTGCACAGAATGTTCAGTTGCATTATGACTTCGGTAGCTCAATTTATGACTCTCAGAGTACAAGAGCTAAGGTTACTACTACAGTTGAAATGTTCAAGCCTGACAGATGGGGTAGTACATTCTTCTTTGTGGATATGGATTACACAAACAAGGGTGTAACCGGTGCATACTGGGAAATTGCCCGTGAATTGAATTTCTGGGGTGGACCATTCTCTGCACACGTGGAATATAACGGTGGAGTTAATGGAATAAAGAATGCTTACCTCTTGGGTGCTACTTATACATGGAACAATGCTGATTTTACAAAAGGATTTACTTTTACTCCTACTTATAAAATCATTCAGAAAAATCCAAAACCACACAATTTCCAGTTGACAGCTACATGGTATCTGCATTTCTGTAAGGGTAAATACACATTCTCAGGATTTGCTGATTTCTGGAAAGAAAAACATCAGGATTTCGAAAAAGGCGAGGAACATAACTTTACTTTCATAACAGAACCACAGTTCTGGGTGAATTTGAATAAGTTTGATAAGGTAGCAGATGATTTCAATTTAAGCGTTGGTACTGAGTGGGAAATTTCTTCAAACTTCGGTATTATGAACGGTTGGAAATGGATGCCTACTTTGGCAATGAAATGGTCATTCTAATTTTGTAATTCTTAAAAATAAGGAAATATCATGTTAGAAAAACTTTTCGGATTCGACAGGAATGTTAACCGTGTACGTACTGAGGTATTGGCAGGTATCACTACATTCCTTACAATGGCATATATCCTTGCCGTAAACCCAAATATCCTTAGTGCCACAGGTATGGATAAGGGAGCTTTGTTTACAACAACAGTAATAGCTTCTGCATTTGCCACACTGCTGATGGCTTTTTATGCTAAGTTGCCTTTCGGACTTGCTCCTGGTATGGGACTTAACGCTTTCTTTGCCTATACAGTATGTCTCACTATGGGATATACATGGCAGTTTGCCCTTACTGCGGTATTGATTGAAGGTCTTATCTTCATATTATTGACTGTAACAAACTTGCGTGATAAGATTGTTGACGCTATACCTGTCACACTGAAGAATGCTATCGGTGCCGGTATAGGCCTGTTCATATCTTTCATCGGATTGCAGAATGCGGGAATCATCGTAAACAACGATGCTACGCTTATCAGCATGGGAAATATCACTTCAGGTACAGCTTTGCTTGGAATGATAGGTCTTGTGGTTACTTCACTTCTTTTGGTTAAGGGAGTAAGAGGTGCTTTGCTTTTTGGTATCCTTATTACAACACTTATTGGTATTCCTATGGGTATCACAAAGTTTGACGGTATATTCAGTACACCTCCATCAATAGAACCTATCTTCTGGCAGTTTGAATGGCACAATATATTCACAAAGGAAATGATTGTAGTGGTATTCACATTCCTGTTTGTGGATATGTTCGACACTATCGGAACATTGGTAGGTGTAACTACAAAGGCCGGAATGATGGATAAGAACGGTAAGATTCCTCATCTGAAACAGGCATTCATGGTAGATGCAATTGGTACTACAGCCGGTGCAATGCTTGGAACAAGTACCATCACTACATTCGTGGAAAGTGCTTCAGGAGTAGGCGAGGGTGGTAGAAGTGGTCTTACAGCATTTGTAACAGCTGTCTGCTTCCTGCTTTCATTGTTCTTTGCTCCTTTCTTCCTTTCTGTTCCTGGAGCTGCTACAGCGCCTGTATTGATTCTTGTAGGTTTGATGATGATGTCTTCAGTACTTAAAGTAAATTTTGCTGATTATTCTGAAGCTATTCCAGCATTTATCTGTATCATTTTCATGCCTCTTGCATACAGCATATCAGACGGTATCGTACTCGGTATGATAAGCTATGTTCTTATCAATCTGCTTACTGGCAAGTATAAGAAACTTACAATCGGTATGTATATACTGGCTGCAATATTCGTATTGAAGTTCTTTGTTTGATAATAGATAACGTTGAGCGAACGCATAATTAACGCCTGGTGAACACTGAGTGAACGGTGTTTTCCAGGCGTTTTTTATGTGTTCATTATATGTTCGCTGGATTGAATTTAGGATTTGCAAAATAAAACTGTTATCTTTGTGTTTAAGATTAAAAATCAGTCAGTCATGAGCAAACTTTATCCTATAGGCATACAGAATTTTGAGGATTTACGAAAGAAAGGTTATATTTATGTTGACAAAACAGCATTGATATATCAATTGGTAAGTACCGGAAAGTATTATTTCCTCAGCCGTCCTCGCCGTTTCGGCAAGAGTCTTCTTATATCTGCTCTTGAAGCGTATTTCTCCGGAAAGCGAGAACTTTTTGCCGGGCTGGAGATGGAAAAACTGGAGAAGGATTGGATAGAGTATCCTGTGTTGCATCTTGACCTGAATACGCAAAAATATGACAGTGTAGAAAAGCTTGAAGGTATTCTTAATGACGCTTTGTGCAGATGGGAAGATATTTATGGTAGTAGGGAAAGTGAAACCAGTCTGTCTTTACGATTTCAGGGAGTAATCCGCAGAGCAGCAGAAAAGAGCGGACATAACACTGTTATTCTCATAGACGAATACGACAAGCCTATTCTTCAGGCCATAGGCAATCCTGAACTGCAGACAGAATACCGTAATACCTTGAAAGCCTTTTATGGAGCCTTGAAGTCGTGTGACGGATACATACAGTTTGCCATGCTCACAGGTGTGACAAAATTCGGAAAAGTAAGTGTGTTCAGCGATTTGAACAATCTGATGGATATCTCCATGATAAACCGTTTCTCCGAAATATGTGGAATAACCGAAGAGGAGCTTCACAGATACTTCGACGATGATATTCACACTCTGGCCGAGAAACTTGGAACAAGTTATGAAGAGACTTGCGCACGCCTGAAACTGAATTATGACGGTTATCATTTCAGCTTTAAGTCACCTGGATTGTATAATCCTTTCAGCCTTCTGAATACCTTTGCCAATATGCAGATAGATAATTATTGGTTTGCTACTGGTACGCCTACATATCTTGTAGAACTGATGAAGCAGCATAACTACAATGTTGAGGAGATAGAAGACATCGTGACCAGCGGTCCTGTTCTTGATTCCATAGATGCGGCATCCACTGACCCGGTTCCTGTAATCTATCAGAGCGGTTATCTGACAATAAAGGGATATAATGAAGAATTTGAGAACTACACTCTCGGCTTTCCTAACCGCGAGGTTGAGCAGGGTTTCTTCCGTTTCCTTCTTCCCAATTATGCCTCCGTCAGCGTAACAAAATCTCCATACGAGATCCAGCGTTTCGTAACCGACGTGCGCAAAGGTGATGTGGATTCTTTCCTGAGTCGCCTGCAGACTTTCTTCGATGATATACCTTACGAACTTGCTCCACGCGACCGTGAAGTGCACTATCAGAATATTCTCTACATAGTGTTCAAGCTTATGGGATTCCATTCGGAAGTGGAGTATCATACTTCGCGCGGACGAGTGGACCTCGTTCTGAAAACCTCCGACTATATCTATGTGATGGAATTCAAACTTGACGGAACAGCCGAGGAGGCAATGGCTCAGATAGACTCGAAAGGTTATGCCTCCGCATTTGCTGCCGACGGACGGAAAGTTGTCAAGGTAGGAGTGAATTTCAGTTCTGAAACAAGGACTATAGACAGATGGATAATAGCCTGACTTTATTTGATTGAAATATTGCCGATATCGGCAAAAAATGTATCTTTGCCCTGATATTTTATTATATAAACTTGCCGATAGATTTTATAGGATATGAAATATATTTCAGTTACAGAATTCGCTGCCAAGCATGGCATATCGGAACGGACGGTTCGTAATTATTGTGCGACAGGTAAGATTGAGGGTGTAATACTGGTAGGTAAAACATGGAATATTCCTGCCGATTCGGAAGTTCCGAAGAGAGGAAGGCAAAAGCATGAGACTATGCCTTTGCTTAAAATATTGCGGGAACAAAAGGAAATGAAACTGAAAGGTGGGATATATCATCGGACTCAGATTGATTTGACATACAACTCCAATCATATAGAAGGAAGTCGCCTTACTCATGATCAGACGAGATACATATTTGAGACCAATACAATAGGTTTTGAGGGGGAAACTGTGAAAGTCGATGATATTGTTGAGACCACAAACCATTTCCGTTGTATTGACATGATTATAGACAAGGCTGAAGAACGCCTGACAGAGGGATTCATAAAAGGACTTCACAGGATACTAAAGTCAGGAACTTCTGATAGTCTTAAATCATGGTTTGCGGTGGGTGATTATAAGAAGATACCCAATGAGGTTGGTGGAATAGAAACTGTCTCTCCTGAGAATACAAAGCATGAGATTGTCAGGCTATTGAAAGAATATAATGCCATTAAGAAAAAGACTTTTGATGATATTCTTGATTTTCACCAGCGGTTTGAATCAATACATCCTTTTCAGGATGGGAATGGTAGAGTAGGACGACTTATAATGTTTAAGGAATGTCTTGCAAATGGTATAGTACCCTTCATTATAACCGATGAGCTGAAGATGTTCTATTATCGTGGCTTGCAGCAATGGCCGCATATAAAGGAATATCTCAGAGATACATGTCTTGCTGCACAGGATGAATACAAGGTCTTGTTGGATTATTTCCGCATACAATATAATTGAATAAGTAAATAAAATCCGGTCTTTAAACACTGTTTAAATAGTATTTAATAACCATTTAAATAGCATTTAAAGACCGGATAATTTATTAACTATTATCATAACTAATTAAGCCTGTTTTCTTTTCAAGTCAATAAATGAGGATTTTATGACTGAAAAGGAATATAAAGGCAATAATTTGATTAATTAAAGTTGGAAGGTCACCAATCATCTTTTGACTCATTATTGCTAGTATTTCCTTCACGTATGCTTTTCTCGAACTTGTCAAAAATTAGCATTACGGTATTGTGTACTTTTATGAAAGCATTATTATACATTGTATTTATTTTTTTCTTCTTATCTAATTTAAATGGAGATACATTGGTTGTAGGTATTTCATTTTGTTGTTCGGTCACGAATATACCACTTGAATCCTTATGGTAAACGGTCCACTTTTTTAAAGATATAATTAACCTTGCCCTATTGTCTTTAATATCAATTCTTATAATTGGAGTAGCCGAGACTATGTAGAAATGTGCAAAACTTACATGTGATGCCAATTGGTTACATGCTACTTTTGCTATAATAACTCCTTCTTCTACGTTTTCGTGTTGAATAATTTCCCTTGCATCGTATGTACCTACAACCAAATATGGGAAAAAGGATAATGCTTTGGCATGAATTTCTTCTTTAGTCGCATTTAAGTTCTCAAAAATTCTGACGTATGAATATCCAAAATCATCGTCTAACTGATAAGTTCCTTCAATTTCTTTTAAGATTTCTTTTTGTTCGCTTGTTTGTGCATTCATATTTAATGTTACGAATGCAAACATTATTAGTATGATATGTTTCATAAATGTTAGCTGGAAATTAAATGTTATCATAAATTTAATGTGCTATTATTGTAATCATTAGTTATAAGCTATTGTTGAACTACTGGTAAACTAAAGAACTAGCGGTAGTTTTTTGTTGAGACAGTATGATTAAAAGAAAAGAATTTTTTTATTTCCCAAACCGTTCTGAACAGAGTTTTTACATCACATATGAAGATGGGGGAAGTTTTCATCTTTTGCGGTTGATTGTTCTCACCGTAGCTGTAATGAGTTAGAATGAGATGATGTGTTAAAGCAATTCGTGTCTTTTTAGTTCCTCCTTTTCCAAGTCTGTTATATATTCAGCAAATATTTTTGGAGTCATTGCAGGATCTTCTGTATCATGTGTCCCTATCTGACGTACAACGACCTCGCATCCCAAATAGTGAGCCATACGTATCAGATTAATCACTCCGTAATCTTTACCGTCTGACAAGTTGCGAAGGTTCGTAACCGAAATACCAGTTTTGTCTCTGCTGGCGATAAAATGAACACCTGCAAATTGCGCACGCTCAAATAGAAAATCACCTATCTCCCTTGCAGACTTGATAGCACTATCAGGATAGTGGGGTGGATTCTTCGGCATCTGTAAAGCTCGCTGAACATTATACTTACGATACTTAACTACTATAACTCCTACAAGAAGGAGTGCGCTGACTGAAAAGATAATTATCTCTCCCATATAAATTTAATTGGTTAAACATTGTATGTTTCCTCTTTGTTGAAAATATCTTCATCAAATGCTTTTATATATTACTGTATCTGACAACAAAACTCCAATTCTAGAATGTCTTCATCATGTTATCAATGTATTCTCTCTTATTAAAGAATGCTACCACAAGGATATTTTCACTTAAGGCAATCTTTTTATTGTACATAAATCTATTACACCTTTCGTTGTATTAATTCTCCAAAGATACAAAGAAGTAACATGATTTACATGATTTACCAAAAGAATTTATCAATATAATTTATTTTCTTTGATACAAACTTCTGTAGTTTTTTTATAATCACAAAATCATATACTTATTATTAGCACAATTACTAACGTATGTAGTCTGTACTTGCATACGTTAGCTGTTAGTCATTAAATACTTTGGTAATAATCTATGACTAACGTATGTAATAATCTGCAAGAAAACTTTGCCATTTCAAATAAAATTGTAACTTTGCCATTACAGTCCCCACTAATAAAAAAGGAGGTCAGTATGTACAAGTACAAGCTCGTAAAGAAAATCAATCCACAGGATAAGGCAGCACCTAAGAAATGGTATGCAATTCCTATCAGCGAAGTTCCACAGACTGTAAAAGCCATGACACGTGCAGCTACGGAAAACACAACAACCGCTCCCATAGAAATGGAAGCCGCACTTGAATTACTTGGAAGACACGCACGTCAGCAATTGCAGCAGGGACACACAGTAAGAGTAGGTGATTTAGGTACTATACGTGTTTCATTCAAAAGTGACGGTGTAGAAAACATTACCGATTTCAATGCCGGAGCAATGATTAAGAATCCACGTATCATATTCACTCCAAGTAAGGAATTCCGTGAAAGTGTACTTCAGGGTATTCAGTTCCAAAATGCCGGAGTATTGGACGAAGGCATCAGCTATGCCAGCCTTGCAGACTATAAAAAAGCCAAAGGTATCACTTCCGGTGGAAGTGATGACGGTGGCGGTAGCGGTACCGGAGGTGGCGGTACAGAAGAAGGTGGAGATGGTGGCTTTGGATAAGAATACACTGATACATAACCAAAATATAAGCCTGTTTACTTTTCAAGTCAATAATTGGGACTGTATGACTGAAAATGGGGACAGGCTTATAAGTATTCAATAGATTATTTATCTTATACTCTATAAATTCATTTTCATTTTAGTATTTTCTCTTTCAAACGAAGAATACGTTGACGAAGAATGCGATTTTCTTCTATAAGAAATTCTGTATAGGTCATATTATAGTTCAGTTCTATACGATTGTTATCTGAAATAAAACATGACGGAGTTACTTCCAGTGTGTTGCATAAACGTATAAAGTCAGAAATGCGTATTGTATTTGGTGAAGTACACCATGCTCGAATAGTAGCCTCACCCACTTCATTTAGCTCTGCAATCTCTGAAAGATTTAAATTTGTAAGTGCATCCTGCCCAAACAAATCACTTATATATTCATAATGGAATATTATTGTTTTCCATTTTTCAGACCTATAGTAGCTGTACTTATGAATCTGAGGTTTTGTTCCATTATATCTCATGAAAAAGTGACGAATACTTATATGCCATTTATTGCATAACTTTATTAATGACATTAGCGGAATATTCATATCCTCTAATGTCGTGGTGTCATTTGTAAATTCTGCTGACTTAATCAACTCTTTTTCTGTAATACCTAATATATTTTTTAGATTTTCCAATAAACTCCAATTAACAATCCATTTTCGGATATTTTTTCCTTGTCTTTCATTTTCTATTGATTCTTCAGCTTGAAATATGTAACTTTTCAAAGTTATTCGTAATTGTTCGTTTTCTTGTTTAAGTAAGCGATTTTCTTCTCTTTCTTTTTCAAGGACTTGTTTGAGTTCTGTGATTTCCTGCCATATACGAGTAGGGAGTTGAGTAGCCTGAACCTCTTCCTCTATTTCTTCAAGTTTTTTGTTTTTATCTTCTACAAAAGAACTTATATTAATCTTATAATAATTACACAATTTCAATATTTCCGTTAAACTTATAGAACATAAATCAGGATTTATCCATCTTGTTATGGTAGCAAGTGACACTCCCATAGCATTTGCAAAATCATCACGTGTAATATTCCCTCCCAAACCGTTTGGACCATATACGAAACGTATATTTTTAGGTTTGAATTCAATAGGTATAAATTTCCCTTCTGGAATAATATAATTATATTTATTTTCTAGAAATGGCTCATTGGGATTTAATGTTATGAAATTGGCCAAGCTGATACGTAATCTATTACATGTATCAATCAACTCCTGAAAAGGAAAAGAATCCTGATTTATAATACGTCTTGCAAATTTATGTTTAGCCCCTAAACATAAATCAGAGAGTTCTGCTTGAGTCATTCCTAATAATGACGGTAGCCTCTTAAATAACAGAATATTGAAGTAGTACATAGTCAAAAATGTGAATATTGTAATGAATATTTGCCTATTAAAGATTATTTTTGTTATTTCGCGGCAAAGATACTAAACCTGAATAAAAGATAAAAATATAAGTTGATGAAAATGACCTATTAGAATGAAATTTATCATTAATTTAAAGCTAATATCCTTATACTAAAGATAATAAATGATTTGAAAACTAAAAAAAATAAGCACATGGAAACAAGAATTCATTTATTCAAGAGAGAGATTCAAAAAAGAATGGAAACAGCTATACAATATAATGATGAGGCTATAAAAGTAAACAATTCTGAGACTATTAAAGAACTTATGAATGTAATAAAAGAAAACTTTTCAATCTTTTGTGGTGAGAAAATTATAGACACATCTATTATTGAAAATTTCAAGAAAGAATTTAACGATAATGATATCAGATGTAATGAAAATTCTAGTAGTGGGTTCTTGCTAGTATCTGATTGCAATATTGAATATATTAATGGTGATACAGTCGCTTACATAGGCAGTAATTCCTGCATTAATGAAGTCAGTGACAATGCTACTATTTTATCAATAGGAGAGAACTCTATTATAAACACTGTTTTTTACGAAGCTACTATTAGATTTATGGAACATAATTCTGTTATTAAAACTATTACTGATAATGTTGCAATCTGGCAGATGTGGGACTGTGCTATTATTCAGAATTTATGTGGTAACGCAACTGTTTGGAAAATGAAAGGTTGCTCAAAAGTACAAAATGTAAGAGGTCATGCTATTATTCAAGCAATATGCGAAAATGCCCAAATAGTAAATATGTGGGATAATACTTATGCCTCTTCATTTTTAAGCATAATATGTAAACTACATAATGGTGCTGTTATAAGGAATCTTAGTGATAACTCTATACTATGTGCGGCAGATGTTAGTATAAAACCAATAATTTAACTATGCAATAAACAATTAGAAACTTTATTAATAATGAAATCTTATGTCAACTATATATACTAAAGAAATATGTTATTTGGAGGCATTAAAATACACCTCAAGAAGAGATTTTCGTTGTTGCAGCAAAAAGATATATGATACCGCAAGTAAAAAAAGATGGCTGGATGAAATATGCTCTCACATGAAAGGTAAAGTAAAACGAAAAGCCGGATGGTGGGACGATATAAATCATTGTAAAGAAACAGCTATGCTATATAAAACTCCACAGGCATTAATGAAAGCAGAAAAAGGATGCCATTCTAAAATCATGCTTATGCATTGGCAGGATATTTGTTTAGCACATATGAAGTATAGAACTCGTGAACACACAGTTGATGATTTGAAACGATTGGCTTTGGAATGTAAAACTTATAAAGAATTCAGAGAAAGATATTCAGGTGCGTATGCAAGTGCAAGATTAAAGGGTATTCTCGATGATATTTGTCAACACATGCCTTCACGACGTAAGGGAACAATATATGAGATACCTTTAACAAAAGAAAACTGTAAACATATAGCACTAAAATTTGAAACAAAAAGTGATTTTCAAAAATATGAGAAAGGAAGATGGTACAATTATGCTATTCGTCATAATATAAAAGATGAGGTATGCTCTCATATGCGAGTAAGGGGTAATAAAAAGAAACGTTGTATTTATGTAGCAAAATTTAGTGATAATAGCATTTATGTAGGCTTAACATGTGATACAAAACGAAGATGGAGTGACCATTTATATGAAAAAGTTTCTTCTGTTTATTTACATATGCAAGAGACAGGATTACCCCCTATCTTTGAAATTGTTCATGATTTTGTTGATGTAGAAAAAGCTCAAAAATTGGAAGTTGAATACGAACAAAAATATATTGAGGAGGGATGGAATGTACTGAACAGAGCAACTCCAGGAGCTATTGGTTCCAGTAATGGATATACAAAACAGGAAGTTTTGGAAGTAGCAAGACAATATACGACTTTAAAAGAATTTCGTGAAAATGCTGCTGGATATTATGAGGCTGGATATCGTAGTGATTACTGGAATGAGGTTCGTGCAATTTGTAAACCGCAACTACATACAGCATATACACAACCTGAACTAATAAAAATTGCACTCCAATATACTAATAGAACTGAGTTTTATCATGGAATTCACGGTGCATACGAGGCTGCAAAAAGAATAGGAATTTTAGATGAAATATGTTCACATATGAGTAAATCTGAAAGGCATAGATGGAGTAATGATGAAATATTTAAAGCTGCATTACAATGTGAAACCAAAAAAGAATTTAGTACAAGATTTCCTAAAGAATATGCTGCTGCATGCCATAGAAAAATCATCAAAGACTGCTGTGAACACATGAAACCTGCTGTTTTACAACCTATAAAATGGACAGACGAGGTCATAGCTAATGAAGCAAAAAAGTATAAAACTCTAAAAGAATTTAGGAAATATTCTCCACATGCATATTATGCAGCTAAAAGGAGAAATAAACTGGATGAATGTTGTTCACATATGCTTTCTGAATCGATAGGCTATTTATGTGATACTTTGGAAGATGCTTTTTCATTGGCTCTTAAATGCCAAAATCGAACAGAATTTAAAAAGAAATACAATAAGGCTTATGAGATGTTGAGAACAAAAAATAAACTAGATAGTGCTTGTATTCATATGGTTAAATATAAGAGACCTATTCAAAAATGGACACCTGAAGCCCGCGCTATTGCTGCCAAACAATGTAAAACAAGAAAAGAATTTCATGATAAGTATCCTTGGGCTCATCATCTTGCCAGTAAAAATGAAGGAGAATTGGAAAGAATATGTGCTCATATGGTTAAATACAAGAAATGAAATCGTTTATTGAAACAAAATATTCTGGAATATAAAATGCTGATATATCATAATAGGTTATAATAATTTGTATTTATCATACTTTATATGGAGCATTAAAATGACGGTAATTTTTGTTCGCGTCATTATAACATCAGATATTTTCAAGTAAAAAGCATATTAAAGTTTATATATTAGTGTAACTCATGTTATCTATCCATGTCATTCATCATGACATTTCTTAAGGATATGTGTATGGCTGTCATTTCTAATTTTGTATTAACTTTGTTCAAAAAGACAGTGAGGATGCATTTAAAAAATGCATCCTCACTGTCTTTTTGTTGTATTGTAGAATATTATTCTTCAGTTTCCATCAACAGTTCCATAACCTGACAAGCAGATTTAGCTACAGATGTACCAGGACCGAAGATAGCCATAACGCCTGCCTTGTAGAGGAAGTCATAGTCCTGAGCTGGGATTACACCACCTGCGAATACAAGGATATCTTCACGTCCAAGTTTCTTCAGCTCGGCGATAATCTGTGGGATAAGAGTCTTGTGACCAGCCGCAAGTGAAGAAACACCTACTGCATGAACGTCGTTTTCTACTGCATCGCGTGCTGCTTCTTCCGGAGTCTGGAACAATGGTCCCATATCAACGTCGAAACCGCAGTCGGCGAAACCTGTTGCTACAACTTTTGCACCACGGTCGTGTCCGTCCTGACCCATCTTGGCAATCATTACACGTGGGCGGCGACCTTCTTTCTTCGCAAATTCTTCTGTCAGTTCGCAAGCTCTTGCGAAATCTGCATCTTTTTTACTTTCTGATGAATACACGCCTGATATTGTTCTGATTATTGCTTTATAACGTCCTACTACCACTTCGCATGCATCTGAGATTTCTCCCAATGTAGCGCGAACTCGTGCTGCCTCTACTGCAAGTTCAAGCAAGTTGCCCTTACCAGTCTTCACACATTCTGTGATTGCTGCAAGAGCCTTGTCAACTTCAGCCTGGTTACGGCCTTCCTTCAAGCGGCGGAGGTTTTCAATCTGTTCCTGACGAACGGCGGTGTTATCGACTTCGAGGATATCAATTGGGTCTTCTTTTTCAAGACGGTATTTGTTTGTACCCACGATAGTCTGTTCTCCAGAGTCGATACGTGCCTGAGTGCGGGCTGCAGCTTCTTCGATACGCATCTTAGGAATACCTGTTTCGATAGCCTTGGCCATACCGCCCAAACGTTCGATTTCCTGAATGTGTTCCCAAGCTTTGTGAGCAAGTTCGTTTGTAAGAGCCTCAACATAGTAAGAACCGCCCCATGGGTCAACGTTCTTGCATATCTGAGTTTCTTCCTGGATATAAATCTGAGTGTTACGTGCGATACGTGCAGAGAAGTCTGTTGGAAGTGCGATTGCTTCGTCAAGCGCATTTGTATGCAGTGACTGAGTGTGACCAAGCGCAGCAGCCATAGCTTCTATACAAGTACGGCCTACGTTGTTGAATGGGTCCTGTTCTGTGAGCGACCATCCTGATGTCTGTGAGTGAGTACGCAATGCCAGTGACTTAGGGTTCTTAGGGTTGAACTGTTTTACAATCTTAGCCCAAAGCATACGTGCGGCACGCATCTTCGCAATTTCCATGAAATGGTTCATACCGATAGCCCAGAAGAATGAGAGGCGAGGAGCGAAGGCATCAATGTCGATACCTGCTGCTACACCGGCACGGAGATATTCAAGACCGTCGGCAAGAGTATAAGCCAACTCGATGTCTGCTGTAGCACCTGCTTCCTGCATGTGGTAACCTGAGATAGAGATTGAGTTGAACTTAGGCATCTTCTGTGAAGTATATTCGAAGATGTCAGAGATAATCTTCATTGAGAATGCAGGTGGGTAGATGTATGTGTTACGCACCATGAACTCTTTAAGGATATCGTTCTGGATTGTACCTGCCATTTCTTCAAGTTTCGCACCCTGTTCAAGTCCGGCATTGATATAGAATGCCATAACAGGAAGCACCGCACCGTTCATGGTCATTGATACGGACATCTTGTTCAATGGAATACCGTCGAACAGAACCTTCATGTTTTCGAGCGAGCAGATAGATACTCCGGCTTTACCTACGTCGCCCACTACACGTGGATGGTCAGGGTCGTAACCGCGGTGAGTAGGAAGGTCGAATGCTACAGAAAGACCTTTTTGTCCTGATGCTAGGTTACGGCGATAGAATGCGTTTGATTCTTCGGCTGTAGAGAATCCTGCATACTGGCGGATAGTCCAAGGACGGAAAGTGTACATCATTGAGTAAGGTCCGCGAAGATAAGGAGGAATACCTGCTACGTAGTCCAGATGTTCCATTCCTTCAAGGTCTTCTTTAGTATAGACCGGTTTTACCTGAATCTGTTCCGGTGTTCTCCAATTGGCTTCGATGCCATTGGCTTTCTGCCATTCCATACCGTTCTTAGGCTGGAATCCGGCATATATATCGATGTTTTTGAAATTCGGTTTCATAGTTATTTAATTCCTAACTTTTCGTTATACTCTTTTAAAGTTTCCAATACGTTGCAGCGAACGTGGATGAAGTTCTCTATACCTGCTGCCTTAAGGTCGTCCATACAAGCTGGGGCACCTGCTACGATATACATTGCACGTCCGTTCAGTGCCTTGAATGCAGGAATTGCATATTCTGCATATTCGTCATCGCTTGAACACATCACAACGATGTCTGCATTAGCCTTCATAGCAGCTTCCACGCCTTCTTCTACTGTAGCAAAGCCGAGGTTGTCAATAACCTCATATCCGGCACATGCTAGGAAGTTACAAGAGAACTGTGCGCGTGCCTGACGCATAGCAAGGTTACCGATAGTAAGCATGAATGCTTTAGGACGCTTGCCTGAGTGTTCTGTCTGCAGACGGAGAGCTTCGAATTCGCTTGCAGCACGTGACTTGTCAAGAGCCATGTAAGGAGCAGTTTCTTCTGTTCCGTGGCTGCATCCGCAGTTACACTTGCATTCTTCAGGAGTCTTTTCGCCTGCCATTTCAGTGAAGTTAGGATACTGGTTTGTACCGAGGAGTATCTCTTTGCGTTTAGAAACAGCCTCATGACGAGCCTTGTTGCTTCCGTTTACAGCTTCCTGTACCTTGTTGGCTTTTACAGCTGCAAGGAAACCGCCTTCGTCTTCTGTAGCCAGGAACAGGTTCCATGCCTGCTGGGCAATAGAAGCTGTCAGGTTCTCTATATAATATGAGCCGGCAGCCGGGTCAACTATACGGTTGAGGTGAGATTCTTCCTTAAGCAGCAACTGCTGGTTGCGTGCCAGACGTTCTGAGAATTCGTTAGGAGTTTCGTAAACACTGTCGAATGGAGTTACTGTGATAGAGTTTACACCTGCCAGAGCGGCACTCATGGCTTCAGTCTGAGTACGTAGCAGATTTACATGAGCATCGAAAAGTGTAAGATTGTATTTGGATGTTTCTGCATGTGCAACCATCTTGCAAGCGCAGTAACAAGTTCCGTCAGTACCTGTGTTAGAGCAGTCTTTGCGAGGACATTGAGGATTATATTCTTTTACGATGTTAGCCCAAAGCATACGAGCGGCACGGAATTTGGCGATTTCCATGAAATAGTTTGAGCTGATACCGAAGTTGAATTTTATTTTCTTTGCGGCTAGAGCTGCTGGAACACCTGCCTCTACCATCTGATTAAGATATTCATTACCCCAAGAGAGTGCATATCCCAATTCCTGATAAATATATGCACCGGAATTATTAAGGTCAACACAGTTTACGGTAATGCAACGGAATTTTGGATATTCTGCCAAAATCTCAACAAGTTTCTTTGCGTTGGCAATAAGTCCGCTTTTGTCTTTGCCTTTGCCTAACATCTTGCTGATAGGGTCGAAGTTGACAGAACCCTGCAAACTCTTAGGATCGTATCCTTTTTCATTGAAATAAGCTACAAGTAATTCTGCCAGTTCTACTGTATGTCCCTGACATGTAGAGAAGTTCAGTTCTACACAGTCACAACAGATGTCTTTCAGCAGTGTTGCTATATATTCGGCACTTAAATCAGATGCCTTTACTTTAAATCCAAGTGAATCAACGCCTTTGTTTAGCAAGTCCAGAGCCTTGGCATTTGCTTCAGTCGGATCAATGACTTTTATATCCTGACGTATGAACCAAGTATTGTCGTCTTTTTTTATTCCTCTTACGTATGGGAATTCTCCGGGAAGTCCTTCTGTCGTTTTCAATCCTTCAAGATCTTCTTTGCGGTAAAAAGGTTTTACTTTAAATCCTTCGTTGGTTTTCCATACCAACTTCTTTTCAAAATCAGCGCCTTTAAGGTCAACTGTAATCTTATCCAACCATTCCTGTGTGCTTACGGAAGGGAAATCGGAAAAGAGTTTTTCTTTACTATCTGCCATAGTTGATTAGGTTTATATAAATAGGTTATATTAAAGATTCGTACTTCATAGTTCAAGTACCTTTTAAGGCAAAGATACAAATTTCTTGTTATCTCATGCATTTTCGGGTAAGAAATACACTTCATATAAACATTTATTTTATAAAACGGAATGATTTTTTATAGTATTGTAATGTCTGTGTGGCAAAAAAAACTAACATTCTAATTACTTTTAGGCAATATAAATTTGAGTCTTATTGTTTTTTAACTACTTTTGCTGAAAATATTTATGTGTTATTTAAAAAACTATGAATTGGTTAAGTGATTTGTTATTCAATCCCGATTCAATAGCCCACATAGTTGCTCTTTATGCCTTTGTTATAGCAGTGGGTGTGTTATTGGGAAAGATTAAGATCTTCGGTATTTCGCTGGGGGTCACATTTGTCTTGTTCGTAGGTATTCTGGTTGGACATTTTGGATTTACCGGAAATACCTCCATTCTTAATTTCGTGCAAGACTTCGGGTTAATTTTGTTTGTGTTCTGTATTGGTCTTCAGGTCGGACCTTCTTTCTTCTCTTCATTCAAGAAAGGCGGTGTAGCCATGAATATGGTTGCTGTAGGCATAGTGGCGCTGAACATAGCTGTAGCCTTGATACTGTACTTTGCACTTCAGGGCAGGGTGGATATACCTATGATGGTAGGTATCCTATGTGGAGCCGTAACCAATACTCCTGGTCTTGGTGCCGCAAATGAGGCTTTGACTCAGATTAATTATAACGGACCTCAGATAGCCATGGGATATGCTTGTGCTTATCCGTTGGGAGTTATGGGTATTATCTTATCTATGATTCTCATACGTATAATCTGCAGGATAGATTTAAATAAGGAAGAGGAGGAAATCAAGCGTGGTGAAGAAGCCAATCCTCATCTGAAACCTTTCTTCCTCAATCTGGAGGTTCATAACGAAGCATTGCAGGGTAAGACAGTTTTGCAGGTACGTAATTTCCTTGCGCGCGACTTTGTTTGTTCCAGAATAATGAAAAGCGATGGTTGCGTATATATTCCTACTGCAAACACAGTTTTGGAACTTAATGACAAGATGTTCATTGTATGTGCCGAAGATGATTCGGAGGCTATTATTACATTCATCGGTCCTCAGGTACAGAATGTTGATTGGGAAGCTCAAGGTAAAACAGACAAACCGATGGTGTCACGCCGTATTCTTGTCACTCAGTCCAACATTAACGGTAAGACACTTGGTGAATTGCATTTCAACAGTATGTATGGAGTAAACGTCACTCGTGTTAACCGTTCAGGTATGGACCTTTTCGCATCACGCCAGTTGACTCTACAGGTAGGTGACCGTGTGATGGTTGTAGGTCCGCAGGATGCAGTGGAACGTGTAGCCGGTTTGCTGGGAAATCAGTTGAAGCGTCTTGACCATCCTAACATAGTTACCATATTTATAGGTATTCTTTGTGGTATTCTTTTCGGTAGCCTTCCTTTTGCAATTCCGGGAATACCTACACCTATCAAGTTAGGTCTTGCCGGTGGTCCGCTTATCATTTCCATACTTATAGGTCGTTTCGGACATAAGGTTAAACTTGTTACATATACAACGATGAGTGCGAACCTTATGTTGCGTGAGGTGGGTTTGGCTTTGTTCCTGGCGAGTGTTGGTATCAAGGCCGGTGAGAATTTTGTTCATACGGTAGTAGAAGGCGACGGTTTATTATATGTCGGTATAGGCTTCCTTATCACAATAATTCCTTTGATTATTATGGGAATTGTAGCCAGATGGAGACACAAGTTGAATTATTACACATTGATTGGACTTATTGCAGGTAGTAATACTGACCCGCCTGCATTGGCATACGCAAACCAGGTGTCAAGCAATGATGCTCCTGCTGTAGGATATTCTACTGTATATCCGTTGAGTATGTTCTTGCGTATCCTTACGGCACAGTTATTGATATTGCTGATGGCTTAATAGTTTTTTTATATGAAATGATTGGTAGTTGGCAAGTGGATAAGGAACAATATCTTCGTCTGCTTGCCAATTTGTTTTGTAATTACAGTTCAACTCAAAAACTTATAAACTCACAAACTAAAAACTTATAACATATGATTTCAGTAGATGGATTGACCGTCGAATTTGGCGGTACCACCTTGTTTAGCGACATTAGTTTTCAGATAAACGAAAAAGACCGTATAGCTCTGATGGGAAAGAACGGAGCCGGAAAGTCAACTCTGTTAAAGATTTTAGCTGGAGTAAGACAACCTACACGTGGAAAAGTTACAGCTCCAAAAGATTGTGTAGTGGCATATTTACCACAGCATCTGATGACCGAAGATGGCAGAACCGTTTTCGAAGAAGCGTCGCAGGCTTTTGCCCATCTTCAGGAGATGGAAAAGGAGATAGAGAAAATGAACAATGAGCTGGCCACAAGAACAGACTATGAAAGCGATTCATATATGGCTCTTATAGAGAAAGTGGCTGCCATGAGCGAAAAGTTCTATGCCATAGACATGACTCACTTTGAAGAAGATGTAGAGAAGGCTCTCCTTGGTCTTGGGTTTATGAGAGAAGATTTCAATCGTCCGACGAGTGATTTCAGCGGCGGATGGCGTATGCGTATAGAGTTGGCAAAGCTTCTTCTTCAGAATCCGGATGTATTGTTGCTCGACGAGCCTACAAACCATCTTGACATCGAGTCTATACAGTGGCTTGAAGAGTTCCTGATCAACAGTGCAAAGGCTGTAATCGTTATAAGCCACGACCGTAAGTTTGTTGACAATATCACTACACGAACCATAGAAGTCACAATGGGACGCATATACGACTATAAGGTGAATTACTCCCAATATCTCGTCCTTCGTAAAGAACGTCGCGAACAGCAGATGAAGCAGTACGAAGAACAGCAGAAGATGATTCAGGAGACGAAAGACTTTATAGAACGTTTCAAGGGTACATACAGTAAGACACTCCAGGTACAGAGCCGTGTGAAGATGCTTGAGAAACTTGAGCTTATTGAGGTTGACGAAGAAGATACCTCGGCGTTGAGGCTTAAATTCCCGCCTTCACCACGCAGTGGAAGCTATCCTGTAATAATGGATGGAGTAGGAAAGGCATATGGCGACCATGTAGTGTTCCGTAATGCTACTCTGACGATAGAACGTGGCGACAAAGTGGCTTTTGTAGGTAAGAATGGTGAGGGTAAGTCAACTCTCGTGAAATGTATCATGAATGAGATAGACCATGAAGGTACACTTACACTTGGACATAACGTACAGATAGGTTATTTCGCGCAGAACCAGGCTTCACTTCTTGACGAGAATCTTACAGTGTTCCAGACTATAGACGATGTGGCTAAAGGAGAAATCAGGAACAAAATAAGAGACCTGCTTGGAGCATTTATGTTCGGTGGTCCGGAAGAATCAATGAAGAAGGTCAAGGTCTTGTCCGGTGGTGAACGTACCCGTTTGGCTATGATTAAACTTCTGCTTGAACCTGTGAATCTGCTTATTCTCGACGAACCTACTAACCACCTTGATATGAAAACCAAGGATATACTGAAACAGGCTCTCATGGATTTTGACGGAACTATGATTGTGGTATCCCACGACCGTGACTTCCTTGATGGACTCGTTACCAAGGTTTATGAGTTTGGTAACAAGAAGGTTAAAGAACACCTTTGCGGTATATACGAGTTCCTTGAGACTAAGAAGATGGAAAGTCTTCAGGAGCTTGAGAAGAAGAAATAGTATTTTCTTTTTGATAGTAAAAAGGGAGTTTTACTATTAAAAAGAAGTAGTTTGGAGAATTATTGTGAAAAATAAAATTATGAAATTGATTGAAATAGAGATGATTGGTTAAATATGTTTTCTGTTGTGTTGGGTGTTAGTAACTAAAATATAAACTAATAATGATTGTATTGTAAATTTTGCTCAATCTGTTAACATATTATCATCGTCATAAAATTTTTTTTCTTCTCCAATAAATATAAAAACATCTCCATATTTTACTGAAAATGCCTTGATACTTCAGTCAAAACATGGAGACGTTTTGTTTTTGCCATCAAATAAAATGATTTTTCTTCTGGAAATGGCTTCTGAATACAATTCTTATAAATGATAATATGTAAATGAAATTGATATATGTGCGAATTTGTATGTGATGGTATGCGTTTGTGCTTTCATTTGTAAATATAATAGTTGTATATGATGGCTTTGTGATATATTGATAATCTCTGTGCTTTAAATTTTTAGAAAAGAATGTATTGCTTGTGTAGAATTTAGAATTATGGGCATTGTAGAAATCAAAATGTCAAAATGATATTTTTATTTTTGTATTAGCATTATGTGATATCGGTATATCTTTTTTATGGTATTAATGTGTATGTATCATCTATGATTATGTTGTCGGAAATTATAAAAAATAAACGGCACAATCCCATGAGATGTGCCGTTTATTTTTTAGCTAATGTACTATTAGAATTTTGAATATCCCGGGTTTTGTTCCATGTCAGGATTAAATACAAACTGGTCTTCTGGTATAGGCAGAACGCATTTTTCGTAGTTCCAGTCTATTTCCTTCACTGTGTTTTCCATATGTAGGTTTCCTGTTCTTGTAATTTTCATTCCGTTTCTTAAGACGTCAAAGAAACGGTGTCCTTCTCCCACAAGTTCTTTTCTTCTTTCTTCAAGGACTCTTTCCAGTGTATATTCGTCCATATCAACACTATTGTCAGGATTTCCTCTTGATACAATTTCGTTTAGATATTCCAATCCTTTATCTTTCTTTTCTCCTGTAAGTGTTAATGCCGCTTCGGCTGCTATAAGATAAAGCTCTGACAGGCGGAATACAACATAGTTGTTATACGATGCTGGTGTTGTATCATCACTACCCGGCCATTTCTTTAGCCAATATCTGGTAGCTTTATTATAGGTAACTTCTCCAATCAGTTGATATCTGACATCGTTTTTATCCTTGTTCATTAGTTCCATGAAGCTTTCTGTCAGGAACATTTCCTCATAGCCATACGGATGCATAAGATAAGCCAGTGAGTTTCTTCCTTCATTGTCGTCCGACGCGTTTGCTATTTCAAACAGTGATTCTGTTCCGAACTTTTCATCCAGATTCCATGATTTCAGGTATTCTTCGTTGGTATATAACCTGTATTCGTTACCTGTTTTCAATTCTTCAATCAGTTTGCTTGACACATTATATGCTTCTTCTTCGTTTCCCATATACAGGTACACTCTTGACAAAAGCATACGTGCGGCATATTGGTTCATCCTTCCATTCATTTTGTCTGTTGTCATGAGTGGAATAGCATCGTTGAGGGTTTTTATGATAAAATTATAGTCTTCGGCAACAGTTTTTCTTTCCGGATTTTCATCCAGTCCTATTGCTCTTTCTACTATTGGTGCACCCCATGAAGAACCGTTGTCTTTTGTATAAGGATATCCAAAACATCTTGTAAGATCAAAGTGGCATAAAGCAATCACAGCCAAAGCTTCTCCTTTAAGATACGCCAGATCTTCAGTGGTAGCGTCTTGTATTTTGTTGTTGTCTATTGCACTTACAATGTTCCATCCCTGACGTATAATATAATATGGCCTTCCCCACAGATATCCAGCACCAAGATTGTTTGCTCTATGATTGAACAGATAACAGTTGTTGCAATCTCGTCCGCTGTTGTATGAGCTCTGTATATCGTCTCCTTTCATGTCTCCATAAAAGAACATGGTTCCACCGTAATAGCCGTATGACGACATCAGGTCGTATAGTCCGTTAACTGCATTTTCAGTAGAACTGAATGAATCGAAAGCATTTTCTGTAGGTACTTTGTTGCTTGGGGTAGTGTCAAGGAAACTTCCGGTGCATGAGACCAAGCCTAATGACAGAACTAGAACTCCTGCCAGTTTTGAAATATATTTATGTCTTGTCATAATCAATTCTGTTAAATGTTTTTAGTTATAACTTAATGTCTAACCCGAAAGAGAATGTTTTCAATGGAGGTGTAAAGAAAGATACCACACCAGTCAGTTCAGGGTCGTATTGGTCGTATGCTGCCCATGTGAGCAGGTTTGTACCAGAGAAGAATATTCTTAGGTTACTGATACCAATGTTTTTCAACCATTCCTTTGGAGCTGAGATACCTAATGTAAGATTTTTAAGTCTCAGATGGTCTGTGCTGTGTATTCCTCTCGATGAATTCCAGTATCCGCCATATTCCTGTCCGTAAACGAATCTTGGCACATCTGTAATGTCTCCTGGTTCCTGCCATCTTCTTCTCAATTCTGTACTCTTGTTGTATTGGTAATAATATCCGTCATCCTGTATGGCGTACATTCCATTGTCGTAAGAGTGTCCACCAAGACTATAAGAAAGATTGAAGGACAGGTCTATGAATTTATAGTTGAATGTATTCATCAATCCACCTGATACTTTTGGATAAATGTCCACCAGTGGAATAGGGTTGGCGTCATTAGGGTCGTAAACAATGTTTTTTGAAAGATTTCCGTTTTCATCTTCCACATTGTCGTAATACATCGGCTTACCGTTGTCAGGATCTACACCCGCATATTCTCTTAAATAGAGTGTTCCGTAAGAAAGTCCTTCTTTTCTGATATACCTTCCGTCAGTGTACCATGAAAGGTCTGCCAGTTTTAATATCTTGTTTTTGTTGTGGCTCAGATTGAAAGAGGTGCTCCAGGAAAAATCACGTTTTTGTATGTTGTTTGTTCTTATTTCCAGTTCAACTCCCTTGTTCTGCATCTTGCCAATGTTGTCAATAACAGAACCGAAACCGCTAATTGAGTTAAGTTGTTTGTTCATCAGCAGGTCTTTGGTTATTCTGTTGTACCAGTCGATTGATATTGATATTCTGTTCAGGAAGCTTATATCCAAACCTAAATTGAGCGAATAGTTCTTTTCCCATGAAAGATTATTGTTTGCAATGTTGTTTTCCCATGGAGCCGGAAGTCCGTTGTAGAATGAACCGGTATTATATGTTCCCATGTAGCCATAATATGTGCTTGGAAGATTACCGTTCACACCATACGATGCTCTGATTTTCAAATCGTTCACAATGTTGCTTATACTGTTCATGAATTTTTCCTGCGATACTCTCCATGAGCCTGATACCGCCCAAAAGTTACCCCAACGTGTTTCTGGCGCCAGTCTTGACGAACCGTCGCGTCGGAAGCTAAGTCCTAAGTAATACTTGTCTGCATAACTGTAGTTACCGCTCGCAATATAAGAAAGCAGGGCGTCCTGCTGAATCATTTGTGATGCTGCTACCGGAACTGCACCATTGCTTAAACTTCCATTGGGAGACTGTCCGTAACCTTCAACTTCACCATACAAATCATTATAGGTGTATTTCATTATTTCGTATGCAAGAACTGCGCTCACGTTATGTTTACCAAATGTTCTGTTGAAGCTAAGATTGTTTTGTGAAGTGTATCTCAACCTGTCAGTCATCTGCATAAGTCCTTTACCATTGTATAATTTTCCATCAGTTCCTTCAGGAGAATAGAAATAGAAGTCTTTTGTGAGTGAGTAATCAACAGAAAATACTGTAGATATTTTCAAACCTTCAATGATATTGTATGCGGCTCTTCCGGACATCATACTTCTTACGATATTTGTATAATAATCATTTACTGAATTTTCGTATAAAGGATTGAGCCCGCCGTTAACCTGAAATCCTGTATGGTAAGTACCGTCTTCATTGTAAATAGGAATACTTGGATTAAGCTCTACTACTGAAGAGTACAGAGCACTGGCATAATAATATCCTTCCGGTGTTTGTTTGCTTTTTGTCCATGAGAATGATGCATTGGCTCCAAATTCAAAGTTGTTCCATTTGCTGTTTGCGTCGATGCGGCCTGTAAGCCTGTCCATTTCTGAGTTAACCGAAACACCTGTCTGGTTAGTGTAACCGACACTGGCTATTATATTTGATTTCTCAGTTCCGCTACTAACCGAAACATTATAGTCCTGCTGATAGCCTTTTTTCATCAGTGCGTTGTACCAGTCTGAATATCCGTTTGCCGGTCTTGCAGCGTACTTGTCTATTTCCGAGTCCGCATATGATGTGGCGGTTTGCTGGTCAGCTCCATTTACCAGTTTGAAGTTAACCAATCCTTCATAAAGAAGATCTCTCCATTCTTCACCACCCATTAGCGGTCTGTAGTTATATGCCAGATCTGTAACACCGAACGATGCCTGCATGTTTACCTTCAGTTTTCCCTGGCTTCCCTTCTTGGTTTTTATAAGGATAACACCGTTAGCACCTTTGGCACCGTAAAGTGATGCAGACGCGGCATCTTTAAGTACGGTTATACTTTCTACGTCGGCAGGGTTTATAGTTTCCAGAATACCCATACCTCCTGTACTTGCTTCAGAAGTGAATGCGCTGAAATCATCTGATGAAACAGGTACCCCGTCTATTACATAAAGAGGCTCTGTTGATGCATTCATAGAAGCTATACCACGTATTCTTAAAGTCGATTTAGAGCCCGGTTGTGATGATGAACCGGATACTATACTAACTCCGGGCATATTTGATTCTATCATTTGTGCGACTGATGTTACAGGCAGTGATTCAAGCTTTTCTGTGTTTAGAACAGAGGCAGAACCTGTATATGTGGCTTTTTTGAAGTCTCCGTATCCGGTAACTACAATTTCGTCCATCATCTTGGAGTCTTCGTGCATAACTATATGTAAAGGACGGTTGTCCTTTATGACGACATTTGTGGATTTCATACCTACATAGCTGAAAATCAATGTGCTGTTTATGTCGGCATCTATATTGAATTTTCCGTCTATATCGGTGGTTACGCCTTTGGATGTCCCTTTTATAATGATTGAGACGCCTATAAGTGGTGTTCCGTTAGTATCAACTACTACTCCGGATATTCCTTGTTGTTTGACGGATGATAAAACAAGGTTTTCCGATCTGTTTTCTCCTGTCATGTTTCCCGGAATGAGTAAACATCCTATTAAGCCGAGGCAAATGTTTCTCTTTTTGTGTGGGAATTTAAACTCTTTTAATCCTTTCATAAGTCTCTCTTTTAAGTGTCTTTTTGCAAAAGTAGTAAATATTTGTAAAAGGTCAATATTTTGCTTAAAATAATTTCATTTATAATTTATTTTACTTGTATAAATGTTATAATGATACATTTTATATGTAAAATATGTCATATAGTATTATTTGTATTGTGTGGATTGATTTCATTTTGATGTATAATTAAAGGTTTGATGATGAATGCTGAAATAATTTTATTAGATTTGCATACATTTTAAAACTGATGTTATATGAAGCACATATTAATCATTGCGATGTCGTTTATGTCGCATTCGTTATTTTCGGAGACATTGCATTTCGCATGTTATCCGTCTCTTTCGCCAAATGCCGGTGAAATATATTTTTCTTATGAAGGTGATATATTTAGAGTGGGTGTAGAAGGTGGTACAGCCATGCGTTTGGTTTCATTGGGAGGGTATGAGAGTTATCCAAAGGTTTCTCCTGATGGAAAATATTTAGCGTTTTCGTCAGATGTAAATGGAAATAATGACGTATATATTGTTCCTGTAGAAGGTGGCGAAGTTAAAAGACTTACATGGCATGAGGGTAGCGATACGCCGTCAGGATGGTCGCATGATTCGAAATATGTATATTTTGAAAGTAACCGTGCGAACATCAAGACCACGTATAAAGTTTCTGTAAATGGCGGTACGCCTGTAAGACTGGCAGAAGGATATTTCAATACTATGATAAACGTAACAGAAAACCCTGTTACAGGCGAGATGTATTTTAACGAATCAAATGAGAGCATTAAATTCCCTACCAGAAAAGGATATATTGGCGATCATAATCCGGATATAAAGTCGTGGAATCCTTCCATGAAAAAATATTCCGTACTTACCGATTATTATGGAAAAGATACATGGCCAATGGCTGATATGCTTGGAAACATGTATTATGTGTCCGACAGTTACAATAAAGAGTCAAACATTTTCAAGTATGATAAGCAGAATGGGTCATCACGTCTTACGTCTTTTTCACAGTCTGTACAATATCCGTCTATAAGTTACGATGGGTCAAAAATAATATTCCTGTATGAATATAAAATGACATGTCTTGATATTAAAAGTGGTAAAATAACAGTTCCGGAAATAAATGTGGCAGGTCATAAAACTATGTCGGAACGTGTTTTCAGTAATCAGAAGCTTGATTGTATTGATGTATCGCCAGACGGTAAGAAACTTGCTATGTCGATACGTGGTAAACTGTATATATCTGATGTTAAGTGTAAATATCTTAAACAGCTTGTGACACCGGATGACGAGCGTGTTTCAGAAGTTGTATGGACTGATAATAATACTGTTTATTATACCAGAACCAATAAAGGTTATCTTAATATATATAAGATTAAAGCTGATGGAACTGCTCCGGAATCGGAGGTGTATTCTGTAGATGCAAATATCAAGTCGTTTACGTTATCTCATAAACGTGATAAGATAGCTTTCATATGCGGCAGTGATAAGGTGATGGTGCTTGATATTCAAAAAAACAATGTTAAAAAGATAGCTGATGCTCAATTCTGGTCATTCCGGACTTTTGACATTAGTTTTTCTTTCGACGATTCTTTGCTGGCATTCGAGACTATAAATCTTTTTGAACCGGATATATATATTTATTCATTTGCAGACGATGAAGTGGTAAATTTGACAAAATCAGCCTCTGTTGAGGGTTCACCGTGTTTTTCTCCTGATGGAAAGAGTTTGTATATTACTGCTAATCTGTATGCATCATCTTTCCCGAGAGGAAATGTTTCTACTACATTGTACAGGCTTCCCTTGAGAAGATATAATTTAAGACCTTTTGAATCGGATGTGTATGACAGCCTGTTTGTGGATAAAGATAAAAAGATGAGTCATGTAAATATGATGGAAGAAAAAAACACCGTTGATTATGACGAGGTTTTCAGAAGATTGGAAAAGGTTGACGATGATGTCTGGAGTGCTTATACATGTCGTATGGAAAATGACAGCTGGCTCATATATTCGTCGGATGGCAAGATGAAAGCGAATAAGATTTCAGATCCTTATTTTGAAACAAAAGAAATAGCAGAACTTAAGGCAGGAGGCCGGTTTATGATTTCCGGTAAAGAATTATATTATTTGCATCGGGGAAGTCTTTACACGGTTGATCTGAAGCAATATAAGGCAGATAAAATTGAAATAGAAAAGGAGGTTGAGAAGAATCTTTATGATGAATATAGACAGATATTCTATGAAGGATGGGCTGTGATGGAACAGAACTTTTATGATGTCAATTTCCACGGAGTTGACTGGAAAGGTAAAAGAGATTATTATGCTTCGTTTTTACCTTATATAAAAGAACGTTCTCATTTCAGGACATTGTTTAATGATATGCTTGGCGAACTGAATTCTTCTCATCTTGGGTTTGTATCGAATGGAAGTGAAGAACAGAAACCTCAGACATCTTCTTATACAGCCGAAACAGGAATTGTGTGGGATAATGTTCAGCCATATCTGATAAACAGAATATTGACTGATTCGCCAGCCAACTGTGTAGATATTGATATCAGACCGGGAGACAGGCTGGTTGCCGTTAATGGAGAAAGGGTGGAAGAAGACAGAAACCGTGAAGAATATTTCTCTTTTGCTACAAAGCCGTCTGAGATAAGTTTGTCTTTTGTGCGTGCTGGAAATGAGTTTACAGTAAAACTTCATACTATAACGTATAGTCAGCTAAAGGATATGTTATATACCGAATGGGAGGACAATTGCAGTGATAAGGTAGAAAAAATGACAAAAGGCAGAGTGTCGTATATTCATATGAGAGATATGAGTGATGTATCGCTTAAGTCTTTCCTCAGGGGTATTCATACAGATCTTGTGAATAAAGATGCGCTGATACTTGATTTGAGATATAATAACGGTGGGAACGTACATAAAGAGGTTATAGATATTTTGAGGCAGCAGTCTCATTTCAACTGGAGCTACAGAGATTTTAAGCAGAACCCTCATCCTAACGTAACACCTTCGGACAAGCCAATCGTAGTTCTGATTAATGAGAGAAGTCTTAGTGATGCGGAGGTTACATCTAATGGTATAAAACAATTGGGTATAGCCAAACTTGTTGGTACAGAAACATACCGGTGGATTATATTTACATCCGGTGTGAGGTTTATGGACGGTTCAACATCACGTATGCCTGCGTGGGGATGTTATTCTTTGAGTGGTGATGATCTGGAAAAGACTGGTGTAGTTCCGGATATTTATGTAAGAAATACCTTTGAGGACAGGCTCTTGGGTAGAGATCCACAGCTGAATACGGCAATAAATGAGATAATGAAAGAACTGGAAAATAAATGAGTTTTTCTTTGTATATAGTGAAAAAAATTAAAGTTTCATTTCTATATATTTTTTCTGAAAGTCATTATTTCAAAATATGAGTTATAATATTGGTTTCATGATATCTTTGTCTATATTTGCTATTGTATTAACCAGATAAATTTAAATATGAAACAGTTTGTTTTGTTATTACCATTGGTAATTTGTTCCTGTACAACAGGCGAACGTGATTTAAAAGGAAACTGGATTGAAGTTTTATCTCCGGATATGCCTTATGTGCAAGGCGTTTGTATTAAAGATAATGGTATAGCAGAGTCTATAGGAATGGAAACCTTGAAATATCATGGATGGGAGGAGCATGGTAACAAACTTATTCTGAATGGTGAAAGTATTGGTAACGGGCAGACAATATTATTTGCCGATACATTCGATATTATAAGTTTAAAAAATGATACTTTGGTATTGAAAGATAGAGACAGAATTGCTACTTACGCACGCTGCAATGGAGATGTAATGAAGAAAAGTACTTCAAGACAAGCATACGAAGGTTTTGAATGGAAAGAAATTTCCGGAGCCGGTTTGAAACTGATGGCTCAAAGTAATGACGATATAAGGCTGTTGGTTGATCCATTGCTTCCAGGTGTGGTTATGGTGAGAAACGGTGATGTTGCTCCTCACGCTTTAATCAGGATATTCCAGTTGAAGAATAAAAGTATAGACGATGTTACAGATATACTCTCAAGTTCCGCTGACTGGGATAAAAGTCAGACATGCAGATTTAAAGAAACTGCGTCCGGCAGAAGTGGAGTACACAGGTATGTAATGCTCCCTGACGGTGATTATGCTGAGATGATAGACAGTTTGAAGAAGCAGGAACCTGTTCCGAGTACGTGCAATGGTTGGGGAACGGGTAATAGCGGAATGAGATATTTTGAAATATTCGATAATGCTCCGGACAAGGCTATCTTTATGGAAATAGGTCAGGATGCACCGCTGTTTGATGAAAACAGTATCGAGTTGTGTGAAACTGAAACGGACTCAACCTCTATGGACTTGCTTTATACCATGGAAGGCGAATTGAGAATAGGGCATGAAGTGAGAGTATTTATTCCTTCCGGCAGCGACAGAGAGTTCTGGATTGTTGACAAGACCGGCCAGTTGCTTGAAAAGTATGATAAGATAACTAAAGGTCAGAAAAACGGCAAGCCCGTAAAAGTTACATTAAGACTTGAATATAACGGAAAGTGGGACGATGGCTTTGCCGCTGAATATGATGGAACGTATCTTGTACGTGAAGTTGTGGATTTGAAAGCTGAATAATATAAAACGAGTGAAACAAAAATAAGTATCGTTTGTTTCACTCGTTTTTTTATCTCTTCTTGTAAAGTTTGTCTATAAGGTCATTCCTTCCCATACGCCGCAGTTCATTGATAATATTTTTTCTTTCCTCAGGTTTGTACCAGAAGAAGAACATGCGTTGCGCAAGTTTCTCTTTCTGAGTTTTTGCAGAGAAAATTGGTTCAAGGGTATAAGGATGATAACCTGTGTACCAGGCTTCTGTAGCGACAGTCATAGGAGTAGGAGTGAAGTCCTGAACCTGTTCCAGATGGAAGTCAAGCCTTTTGGTTATAACTGCCAGTTCTGCCATATCCTCGGCTGTACATCCTGGGTGACTGCTTATGAAGTATGGTATAATCTGTTGGCGCAGGTTATGTTCTGTATTTATGCGGTCGAATATCTTCTTGAACCTTTCAAACTGCTCAAACGGAGGTTTCCGCATGACGTAAAGCACTTTGTCGCTTGTATGCTCTGGTGCTACCTTCAGTCGTCCGCTCACGTGTTTCATTATCAGTTCGCGGGTGTATTCCTGAGTGCTTTTGTTTACAGACGGGTCTTTACTTTCGTGCAGAAGCAAGTCGTATCGGACACCGCTGCCAATAAAGCTCTTTTTGATTCCTGGAAGTGCATCTACGGCATGATAGATGTCCAACAGTGGTCTGTGGTCTGTATTCAGATTAGGGCATACCTTGGGATGAATGCACGAAGGGCGTTTGCAGCGACGGCACAAATTCTCGTCTTTTCCTCTCATGGCATACATGTTGGCAGACGGGCCTCCAAGGTCGCTCAGATAACCCTTGAAATCTGGCATTTCTGTTATCGCTTTCACCTCCTTAAGAATACTTTCCTTGCTTCGGCTTACTATGAATTTACCCTGATGTGCCGATATGGTGCAGAATGCGCATCCTCCGAAACATCCTCTGTGGAGATTGACGGAGAATTTTATCATATCGTATGCCGGAATACGTTTGTTCTTGTATTTCGGATGCGGAAGGCGTGTATATGGGAGGTCGAACGACATATCAAGCTCGCCCTGAGTCATTGGCGGATAAGGCGGATTTACCACTACTACTTTCTTGCCCGACTCCTGGATAATCCTCTGTGCTGAATATTTATTCGATTCCTCTTCTATATGTCTGAAGTTTTCAGCTTGTTTCTTCTTGTCTTTCAGGCATTCCTCATGAGAGTAAAGCCTTAAGTCATTTTCTTCCGGCTTGAATTCTTCCTTTTTGCATACATACGCAGTCTGAAGAACATCTGTCGGTATGGTTGGATTTTCAGACATGTGTTTGCACAAGTCAGTGATTGGCTTTTCTCCCATACCGTAAATCAGGAGGTCTGCTCCGGAGTCAATCAGAATGGACTGTCTGACCTTGTCCTGCCAGTAATCGTAGTGGGTAAGACGGCGCAGTGAGGCCTCTATTCCGCCTATGATAACTGGTACATCGGGATAGAGTTTCTTCAATATTTGTGAATATACTATAGTAGGATATTCCGGGCGCATGTCATGTCGTCCGTCAGGAGTATATGCGTCTTCGCTTCGCAAACGTTTGTTGGCAGTATATTTGTTCACCATACTGTCCATACATCCGGCAGATATTCCGAAGAAGAGTCTTGGCTTTCCCAGTTTCTTGAAGTCACGAAGGTCGTCACGCCAGTTTGGCTGTGGCACGATGGCAACTTTAAGTCCTTGAGCTTCAAGCATTCTTCCTATTACGGCAGCTCCGAATGACGGATGGTCAACGTATGCGTCACCACTGAACAGAATGACATCGAGTTCATCCCATCCTCTAAGCTCTACTTCTTTCTTGGTTGTAGGCAACCAGTCCGTTAGATTATGTTCTTTCAAGATTTATTCTTCTGTTTCTTCGATATTACCTTTTTCTCTCTCCCAGTTGATGTACAGCATGATGAGCTGATGCAGGCCGAAAGCTTTCATATTGTCATGATAAATTACGTTCAGGCAGAGGTCCAGCAGATCCTTACAGTCGTTCTCAGACGAGCCTATAAGTGAACGGATGTTTAGTTTAAGTTTTTCCAACACGCTTTCGTCAACTATACCGTTGCTGTCAATAAGTTGCTGGAACAGAGAATATTTTTCGATTGTTTTGAGATTTTCTTCCGAAATGTTCAGGCTTCTTGTACCTGAAGGATTAGCTTGAATTGTAAACATAGTTTTATGGGTTTATGTTGTTAATAGGACAAATATAATAAGAAGTCTTGAATATTTAGTGATAAAATGTTTTTAAATGCTGTTTGAGTCTTGTATATTTTAAATGGTTTTCTATGAGTTGAAAAAACAGCCCAAGAATATGTAATAAATACATAGACCTGGGCTGAGAGAAGAATAATATGTTTTTTTAATCTTTAGCCTGATGAACTGTAAGTTGTGGGAATGGGAATCCGATACCTTCTTTATTGAATGTTTCATAAACCTTTTTGTTGAAGTCGAAATAAACATCCCAATAGTTGGCTGTAGATGCCCATGCGCGTACTTTTATGTCAACACTGCTTGCAGACAGTGCTCCAAGGCCTATAAATGGTGCAGGGTCTTTGAGTATTCTTTCGTCTTCGTTTATAAGACGTTCAATTACTGCTTTTACCTTTTCGAAATCTTCACCGTATTCAACTCCGATTACCCATTCGGCACGTCTTGTGTCCTGTTTGCTGTAATTTACAACAACATTACTACTCATAGAGCCATTTGGAACATAAATTATTTTGTTGTCAACGGTTGCAAGAATTGTGTGGAAAATCTGTATTTCCTTTACTGTGCCGCTTGCACCTGGACCGTCTATGAAGTCACCTACCTTGAATGGTTTGAATACAAGGATGATGAGTCCGCCTGCAAAATTTGAGAGATTGCCTGAAAGTGCCATACCGATAGCAACACCGGCAGAAGCAAGTATTGCAGCGAAACTTGTGGTTTCAACACCAAGACGGGCTATTACTGCAAATGCAAGTATCAGGTTAAGTGTAATGCTTAAAAGACTTTTCAGGAATGTCTTGACACTGACTTCAAGTTTGCGTCTTTCTAGGAATTTTGTAAGAAGTTTGCCTATTTGTTTGATAAGGAAACGTCCGATTACATATATCAGAATAGCTCCGATTATGTTTTTACCGGTTTCGATACCCCAGCTGACCAGTTTGTCAAGTACAGCTTCGATGTTTACTCTTGATGTAACGCTTGATGCAACGTTTAGTAATGTAAGTAGCATAATTTTTATAATTGTTTAAAAGTTATTCGTCTAATATTCCTTTTCCCTGACGTATTATTTCCGCTTCGTCTTCAATACAGTTTACTACTGTTGAAGGATCAATACCTCCTATACCGCCGTCTATTATGATGTCGGCATCGTTGCCGAACTTCTCATATATGAGTTCAGGGTCAGTAACATATTCCGGATCTTCATTCTCGTCAAGCGGAAGTGTGGTTGATAGGATAGGGGCATCTATCATCCGGCATATTTCCCTGATTATGTCATTGTCAGGTACACGTATTCCCACTTCCTTCCTGTTTCTGAATATTTTCGGCAGACGGCTGTCTGCTTTCAATATAAATGTGAATGGTCCCGGCAGGTTACGCTTCATAAGTTTGAATGTGTTGTTGCTTACCTTGGCATATTCACTTATGTTGCTTAAATCATAACAAATAATAGACAGGTGATGTTTACGCGGATCGATTTTTTTTAACTTGCAGATACGTTCTATGGGACGTTCTTTCAGTGCGTGACAACCTATGGCATACATTGTGTCGGTTGGATAGATTATTATTCCTCCATCATTCAGAGTGTCTGCTATGCTCTGCAGTGTGTCTATACTATTATTTTTATTGTACAGTTTTATTAATGTACCCATAATGTTTCGTTTAAATCTGAATATTTGCGAAAATAATAAAAAATATTGAGAAATCGTTTTTTATTTTTGTTTCTTTCTAAGCTCTTCAGCTATTCTGTATTGTATCTCTGCTTCGTATTCCATTCCTGCTGCTTCGAGTGCTTCTCCGAAGAATTGGTGTGCTCCTGCGTTCTCCGGTTTCAGACTTGTGGCTCTGTCAAGGTCTGAAATAGCTTCTTCGGTTCTGCCTGTGAAAAGTCTTAGTTTGCCACGGTTATATATTGCTTTAAAATTGTTTGGCTGAATATGCAGTGCATGGTTAAGGCATCTTTCCGCTTCCTCCACATTGTCTTCGTCGAAAAACGTAACACCTTTTCTCACCCATGCATCGACAAATTCAGGATACAGTTCTATCGCCTTGTCAAAATTGGCATGTGCAGCTCTTGTATCTTTAGCCTTGGTGATACATTCATTTCCCATAAGGTAGTACTCATGGGCATATTTTTTTAGATTTTCCTTTTGTTTTCTCAGCTCTTCTTTCAGTGCCTTGTTTTCAGCTTTTAATTTGTTGATTATTCCGAGTTTCTTTCGTATATATCTCTGTATAAGTGGTTTCTCAATATCGTAACGACTGTGTATGGCTTTGAAAAAGCTGTCTAAGAATTCTGCGAAATTACCTTTGTCGAATTCTTTTATAGCCTTTTCGTATTCAATGTCGGCCTGCGCTTTTTTCATAGCGCGTTCAATGGACATTGCATCATTGAATTTTTGTGCAAACTCTGCAATTTCAGGCTTCACAAAGATGTCTGACTTCGTAATTTCTTTTTTCAGCTGTATTCCTTCCAGCGATGTACATCTACTTAGGGCTACATATGTTTGTCCTCCGGCGAATACTCCTCCTTTGAAATCTATTATAACACGGTTGAATGTAAGTCCCTGACTCTTGTGTACAGTTATGGCCCATGCTAATTTTATAGGAAACTGTTTGAAGGTGCCAAGTTCCTCTTCTTCTATTTTCTTTTCCTGTTCGTTGTAATGATAGCGTATGTTGCTCCAGCTTTCCTGCTCCACATAGAATTCCCTGCCTTCTTCCGTAGTGATGCTTATGCTTCCGTCCGGTAGAAATCCTGTTATTGTTCCCAAAGTGCCGTTCACCCAGCGCTTTTCCATGTCGTTCTTTATGAAAATTATCTGCGCACCTTTTTTAACGGTCAGTTCCATATTTGTAGGAAGACTGCTTTCAGGAAATTCACCTTTTATTTCACCCTTTAATACTACCGGCTGACTGTCAAGTTCTTCCAGTTTTCTTTCGTTGATGTAGTCCACACTGTCACGTCGTGTAGCAATGGTGATGTACATGTCACTTTCGTTGTTTGAAACAGGCGCGTTGAAACGTGTATTAAGAAGTTGCAGATCGGCTGCACGTGTCGTGTTGGTTCGTATATGGTCAAGTATTCCTACGAAAGCCTTGTCTGTTTGTCTATATACTTTGGTCAGTTCTATGGATACCAATTCCATCTGTCGGAATACATTTGCCGAAAAGAAATACGGATTAGGATAGAACCTGCTTAGTATTTCCTTTTCATCACTTTTCACTACAGGTTCAAGTTGGAATACATCACCGACCAGCAGCAGCTGCTTCCCACCGAAAGGCTCTCTCATGTTTCCTGAATAAACTCTTAAAACTTTGTCTATGAAGTCTATAATGTCGGCCCTTACCATTGAAATCTCATCAATAATGACCAGCTCAAGACTTTTCAGTAGTTTTCTGTGATTGGATGTATATTTCAGTGATTCATGGAGTCTGTTACCTCTGAATTTTGGGTCGTCCGGTAGGAGCGGATGAAACGGAAGTTTGAAAAAACTGTGCATAGTGCTTCCTCCTGCATTAATGGCAGCAATACCTGTAGGAGCCAGAACTACATATTTCTTTTTTGTATTCTGGCAGATATATTTCAGGAATGTGGATTTACCGGTTCCGGCTTTACCCGTAAGAAAGACGGACTGGTGGGTATATTGTATTAATTTTAGTGCATTCTGGAATTCCTGATTGCTTGTGTCTATATCTAATGTAGCCATTGTAGGACGGTAAGTTTCTTTTTTTATGTTTTTTCAGATTGCGAATATAACAATAAATTCATATTTAACGATGGATACCTTGAGCATTTCTTTGAAATGAAAAAAGCGCCTGTAGATTGATACAGACGCTTTTCTTTATTTACAGACCTCACGGTCATAATTTTCGAATTACAAGGGTCATTACGACCCGAAATTTTACTTTCTGTTTGCCATGTTGTCGTTCAACATTACATAACCCCAAATCATTGGGTTTGCATTGGCAATCTTGTTAAAAATACTTTTTACCTTTTTCATAATGTTATCCTTTCTTCTTTAAGTTAATAATAACTTTTCTTTTCTCAGGCGAACCTCACGGCCGGCCTTCGACTTTTACCTTAATCATTTTACCTATTAACCTTAAAATTATTTATGTGTTTAGTTAAGCTTAGGACCTTTCGGCCTTTAATTACACTGCAAAGATAAGTCCTTTTTTTATGCAAAATATGTTTTACGACATATTTTTCTATTTTTATGACCTTTTATTGATGTAAATCAAAGAAAAGTATTATAGATGACATATTTGTCATGCAATACATCTTTTTTGTCATGTCATTTTTGTCATATAATTACCTTCATGTCATGTATTATATTTATGATAATAATAAAATCCTATTTTGATGCTTTAGTATTAAGATTATTATTATTTTTACGGATATATAAATTAAATGTTTTTTATTATGATCAAAAAATTATTGTGTGTGGTTTTAGGGGGACTTTTGTGTCTTGGTTATGCTGTTTGTAATACACCGGTGTCGGACAGTTTGAGAATTGAATTATCAAAAACAGAAGGAAAAGGTTTGCAAAAGGAACATTTGGCTGAGATATATTTGCGGTTAAGCGAAGAATATGAATCTGTCAATATTGATTCTGCCATATATTTTACAAATAAAGGACTTGAAATTTATAAAAAGCCTGAATATGGCAGTTGGATGTATCTTCGTCTTTTAAATTCAAAGGCCACATATTATTATTCTCATGGGGAGTTTGAAAAATCTAAAACAATGTATTTGGATTTGTTGTCACATGCTTCTAAGATGAAAGAACGTGATTATGATTTTGAGGCAACTGTCTCCATGTCTGTCGGAGTGGTTTATAGGAAGATTGGGATAACGGATTCCACATTATTTTATTATAATCAGGCTAGCGATTATGCTAAGATTTCTGCTGATAAGAGTACGTTGTCATCTATATATTATAATATAGGTGCAATGTATTTTGCCAGTGAAAGATATGGTGATGCATTACCGAATGCTGAGATTGCAGCAAAATATGCTCAAGAGATTGATGATGTAAATATGTATATGTATTCCAGAATTTTATTGGCTGCAGCTTATGCCAGGATGGGGAAATATACCGAAGGAGCTGAAATTCTGAAAGACAATATCGAGATGGCTATAGACAAGAATTTTATAATGCTGGCAATGAGTTCGTTCGGTCCATTGTTAAGTAATTATCAGCTATGGGGCAAAAAGGATTCTGTAAAGATATATATGGATAAGTACGGAAAGTACGTCGATGAAATTCCTGCAGGCAGTCCGACAGCTCTTGAGATTATGGCAACGCGTGCCAGCATATATAATTGGATGGGAGAGTATCAGAAAAGTCTTGATATACTTTTAGGAAATCCCCAGCTTTTGTCTCAGATTTCATATGAAGCCTACAACAGACTTTTATATCACAACTATGAAGGATTGGGTGATTATAAGAAAGCTTTTGAAAAACTTCTGGATGTTTATGCTTACACTGATTCATTGATGAAAACAAGTATTAATACAGAGATGTCTGAATTGAATGCAAAGCTCAATGTCAATGCTAAAGAACTTGAAATATCAAGACTTGAGAATGAGCATGCACGTCAGAAGGCTGCCAATGTCCGTTTGGGTATATATATGGGTGTTGTCATAGTTTTATTGTTCATTATAATCCTTGTTCTGCAGCATAAACGTAAAATCCAACAAAAAGAAGCCGAACTTATATCTGCCAAAAGATATATTGACGGATTGGAAAATGAACGAAAACGATTGGCAAAAGACCTGCATGATGGTGTGTGTAATGATTTGCTTGGTGTAATTATGCATATTAAAAGGAATAATGTGTCTGACGAGGAAAAGCAGAACGCTATACATCTTCTTGAAGAAATAAGATGTGGAGTAAGAGATATTTCGCACGAACTTATGCCTCCAAGTTTTCAATTTACAGACCTTGACGAAATGCTTAATGATTATTTTGCGAAGACAGAAGAACAGACAGGAATACATATTGAATATACATCAAGTTCTGATAAAGGATGGGAGCAGATACCTCACAAGGTTGGATATGAAGTTTATCGCATAATGCAGGAAATGATGAGCAATATTGTTAAATATGCTAATGTGGATCACGTCCAGGTAAAGATGAAACAAGAGATGGAAAATCTGAAAATGGAGATTTCTTATGATGGAAAATGGGATGAAAATGATAATAAAAATAGCGGTATAGGTATGCGTACAATAGACGACCGACTTAAAACAATTGGAGGTATCTATTATGTGACAAAAGATAATGGAGTTGTCATAAATATTGATATACATCTGTTTGGAAATGTTTGAGAAATGTAAAAATCACGGTTTTCGGTGAATTTTCTTTCTTTATATTTATGTTCCTTTGCATTGTAAAACAAATTTATTTGTTTAATTGTAAATAAATGTGATTGTTGGGTGTTATGGAGGTATATGGAAATGAAATGAAAAACGCTAAACCTGCAGTATTATTGGTTGATGACCATGCTTTGATACTTCAAGGTATAAAATTCATTGTTGACAGTATGCTTGAAATAGGTGAAGTATATACTGCATCCTCCGGTTCGGAGGCCATAACACTTATGAAAAACAATTCATTTGCAGTTTGCTTGATTGATATTGAGTTGCCAGATTTAAGCGGCTTCGAGCTTATGGAAATAATAAGGAACATGGTGCCGCAAACTCGTATAATTATAAACACTATGCACGAAGAACCTTGGGTAGTAAAGAAACTTATTCAGATGGGGGTTGATGGTGTTATACTTAAATCGGCTGATACTGATGAAATAAAAAATGCGTTGAGGAGTGTTCTGAACGGGGAAAGTTATTTTTGTGATGAATTCAATAAGATAAAGAAAAGATTAAGGTTGAATGGCGACACTCCAGACTATCATTCATTGTTGACAAATCGTGAAATGGATGTCTTGAAAGCTATTTCTATGGGAATGCAGACAAAAGAAATAGCTGAATCGCTACATGTGTCGGTCAATACTGTTGAGTCTCACAGAAAGAGCTTGTTCTCAAAATTCGAGGTAAGAAATGCTGTTGAATTGGTATTAAAGGCTATTAATAATGGCATAATTCATCTTGATCCTAATAAGAATATCTAAGAATACTAATTAATATTATCTATTATGAAAGCATTTTATTCATTATTACTGTTGTTGGCAGTTGCGCTGACATCATGTGACGAGGTTTTAGGAACACAAGATCAAATTGAACTGGCCGATGGTACTTCAACATCACTTGTTGTAAGTGCTGATGAAAATCTGGAAGCTATTATAAAATTTACGGCAGATGCGTCTTGGAGCGCATCAGTAGAAGAAGTTGCTAGCTCTAAAGTAGGTGAAAGTCTTTCATGGCTTAAACTGAGTTCTTATGGTGGTGAAGCCGGTGAATGTACTATTACAGTTTCGCTTACAAAAAATTTTACCGGAGCATCTCGTAAGGCAGAGATAAAGATTGTTTGTGGTGAAAGTGAAGTGATAATAACAGTAGAACAGAAAGGGGAAACTTCTGCTGGAACTGTGGCAAAACAAATTAAGGAAATAATTTATAATGAAACAGACAACAGTTCTGTTGATGTTGGTAACAGTCAGTACGAAGAAGAATATTCTTTGAAATTTTCATACTATGATGACGGTTCTGTGGCGCGTATAGTGAAAGAAGGTAGTGAAAAGTATAATTCCGGTAAATATACTCGTACCATGTCTTTCGACTATAGTATAGTTGGAGAGATTCAGGCAAAACTTGAAGAAGTGGAATCTGGATCTTCTGAATCTGATGAAACACGTTATGTTATATCCTTGGATGATAGAGGCAATGCTGTTGAAGTTCGGAAAAAGGATGAATATGAAAGCAGTTATCGTAACGTTGCAAAATTCGGCTATACTGATGATGTTCGTCTTGCTAAGATATTGACATATGAGTATGGTAATGAAGATGATCAATATATTTTTTCTTATGAAAATGGATTGATGAGTAAATATTTCTGTGATGGTGAATATGAAAATGATGATGAATATACTTTCGATAATTCATATTATGCCAATAAATATCCAAACAATGGTATGATAGACATGATGGCATACGTTGGAGGTGGTTTTGAATTTGATTTTCTTTTCTATATCGGTCGTCTTGCAAAAACAAGTGATTTTTGTTTGGAGAAGATTCCTGGATTTGGTGATGAAATGTCAGATGGAAATATAAGTATTGAAGATGAAAGATGTAAAGAACCAAATAAATTAATCGAAGTAGTAACAGGTAAATCAGCTGAATACTCGGAAGAAGCAGTGCCAGTAGAATATACTTTTGATGAAGATAAAAACCTTACAGGCGTAACCATTTCTATTCCATATAAGATATATAATTATTCGTATGAAATCTGGACAACCGATTCATTCGAAGAACGTATAAAATGGGATGAAGAAAAGCAAGAAGAAGTAATAGTAAGATACTACTACACTACTACAAAAAATCGCAAATCTGAATACGTAAAATCAGGAAATGATTACTACCGATACACTATAAATTATTAAAAAGTTATCATGGTTATGAGATCCATAAAGCTATTAAGCCGCTGTATTTTTTATTTCCTTGTCGTGTTATTGCCTGTATTCACAGTATCAGTGACAATGACATCATGTGATAAATTGATCGACCTCATTGAAGGTGGTGAAGAAGATGAAGATGATCTTGGCGATACTTCTGATGAAGGGTATGAAGATGGTTTTCATACTTCAGATGGAAAAGAACCGTATTTTAAGTTTGGTGCAGAAAATATTGTTGTGCCTGCATGTGGATATGTTGACGAAACATATGGAAATAATACCTTTGCTTTAAGGTATGAAACCAATATTGTTGATGAATTACATTTTTGCTTGGAATCTTTTAAGAAATTCAATGAAAATGGAGGTCAGATTGAAAGTGCCGATGATATTCCTTTCTTTATCTTTAGAGAGCCTGATTTCTATGTGAGCAGTCCAACAGAAACCATTGTATATTTCAATACAAATGCCAAGACAGAATCTATTACAGATAAGTTGCTTGTGTATGGATATAATAATCCTGATAGTATTATAGCTTCAATACAGATTATGCAAGAAGCTGGTAAATCTGTAAGAGTTGTCGATTATGAAAAGAGCATAAACTCTGTTGTTATGAATTTGGAGGCCAGTGAAGGTGTTTATGCTTATGGAATTTATTCGACAGAAGATTCCATTCCTCTTTCCGAAATACAGAGAGAAGCTGTCAATGATAATAATTATGATAGGTTTAGGGATATAAGATTGCTGGAAGAAGGAAATACCTATGAATTGGAAGGACTTGATGAGGGAAAGAAGTACTTTGTATATATTGCCGCAAAAGACAAGTTCGATAATTTCTCCGGTATAACACAAACCTCTGTTACGACTGATGTTCGTGGAGAAGAACATGAACTTAGAATGAAATTTGCTCTTACGTCATTGAATGAAAATACTGTCTATTTGCCATTCTGGGGTAATGTAAGAGGGTATATCACATGGGGTGACGGTTCTGAAGAATATATAGATAAGTACGTTTATCCTGGTGACATAAGACATAGTTATAAAATCTCTTCACAGGAGGTGGTCGTAGCTTTTAGAGGTTCTTTGGAAAAAATATCAATGGAGAACCAAAGAGTAGGTTCAGTAATGTGTAAGTCATTGTTGAGTATTGAACAATGGGGAGATACAGATTTACTTGAACTTGACTTGGAGGATGTTGTAACTCTTGAATCTATTCCAGACGATTTATGTGGAGCATTTAGTGATATAAAATCTTTCGAGAACAGTTTTAAAGGATGTACTTCTATAACATCTATCCCTTCTGGATTATTCTCTTATGCTACATCGGCTACTGACTTTGAAAGTTCTTTTGAAGATTGTACAGGACTTACTGAGATACCTGAAAATCTGTTTGCTAATTGCACAAGTACCAGAAGCTTTGACCAGGTCTTTTATGGTTGCTCTAATTTGGAAATGATACCGGAGAAACTATTTTACAATAATAGTAATGTTGTTTCAATGCAATATGCATTTTCAGGATGTAGTAAGCTTGTTTCAATCCCTGCCGGCCTGTTTAAAAATAACACTTATCTGAACGATATCAAATGTATGTTCTACAGATGTAGTTCGTTGAAAACAATTCCGGAAGGACTTTTTTCAAGCTGTCACATAAGTTATATTACAGATATTCAACATTATCAGTACGGAAATTTGTACGGTCTGTTTACTGATTGTACTTCATTGGAAAGCATACCTTCAGATTTGTTCTCAAATATGGAGAATGTAGATAATATGGGCGCCTTGTTCAGAGGTTGTTCATCGCTTAAAGCATTGCCGGAAGGTCTGTTTGATAACAATAAGAATGTGACATTCTTCGAAGATGCTTTCAATGGATGTACAAGTCTTACCACTATACCGGTTACATTATTTGATAACCAAAGAAAAATTGTAAAGGTTAAAAATCTTTTCAATGGCTGTAGTTCACTTACAGGTGAATCTCCTTACACAATGATAGACGGTAAAAAAGTTCATTTATATGAACGTAATAATCCTGAATACAATACTCAGTTTATTGAAATAATAGAGTCTGTCGGCGCATTTAGGGGATGTAACAAACTTGATGATTATGATAATATTCCTAATGAGAGCGGAAATTATTGGAAATAAGGATATGTATTAAAAAAGATAACCCTCGCTTCGTGGATATTCCATTGAAGCGAGGGTCGTTTTTTATCAAGTTAGTTTTGTTTTGTTTGTTTTTTATACTTTCATGTTATCCCAGCATAGGTACCAGATACTTAGTAATCACATATCCACCACCCACAAGCCATATATAAAGTAGTCCGGCCAGAACAAATGGTTTTGCACCTGCCTGTTTGAATTTATCAATGCTGGTGTCTGTTCCAAGTGCGGTCATTGCCATTGTAAGCATGAATGTATCTATATATTCTATTGCACCGTTCAAAGGGATTTCTTTTACGCTATCTACCCCCAGAAGGTATTGCAGCAGTGAATTGACACATATTATGCCGATAAATCCGAATGCAAACCATGGAATTGTGATTTTGCTTTTCTGAGCCTTGCCGCTGGCATCTTTGGTCTTGCGGCCTGAAAGTGCGATACCCATAATCACAAGTACCGGAGCAAGCATCATTACACGTATCATTTTTGTGATAGTGGCTGTACCGGCTATTCCCAATGAGTCTGTAGGGTCCATGGCGTTTCCGGCTCCTGCCACGTGTGCCACTTCGTGAAGTGTACTTCCTGTGTAGATTGCCACTCCTGTATCTCCCAGTGCATCAAGCATTCCGGAACGGTACATGATAGGATAGAGGAACATTGATATTGTTCCGAATATAACCACTGTAGAAACTGCAATGGCTGTCTTGTGGCCTTCGCATTTTACAACCGGTTCTGCTCCAAGTACAGCTGCTGCACCGCATATGGCACTACCTGTAGCAGTCATCAGTGATGTGTCGGCATCCATTTTCAGGAGTTTGCCTAACCACACTCCCAGGAAGATCGTTCCTGCCACTATTATTGTATCTATTACAACAGCCGGTATTCCTACTGCAGCCACTTGTGTAAGTGTAAGGCGGAAACCGTAGAGCACGATACCTGCACGAAGTATCTGTTTAGTACAGAATTTTATTCCCGGAACCCATGTCTCAGGCAGCTTGTTTCTGAGGCTGTTGGCATACAGCATACCAAGGATTATACCTACAATCAGCGGACTGAATGACAAACTTTTTACAAATGGAATTTCTGCGATGTAGAATGCAGCGAAAGAGAATAGTGCGATAAGCAGAATACCGTGTATGGTATTGGCGCGATTTTCTTTTGTAAACATATCGTTCTTGTTTTGTATTAAAGTTTCTTGTTTCCGGCTGCAAAGATAGTGCTTTTGCCAATATGTTGTTTTTCATCTTATTTTATGGCTTATAACTTTTGGTAATAACCAAAATGTTGAATAAATACTGTTGCCTGTTTTCACAATGTCAAGCATTATTGCTAATTTTGCGCCCGAAAATATAAATATAACAGAATGAAGAATTTATTAGGTGCTTTCTTCGCATTTGGTATTGTCGTTATGGCATTTTCATCATGTGGAGACAAAACTATGAAAATGAATAACCCACGCAATATAAAAGGTGTGGTGAGTTACAAACGTTCTTTCGGCGATTTGAATGCCGTACAGTTAAAATCGGCAAAGGCTATAGGTATATCTCCTGTGGCATCGCGTGAAGAGGCTGAAAGCCTTAAAAAGAAACTGGTGGAAATAGGTCCTTGCGAATATTATGACATGGATTCATTGACACATTCCATTCCTTATCTGGTTCCTACTGCAAGCGCTCTGCTTGAGACAATAGGTGAGAACTTTCTTGATTCGCTTGAGAATAAAGGACTTAATCCAAACAAGATTATAGTTACTTCCGTTACTCGTACCAAAGAGGATGTTAAGCGTTTGAGGCGTACTAACGGCAATGCATCAATGAATTCATGCCATTTCTACGGAACAACGTTTGATATAAGCTGGAAGAGATTTACCAAAGTGGAAGATCCTGACGGACGTCCTATGCAGGATGTACGTGCTGATACATTGAAATTGGTTCTTGCAGAAGTCCTTCGTGACCTGAAAAAGGAAGAGAAATGTTACGTAAAGTATGAATTGAAACAGGGATGTTTTCATATAACAGCAAGATAATACATTGTGATGAACAGATATTTTATATACCTTGCATACGATGGCACAAACTATCACGGATGGCAGATACAGCCTAATGGTGAGAGTGTACAGGAAACTCTTAACAAGGCTTTGTCGGTCTTTTTGAGAGATGACAGTATTGAGGTGGTGGGTGCAGGACGTACGGATGCCGGTGTGCATGCCAGACTTATGGTGGCACATTTTGATATTGACCGCGAATTGGATTGTGATATGGTGACAGACAAGTTGAATCGTCTGTTGCCCCAGGATATATCAGTTTATAGTATCAGACGTGTCCGTGAGGATGCTCATGCCCGTTTTGATGCAACATACCGTACATACAAGTATTATATAACCACACGCAAGGATCCTTTTGCACGCCATTATTCATGGAGAATTTTTCAGAAACTTGATATTGAAAAGATGAATGAGGCAGCGGCAACCCTGTTTGAATATACGGATTTCACCAGTTTCAGCAAACTTCATACAGATGTAAAGACCAATAACTGCAAGATTATGCACGCCTGCTGGAGTAAGTGTGGCGAGGATGAATGGGTGTTTACCATTCAGGCTGACAGATTTTTGCGTAACATGGTGCGTGCCGTAGTCGGTACCTTGGTGGAGGTTGGACGCGGAAAATTATCTGTCGATGGATTTAGAAAGGTAATAGAGGAAAAGAACCGTTGTAGCGCAGGAACTTCTGTTCCGGCTCATGCCCTTTTTCTTGTTGACATAGGTTATCCGGAGGATTTGTTTCTGTAGAAGATTTGCTTTACATACAAACTCATAAACTAAAAACTTAAGAACTTAAAAACTAAAGATATGTGGTTACTATTGGCTTTCTGCTCGGCTGCTTTGCTGGGCTTTTATGATGTATTCAAGAAAAAATCGCTGGCTAACAATGCCGTACTTCCTGTTTTGGGATTGAATACATTATTTTCCAGTCTGATATTCCTTCCGTTTATACTGATTTCTTATTTCAGACCGGATATGCTTTCAGGATCATTATTTTATGTGCCCGAAGCGGGATGGGAAGTCCATAAATTTATTATATTGAAGTCGTTTATTGTGCTTGGTTCGTGGGTGTTCGGCTATTTCGGCATGAAGCATCTGCCTCTTACAATAGTAGGCCCTATCAATGCCACACGTCCTGTTATGACGCTTGTAGGAGCACTTCTCATTTTTGGCGAACGTCTTAATGCATATCAGTGGATAGGAGTCCTGCTGGCCATTGTTTCTTTCTTCCTGCTTAGCCGTTCCGGCAAAAAGGAGGGGATAGATTTCAAACACGACCGCTGGGTATGGTTTGTTGTATTGGCAGCAGTTCTCGGTGCTATAAGCGGACTTTACGACAAGTATCTTATGGGGCAGTTCAATAATATGGTTGTACAGGCATGGTATAATATATATCAGCTGTTCCTTATGGGAGGAGTGATACTGTTTTTGTGGTGGCCTAGACGCAAGCATGGTACTCCTTTTCGTTGGGACTGGTGTATAATATTGATTTCCATATTCCTGTCGGCTGCCGATTTCGTGTATTTCTATGCGTTGTCTATGGAAGATTCAATGATTTCCATTGTATCGATGGTAAGAAGAAGCAGCGTTGTAGTTTCATTCCTTTTCGGAGCGATGGTGTTCCGTGAGAAGAACCTGAAGAGTAAGGCTGTGGATTTGCTGCTGGTTCTTATCAGTATGCTGTTCCTATATCTGGGAAATGTGTTGGGTTAAGATAACCCGTTTCAGAATGTAATCCTTATAAAATATTTAGCCCCTGTTTAAACAGAACCCATCGTTTAAACAGGGGCTAAATATGTGTTTATACCAGCACCATATCCGGAATCATATAGATCAGATCTTCATCTACACCCTTACTCTGTAGTGTTTTAATATCAGATGAGAATATTTCATAGAATGAAGACTTTTTGTCTATCAGTTCATTGGCTTTTTTATAAAATGAGATAGCATTCTTTATGTCGTTGTTCACAAGATATACATGTCCTATATTCATCCAGTCTTCTGCTGTGGCATCCTTCTTTTCCAGTATTTTGGTGTACATTTCTATAGCTTTGTTGTATTGGTCCAACATGAAATAACACCATGCAATGGCTCTTTGGGCAGATGTTTTTCCTTTTGTCATATATTCCACCTTGAACATATATCTCAGTGCTTCGTCGTATATACCTTCTGTTATGAGTGCCTGTCCTATTTGTGTACAGATGCTCAGATCGTCAGGATTTATCTGTTCTGCTTCTTTCAGATATTCGTGTACAAGATCATAGCGCTTTTTCTTTTTATAGCAAAGTGCTATATTTTTGAGAGTCCATATATTTCCCGGTGACAAAATATTTGCTTTGTTGAGCAGTTCCAGAGCTTTGTCATAATCTTTGTTCAGAATATTTACATACGCTATTTTTTGCAAAGTTTCGTAGTCGTTAGGATTGTCATCAATGATGTCCATATAGGTAAATACAGCATCAGTCACATGTCCCTTGGCGAACAGATAGTCTGCAAGTTGCTTCAGCTTTCCGCTTTCTTTTACTATCATGCGTATATCGAAATCTTCCCATAATGCAATACCTTCTGAGAAAATATCTTTCTTTTCATAATGTTTTCTCCATAATTTGTAAAAACGGTACAAGTCCTGTATGAAAAGTCTGCTTTCAGTCTGACGTTTTTTCTTTTCATTATTTATGCCTTCCAGTTCTTCATTCAATTTGTTTTGGGCATTCAGTCCTGTATTCATCGCATCCAAAGGCAGGCTAGGCATGGTTTTGAATGTCAGACATAAAGAAAATCTGTCGGAATTACACATGTCTGTGGCTTTCATCAGAGTATTGATGAACGGAGCATAATTGTTGTTTTTGTCTGTCATCATTTCATATATGACAGGCACTTCAGGGCTGAAGATGTAGAACCAGTGCGATGGCTCGTAGAAGAAAGGATAGCTTTTCAGGTTTGAGAATGTACACATGTTCGTATCCGCCCCTTCCTGACGCAGCATATCCAGTTCCTTAATCTGGTCTTTTATTTTCTCTATGTTTTCTTTCCATTCCGGATTTTCTTCGATAATATCTTCTATAAACTCTTCGAAATTCATGTCTGACATATCGTCTATAGGCGATGCCAACTCCGTAGATTGCATTATCGAAGGGATTATCTCGTCTCTCATCTTCTTGTTTATGTTTTCTGTATCAAGTGACAGTATCATTTGTATGATTACAGTATAGAAATCATCCATGAAATATGGATTGTCCTTCATCAGATTTATTTCATCAAGAAGATTTGGATATGAATAGCTTATGGTTTCACTTTGAATGTGCATAGCTATCATTATACCCACTAAGGCACGTTGTGTGATTACAGGATTTTTGCATTTCAGATAGATATGCAAAAGTGTCCTTAACTTATATATATCGAGTATGTATATGAGGCTCAGACATAAAGCTGAAGTGAATAATGCTTTGTCATTGTCGGATATCTTTTCTGATTCTATTATTGACAGTGCTCCGTTATAATCCTCCTCGTTCCATACTACTGGTATCCAGGTTTTGTTGAATAACTCTTCAAGTATTGATTGCTTTATTTTAATTTGAGTTTCTGTAAGTTCTGTACGGTATGGTTCTTCATACATGTCGGATACGCTGATATCTTTTTGTCTTTCTTCCAGTTTCTGCAGTATTTCAGCGTATCCTTTCGAAAGACTATTTTTCTCCTCCCTGTATGTTTGTGAAACGTACGAACTGTCATTTTCCAGCATATTCTGAATTTTGACTCTTTCATTAAGAATAAATACTTTTCTTAATAATTGGGTGTACATTTCTTTCCTTCCCGGATCGTTCATACCTTGGCTGGTGTATTGCAGCATTAAGCCGTATGTGGTTTTCAGACTTTCAATGTCCGATTTTATCTGCCAGTTGTCTGTAGAAAATGCGTATTCATGAAGTTTTTCGAGAGCTTCCTTCAGTTTGTGGCTATAAATCAAATTTTTTATCTCGTTATACATATACGGTAATTTCAATATTTATACTATTGCTGCAAAAATAATAACTTTTTTGTAATTTTGCACGAACTATTTTTCATAACGATGACTATTTCAGAATTGCAAAGCGTATATGCTGCACATCCTAATACCAAAGGTTTGGCAACGATTATTAAGGATGGCGGCATAAAGACTGTATATGTGGACGGTGTGCATGCCTCGTGTATGTCATTGTTCTTTTCGGCGTTTATAAAAGAAAATCCATCAGTATATGTATTTGTCCTCAACGACAATGAAGAGGCGGGATATTTCTATCATGATATGGTTCAGGCCAATGGTGATGCGGATATTCTGTTTTTCCCATCGTCGTACAGGCGTGCCATCAAGTACGGGCAGAAAGATGCGGCAAATGAAATCTTGCGTACAGAAGTGTTGAGCCGTCTGGAGAAGAGGGATAATGTGGCAGTAGTTACTTATCCTGAGGCTCTGGCAGAGAAGGTGGTGTCGAAGAAGCTTCTCACGGATAAGACCGTATCATTAAAGGTAGGTCAGAATATAGAGACTGACACTATAGCTGCACAACTTGTTTCTCTTGGTTTCGACCATGTGGACTATGTTTATGAGCCGGGGCAGTTTGCCACTCGTGGAAGTATTCTTGATGTGTTTTCGTTTGCATCAGAGTTTCCTTACCGTATAGACTTCTTTGGAGATGAGATAGACAGTATAAGAACTTTTGAGGTAGAGTCGCAGTTGTCTAAGGAAAAGAAGTCGGCCGTTAATATTGTTCCCGAACTTACAGGAGTGAGCGGCGACTCGGTTACATTCCTTGATTTTCTTCCGTCGCAGGCATTACTGTGTGTGAAAGACCTGTTATGGGTAAGGGAAAGGATACAGAGTATTCATGATGAAGTTCTTTCATCGCAGGCTATAGCTGCTGCCGAAGACGGTGACAATGTGGAATTGCCTGACATACAGAAAACCATTATTCAAGGAACTGATTTCACAGACAAGGCTCTTGATTTCAGAAGGATTGATTTTGGTTCAAAACCTATCGGTACACCTCAGGCAAGGTTGAAGTTTGAGACTTCTGTCCAGCCTATTTTCCATAAGAATTTTGATATGGTTTCGTCTTCTCTGAATGATTTCATCCAGAGAGGGTATAAGATATATATATGTTCCGACAGCTCCAAACAGACTGACCGACTGAAGGATATATTCAAGGAGAGGGGAGATAATATAGTATTTGAACCGGTAGATCGCACTCTTCATGAAGGTTTCGTAGATCATACAATGCGTTTGTGTATATTCACCGACCATCAGATATTCGACCGTTTCCATAAATACAATCTCCGCAGCGACAAGGCACGTAGCGGAAAGGTGGCGCTTTCGCTGAAGGAACTTAATCAGTTTGAACCGGGAGACTATGTTGTTCATATTGATCATGGTATCGGGCGTTTTGCCGGACTGGTGCGCATACCTAACGGAAATACCACTCAGGAAGTAATCAAACTGATTTATCAGAATGATGATGTGGTGTTCGTGTCAATCCATTCGCTTCATAAGATTTCCAAATATAAGGGCAAGGAAGGCGAACCGCCAAGAATCAGCAAATTGGGTACAGGCGCGTGGGAGAAAATCAAGGAACGCACCAAGACCAAGATAAAGGATATAGCGCGCGACCTTATAAAACTTTACTCGCAGCGCAAACAGGAGAAAGGTTTCAAATATAGTCCTGACAGTTTCCTCCAGCATGAGCTTGAGGCATCGTTCCTTTATGAAGATACTCCGGACCAGTCGAAAGCCACTCAGGAGGTTAAGGCCGACATGGAGAGCGACCGTCCTATGGACCGCCTGGTTTGTGGAGACGTAGGTTTCGGTAAGACGGAAGTTGCCGTAAGAGCGGCTTTCAAGGCTGTGGCAGACAATAAGCAGGTGGCAGTACTTGTCCCAACAACAGTTCTTGCATACCAGCATTTCCAGACTTTCAAAAAACGACTTGAGGGATTGCCTTGCAAGGTGGAATATCTTAGTCGTGCACGTACGGCCAAGGATACCAGTCGAATTTTGAAAGAGCTTGCCGACGGGCAGATAAATATCCTTATAGGAACTCACAAGATAATAGGCAAGAGTGTCAAGTTCAAGGATTTGGGCTTGCTTATAATAGACGAAGAGCAGAAGTTCGGTGTCAGTGTGAAGGAAAAACTCCGTCAGATAAAGGTGAATGTTGATACACTTACTATGACGGCCACACCTATTCCGCGAACACTGCAGTTCTCGCTTATGGGCGCAAGAGACCTTTCCGTGATACAGACACCGCCGCCAAACAGATATCCTATACAGACAGAGGTACATACTTTCAACGAGGAGATTATAACCGAGGCTATAAATTTCGAGATGAGCCGTAACGGTCAGGTGTTCTTTGTGAACAATCGCATACAGAATCTTGTTGAGCTGAAGGCTCTGATAGAAAGAAACATTCCGGATTGCCGTGTATGTATAGGTCACGGGCAGATGCAGCCGGAGGAACTTGAAAAGATTATCTTCGATTTCGTAAATTATGATTACGATGTACTTCTGGCAACAACAATAATCGAAAGTGGTATAGACATCCCGAATGCCAATACCATAATAATAAACCAGGCGCAGAATTTTGGTTTGAGCGACCTGCATCAGATGCGCGGACGTGTTGGACGTGGAAACAAAAAAGCCTTCTGCTATCTGCTTGCACCTCCATTGAGTTCGCTCACGCCTGAGGCACGCCGCCGTTTGCAGGCTATTGAGAATTTCAGCGATTTGGGTAGCGGTATCCATATAGCCATGCAGGATCTTGATATCCGCGGTGCAGGAAATATGCTTGGAGCCGAACAGAGTGGATTTATTGCAGACCTTGGTTATGAGACTTATCAGAAGATTTTGGCAGAAGCTGTTACCGAACTTAAAAACGATGAGTTCTCCGAACTTTATGCCGATGAGGTGAAAGCAGGTGAGGAAGTTTTGAGCGGTGAAGGATTTGTTGATGAATGTACAGTAGAAAGCGACCTTGAGCTGTTGTTCCCTAATGAATATATCCCAAGCAGCAGCGAAAGGATGTTGCTCTACCGTGAGCTTGACAAGCTGGAACTTGACAAGGATGTAGAAGATTTCAAAGCGCGTCTGATAGACCGTTTCGGAGCAATTCCACCGGAAGGGGAAGAGCTGATACGTATAGTTCCGTTGAGACGTATCGCCAAGCGTCTTGGTATAGAAAAGATATTCCTGAAATCAGGACGTATGACACTCTTCTTTGTAAGCAATCCTGACAGTCCGTACTATCAGAGTGAGGCTTTTGGCAAGATGATAGGCTATATGTCGCGCTATCCGCGTCAATGTAATCTCAGGGAACAGAACGGAAAACGCAGCATGATTATCAAGGATATAAAAGATGTGCAGTCGGCTGTAAGGGAATTGCAGGAGATAACGAGCATACAGGCCGGATAAGATAATTAGACAATTGAAATTTATAAGGATTGAGAATCTTTGTTGATACTAAATAATATAGAATTGAAATATAATATTTGAATAATGAGAAAGAATATTCTAATGCTGATACTTGGTGCGGGAGCTTTGACAGCTCAGGCTGCAAGTATTAATCCTCTATGGATGCGTGATGTACGCATATCACCCGATGGTAAGTCAGTGGTTTTCTGCTATAAGGGAGATATGTATAAGGTTAGTTCCGATGGTGGACAGGCTGTTCAGCTTACCACACAGGAGTCGTATGAATCGGACCCGGTATGGTCGCCCGACGGTAAGCAAATAGCTTTTGCAAGCGACCGTTATGGTAATCAGGATGTGTTCATTATGTCGGCTGATGGTGGTCCAGCCCGCAGACTTACCCTTAATTCTGCGTCAGAGATACCTACAGCTTTTAGTCCCGACGGCAAGTTTGTTTATTTTTCCGCCTCTATTCAGGATCCTGCCCAAAGTGCTCTTTTCCCTACTTCGGCTATGACCGAACTTTATAAAGTTCCTTCAGAAGGAGGAAAAACTTTACAGGTTCTTGCCACTCCTGCCGAAATGGTTGAGTTTAATAATGCAGGTGATTTATTCCTGTATCAGGACTGCAAGGGGTATGAGGATGAGTGGAGAAAGCATCATACTTCTTCTGTGACACGTGATGTATGGCTATATGATACCAGGAGCGGAAAGCATACCAATCTTACAGAGCGTGCAGGTGAAGACAGAAATCCTGTATTCTCGGATGATGAGAAGACCGTATTTTTCTTTAGTGAAAGAGACGGAGGAACTTTTAATGTTTATTCTTTCCCACTATCAGACCCAAAGAATGTGAGCCGGATTTCCGATTTTAAGGTTCATCCCGTTAGATTCCTTTCGGTTGGTGACGGAAATAAATTGTGCTACTCTTATAATGGTGAGATTTATACTCAGAATCTTGGTGAAAAGCCAAAGAAACTGAATGTTACTGTTGTGAGGGATGATGAGGATATACCTGAAAATATGAGCTTCACACGTGGCGCAAGTGAGGCGGTAGTATCTCCAGACGGTAAACAGGTGGCATTTATTGTGCGTGGTGAGGTTTTTGTGACTTCTGTAGAATACAATACCACCAAGCAGATAACCAATACTCCGGAAGCGGAGAAAGGTGTTTCTTTCGGGGCAGACAACCGTACCTTGGTTTATGCAAGCGAAAGAGGAGGCAACTGGGGACTATATCTGGCTAAGATAGCCCGTAAGGATGACCCTAATTTCCCTAACGCTACACTTATAGAGGAAGAAGCTTTGCTGCCTTCAACATCGGTGGAACGTGGATATCCTAAGTTCTCTCCTGATGGTAAGGAAGTTGCTTTCATTGAAGACAGAAACAAACTTATGGTGGTGAACCTCGAATCGAAGAAAGTAAGACAGATCACCGATGGTTCTACATGGTATAATACTTACGGAGGATTTGAGTATTCATGGAGTCCTGACGGAAAGTGGTTCACTCTTGAATTTATAGGTCACAAACATGATCCTTATACTGACATAGGTATTGTTAAGGCCGACGGAAAAGGAGATATTGTGAATATTACAGGAAGCGGTTACACAAGCGGCTCTCCTCGTTGGGTTATGGATGGTAATGCTCTTCTTTTCACTACGGAGAGATATGGTATGCGCAATCATGCTTCATGGGGTTCTCTGGATGATGTGATGATAGTTTTCATGAATCAGGACTCATATGATAAATTCCGTCTTAGCAAAGAGGATTATGAAATAGAGAAGGCTCTGAAGGAAGAACAGGAGAAGGCTTCCAAGAAGGAAAATAACTCTAAGGAAAATAAGAGTTCAAAGAAAGACGATAAAAAATCAAAGAAGAGTGATGATGCCGACAAGAAAGATGAAGAATCAGTAAAACCTGTTGAAGTTGAAACAGAAGGCATAGAAGACCGTATCGTCCGTCTTACTCCTAACTCATCAAGCATAGCTTCTGCTATTATCTCTAAGGATGGAGAAAAGCTTTACTATCTGTCTTCATTCGAGGGTGGATATGATATGTGGAAGTTGGATCTGAGAAAAAAAGAAACCAAGCTCCTGCATAAGATGGATGCCGGATGGGGAGATATGCAGACCGATAAGGAAGGTAAGGCTGTATTTATTCTTGGCGGAAGCAATATGCAGAAAATGGATGCTTCTTCCGAGTCTCTCAAGCCTATAACATATAAGGCTGAAATGAAAATGGATCTTGCAGCAGAGCGTGAGTATATGTTTAATCATATATATAAACAGGAGAAGAAACGTTTCTATGAAGTTAATATGCATGGAGTAGACTGGGAAGGACTTACCGCAGCTTATCGCCGTTTCTTACCTCATATCTCAAATAATTATGACTTTGCCGAGATGCTCAGTGAGTGGCTTGGCGAGCTTAATGTTTCGCATACCGGTGCAAGTTACCGTCCGTCTTCAAAGACAGAGGCTACAGCAAACTTGGGATTACTGTATGACTGGGAATACTCAGGCAAGGGACTTCGTATTTCTGAAGTTGTGGCCAAAGGTCCGTTCGACAGAAAGAACTCTAAAGTAGAGCCGGTAATATAATAGAAAAGATTGACGGCAGTGTTATAGATAAGGATACAGACTATACTACTCTCCTTAACGGAAAGGCCGGAAAGAAGGTGCTTGTGTCTGTTTATAATCCAGAATCCGGTGAAAGATGGGATGAGGTTGTTAAGCCGGTTACAAGTGGTGCCATGAGTTCCCTTCTGTATAAACGTTGGGTTAAGCAGCGTGCTGAGGAGGTAGAGAAACTTTCCGGTGGACGTTTGGGTTATGTTCATATCCAGTCTATGGACGACGGAAGCTTCCGTACAGTATATTCTGATATCTTAGGTAAGTACAATAATTGTGAAGGAATTGTTATCGATACACGTTTCAATGGTGGAGGTCGCCTGCATGAGGATATCGAGGTGCTGTTTAGTGGCAAAAAGTATTTCACACAGGTGGTAAGAGGTCGTGAAGCTTGTGATATGCCAAGCCGCAGATGGAACAAGCCTTCTATTATGCTTCAGTGTGAGGCCAATTACTCTAATGCTCATGGAACTCCGTGGGTATATAAGCATAGGGGCATAGGCAAATTGGTGGGTGCTCCTGTTCCAGGAACTATGACAAGTGTCAATTGGGAGCGTCTTCAGGATCCTACACTGGTATTCGGTATTCCTGTTGTAGGTTATCGTTTGCCTGATGGAAGCTATCTGGAAAATACACAGCTTGAACCGGATATATACATTTTGAACTCTCCTGAAACTATTGTTAAAGGTGAGGATACTCAGCTGAAAACAGCAGTAGAGGAATTGCTGAAAGAGATTGATTCGAACAAGTAAGATAAATCTATCGTATATAATAAAAAGACAGATGATGTATCATTATTTTCATGGTACATCATCTGTCTTTTTATATATCTGTACACTTTCAGTTTGAGATAATAATTTTCAGTGATGAAAATTGTCATTCTTAAGTTTTTTTCTTGTAAACTCCTTGATGATTACTGTAAACCACACTGTGGTTTGTACAAATCACAGTGTTATTTCTATAAATCACAGTGTGGTTTATAAAAACATAAGTTATATTTATAGATTGTACTTAGTCGTTTTTGTTTTTTTATCAGTTCCATTTGTTACAGTTTTGTAATAACATACTCTCTTAGTGATTTTTTATTGTGAAAAATACACCTTATTATATAGATAAATTGAATCTTATAATTCAATTTTCTTTTGTATTATACTTGCAATAGACTTGAAATGTTTATGTAATACCATGCTTATACTTTCGCGGCAGAAAAGAAAAATAAACAAGAGAAAGAGACTATATGAAATTTAAGCTGGTATTGGTTTTGGTGCTGTTTGTTTCTGTTGCGGCAAATGCACGTATAGTTAGAGGTATTATTAAGGATGCACAGACAGGCGAGGAGATAATAGGAGCGTCTGTTGTTGTAAAAGAAGAACCTTCAAAGGGAGTTGTTTCAGGATTGAACGGTAGTTTTAATCTGGATTTGGATTATGGAAAATGCACACTCGTTTGTTCCTATATAGGTTATGAGACATACGAGGTAGTGGTTGAGGCTAACAATGCAGAAGTTTTTATTCCGTTGAAAACTGATGATGTTATGCTGGCAGAAGTCACAGTGGTGGCAACTAATCCAGGACGTACAGAGGCCGGAGCTAGAGGCATAGAAAGAAAAGCCATGAATGTGGTGAATGTGATGAGTGCAAAAGCAATAGAGCTTTCACCTGATATAACAGTGGCAAATGTCATACAAAGAATGTCGGGTGTGACAGTTGAAAGAAACAGTAGCGGTGAAGGACAGTATGCAATTCTTCGTGGTATGGATAAGCGCTACAATTATACATTGGTAAACGGTGTAAAGATTCCAAGCCCTGACAATAAGAACCGATTTGTTCCATTGGATATATTCCCTTCTGAAATGCTTGACAGACTTGAAGTGACAAAATCTCTTACAGCTAATATGGAAGGTGATGGAATAGGTGGAGCTGTAAACTTGGTTATGAAGGATGCGCCGTCCGAACGTCAGTTCACTGCAAATATTTCTACAGGATATAACTCTATGTATTTCGACCGCGATTTCCAGTCGTTCAATAAAGGAGCAATAACCAAACAGTCTCCTTACGAATTGAAAGGTATGCCGGAGGCATTCAAGGTAAGTGATGAAGATTTCTCACACGATAATCTGCGCATGACGTGGAAGAAGCCTTTGCCGGATCTGACTGCAAGTCTTTCATACGGTGACCGCTTCTTCAATAATAAACTCGGTGTAATGTTGTCAGGAAGTTTTCTGAATACATATCGTGGAAAAGAAAGCGAGATTTATTATCAGCCGGGACGTGATGTGAATAACACTGAGACAAGAAATTATTCAGACCAACAGACACGTATCGGAGCTCATGCCAAGTTCGACTATCATATAAGTCCGAAACATAAGCTTACATGGTATAACGGATATATGGATATGCGCGAGACTGAAGTCCGTGACCGTCTGGACAAGAAAGAAGGATATGTCCGAATGAGGTGGAACCGTCAGTATATCGTAAACTCTACGTTGAAAGGTGAACATTCATTCCTTGCAGACAATGCATTGCATCTGTCATGGTCGGCAGTAGTGTCAAAGGCTTTTAATGAGACACCGGACAATAATGAGATTTCACTCCTTGGAGGTGGTGATCGTGTGGCTGTGAATAGAGCATTGATAAACCGTTGGGAACATAATTCAGACCGTGACAAAGCCGGATACGTTGATTTGTCATATAAACTTGATTTGTCTGACTCTGAATTTGAATTCTCTGCCGGAGGTATGTTCCGCGACAAGAAAAGAGACAGTTTCTTCAATGAATATACTTTTGAAACCATTTTGGGAGAAAGCCAGTACAGAGGTGAAGATTGGAACAATTATGATGAAATAGATTTTTATTATAAGACACGTAATATCAACGGTGCTTTGAATTATGATGCTACAGAACAGATCGGAGCTGGTTATGGTATGGCAAAATACACTTTCGGAAAATGGGAATTTATTGCCGGAGTACGTGTAGAACATACTAATCAGGGATATCTTCTTAAATATCCTACAGATGGAGTTGATGCCGAAGGAAACCAGAAATATGTTGATGTATTGCCTAGTTTCCATACCAAGTATGAAGTTCATAAGAATGCCAATATGCGTTTCTCTTATGCACGTGCAATAAACCGTCCTAGCTTCTTTGAAATTGTTCCTTACACAATTTTGAATGAAGACTTCAGCGAGAAAGGTAATCCGGATTTGAAACATACTGTTGCCGATAATTTGGATTTGCGCTATGAGTTTTTCCCTAGATCGTCAGAACAGTTTATGGTAGGCGTGTTCTACAAATATATTCAGGATCCAATCGAGCAGGGTTTGGTTCCGCAGGGACAGGATTTGTTCTATATCCCGATGAACTATGGTGATGCTTCTAATCTTGGAGTAGAGGTTGATGTAATGAAGTATTTTAACTGGTTCGGTATTAAGGCCAACTATACTTATACACATTCCAAAATTACTACAGAGAAACGTACGATGCAGGGCTCTGATGTGGTAGTAGTAGAACAGACCAGACCACTATACGGACAGGCTGCCCATGTGGCAAACTTATCATTGCTTCTGAAAAGCAGCAAGTATGGTTGGGAAGGCCAGATTGCCGGAAGTTATACAGGTAAGCGTTTGAGTGAAGTATCCAACTATTTCGATGATGACATTTGGGAAGACGGATATATGCAGCTTGACGCTTCGGTAGAGAAAAGCTTCAAAAACGGTATCTCCATATATGCCAAAGCATCAAATCTGCTTGATACACCTTTGCTCAGATTTACTCATAAAGGTCCATATACAGACGGTATAACAGGCTTTGAACGTAAAAACGGCAATTTGATTGAACGTAAAGAATGGCATGGACAATCGTTTATGCTTGGTATCAGATATAAACTTTAATAGGTATTAAATAAATTGACTAACAACTTTTAATTTTTGAAAAATGAGACTGAAAAATTATTTTTGGGCTAGCGCTGCAATGATCAGCCTGTCATTAATGGCCATTTCTTGTACTGAAGATAATGTAGCTGATTCAGACAATGACAACGGTTCTGATGTAGAAGGTTCTACAGATCTAGGTGATTTTACAAACAACGATGTAGTGGTATGGGAAGCAGACAAAGTTGTTGAATTGAAAGATCATTTCACTGTTCCGGAAGGTAAGACTCTTGTCATTAAAGAAGGTGTTCAGGTTATTGCAACAGGAAAGGTTGGAATGAATGAACTTCCTATCGAGTTTACAGTAAAGGGTAATCTTTATTGTGAAGGTACAGCTGAGAAACCTGTTCTTTTCTCTATTCCTGAAAATGAAAGAACTGAAAGTAATATTTTCGAAGGAAAGTGGGGAGGTATTGTTGCCACTTCAACTTGTCAGGAAATGCTTATCGACCATACTATTATAGAATATGTTGGTGGAGATGTTCTGGAAGGAGCTCCGGCAGCACTTGCAGGAATATATGAAGCCGGTGATGATGCTTATCCTCAGATAACTACTAATAATACTAAAGGTAATTATGTCATCACAAATTCTATCCTACGTTATGGAGTTTCAGATGCTATCTATATGATGGGCGGTAACGCAATTATTGCAAACAACGTATTCTGTGCAAACGGTAAGACAGGTGAAGAAGCTGTGAATGTCAAGTCAGGATGTGTGGTTGATGTTGCCGGAAACTTGATGTTTGCTCCAAACACCAACGCATTGAAATTATCAAGCAAGTCACAGAGTGAGGAAAGAGCTCAGGCAAAGATTCAGGCTTACAACAATACAATAGTAAATGCCGGATGGAGACGTGATGAAGATAAAGGTGGTAGTATCTATGTAGAAGAAAATGCTAATGTAAAAGTGTTCAACAATCTTTTGGTTAACTGTAAGTTCAAGGCAACTACTCCTTTCTGGAATCAGGACTCTTCAGACCGTTACGACAGAAATAATTCAGTTATAGATTATAACTACTATGCTTCTGGCTCTCAGAAAATCGATGAGGCTGATTATGTATATGAAGCTGGTATAGAATACTCTTGGGAAGGATATAACTACTCTTATACATTGGAAGATGAAGATGATGGTGAAGTGATATACATCAACATGTATGACACAGAAAAAGTTGATAAGAATTCAATCGTAGCTACCGAAGATGACTCAAAAGATCCTAAGTTTACAGCTTTTGATATTAATGCAGTTCGTCTTCTTGACTATCAGCTATTCAATAATGACGGAACACAGAAATATGATTTCCATCTTCAGGCTGGTTCACCGGCTTTGAACGGAGCATACAGCGGTACAGATATGCAGCCTGCATTCGTGTCAACAGGTTTGACAGTAAACGGCAAAACATATAAGTCTCCGGCTCCAGAAGCACGCTATGGCGCTTATGGTCAGAAGTAATCATTAAATTGATATATGTAAAAATAAGTCCGGACAAGTTTCGGACTTATTTTTTTTGAAAATGTTTCATACCAGGAATAATTTTCAGATTCATTTCAGATTTGAGAAATACTTTTGCACAAGTAATAAATAAAATTATAATCTATAAATATAACAACATCATGAACTCATTAAGAAAGAACATTATTACGCTATTTATGGCTTTGTTTGTCGTTACAGTTTCTTTTGCACAAACACCTGAAAGCTGGAAGACTCTTGAAAAGCCATTGAATTTCTATCTTGCCAATGACCTTGGCCGAAACGGATATTATGACCAGAAACCTATTGCCGAACTGATGGGCAATATGGCGGAAAACGTGGATATTGAATGTGTGATTGCTGCAGGCGACGTGCATCACTTCGAAGGAGTGCGCAGCGTGAATGACCCTCTGTGGATGACAAACTATGAACTTATATATAGTCATCCTGAACTGATGATTCCATGGTATGCAATTCTTGGTAATCACGAGTACCGTGGAAACACTCAGGCTGTAATAGATTACAGTGCAGTAAGTGCAAGATGGAATGTACCTGACAGATATTATACTTTCGCTATGGAAAATGACGGTGTCACTGTACGTTTCGTAATGGTGGACACAGCTCCTCTTCTTGACAAATATCGTGAAGATACTGAGAAATATCCCGATGCTTGCAAACAGGATATGAACAAGCAATTGGCATGGATTGATTCTGTTCTGACTGCTGCAAAGGAAGACTGGGTGCTTGTAGTGGGACATCATCCTATATATGCTGAGACAGGAAAAGATGATTCAGAAAGACTTGATCTGCAGAAAAGACTCGATTCTGTTTTACGCAAACACAAAAATGTAGATATGTATTTGTGCGGACATATTCACAATTTCCAGCATATACGTAAGGCTGACAGTAATATTGATTATGTAGTGAATACATCAGGTTCGCTCAGTCGTAAGGTAAAACCTGTTGATGGAACCAAGTTCTGTAGTGGTGAAACAGGATTCTCACTTATCTCGGCTGATAAAAAGGAACTTAACCTGCACATGATAAACAAGGAAGGTAAAGTAATCTATACGGTTTCACGCAAGAAATAAGGTTTCATATATTTCCCAAATGTAAGTCCGGATAACAATAGTATATTGTATATGGCAGCAGCCGATACACTATGCTATTGTTGTCCGGCTTTTTTTATTATTTTGCTATATCCATGTGGCATTTGTAATGAATTGAGATTTGAGTAGTTAAAAAACATGAAATACGCAGTGGCAGATAGTTTAAAAACATGTTATTAAGCATGTGTTTGTAATTCTTTTAATATTTTTGCACAGAATTCAATTTTGTGTGCCGTTGAAGGCAATTTTGATAAAAAGATTATAAACCAAAAAAATAGAGCATGATACAGAAAGTATTGATAGCTAATCGTGGAGAGATAGCAGTGCGTGTTATGCGTTCTTGTCGTGAGATGGGAATCAGGACAGTAGCAGTTTTCTCGGAAGCCGATAGAGCGGCACGCCACGTATTATATGCAGATGAAGCTTGTTTCATAGGTCCTGCTGCATCTCGTGAAAGTTATTTGAATATTGACAAAATCATTGAGGCAGCCAAGCGTCATGGTGCAGATGCTATTCATCCGGGGTATGGTTTTCTTTCTGAAAATTCAGAATTTGCCCGCAGATGTAAGGCCGAAGGAATTATCTTTATCGGTCCGGATCCTGAGACTATGGATGCCATGGGAGATAAGATTTCTGCAAGAAAACACATGATTGCTGCCGGAGTACCTGTAGTTCCGGGAACAGAAAAACCTTTGCAGAATGTAGAGGAAGCAAAGAGAATATGTAATGAAATAGGTTACCCAGTAATGCTGAAGGCTTCAATGGGTGGTGGCGGTAAAGGTATGCGCCTTATCCATAGCGAGGCAGAAGTAGAAGAGGCTTATAACACAGCACGCTCAGAGTCAATGTCATCTTTCGGGGATGATACTGTTTATCTGGAGAAATTCGTTGAAGAACCTCATCACATTGAGTTCCAGATTTTGGGTGACAATTATGGTAATGCCATACATTTGTTCGAAAGAGAATGTTCTATCCAGCGCAGAAATCAGAAAGTGGTAGAAGAAACTCCTTCTCCATTCGTAACTCCTGAGTTGCGTGAGAAAATGGGTAAGGCTGCTGTTGCTGCTGCCAAGGCTGTGAACTACAAAGGTGCTGGTACTATAGAATTCCTTGTTGACAAGAACCGTAACTTCTATTTCCTTGAAATGAATACACGTCTTCAGGTTGAACATCCTATCACAGAAGAGGTTGTTGGTGTTGACCTGGTTAAGGAACAGTTGCGTATCGCTAACAATGAGCCTTTGCATCTGAAGCAGGAAGAACTGAAACAGAGAGGACATGCCATTGAATGCCGTATCTGTGCAGAAGATACAGACAATAACTTTATGCCTTCACCGGGTATTATCAAGCAGCTGATGGAACCTAACGGTATCGGTGTACGTATAGACAGCTATGTATATGAAAGTTACGAAATTCCTATCTATTACGACCCGATGATAGGTAAGCTGATTGTATGGGCTACTACACGTGAATTTGCCATTGAGCGTATGCGCCGAGTTCTGTATGAATACAAGATTACCGGACTCAAGACTAACATCAGTTACTTGCGTCATATAATGAATGTTCCTGACTTTGTAGAAGGTCACTATAATACATTGTTTATTCCTAAGCATCAGGAAATGCTTAAAGAATGGGCAGGCAAGAAAGAAGAAGAGACTGAAAACATAGCCATGATAGCTGCATACATCGACTATCTGATGAATCTGGAAGAAAACAAGGGAACATCTTCGGATAACCGTCCTATCAGCAGATGGAAAGAATTTGGATTGCAGAAAGGTGTATTAAGAATATAAAAGAGGTAACAAGGCTACAGTTACAAGTTAACAAGGCATTCCATTCGGACGGCAACCTTGTCAACTCGTCAACTTGTAATCTAAAAAACTGACAATATGGAAATACATATAGGAAACAGAGTTGCTGATGTTTCATTGGTCAGCAAGGAAGGTAATAAGGTGCAACTGACTATTGATGGCGTTCCATACGACGTGGATATCGTAATGGCTGAAAACGGTAGTTGCTCTATTATACATGATGGTAAATCGTATAACACAGAACTTATCCGTAAGGAAGGTGGTAAGAGTTATACTGTAAATGCTCACTATCAGTCATATAACATTGATATCATAGATTCACAGGCCAAGTATCTTCGTATGCGTAAGGGAGCTGATGAAAAACAGCAGGATAAGATTGTTTCTCCTATGCCTGGTAAGATTGTGAGCATACCGGTTTCTGTAGGCGACAGACTTGAAAGCGGAGATATAGTAGTGGTTATCGAAGCGATGAAGATGCAGAGTAACTACAAGGTAAGCGCTCCTTGTGTGGTTAAGGATATCCTCGTTAAAGAGGGCGATTCAGTGAATGCCAATCAGGTGGTTATGACTTTGGATATTATTAAAGAAGACTAATTATGACAACAGAAGAACAATACAAATATTTTCAGGAGCTTGATAAGAAGGCTTCTCAGGGCGGTGGAGTAGAGCGTGTGGAAAAACAGCATGCCAACGGACATATGACAGCCCGCGAACGTATAGACATGTTGCTTGACAAAGGAACATTCAACGAAATAGACAAGTTCGTGATACATCACTGTACCGACTTCGGTATGGAAAAGAACCATATTCCTGGCGACGGTATCGTGTGCGGTTATGGTAAAGTTGACGGACGTCTGGTTTATGTATATGCTTACGATTTCACTGTATATGGCGGTACACTTAGTGTGACAGGCGCACAGAAAATTGTTAAAGTGCAACAGTTGGCACTCAAGAACGGTGCTCCTGTAATTGCATTGAACGACTCTGGTGGCGCACGTATTCAGGAAGGTGTGGGAAGTATCTCTGGTTATGCTTCTATCTTCTATCAGAACACTATCGCTTCAGGTGTAATCCCTCAGATTTCTGCTATCCTGGGTCCTTGTGCCGGAGGTGCTTGTTATTCTCCTGCACTTACTGACTTCATCTTCATGGTGAAGGAAAAGAGCCACATGTTCATCACAGGACCGGATGTGGTTAAGACTGTAACTCACGAAGATGTCAATAAGGAAGAACTTGGTGGTGCATACACACACAGCAGCAAGAGTGGTGTAACTCACTTCCTTTGTGATACAGAAGAAGAAACACTTATGGGTATCCGCGAACTGTTGAGCTTCCTTCCGTCAAACAATATGGAAGATGCTCCTATACAGCCATGTTCTGATGATATCCGCAGAGCAGACGAATCGCTTATGTCTGTAATTCCTGATGATCCAAACATGCCTTATGATATCAAGAATATCATCGAGCCTGTAGTGGATAATCAGTACTTCTACGAAGTAATGCCACACTTTGCAAAGAACATGGTAGTGGGATTTGCCCGCATGGGAGGACGTTCTGTAGGTATCGTAGCAAACCAGCCTGCATATCTTGCCGGCGTGCTTGATATCGATGCTTCAGACAAGGCTGCACGTTTCATCCGTTTCTGCGACTGCTTCAATATTCCTATCATTTCGTTTGTTGACGTGCCTGGCTTCTTGCCTGGATGCGATCAGGAACACAATGGTATCATCCGTCACGGAGCCAAGATTGTTTATGCATACGCTGAGGCTACAGTGCCTAAGATTACAGTTATCACACGTAAGGCATACGGTGGTGCATACATCGTTATGAACAGTAAGCCTATCGGTTCGGATGTAAACTTCTCATATCCTACAGCAGAGATTGCCGTTATGGGTGCTGATGGAGCTGTAAATATCCTTTACCGCAAGGCTACTCCTGAAGAAAAGGCTAAGGCAGTAGAAGAATACAAGGAGAAATTCTCTAACCCATATCGTGCTGCTGAGCAGGGATATATTGATGAAATCATTCTTCCTAAAGATACAAGATATAAACTTATTCAGGCGTTGGAAATGACTCAGAACAAGAGTCAGAGCAATCCTCCAAAGAAACATGGAAACATGCCTTTGTAATAAGGTGATATCATAATAAAAGAAGATGAACAATGACATTTTATGGTTTTTGCAGACTATAGATGTTGTTGTTCATCTTTTTTATGTTTACAAATGTTTCACGCATTTTAATGTACCGATGTTTTTTTTGTACTTTTACGCTCTATATATTTTATATTCCAGAATAGTATGAAAAGATTTATTATGTTGGCAGCCATGTTCTTCTGCCTTTTTGGTGTAACAAATTTAATGTCGCAAAACCCTGTAGCCGATAAGGCGGGATATATAGTAAAGGTAGGGGATATGGCCCCTGATTTCGAAATGACTCTCACTGACGGAACTAAAGTGAAGCTCTCATCACTCCGCGGAAAAGTGGTAATGCTTCAGTTTACAGCGAGCTGGTGCGGTGTTTGTCGTAAGGAAATGCCTTTTATAGAGAGTGATATATGGCAGAAGCACAAGGATAACAAGCAGTTTGCCCTTTACGGTATAGACCGTGATGAACCGCTGGAGCGTGTGAAGGCATTTGCTAAGCAGACAAAAGTCACTTATCCTCTAGGACTTGATCCGGGGGCAGATATTTTTGCGCTTTATGCGGAAAGAAATGCCGGAATAACCAGAAATGTGCTTATCGACCGTAATGGAAAGATTGTAATGATGACAAGACTTTTCAATGACGATGAGTTCAAGTCATTGTGCAATAAAATAGATGAAATGTTAAAAGACTGACTGTAAAAGTATGAAGCGCATTTGTTTTTTATTGTCATTCTTTTGTGTAATATCTTTTTCGGTATCGTCTCAAACTAAGAAAGAACCTCTTTTCGGTAAATCTCATTCGTCCTACACGGTTAGTTCTTCATCGCTGAAAGGGGCTGTCTTTTATCTCGTAAGTGGTCATGGAGGGCCTGATCCGGGCTGTATAGGCAAGTATCAGGGAAAGGAACTGCATGAGGATGAATATGCCTACGATATAATACTCCGTTTGGGTAAGGAACTCCTGGAGAGGGGGGCAAAGGTCTATTTTATCATTCAGGATGCAAAAGACGGTATCCGCGACTCTTATATTCTGAAGAACAGCAAGCGTGAAACTTGTATGGGTAAGCCGATACCTTTGAATCAGGTTGAACGCTTGAAACAAAGGTGTGTAGCTATAAATAATCTCTACCGCAAGGACAAGAGCAGTTATAAGCGTGCTATATTTATTCACGTTGACAGCCGTTCAAGAAGCAAGCAGACAGACGTATATTTTTACCATGCCCCGAACAGCAAATACGGCGAACGTCTTGCAACAGAAATTCAAAAGACATTCAAAGGTAAATACAGAAAACATCAGCCCGGTAGAGGATTTGGTGGAACTGTAAGCGAGCGTAATCTTTATGTTCTGAAAAATACTACTCCTGTTGCAGTGTTTATGGAGCTTGGTAATATGCAGAATGCCCTGGACCAGAAACGTCTGGTGATTCCTAATAACCGCCAGGCCTTGGCTAACTGGATAACTGAGGCAATCGTGAAGGATTATAAGAAGAAATAAGCAATTATACAATAACTTTCTTGTGAAACTGTTTGATATAGATCTCAAGGTTTCAAAATGTCAATTTGATATTTTGGAACCTTGAGATTTTAATTTTTCGGACCATGTGAGCGTAGTCCGTAATTTTATCATTTCTGATATATATTAAGTATGACTTATTGTTGTTATTTATTTGGTTATTCTTGATTTGTGTTTTACTTTTTGTTATTATTGCCGCTTTTTGTAATGTAAAATATGTATATTATATTAATAAGTTATACTTATTTTGCCTTTGATTTAAGAGAAAATAGAGCAAAAATCAGATGAAAAATCATCATAGAACAAATGGACTGTCATTCGATTTAAGGTTTCAGCCCATTTAAAGTCAAATTTCAGCCCGTTTTCTGTAAAGATAATGGGCATTTTTATTTATTATCATTGTTAAATTTATTACTATAATTAACAATATGTTTTATTTTGGTTATCTAAAAATAAAGCTAATTATTTTACGGCTTAATGTTTGTATTTTATAGTGGCTGATATGAAATATGGATATGTTATTGAAATGCCTTATTTTGTGTCTTTTTGATATAAATATACTGGATATGGTCTTTATATGATAATCCAGATGTGCGGTTCTACAACTTAATTATTGCATATAATTTATTGAATATTTTTATTACTAAGGACGGAATCCTGATAAGATTTCTATCCTCAGCTATGCCGGTCCGGACCGCTCCATCAGTATTGCTGCCATCCAGAAGGCAGAGCGACTTAAGTCATGTTGCTACTGCAACTGTCATTTAGGTTATTACCTTAAAGAACTTCAGCTGTCCGAAGGCAGAGGTACGGGCATCCCGACCATACAGGATGAGTTAAGAAGAATGGCTCCAGTCCTGCAGTAATATAGACAAACGAGGAGAGAAGTTATTTCCTGATTGAGATACTTTGCAGAGAGGCATTTGAGGATGAGGCATTAAGTGATGGAATAGGGTGTTAAATTTTAAAGTTGCTTTGTTTGCTACTGACAAGTGGATTGAAACTCTAAATCGGGAGATTGCTAAACAAATCATTTCTACAATTCGGCGGTAGGGGTGATAAAGAGGTAGAATGGAATGAAAAGTTTTAGAAGACGTTAGTTTATATAATTATGTTTGCTTGATACTTTCTACATTTATGTGTATTTTTGCACATAAATGTAGAAATGTTTTCATGGAAAAGAAAGTATATAAAAATAGAATTCGTGTGGTGCTTGCAGATAAAATGGTTACAAAGACATATTTGGCAGAACAGCTTGGAGTGTCAAAGATGACAATAAGTCGATGGTGTACCAATACTACACAACCGAGTGCTCCACAGTTGATTGAGATCTCTCAGATATTACAGTGTGATTTGAAAGATTTATATGAACCATTTGAATAAACAGGAAAATGACGAAAAAGAAATATACATTTATTGATTTATTTGCGGGTATTGGTGGTTTTCATACAGCAATGCATTATGTCGGTGGCAAATGTGTTTTTGCCAGTGAATGGGACAAAAATGCACGCTTGTCTTATGAAGCAAATTATAAGGATATAGAACCTGAGCTTTTTCAAAAAGATAAAGATGGAAAGTATCTTTTCTTCAATGAAGATATAAATGATGCTATACCAAATGAAATTCCTGATTTTGATATTTGCTGTGGTGGATTTCCATGCCAACCTTTTTCTGTAGCTGGTTTAAAAAGAGGTTTTGAAGATACAAGAGGTACTTTGTTTTTTAGCATAGCTAATATTATAAAAGAGAAAATAAATGCAGGGTGTCCACCAAAGGTATTGTTTTTAGAAAATGTTCGTGGATTAAAAACGCATGATAAAGGAAATACTCTTAAAGTTATATTGGCTACGCTTGAAGAATTGGGATACGGTTATTCCTTTGAAGTTCTAAATGCAAAATATTTTGGAGTACCTCAAAATCGGGAGCGTCTATTTATTATTGCATGGTATAAAAAACAGATAGATGTCAAGGCTTTTAAATTCCCATATGGAATAGCCGAAGATGGTTCTACAATATATGAAAAAGAAAAATTGAAAGATGGGACACTTTCAACTAAGGTCTCGGATATATTTGAACCATTAGCAACATTGGATTCACATTATACGATTAGTGATAGAATGTGGGAGGGACATCAAAAGAGAAAGGAGCGAAACAGACAAAACGGAAAGGGATTTGGCTATTCTTTATTTAATGCTGATAGTATTTATACAAGTACTATTTCTGCTAGATATTGGAAAGATGGAAGTGAAATACATATCGACATGTATGATGACCGTTTGGAAGTATAATCTCCAGGAGGAATGATGGATGGAAGACTTATTCAGCAGCTTGATCCTATGAAAGTTCCATCCAAAAGGCGAAATCCGTTACTTGCAGACTTTTTTAACCGCTTGGGGTTAATGGAACGACGTGGAAGTGGAATGAAGAAGATTATTGATGCATATAATAAATATATTCATCTTTTAAATTATCATGGTCCGGAATTTGTTTCTAATGCTTCAGAGTTTCATGTAACGCTATGGAACTTGAATTTTGAGAATGAAGTTGTTGGAGAAATAACACCTAATGGCATTCCTTTGATGCAAGAGTTCGTAAAAGAGTCTGGAGAAGTGGTCGTAAAAGAGTTCGTAAAAGAAGAATCAAAGTTCGCAAAAGAGTTCGTAAAAGCAGGTCGTCAGATTTATAAGCTAATTTCACAAAACCCACAAATCAGTGCTGCGCAGATGGCTGAGAGTATGGGGTTATCTGCACGTCAGGTTCAGAAATATCTTAAACGACTTCAAGAGTCAGGGAAGATTACTCGTATAGGTGGACGTAAAATGGGAGAATGGAAAATAATTGATGATGAATACGAAGGGTTCTTTGATCGAATATGACAGACAATCAATATGTGAATTTTCTATATTGGCATGGACAAACTAAACAAAGAACAGAGACATCGTTGTATGTCAGCTATAAAGTGTAAGGATACAAAGCCGGAATTGTTGGTGCGGAAGTTCTTGTTTAGTCGTGGATTTAGATATAGATTGAATCATCCTCGACTTCCAGGACATCCGGATATTGTATTGCGCAAATATAGAACCGTGATTTTTGTGAACGGATGTTTTTGGCATGGACATCAAGAATGCAAATATTTTGTCCTTCCTAAAACGAATGTGGAGTTTTGGAGTGCTAAAATCGAAAGGAATCGAAAACGAGATGTGGAAGAACAACGCCAATTGGCATCAATGGGATGGCATTGTATTACCATTTGGGAATGTCAGTTGAAACCTAGAGTTCGACAGCAGACTTTGGAGTCATTAGTATATACACTTTCTTGTATATTTTTGGAAGATAGAAAAGTCAAATCTTATGGAGAGGTGGAAGAAAAAACATTGATGGCCGCTGAATCAAAAACAGATTATATTAATGCATAATTATGTTGAGATTGTTTTTGGCTTACTACAACGGTTATGTCCAAGAATTTTATATGTATAACTACTTTTGATACTTCTGAGATGTTGCATAACATTAAACAAGAGAACATTTTTCTTTTATTTGCTTTTAATGAAAATATAATTTAGACAACTATTTGAAAATAAGGATAAAAAATCTTCAACGAGTATGAATGGATATGTTTTGCAAACCTGTTTAAAACCTTTTGCAAAAGATTTGAAATACCGCTCAGCTGACGCTTAACGAACGGTTAGTGAACTGTTTAAAATATCTTCTATCGGTTTGGATATTGTAGCAAAATGCCTTTGCTTTATTATTGCATGTATTATATCCGGTTTACTGGTCAATTCGTCGGATAATATTGTTCATTATGTCGGTTATTAGTCATTATTAGGATAATTATAGATGGTTTGTCCTATTTTTTAGCTACCTTTGTGCGCTAACTGTATATAACTGAATGATGACTGATATAAAATCACCACTTTTGGGTAAAACTTTGAACGAACTTCAATCTGTAGTTTTGGATTTGGGTATGCCAAAGTTTACCGCAAAACAGATTGCTTCGTGGCTGTATGAAAAGAAAGTTTCCTCAATAGATGAAATGACAAACCTGTCACTGAAAAACCGTGAACTTTTGTCGCATAAATATGAGGTTGGGGCGACTCCTCCGGTACACGAAATGCGTTCTGTAGATGGAACTGTGAAATATTTATTCCGTACCCCGGAAAATGATTATATTGAGGCTGTATATATACCTGACGATGACAGGGCGACATTGTGTGTGTCGTCGCAAGTGGGATGTAAGATGAACTGTAAGTTCTGTATGACAGGCAAGCAGGGATATACCAACAGCCTGACAGCCGCACAGATTCTTAATCAGATTTATTCCATTCCTGAGAGGGATACATTGACAAATGTAGTGTTCATGGGTATGGGTGAGCCTTTTGATAATCTGAATGAAGTACTTAGGGCTTTGGAAATTCTCACTGCTGATTATGGATATGCGTGGAGTCCGAAGAGAATAACCGTTTCTACCGTTGGCTTGAAGAAAGGTCTTGAAAGATTCCTCGAAGAAAGTGACTGCCATCTGGCTGTGAGCCTGCATTCTCCTTTTCCGGCACAAAGACGCGAGCTTATGCCTGCTGAGAAAGCTTTCTCCATAATGGAGATTATAGAGATATTGAAACGGTATGATTTCAGCAAGCAGAGACGTCTTTCGTTTGAATATATAGTGTTCAAGGGGGTAAATGACAGTCTGATATACGCCAAGGAGCTTGTCAAGATATTGAAGGGACTGGATTGCAGAATGAATCTTATACGTTTTCATGCCATACCGAATGTGGATCTTGAAGGTACTGATATGGACTCTATGGTGCAGTTCCGCGATTATCTGACACAACATGGAGTTTTTGCTACAATCAGGGCTTCAAGAGGTGAGGATATATTTGCGGCTTGTGGGATGCTTTCCACTGCCAAGCAGCAGGCTGAGAAAAATAATGTGTAAACCAATAAGAAATTGATAATATGAAACGTATTGCTTTTTATTTTAGCTTCGTGATGTTGGCTGTCGTGTTGGCATCATGCCGTAATGATGGTAAAAGTATTATTACTCCGGTTTCAAGCGGAAGACCATACGAAGTGATGGTTGTAGCGGACGATAATTGCTGGATGAGTCCGGACAGTGCGCTCTATCATGTGCTTGATACAGATGTGCCGGGCTTGCCTCAGGCGGAACGTTCGTTCAGAATCTCACGTATCCGTCCTGCGAATTTTGACCGTGTGATGCGTATTTTCAGAAATATCATAATAGCTGATATTCAGGATATTTACACTCAAACCAAATTTAAGTATACGCGCGATGCATACGCTTCTCCACAGATGATAATGACTATACAGTCGCCAAATCAGAAGGAATTTGATGAATACGTAAGTAAGCACGGACAGGTGATTGTGGATTTCTTTACACGTGCTGAAATGAACCGTCAGATAAACCTTTTGCGTGAGAAACATAATGCTGCCATTTCGGCAAAGGTGGGAAGCCTGTTCGACTGTGATATCTGGATGCCTAATGAACTGAACTCGTTCAAGACGGGCAAGGATTTCTTCTGGGCTTCAACCAATCTTAATGATATGAATTTCGTGATGTATTCTTATCCGTTCAGGGACAATAATACGTTTACAAAGGAGTATTTTATCAACAAACGTGATTCTGTAATGAAAATCAACATACCGGGGTCAATGGAAGGTATGTATATGGAGACAGCAGACTCAATCTTTGTGGATGTAAAGAACATAGCTGTTAAAGGTGATTATGCTTTTGAGGCGAGAGGATTATGGGAAATGAGAAACGATGCTATGGGAGGTCCTTTCGTATCGCATGTCAGGGTTGACAGAGCTAATGCCAGGGTAATAGTGGTGGAGGCTTTTGTCTTTAAACCGGATAAATTGAAGCGTGACCTGATGCGCAAGCTTGAGGCATGTCTTTACACTCTGAAATTACCTGCACAGAAAGAAGTATTCGAATTGCCTATAGGGGCTGGTGTGACAGAAATTACAATAACCGGCGACTCTATAAAATAAGTATATATCATAATAAGTATAGACATGGAAAGACGTAAAATAAGAGTGGGAATCACCCACGGTGACATCAATGGAGTAGGCTATGAGGTTATACTGAAAACCTTTGCCGAACCGGAAATGATGGAATTATGTACGCCGGTAGTGTACGGCTCGCCTAAAGTGGCTGCATATCATCGTAAGGCGATGGATATTTCTGCCAATTTCAGCATAATAAATTCTGCAAAGGAAATACAGGACGGCAGACTGAATGTTCTGAATTGTACTGCTGAGGAACTCAAAGTTGAGCTTGGCAAACCTACTGCAGAAGCAGGAAAAGCTGCGCTTGATGCTTTGGAAAGAGCTTTGGCCGACTATCGTGAGGGTGGAATAGATGTGTTGGTAACAGCCCCTATCAATAAGCATACCATACAGTCCGAGACGTTTCATTTCCCGGGTCACACGGAATATATAGAAGAACGTGTGGGAGACGGCAACAAGTCATTGATGATTCTTATGAAGAATGATTTCAGGGTGGCTTTGGTTACAGGTCATGTTCCTGTAAGGGAAATCCCGTCTATACTTACCAAGGAATTGATAGAAGAAAAAATAGAAATATTCCATAAGTCGTTGAAACAGGATTTCGGAATAGGATGTCCGCGCATTGCTGTGTTCTCACTGAATCCTCATGCCGGTGATAATGGTCTTCTTGGTACAGAGGAACAGGATGTCATTATTCCGGCAATGGAAGAACTGAAAGCAAAAGGAATACAGTGTTTTGGCCCTTACCCTGCAGATGGTTTTATGGGGTCGGGTAACTTTACTCATTTCGATGGTATCATGGCTATGTACCATGACCAGGGATTGGCTCCATTCAAAGCTTTGGCCATGGATGAAGGAGTGAACTATACAGCAGGTTTGCCTATTGTAAGGACATCGCCGGCACATGGTACGGCGTATGATATTGCCGGACAAGGGGTTGCTTCGGAAGATTCGTTTCGTCAGGCTATTTATATTGCTATTGACGTATTCCGTAACAGATGTATGGAGAGAGAGATAAGTGCGAATCCGCTTCGCAAACAGTATTACGAGAAACGCGATGATAGCGATAAATTGAAACTTGACGCTGAATATGAAGAGTAAGTTCAGGAATATATTTTTCATAGTAGGAGTTGTAGCCATAGTAATAATGCTTTTTGGAATGGACATGACATACGAGGATGTAGTGTCATGCTTGAGAAAAGCCGGTATATGGTTTCCTGTATTGTTGTTGCTATGGATGTTTATATATGCTATAAATGCGGGAGCATGGTATGCTATTATTTGTAATGGGTTGAATGGGGTTAAAGTTCCTTTTTTGAAAGTCTTCAAATATACCATTACCGGTTTTGCATTGAACTCTACCACGCCGGTTGGGCTGATGGGAGGCGAACCTTACCGTATAATGGAGTTGAAACCCTACGTAGGTATTGAAAAGGCATCTTCAAGTGTGATATTGTATGCGATGATGCATATTTTCTCTCACTTTTGTTTTTGGCTGTTCTCGCTGCTTATATATATATTGTCATACTATAACCAGATAAACAGGACTTATGTGATAATCATGAGTATTTTTGTTGTGGCGTGTATGATAGGAATTTACTTTTTTATAAAAGGATATCGTTCGGGAATGGTAATGAAACTGATGCGTTTTTTGCAGCGTATGCCTTTTATAAAGAACAAGATAACCAGATTAATAGAGAGAAAAGAAGAAACTTTTGTGCAGATTGACAATCAGATAAAGGATTTGTATAGGAATAATAAATATACTTTCTTTACTTCATTGTCACTGGAATTTGTAGCAAGAGTCGTATCTTGTCTTGAGGTATATATCATCTTGTTGATATTCTCTACAGACGCAAGTTTCTTCGACAGTATATTGATATTAGCGTTTACATCATTGTTTGCCAATCTGATGTTCTTTTCGCCAATGCAGCTCGGTGCTCGCGAAGGTGGGTTTGTGATGTCTGTTGCGTTACTGTCTATCCCGTATTCTTATGGCGTATTCATGGCGCTTCTTATAAGAATTAGGGAAGTGGTGTGTGTAATCATTGGTATAGCATTGATGAAGATAGGTAATAAATAAAAGGACCATGGATTTAGTTTCATTTAAGAAAGGACTGAAATCAACATTAAAATCAGAAGATACAGAGGGATTTTTTGAAATATACGTTACTCGTTCAAGTGGGTATTTGTGGGCTCTGTTTTTTAAAAAGTTGGGAGTACATCCTAATGTAGTCACCATAATATCCATCATATTGGGTATGCTGGCGGGATATATGTTCTACTTTGACGACCTGAAGCATGCTTTGTTGGGTATATTTCTGCTTATTTGGGCTAACTGGTATGACTGTGCCGACGGTCAGTTGGCCAGAATGACCGGCAAGAAGAGCTTGTTGGGGCGTGTCTTGGATGGTTTTGCAGGTGATTTATGGTTCTTCTCAATATATTTCTTTATATGTCTCCGTCTTACAGATACATGGGGCATATATATTTGGTTGTTGGCAGCTTTTTCCGGCTTCATTTGCCACAGCAAGCAATGTGCCCTTGCCGACTATTATAGAAACATTCACATGTTTTTTCAGAAAGGCAATATAAATTCAGAGTTTGACAAGTCATCCCTACAGGTGGAAAAGATGAAGTCTCTTAGATGGAAGTCCGACTGGTTTGAAAAGCTTTATCTGTTATTCTATATAAAATATACAAAAAGTCAGGAAAGTTTGTCGCCTTCTTTGCAGAAACTGTTGCGTGGGGTAGAAAGAAAATGGTTGGAAAAAGGAGAGGATATACCTTCTTATTTCAGAGATGAGTATAGAAGGAACAGTAAGCCATTGATGAAATATACCAATATCCTTACATTCGATACCAGAGCTTTTGTTCTTTTTATTTCTGTTCTTGTGAAAGAACCATGGTTTTTCTTCGTTTTCGAGGTAACGGTTCTTAATATCTTGTTTTTCTACATGAGATACAGACATGAAAGTTTCTGCAAGAAAATGTATAAGGATTATCATTTAGATGTAAATATATGAAAAAGATAGCTTTTGTAACGGCAGGAGGTTCTGGAGGAAGGATGCATAAGGATACTCCAAAACAGTTTCTGGAGTTGCAGGGAATGCCTGTCATAATTCATACTTTGCTGAAATTTGAACAAAGCAATGATATAGATGTTATTATTGTAGTATGTCTGAATGGATGGATTGATAAACTTAAAGCACTGGCTTTAAAATATAATATAACAAAACTTGAGGCTATAGTTGAAGGTGGTAGCAATAGTCAGGAGTCAATATCAAAAGGTATAGGATATTTGCTTGGCAATGGCTATAGTGAAGATGATATAGTTCTTGTTCATGAGTCGGTCAGACCTTTTATTACAGACAAGATAATAGCCGACAATATAACATCATGTATGGAAAGAGGTAATGCCGTTACTGTAGTAAGAGGAAATGAGTCTTATTTATACAGTGAAGACGGAGTTTCTTCCGAAAGGCATTTCCTGAGGGAGAAAATGTTTATGGTACAGACCCCTCAAACATTTAGGTTGGATTGTGTGGCTAAGGCACTGAATGATGCAAATGAAAAAGGCCTGGTTTCGCAATCGCTTTATATATTGATGTCTCAATTGGATTATACCCCGCTGTATATGGTTGATGGAGACAGATTTAATTTGAAACTGACGTATCCCGAAGACTTGAAGATATTCGAGATACTTTTGACAGAAGATGTTAGAAAAATGAAAATATAAGAAAATACGTAAGATTTTATTTAAAAGAGAGTGGTATGGGAAAAGAAGAGTCAAAAAGAATTCAGACATCAATACTTAACAGGGCTGAAAAAGTAGCATTGGTATGGTTGGCACAGCGTCAACCACGTTGGGTAACATCGGATTTTTTAACTTATATGGGTGTCATAGGTGCCTTGGTTTATGCCTTGGGATGCGTGCTTGCAGCAAGTAATATAATGTATTTGTGGCTGGCTTCGTTTGGTATGGTATTAAACTGGTATGGTGACAGCTTGGATGGAACATTGGCACGTGTACGTAATTTGCAACGTCCTGTTTATGGATTTTTTATTGACCATTCTTTGGATGCCATAACAATATGTATAATGTGTGTGGGAGCAGGATTGTCTCCTATGTTCAGACTTGATGTGGCATTGTTGGTTTTGGCTGGCTATCTGGTGCTGTCAGTATATACATATATTGTTACTATAATAAAGGGTGAGTTCCGTCTGACATACAGTTCTTTTGGTCCGACAGAGTTCAGACTGGTTATTATTTTAATCAATACAATATGTATGTACACTCCTTGGGCCGATATTAATGTAGATGTTTACGGTCAGCATTTTGGCGTTTACGATATTGTAGGTTTGGCTATAGCAGTATTCCTGTTTGTTGCTTACTTTATACAGTTCAGTAAAGATAGGAAGATATTATCCGAACAAGATCCTATAAAGCCTTATAAAAAACAGTAAGTGGAATATCTGTTTTTTGGGATGCAAAAATAACTGGGCTGACTTTATAGGTCATTATTGTTCCGATAATTTACGGATTATGTTTTATAAGATACAAAAATATATTTATTAATATGGTAAAAAGATTACTCGTTGTGATAGCTTTGTGGGTTTGGGCTTTGGGATTATATGCTCAGATTCATGGGGTTGTTATAGATTCAGATACCGGTGAGCCTATCCCATATTTGAACATATACTATGATGGCAAGGGGGTGGGAACTATAACCGACATTGACGGTAAGTATTCAATTCCATATCATTCCGGATGGAACAAATTGACATTCTCTATGGTCGGCTACACCAGGCAGGATATAACCGTTTCGTCAAAAACGACAGAACTTAATGTAAGCATGAAGTCTGATCTGGTTCTTGACGAAGTTGTGGTCAAGCCTAAAAAAGAGAAATATTCCAGAAAGAATAATCCGGCGGTGGAATTGATGAAGAAGGTTATAGCTTCGAAGGAAAAGACCAATCTGGAGAATAAAGACTATTATTTTTATAATAAGTACCAGAAAATAACACTTGCCGTAAATGATATAACTCCTGATTCGCTGAAAGAATCGTGGCTTTTCAAAAAATATCCGTTTCTGCGCGATCAGGTGGAAATGTGTGATGTGACACAGAAACGTATATTGCCGGTTTCTGTTGATGAAACAGTTTCGCAGAAGATTTATAGAAAGGAACCACATTCTGAAAAGACTATAATACAAGGTATTGAGTCAAGAGGTATAAACGAATTGTTCAGTACTGGAGACATGCTTACTACTGTATTGAAGGATGTTTTTCAGGATATTGATATTTATCAGGACAGGTTCCGATTTTTGCAGTATCCGTTTGACAGCCCTGTGTCGGATGCCGGTATAAGGTTTTACAAATATTACATAATGGATACAGTATATGTGGAGCGCGACAGGTGTTTCCATTTGACGTTCGTGCCGAATAATTCTCAGGATTTCGGTTTCACAGGTCATCTGTACATTTTGGCCGACTCTACATATAGGGTGAAACAGTGTAATATGAATCTTCCGAAAAAGACTGATATAAATTTCGTAGATCATATGATCATCAACCAGAAGTTCGGAGAATTACCTACCGGTGAATGGTCACTGATGGAAGATGATATGCTCTGTGAATTGTCATATCTGAAAAAAATCCTTGGGTCGTACATGGTGAGAAGGACTACACGTAACTTTGATTTCTCTTTCGAACCGTTGCCTGACAAGTTGTTCAAGAAGAAAGGTTCCGAAATAAAGGATGTAAACGCGATGATGCGTGATGATGAGTTCTGGAAAAAGTACAGACAGGAGGAACTTACGGAATCGGAAACACGTATGGGCAGCTTCCTTGACGATTTGGCAAAGATTAAGGGATTCAAATATATAATGTTCGGATTGAAGGCTTTGATTGAAAGTTATGTGGAGACAAGCAAGGACAGTAAAGTGGATATAGGTCCGATAAATACGATGATAACATCGAACTATATCGACGGATTACGATTGCGTGCATCAGCACAGACTACGGCTAATCTGCATCCTAATATCTTCCTGAAAGGATATTATGCATACGGATTTAAAGATAAGAAGTCGAAATATATGGGAGAGTTGGAGTATTCGTTCGACAAGAAGGAATATCTTCCAAGAGAGTTCCCTAAACATTCCATGACGTTTACTTATCAGTATGACAATATGCTGCCGTCCGATAAGTTTATAAATGCAGACAAGGATAATGTGTTTACAGCCTTGAAGGTTTGCCAGGTGGATCAGTATAACTACGAACGCAAGGCCACTATCAAGTATGAGCGTGAGCGTGAGTTCGGTTTTAAGACAACAGCAATGTTGAGATATGCCAATTACGAGCCTTGTGGCGAATTGTTCTATCGTACAATGGCTGGCGAAAGTGCATTGCAGACTGCTATAGCAGACGGTTCGTTATCCGGACAGAAATGGGTACAGTCGCCTTTCAATACTCACGATATAACTGTGACGGAGGCATCTTTAACTTTAAGGTACGCTCCGGGCGAGACTTTCGTAAATACGAAACAGAGACGATTGCCTGTCAATCTTGATGCACCAGTGTTTACGTTGCAGCATACATTAGGTCTGAAAGGTGTTTTAGGTAGTGATTATACTTATAATATGACAGAAGCTACAGCTTATAAGCGTTTCTGGTTAAGTTCGTGGGGTAATCTTGACGTACATTTGAAAGGTGGAATACAGTGGAATAAGGTTCCTTTCCCATTGCTGATAATGCCGGCTGCAAACTTGTCGTACATTTTACAGGACGGAACATTCAACCTTATCAATAATATGGAGTTCCTGAACGACCGTTACGCATCGCTTGACGTATCATGGAATATGCAGGGAAAACTTTTCAACCGCATACCTTTGATCAAGAAACTGAAATGGCGTGAGTTTATCGGTGTCAAGTGCCTATGGGGTACACTTACGGATAAAAACAATCCTTTCCTTGAGCAGAACAAGAATGATGATATGCTGATGATGTTCCCGGGACATTATGATAGGACAGGTAATTATAATTATTCTAGTTATGTGATGGATCCTAAAGTACCGTATGTTGAGGTAACAGCCGGAATTCACAATATATTCAAGCTTTTGCATATAGAATATGTGAGACGTCTTAACTATAATCATCTTCCTACAGCCAACAAGTGGGGTGTGAGATTGATGATACGTACAGTGTTCTAAAGTAATTTTCTGCCATATTTACTGATTCTTTCCAAAGATTTTGTAAATTTGGCAGATAATTTTTTATAATATGGTAAAGTCGGATATTCAAAATATAAAGTTACGCTTTGGTATTATAGGTAATACCGAGGGGCTTAACAGGGCTATTGATATTGCTATGCAGGTGGCGCCTACGGACTTGTCGGTACTGGTTACAGGTGAGAGTGGAGTTGGTAAGGAGAGTTTTCCGCAGATAATACATCAGTTCAGCCGCAGAAAACACGGACCGTATATTGCTGTAAACTGTGGAGCAATTCCGGAAGGTACAATCGACTCGGAACTTTTCGGACATGAGAAAGGTGCCTTTACCGGTGCCATAAGCGACAGAAACGGTTATTTCGCCGAGGCCAACGGTGGAACAATCTTCCTGGATGAGGTTGGAGAATTACCATTGTCAACCCAGGCAAGACTATTGCGTGTCCTTGAATCAGGTGAATATATCAAGGTAGGTTCGTCCAAGGTTCAGAAGACAGATGTAAGAATTGTTGCCGCTACAAACGTAAACTTTGCGGATGCCATAGCCGAAGGACGCTTTCGTGAGGATTTGTATTACCGATTGAATACAGTTCCCATTAAGGTTCCGCCTTTGAGAGAGAGGCCTGATGATATAGCGTTGTTGTTCAGGAAGTTTGCAGCCGACTTTGCAGAGAAATACCGTATGCCTTCCATACAGCTTAACGAACAGGCTAAGCGTATGCTTGTGGAGTATCCATGGCCGGGAAACATCCGACAGCTTAAAAATATTACCGAACAGATTTCTATCATAGAAACCAACAGGGATATTACTCCTGAAATTCTTTCAACTTATCTGCCTGATATGGGAAACAGTTCCAGGCTGCCGGCATTTGTCGGAGGTAAGGGTGCACATTCCGGAAACAAGAGTTTTGAAAGCGAGAGAGAAATTCTTTATCAGGTGCTGTTTGATATGCGTCGTGATGTAACTGAACTTAAAAAGCTGGTACATGAGATAATGACAGAACGTGAATCTGCAGGTCATCATGTGTCTCATCCGGTTGACAACGCTTCTCATTTCCTTCAGAATCCTACACTTGATGTCATTAGCGATGTGCCGATGGTCATGCCGCAGGTTCAGCAATATCAGCAGGTGAGCCAGATACAGCCAGTGAGCCAGATTCAGCCGGTAAATAAGGTTTCTTCTATAACTCCTGTTTCTAACGTGTCTGTAAAACATACGGATTCGGATTATCAGGACACTGAGGTTTATGTGGAAGAAAATCTTTCTTTGGATGATGTTGAAAAAGAGATGATAAAAAAGGCTCTGGAACGTCATAACGGAAAGAGGAAGAATGCTGCCAACGACTTGAAGATTTCAGAAAGAACATTGTATAGAAAAATAAAAGAATATGGACTTGAATAAAATAACAAGATTTAATATCGTATCTGTATTGGTACTGTCGTTATGTTTCCTTGCGGCATGTACTGTTTCTTATAAATTTAACGGATCTTCCATCAATTATGATAAGGTAAAGACTATATCGTTCGAGAATTTCCCGAACAGATCTGCCGCATTCGTATGGGGCCCTATGGAATCTATGTTCAATACCGAGCTTCAGGACAGATATATGCAGCAGACCCGACTCAAGCAAGTGAGACAGAACGGTGACTTGCAGCTGTCCGGTGAGATAACCAACTATGACGCATACAATAAGGGTGTAGGTTCGGACGGTTATTCTACGATGGCTGAGCTTAAGATGACTGTAAATGTTCGATTTGTGAACAACACTAATCATTCGGAAGATTTCGAACAGCAGTTCTCTGCAAGCCGTGAATATAATTCCACACAGCAGTTGTCTGCCGTTCAGGAAGAATTGGTTAATCAGATGATTGACGAGATAGTGGAGCAGATATTCAATGCTACAGTTGCTAACTGGTAATTTCGTTTGGTTATGGAAATGCAAAGATTGGATGAGTGGATAAATAATCCGGATTTGATGGGGAGTGATACTCTGGAAGAGTTACGTTCCATAATATTGCGTTATCCGTATTTCCAGACAGCCTGGCTGCTATATATTAAGAATCTTTATCTGATAAAACATCCTTCTTTTAAAGATGAGTTAAGACGCGGTGCATTATATGTTGCAGATTTGAGCGTGCTGTTTTATTTCGTAGAAGGAAATAGTTTCTCTTTCCCAAAATCAGAGTATAAAGAGTCCGAAAAGCAAGTGGCTAATGACAGGACACTTGATTTGATAAACCGTTTCCTTTCGGAGATTCCTAACGATAAAGGATTGTCGTCAGAACTGTCCATACCTGTAGATTCTGTTATGGATTATTCGTCGTTGCTGTTGCTGAATTCAGCAGAAAATGGCAGAAAGGAAGTTGACAATACAGCCCTTCCGTTAAAAGGTCAGGCCTTGATAGATGATTTTATCGAAAAGTCTGAATCAGGAATGCTTTCACCGGGTAATAATATGACGGATGCTGTCGGTAATGGAAATGAAAAGGATGAATTCAGTGATGAAGACTTGGTAGTAATTGATGATGATAATAATGCAGGCCCAGTGGATGATGCAATGGATGGTAATGCTGAAGCTGCCGATGAAACCGGTGACGATAATTATCTGACGGAAACATTGGCTAAAATTTATGTTAAACAGCAAAGATATGATAAAGCATTGGAAATTATTAAAAAATTAAATTTGAAATATCCAAAAAAAAATGCTTACTTTGCAGACCAAATGAGATTCCTTGAGAGATTGATTATTAACGCTAAATCAAAATAAAAGAAAATGTATTTATTATTTATTGTATTGATTGTACTTGCAGCATTGTTACTATGCTTTGTTGTAATGATACAGAATTCTAAGGGTGGAGGCTTGGCTTCTAGTTTCGCATCTTCTAACCAGATTATGGGTGTGCGTAAAACAACTGATTTCATTGAAAAACTTACTTGGGGACTTGCTGCTTTCATGGTAGTTGTAAGTATTGCAGCTGCTTATGTAATACCTCATTCTGCTGAAAACTCTTCAGTAATCATGAAACAGGCTGTAGAAGAACAGAGTACTAATCCTTTGAATGCACCTGCCGGTTTTGCTGCTCCTCAGACTGATGCTGCGGCTGCTGCTCCTGCAACAGGTGATTCTGCAAAATAATATTTTCAGAGTACAAGTATTTAAGATTATAATGTCATTCATAAACCTATAAAGTTTGTGGGTGGCATTTTTTATTTGTTTAATAATATGATGAAAACACAGAATGAAAAAACACGTAATGTTGCTATCGATGCATTGCGCGGATTTGCAGTAATGGGGATAATGCTGCTGCATAATATCGAACATTTTAATTTTTATTAGTTTCCTGAAGCTTCTGGCGAAACAATCAAGGCACTTGACACGAGTTTGTGGGATATGATGTTCTTCACTTTTGCCGGTAAGACGTATGCTATTTTTGCATTATTGTTCGGATTTACTTTTTATCTGCAAAGTAGAAGTACGGAGAAAAGAGGGGAGGATTTCAGAAACAGATACATGTGGCGACTTTTGCTCCTTCTTGGCTTCGGATTTATTAATGCCGCTTTCTTTCCGGGAGAAATTCTAGTGCTTTATGCTATTGTTGGTTTTGTTCTGGTCCCGGTAAGACACTGGAATAATAAGGTTCTTTTTGCAATGGCGCTATTCCTTATGCTTCAACCGGTGGAATGGATTAAAGTGGTATATTCTGCATTTAATCCTATGGAAAATCCGGAACAGATGATTTTCTCACTAGGTGATGTTTATCCGCAGCTTGGCGGAACATCGTTTTGCGAGATGGTTAAGGTTAATCTCGTCACAGGACAGTTGGCTAGTCTTAACTGGGCGTGGTGTTACGGACGTGTATTCCAGACTGCCGCTTTGTTTATGATAGGACTTTTGTTGGGAAGGCTGGGATATTTTGATGCATCGTCGGAAGAGAAGCTTGAAAAATCACGCACTTTCTGGATTAAGGTATTGTGCCTTTCTTTGCCTGCAACTTTACTGATGTACTATCTGAAAGAGTTTATCTATACTCAGGTAGAGATAAAGTTTATGCTTTCGTCGTTGCAGACTATTCTTAATTCGTGGTATAACCTTTTCTTTATGCTGTGTATTGTAGCTTCATTCCTTTTGCTTTATTGGACTTGCGATGGAAAGGTTCAGAAACTTTTAGCTCCGTATGGAAGGATGAGTCTTACGGATTATGTTTCGCAGTCTATAGTCGGCAGCTTCCTATATTTCGGATACGGACTTGAATTGCATAAAGTGTGCGGAACAACATGTAGCCTGCTTGTAGGTTTTGTGTTTTTGACTCTTCAGGTTCTGTTTGCTCATTGGTGGTTTAGAAATTTCAAGCGTGGACCTCTGGAAACTATATGGCACCGACTTACGTGGATCGGTAAGGAAAAATAGAATATTGCAGATTGCATAAAATAAAAAAAAGAGTAATATCATTTACCTGTTTGGTGGTGATATTACTCTTTGATTTTTATCTCAACTGACTATTACTTGTTGATTTTGCTCCAAGTATCTTTCAGTGATACTGTTCTGTTGAATACCAGATGTTCAGGAGTAGAATCCTTATCTACATTGAAATAACCGATACGCTGGAACTGCAGATAATCCAATGGTTTTGCATCTGCCAGGAACTTCTCTACATAACATTCGTTCAGTACTGTCAGAGAGTTAGGATTAATCATTTCCTTCATTGCTTCAAGAGGTGAGCAGTTCTTGGCCTCACGGATGGCAGCCATTTCGTCACGTGGATTTTCCACCTTCCACAAGCGGTCGTACAGACGAACTTCAGCTTTCAGACAGTGGTTGCAGCTTACCCAGTGCAGTGTACCTTTTACCTTACGGTTTGCTTCTGGCATTCCGCTCTTTGTGTTAGGATCATATTCTGCATAAACCTCAGTGATGTTTCCGTTTTCATCTTTCTTGCATCCTGTACATTTCACGATGTAAGCATTTTTAAGTCTCACTTCCTGTCCCGGAGTCATACGGAAATATTTCTTAGGAGCATCTTCCATGAAGTCTTCACGTTCCATCCACAATTCGCGGCTGAATTCGATAGTGTGAGTTCCTGAGTTTGGATCTTCAGGATTGTTGATGGCTTCCATCTCTTCTACCTTGCCTTCAGGATAGTTTGTGATAATCAGTTTTACAGGGTTGATAACTGCTGAGACACGTGTAGAACGTGCATTCAAGTCTTCGCGTACTGCACTTTCAAGCAATGCGAAATCATTCAGTGCATCGTATGTGGTATATCCGATTTTATCAACGAAGTTTCTGATAGACTCAGGTGAGTAACCACGACGGCGGAAACCGCAGATGGTCGGCATACGTGGGTCATCCCATCCGTTTACAAGACCTTCCTTAACCAAAGTCAGAAGATTGCGCTTACTCATAAGAGTGTAGCTCAGATTCAACTTGTTGAATTCATACTGGTGTGGACGGTGGTCATCAAGGTCTTTGCCTTCCTTCACCCAGTCAACAAACAAGTCGTATAGCGGACGATGTACAACGAATTCCAGTGTACACAGTGAGTGAGTCACACCTTCGAAGTAGTCACTCTGTCCGTGAGCGAAGTCATACATCGGGTATGCCTTCCACTTGTCTCCTGTACGATGGTGAGGAGTTTTAACCACACGGTAAATGATAGGATCGCGGAAGTGCATGTTAGGGTTTGCCATGTCAATTTTTGCACGCAGAACCATCTTTCCTTCTTCTATTTCGCCGCTATTCATTTTCATGAACAGGCCAAGATTTTCCTCGATAGGACGGTCACGGTATGGACTGTTAGTTCCCGGTTGGGTTGGAGTACCCTTTTGTGCAGCTATTTCTTCAGATGATTGTTCGTCGATATATGCTTTGCCTTCTTTTATAAGTTGGATGGCGAAGTCCCATAATTGTTGGAAGTAGTCCGAAGCATAATATTCGTTACCCCACTGGAATCCCAACCACTGGATGTCTTCTTTGATAGCTTCTACATATTCCACATCTTCCTTTGTAGGATTTGTGTCATCGAAACGAAGGTTACATACGCCTCCGTATTTCTTAGCTATTCCGAAGTCCATGCATATAGCTTTGGCATGTCCTATGTGAAGATATCCGTTTGGCTCAGGCGGAAAACGTGTTTGTATTCTGCCGTCGTTCTTTCCTTCTTTCAAGTCTTTCTCTACGATTTGTTCGATGAAGTTCAGACTTTTCTTTTCTGAACCTTCTGTAGCTTTTATTTCAGTCATAGTCCTTATTTATAATAATGCGCAAAAATAATCATTTCTTTTTATATAATAATGTGTTTTATTGACTTATTCATTTTCTGTAATGAAAGAAATTTTATCATTTCGATTTAAAAAGTTTACTGTGGCACGGTAATTATGATGATATTTTATGTAAAGTAAAAATGTTTTACACGGTTAATACTGATTTATGGAAATATTATGTATAAATCTTAAAATTAACATAATAATCTTTGGTATTATAGTTAAATGTTCTTATCTTTGTCGCTATACAAAAGTGGGGTAAGAAGCCCTTGGATAGTACTGAATAAGAAATAAAAATGTAAAATATGTTTTATGACATCTTTTTTTATTTGGTCAATCCAAAAAATCCCCCCATCTTTGTGACGTTATCCTGAAAACAATCTTTTTACCTTAAGAAAAAAAAACTAATACCTATTGAAAACTTGAAAAAGGCTCTTTGTGAAAAGGGCCTTTTTTTATGCAGTTACCTGTCATCTTTCAACCTAATTATGTATTTTTGTAGAAAAATCAAATATATATGTCTCAACCGTTAGCAGAACGTTTACGTCCAAAATCATTGGATGATTACATAGGTCAAAAGCATTTGGTAGGTCAAGGGGCAGTACTCCGTAAAATGATTGACTCAGGGCGGATATCCTCATTTATATTGTGGGGACCTCCGGGAGTAGGAAAGACTACACTTGCACAGATTATCGCAAACAGGATGGAGGTGCCGTTCTATACACTGAGTGCCGTTACATCCGGAGTGAAGGATGTGCGCGAAGTGATAGAAAAAGCAAGCAGCAACCGTTTCTTTTCGCAGCAGAGTCCTATACTTTTTATTGATGAAATACATCGTTTCAGCAAGTCACAGCAGGATTCTTTGTTAGGAGCGGTGGAAAGGGGAGTAGTTACTCTTATTGGTGCTACTACTGAAAATCCATCCTTTGAGGTTATTCGTCCTTTGCTTTCAAGGTGTCAGCTGTATGTCCTTAAATCGTTGGAAAAGGAAGACTTGCTGGAGCTTCTTCATAAGGCTGTGGAGAAAGATACTATATTGAAGGAGAGAAAAGTGGTGTTCAAGGAAACTGATGCCATGCTTAGATATTCAGGCGGTGATGCAAGAAAGTTGCTTAACATATTGGAACTTGTAGTAGAGGCAGACAGTGATACTCCGGTAGAGATTACTGACGAGAAAGTAGTGGAACGTCTTCAGCAGAATCCGCTTGCTTACGATAAGGAAGGTGAAATGCATTATGATATAATATCCGCATTCATCAAGTCTATACGCGGAAGTGATCCGGATGGTGCTCTCTATTGGCTTGCGCGAATGGTGGAAGGTGGAGAGGATCCGGCTTTCATAGCAAGACGCCTTGTGATATCTGCTTCCGAAGATATCGGTCTGGCCAATCCAAACGCATTGTTGCTGGCTAATGCTGCCTTTGATGCCGTAATGAAAATAGGTTGGCCTGAAGGTCGTATTCCGTTGGCTGAAGCTACGGTATATCTGGCTACAAGTCCGAAAAGTAACTCTGCTTACGAAGGGATAAATTACGCCATAGATCTGGTACGTCAGACAGGAAACCTTCCTGTACCGTTGCATCTGAGGAATGCTCCTACTAAATTGATGAAGCAGTTGGGTTATGGTAAGGATTACAAATATGCACATGCCTATAAGGGAAATTTTGTAAAACAACAGTTCTTACCAGATGATTTGAAAGATACGCGTATCTGGCATTCTCAGGACAACCCTTCTGAAGCCAAACTCAAGGACAGAATGACTCAGCTTTGGGGAGATAGATTTAAGGATTAATTATGCAATAATTTTTTAGTGATATGAATATAGTAGTATTAGATGGATTTACGATGAATCCGGGTGATTTGTCATGGGATAATCTTGAAAAATTAGGATCTCTGAAAGTATATGAAAGAACGTCTGCTGATCAATTGCTGGAGCGTGCAGCAGATGCGGATGCCATTTTAACAAATAAGACTGTGGTTGATTCTGCAGCATTACATTCTTTACCAAAACTGAAATACGTAGGGGTACTTGCTACAGGATATAACGTGGTTGATATAAAAGCAGCAAAGGAACTTGGTATTGTAGTTACCAATATCCCGGCATATAGTACAGAGTCGGTTGCACAAATGGTATTCGCGCACATACTTAACATAACACATCGTGTAGGCCGTTATGCCGACGAAGCTCATTCGGGTGTATGGAGCAGGAAAAACGATTTCTCATATACCAATAGTCCGCTTATGGAATTGTGTGGCAAAAAAATTGGTATTGTAGGATACGGTAATACAGGTTCGGCTACTGCACGTATTGCTCTGGCATTTGGTATGAAAGTTACTGTTTATACCAGCAAACCACAGTCTTTGTTGCCTGCAGGAATTGAAAAAGCAGAATCCATAGACGATATATTCAGAAACTCTGATATTGTCAGCCTGCATTGTCCTCTGAATAATGAAACATCGGAAATTGTGAATTCTTATCATCTTTCATTGATGAAGGAATCTGCCATACTTATTAATACAGGTCGTGGAGGATTGGTAAACGAAAACGATCTGGCTGAGGCTCTGAAAGCACGTCGTATCAAGGCAGCTGGTCTTGATGTAATGGTAAACGAACCACCGCGTGAAGATAATCCGTTGTTGGGATTGGAGAATTGTTTCATCACTCCTCATATCGCCTGGGCTACATACGAGGCACGAGTAAGACTTATGGATCTGGCCGTGAAAAATCTTAAGAGTTTTATCGAAGGAAATATAATTAATAATGTAGCCAGATAGGAATATGACTAAAGAAGAAAGAATAGAAAAGGCTGTTTCGCTATTTAAGGAAGGATATAACTGCTCGCAGTCTGTAGTAGCTGCCTTTGCTGATATGTATGGCTTTACAGAGGAGCAGGCATTAAAAATGGCATCGGCATTTGGCGGTGGAATAGGCCGTATGCGTGAAACTTGTGGAGCGGCCTGTGGACTGTTCATGCTGGCAGGTCTTGAGAAAGGAGCAACAAAAGGTTCCGATCGTGAAAGTAAGGCTGCCACATACGCCCTGGTTCAGGAACTTGCTGCAAAGTTCAAGGAAGAGACCGGATCCTTACGTTGCTCTGATTTGTTGGGATTGTCAAAAAAAGAACCTATAGTATCTACTCCTGAAGCTCGTACCAGCGCATATTATGCAAAGCGTCCATGTGCAAAGATGGTTGAAACTGCGGCGCGTATATGGGCTGATTATATTTATAGAGAAGAATAGTGCTTTGCAAAGTTATAGGCATGACTTCAGATTTATGTTTTCCGTTATATCTTTATAAATTAAGATTTAACGGAGAACTTTTTTATTTTAAATAGTTCATTGGTATATATATTAAATAATGAGTATTTTACACTTTGTCCTTGTTTATTTTTCGTAGAGAATAGTCTTTTTAAGCAATAATTAATTACATTTGCAATAATCAGTGATATCATAATATCATTACCAATAAAATATAAGATAATATAATGGAAAACAACGAGCCTGGATACGTATATATATTGACCAATCCGAGTTTTAGAGAGGATTGGGTAAAGATAGGTAAGAGTTCACGTCCTGTAGATGTACGAAGCAAGGAACTTGATAATACAGCGGTACCATTACCTTTTGAAATATATGCAACACTGAAAACTGTAAAATATTCAAAAGTAGAGAAACAGATTCATAAGCAGATTGATCGTTTGACAGATTTGCGTATCAGGCAAAACCGTGAATTTTTCAATATACCACCGTCTGTAGCATTGGATATAATGCGTGATATAGCCGATCTTCTGGATGATGCCGAATTGTCAGTTTATGTTGATGGGAAACCTGTTGTGAGCAACAGTAAAGATGAAGATAAGATGATTCAGGCTGAGACTAAAGAAAAACAACGGAAAGCTCAGAAACCTGCATTTAAGTTTCATATGATAGGATTGAATGTGGGCGATTACGTGGTTTTTGATCCGCTTGGTATATCAGTCAGAGTTGCCAGTGACGATAAAATAGAATATGAAGATCGTCTTTACAGTCTTTCTGCATTTACCGCAAACTTTTTGCCGGAGGAGAAACAAAACACTTCTGGAGCATATCAGGGACCGAAATATTTCAGTTTCGGAGGAAAAACATTGTCTGAGTTGAGAAATGAAAAGGGTGTTTGACATGCTGTTAGTAATGTTGGTCTTCAATAATGAATTATAAATCAGGTATATGTCAATCTGGAGCAGATTAATGGGATTTAGAAATACTGACTATAATAAGAATATTGATAGTAGCGATCGTATATCGTATGACTCTTCAAGTTATGCATTTGTAGATGTAGAAGTGGGAGTGAAGGATCATGCAATACATGACATTGGTGCTATTCGATATGACGGGCAGACTTTTCATAAAGTATCAATAGATGAATTGTTGGATTTTATTACTGATATTGATTATGTTTGCGGACATAATATAATTCATCATGATGCCAGGTATCTGTTCAAGGATAGACCAATCCGTCAGTTGTTGGTCGATACGTTATATATATCCCCTTTGATGTTTCCGGAACGTCCTTATCACAGACTTGTAAAAGATGATAAACTGCTTGCTGACCAGTTGAACAATCCGGTAAACGACTGTGAAAAGGCAAGGGATTTGCTTTTTGATGAAATATCACAATGGAAATCATTACCACATGAAAAGCAAACGATTTTAGCATCTCTGTTGAAAGGTAAGGAAGACTTTGATGGTTTCTTGAGTCTTGTGGGTGCAGTCAATGTTGAAAAAAGTGAATTGCCGTATTTGATACATAGGTTCTATGATAATAAAATATGTGGCAATGCTGATATTGCAATGCTTGTAGATTTGCATCCGTGTGAACTTGCATATGCTCTTGCACTTATAGACACTACTGACCATCGTTCCATAACCCCAGGATGGGTATTGAAAAACTTTCCTGATGTGGAATATGTTGTAAAGCTTCTTCGCAATACGAGATGCAGCTGTGGCTGTAATTATTGTAATTCCCAACTCGATGTTATTCAAAATCTTAAAACATTCTTCGGATATGACAGTTTCCGTACATACGAAGGTGAACCACTTCAGGAGAGAGCTGCAAGGGCTGCAGTAGATGGAAAATCATTGTTGGCAATATTCCCTACAGGCGGAGGAAAATCTCTTACATTCCAGTTGCCGGCACTGATGGAAGGCCGTACCGTTCATGGATTGACAGTGGTGATTTCTCCTTTACAGTCGTTAATGAAAGATCAGGTGGATAATCTTGCGGACAGAGGGATAACTGATGCGGTTACCATCAACGGATTGCTTGACCCGATAACTCGTTCGTTATCAATAGAGAGAGTACAGAATGGAGAGGCCTCTTTGTTGTATATTTCACCAGAAATGTTACGTTCGAAGACTATTGAGAAGATACTTATGGCTCGCCATGTCGTAAGATTTGTGATTGACGAAGCTCACTGTTTTTCTTCGTGGGGGCAGGATTTCAGGGTTGATTATCTGTATATAGGAAAATTCATAAGCGAATATCAGAAGAAGAAAGGTTTAGATACACATATACCGGTGTCATGTTTCACAGCTACTGCCAAACAGAAAGTGGTACAGGATATCTGCGATTATTTCAAGAATACTTTAGACCTAGATTTGGAACTCTTTGCTTCATCTGCTTCCAGAACCAATCTGAGATATTCTGTAATATATGCCGAAACTGATGATGAAAAATATCTGAGACTAAGGAGTCTTGTGTCGGAAACAGATTGTCCTACAATTATATATGTCTCTCGAACCAGACGTACGAAGGATATTGCTGCCAGGCTGACGCGCGACGGTTATAAGGCCTTACCTTTTAATGGCAAGATGGATTCGGACGAAAAGATTGCCAATCAGGATGCCTTCATGAACGATCAGGTACGTATTATAGTTGCTACATCTGCTTTCGGAATGGGGGTTGATAAGAAAGATGTTGGTCTGGTCGTTCATTACGATATCTCCGATTCGCTTGAAAATTATGTTCAGGAAGCCGGAAGGGCTGGTCGTGATCCGCAATTGAGTGCCCGTTGTTATGTACTTTATAGTGATAATGACCTTGATAAGCATTTTATGCTTCTAAATCAGACAAAGTTAAGTATCAGTGAAATACAGCAGGTATGGAAAGCGGTAAAGGATTTTACCAAACAGCGTATGAGAGTCAACTGTTCGGCTTTGGAGATAGCACGCAAGGCAGGCTGGGATGATTCGGTGGCGGATATTGAGACGCGTGTCAGGACAGCTTTGTCTGCATTGGAGCAAAGTGGTTATATTGAGCGTGGAAACAATGTTCCTCATGTATATGCCACAGGTATCACTGTAAAGAATATGGAAGAAGCAAGGGTTCGTCTGTCTTCATCTTTTCTTTTCGGAAGAGATGAAATAGAGAACGCTGTGAGAATAATAAAGTCCCTTATTTCGCAGAAACATATATCTAAAGCTCAGGATTCAGAGGCAGAGTCGAGGGTGGACTATCTGGCCGATATCCTAGGAATGAGTAAGGGTGAAGTGGTTTCTGTTGTAGAGAGAATGCGTCAGGAGGGTATATTGGCCGACAGTAAAGATATATCTGCTTATCTTCTTGATGTCGGTGACTCAGAACGTAAGTCACGAATTTTGTTGGAACGTTTTGCCAGATTGGAGCAATACATACTGACACATATACCCGATGATGCTTTGCGAATATCATGCAAGCAACTTAACGATGATGCCGTAAACGAAGGTATTTCCACTTCGAAAGAAAAAGATATACGTACATTGTTATATTTTCTTACCGTAAAGGGATATACACGTAAGAAAGAAGATGTGGCTCATAACATGGAGATACACCGGCTGGCTGACATGGATACTACAATACGTCGTTTTGAAAAACGTCTTGTTATCGGGCGCTTTGCAATAGAATGGTTGTATAAATTGGCTGCCGAAGCCGAAAAAAACAAAAAATCTGACAATGCGGTACAGTTTTCAGTCGTAGAACTTCTTAATCAAATAAAGTCCACTTCACAATTGTTGTTCGGAGGAATTGATGAGCTTCAGTTGGAAGATGTAGAGGAAGCGCTTTTGTATCTTTCAAAGATAGGAGCTCTGAAATTGGAAGGCGGATTTCTGGTTCTTTATAATGCAATGGACATAAAGCGCATAAAGGACAACAAGTCACGTTATAAGGTCGATGACTATCGCATGCTGAACGAGTTCTACAGACAGAAAATACAGCAAGTACATATAGTGGGCGAGTATGCCAATCTGATGGTAAAGGATTATAATGCGGCATTGCAGTATGTACAGGATTATTTCCAGATGGACTACAAGAAGTTTGTCTCAAAATATTTCAAGGGAGAAAGATTAAGTGAAATACAGCGAAATGTTACTCCGGAGAAATATAAACAGCTGTTCGGTTGTTTGTCGGAAAAACAGATGGAAATCATTTCCGACAAGGAGTCGCGCTGTATAGTAGTTGCAGCCGGTCCTGGAAGTGGAAAAACTCGTTTACTTGTACATAAATTGGCATCACTTCTTCTGATGGAAGATGTCAAGCACGAACAACTCCTTATGTTGACTTTCTCAAGAGCTGCAGCTACTGAATTCAAGCAGCGATTGATGGAATTGATAGGTAATGCGGCCCACTTTGTTGAAATAAAAACATTCCATTCTTATTGTTTCGACCTTTTGGGCAGGATAGGAAATCTTGATGATGCCAAAGATGTTGTGGAACGGGCTGCCGAAATGATAAATAACGGTGAGGTAGAACCAAACAGAATAAGTAAGACCGTATTGGTGATAGACGAGGCGCAGGACATGAGTTCGGAGGAATATTCCCTTGTCAAGGCTCTTATGTCCAACAATGAAGAAATGCGTGTAATAGCAGTGGGCGATGATGACCAGAATATATATGAGTTCCGTGGCTCAGACTCCGGATATATGTATCGTCTGAAAGATGAGCCGGGAGCTGTTTTTGTCGAAATGACTGAAAACTATCGTAGTGCGAGACGTCCTGTTGAATTTGCAAACAGTTTTGTGAAGAGTATTGGCAGGAGGATAAAGACTATGCCTATTATTTCAAAAAGGGAAGAGGAAGGTATGGTTAGTGTGACTCTTCATAAATCAGCCTTTATGTATCAGCCTCTTGTAGATCATTTGATCCGTACACATTCATGTGGTACAGCCTGTGTACTTACCCAGACCAATGATGAAGCTGTTATTGTGACAGCACTCTTAAGAAGGTATGGTGTAAACGGAAAGTTGATACAGTCTATGGATGGCTTTTCATTCTGGAATATGGCTGAGGTGAGATACTTTCTCAAATATATAGGTAAAAATGTAAAAACACCTCTCATAACTGACGAGCTGTGGCAGGCTGCAAAGCATGCAACTTATTCTTTGTACGAAAGCAGTCAAAGTTTGCTCTATCTCAAGCGGTGTCTTGAACTTTTTGAGGAAACAAACAAGGTGAAGTATTTTAGCGATTTCAAGGAGTTTGTTTTTGAGTCATCCGTAGAAGATTTTTGTGATATGACCGGTGCTGATGTAGTGGTATCTACAATTCATAAGGCAAAAGGCAGGGAGTTTGACGATGTCTATATGCTCGTCTCCGACGGATATTGTAAGGATGATCATCTGATGCGCAGATATTATGTAGGTATAACCCGTGCGAAAAACCGTTTGTTCATTCATACTACCGGCGGATGTTTCAATGGACTCGATGGTGCTGTATATCACTGTGATGCCAATCAATATCCAATGCCGGAAGAGATAGTCCTGCAACTGTCCCATAGGGATGTATATCTTGATTATTTCAAAGATTTGAAACATGATATCCTTATGTTGAGAGCCGGTGATCAGCTCTTGTACAAGGACTATTATCTATATGAGACAAAAGAAGAAAAGCCTGTAGCCAAGCTATCACAGAAGATGCAGTCCCGACTTCTGGAACTGAACGAAAAAGGATACAGTGTGAAGTCGGCTTCTGTACGTTTCGTCGTTGCATGGAAAGCTAAAGATGCTCCAAAAGAGGAAGCGGAGACAGCAGTACTTTTGGCTGATTTGTTTTTGTCAATGTAGTATATAAATACGATGGATATTACCGGTAGAAGATATTATATAAAAAAGATACTCCCGCCAATCGCTATTGTCAGGAGTATCACAACACAAAAACTAAACTAGACATAGCTTTTGAAATGTGATACTCCTGTCTGTAAATCAGTATGTTACAAGTGTTGAAAAATACTCAACTGGAATGAAAGTGGAATGAATTGTATTTTTTAATTTTATTGCATGTATTTTTTTAGAGCTTCTGGCATTTCTCTGTTGTCACTATTGCTCGGCTCTTTACTTGTTGAATTGTTTGAATTAACGACGTTGTTCATCTCTTCATCTGTTACAGATTTTTTCATCAGCCAGTGATAAACATTCTGATTATTCATTGTGACTGTATATGCCTGAACAAATTCCCATCCTTGTTTGCCAAAGTAGTTCATTGCATCTACCATAGAGTTGAATTCTATTTTATCACCGTTTTCATCTTTCATATATGATATGCCTTTCCAAAAGGATGATTCCTGACCATAGTCAACTTGAACTCTAACCTTATTGCTCATAAACTTTGCAGTTCCTACAAGTTCACAGTAGATGAAATTTTCTGCATTGATACTAAGTGTTGCAAACAGTAATGCGATTGTAAATAATAGTTTTCTCATATTTTTTTGATAGGGTTATTAAATATTGTCAGATTTTATATTATTACATTTTCTACATAGTAATTGTAAATTTCTAAATGAGGTTGCTCCTCCCTTAGATAAAGGAATGATATGGTCAAATTCAAGGTCTTCTTTGCTTCCGCAAATACAACATTTACCTCCATCTCTATTCCATACAGCATTGGCAATGTCTAATGGTATTGTCGTCCTATTACCATCTTTTTTTGTATAAACATTAAATACTTTTCCCTCAGATATCAGTTCATCCAAGGTTTCTCTTTCTATCATTTTTTTTCTTTCTTTAAATAGAACAGCCTGTTTAATTTCTTCTCTTTCAAGTTGTTCTATTATTTCTTCTTTCTGATCTTGTGGGTATTTCCTTATTCTACATATTTCATTGTTAAATCTGATCATTTTGTTTGTATCAGATTCAAAAATACCAGAAACAGGTGATTTGATTATGGTTGGGGCGTGCATCCCCCATATAGTATTATCAACTTTCATTGTAATCAAAGGATCATTTACATTGACCCAATTATGATTGCTTTTGGATTTGTCAAATTCTCTATTAAATGATAATGTATCAAACTCTTCTAAAGAAAAAATACGCCAATAATCATCATCTTCAACGATTTTATATTTTACCAATGTTGACTCTTTCATCCTTTGTGATAAAGGTTTGTTCTCTTCTGGTATTTGATTTTCTTTTGAAAAGTATTTTTTTCTCAAATCTTCATATTTATTTTCTTCTTCTTTAAGATTATTTCTTAAGCATTCAATTTGTTCATTAAGGTCTTTGATAATTCTTTGATAAGCAATTTCCGGTGTTTCATTGTTTGCTTTTGAAGTTAAATCCAAAATCAAATTATTATCATAATCTGAATAATGGATTTTTACTATTTCACTCTCTACATTTGAAAATAGTAAAGCCATCTTTATTTTAGAAAATTCAGGTATAGAATAATTTTCACTAATATAGTCGAATGAATATTTATCGCAAAGTTCAACGGCTGAGTGAGTAAATCCATCTTCATCAATGGCTTTGAAATTTTTGTATTTGATATTAATGTTTTGGGAAGTTATGTTTTCTACTATAATGAAAACTGTATATAATGAAAATTCAGTAGAAATTGTATTCTTTCTTAATTCATTTAAGTAAAATGGACATTCTTTTCGTTCGGGACATATTATTTTACAATGTGAGTCAGCATTAGATTCATGAGATACATAATATATTTTTATGTTATCATTCCCAGAGTTTATTTTATATTTCTCTTCCATTTTATCCTATATTCCTTTGATTGTTGTTAATAATAAGTTCCGCTTCCAGTTCTTTGATTCTTGCCTGCAGGTTTTTGATGGTGTCCTGCTGGAATGTGATTGTGTCAATCAGTTTGTTCATCCTGTCCTCAGCGCTTGTTGGCTGTTCAGATGTCAGGAGCATTTCACCCTTGCCACGTAATAACCATTCAGCGGAAATTTCAGGATAAGTTGAAAGTATGCTTAACGCTGTTTGTGTACTTACTTCATTCAATCCATTTAATTGCCTACTGAAAGTATTTTGTTTTAATCCACATTTTATTGCAAACGCTCTATCGGATAATCCAGTATAGGCTATTAATTCTTTGATTCTATCAACCATATAAACTCTATATAAATGTTAAATAATCCATAAATGGATAATAATTATATCATTATCCTTTGCAATAATCCAAAAATGGATTATCTTTGCAATACAATCAATCACACATACAAATATAATAATTTAAAATTGAAAATCAATATGGAAACTGGTGAATATTCTTATAAAAATGAAGTTGTTACACTTACCAACGACATTGAACTTGCTAAATCTATGACAGAAGAAGAGATGCAATCTTACTTCAATACAGATGATAGCAAAGAAGATTTCATAAGTTTTCTTGAAGATGAACTTAGGATAGCTGAAAGTCACATTGAAAACAATGATGATTTCAGTTTTATCGATCCTGGCTTTGCAAATGAAGCCGATTATTTGAGATACAAATTTGCGTAATAATAAACCTCACTAAAAGTCAAAAACCAAAAACAAAACATTATGGAAGTAAGAAACCCAAAATTCGAGTTAGGCCAGAAAGTCTGGATGCTCGACGAGAATCAGAAAGCTGTTGAGAAAGAAATCAGTTCTGCATCAATTAATGTTGCTAAAGACCATCAGTCTGTAAGTTACTACCTGGTTACTGATTCTCCTTACGCTTCGGACGCTTACAAGGCTTATGCGGAAAACAAGCTATTTGCGACCAAAGAGGATTTGAAAAAGTCCATTTTCGGTGATTGACAAATCACAACCCGGTGTGGCTTGACAGCCTATCCGGGGACTAATGAGAAGAGTTCCTTGACATCTTTAGGCTGACGGACGTACCAAACTGGTATAGTAATTCACCGTGGATAACGGGCGGTCCGACAGAGTATAGAATTTACGACAATTCGGTCTGCATGAGCAGGCTTTATGATACAAAAAAGAGATACTACAATAAATTTTTCATAGTTCTTAATTTTTGGTTGAAGCGTCCCTCCGAGAAAATTCCATGATTACAAAATCTCGGAGGGAACATTCCGGTGTAGCTTAATGGTAGAGCAGCAGTAAACTGAGGGCTTTGATTTAGGATTACAATTACTTCTGCAGGGTGGCGGTTCGACTCCGCCCATCGGAACTCTAAATTTATAAATCATGAAGATATTCAATAGTGTAATGATGCTGATGGTGGCTATTTGTGCCGTCGGCATGTTGTATGGGGCAATCACAACACCTAGTCCGGTGCAGGGTATATGGATAGGCTCCTGTGTAATTATGGTAATTGCATCGGTATATGGTTGTATAAAGGTATGGAAGGAAAAACTAAATTGATGGAGAAAAGACCTATAGTTTCGACATTGCGTGCTATGAAGGTCGGTGCTGAAGAAGTTTTCTGCATCCTGCAAAGGGTAACTATAATGAATACCCTTACTTCAAGGCTGGATCAGGAAAGGGCATCCGGCATGAACTGGACTTGCAAGACAGACCGTGATGCCGGAACAATAACAGTTAAACGTATAAGTTGATGATTTTTCAGTTAAACAATAATCTTATGACAACAATGTTTGTTGACAATACGGCAGCAATATTACTGGAAAACATATTGCTTGCTATGGAAGATGAATGCTTCTCAAAGGATTTGAGCGCAAAGATAGTTGGTGGCGAAGGCAAACTGGAGAAACTAATTAAGAGCGGTTCTATAAGGTTTGAGAAACCTACCAACAAACAGAACGGCAAGTGGTTTTGCAGGGCAAGTGATGTTCTGAGACATTGTGCCAGACGCAGACGAAACCGAAAGAAAAAGGTATTTAAAAAATAAGCCTGTGAAGGTCATATTCTATATAAAGTTAATAATCGATTTCAATTTTAAATTATTTGAATTGAGCCGCTTGTGAAAGCCGCTCAATACGGGCCCTAAGTTCAGGTGGTGGAACACCCTGTACGGGTATTTACAGGGAGGTGACGGGTTCAAGTCTCGTAGGGCTCACTACTTACTGATAGCGCTCAGGAGTATTACAATTTTAAACTATTAGACCTTAAGACCGCCCCACGGGCTGGGGTGGTAAACTGGTACCGTGGGCGTAATGGTAACGCCACCCCGCCAAAAGACGGAGAGATGCAGGTTCGAGCCCTGCCGGTACTACAACCCATGTTTGTGAGCCAGTCACTACCGAGAGTAGGGCGAAGATAGCGCAGGGATTCATCCGCGCGGCATCGGTTAGCCGTTGACTCTATCTGAAAGGTAATGCGAAATCGGTATGGTTCTTTTATTTTGTTTAGCTGGTAGCGGTGCTATTCCCGAATGGTAGCGGGATTATAATACCTGGAAACGATTGGGGTTCGATTCCCCTACACCGCACATAACACCTGTAACAGTAGGCTGTCCCTAAGAGTATGGAAGATTGAACTTTGTCGGGGAGGGTTCGATACCCTCACAGGTGGCTTGATAACAAAAGTTAAGGCGTAAAAATGGCGAAGTTTCAGATTGTAAAACTTGCTTATCTGAATTAATTTTACAGATGTAAAGAACTAAAAGTCAAACCATTAATACTTTAAACTATGGCTGAAAGAAAAGCTAAGACAGAAGCTCCTGCAAATGTTCAGGAGGTACAAGAAACAAAAGTAGAGGAAGTGAAGCCTCAACAGGATAAAAGAATGGATATTTACAATAGAAGTCGTGAATGTCCGAAAACAGCACTTCGTGAGATACAATCAGGTAGGCTAAAAGGTAAGTCTGATATTAATCCTATGTGGCGCATAAAGAAATTAACAGAGCTGTTTGGACCATGTGGCATAGGTTGGAAATATACTATAGATAAACAATGGACTGAAACTTGTTCTACTGGGGAAATTGCTGCTTTTGTGAATATATCACTCTACTATAAGTATGATGGACAATGGTCTGAAGCAATTATTGGAACTGGTGGTTCGTCATTTGTAGCGGCTGAAAAAAGCGGTCTTCATCTTTCTGATGAATGTTATAAGATGGCCCTTACTGATGCAATATCTGTTGCTTGTAAGGCACTTGGAGTTGCTGCAGACGTATATTGGAATATGGATGCTACAAAGTATGATGGACATAATCATAGCGAACATCAAGGTTCACAACAACAATCCCCCAATGTATTTACCGGAAAGCAATTAAAAGAAGCTATTGCAGAGGTGAATGCCTGTCAGTGTAGGGCTGATATTGATGTCGTATGGAAAAAATATCCATCATTACGCAATAGTCAAGAGTTCAGAAATACCGTACAAGCTATGTGTCAGATATATCCAGAATAATATGATAGAGTTAGTTAAATCTAGTGTGGTTTTCAATGAAGAGAACCACACTTATTTCCTGGGCGATAAGCTGCTATCAGGAATAACGGGAATGATTAAGAGACAATTGTTTCCGGATAAGTATAAAGAAATACCGCAACGCATCCTTGACCGTGCTGCGGATAGAGGTACAAGAGTTCATCACGAATGCCAGTTTGCAGACATTACAGGATTTGAGCCTGAAAGTCAGGAAGCCATGAATTATATATTCATCAGAACCGGTGCAGGATATAAAGCACTGAGTAATGAATATACTGTTTCTGATGAAAAATACTTTGCTTCCAATATTGACTGCGTGTGGGAGAAGGATGGAAAGATTGCACTTGCTGATATCAAGACAACGTATTCGCCAGATAAGGAGTATTTGGAGTGGCAGCTTTCTATTTACGCTTATTTGTTCGAGTTGCAGAATCCTAATCTGAAAGTGGACAAATTGTTCGGTGTATGGCTGTACAATGACAAGTCAGAGCTTATTCCACTTGAACGTAAATCCGACGAGGAGGTCAAAAGGCTATTGCAGTGTGAGATTGAGGGAACACGTTACCTTGATACTGAAACAGCACTTGAGCACAAGCAGGATGAAGTACAGCTATTGCCTAAGGACGTGATAAACAAATATCTTGAAGCTGTTGCGGAAGTTGAGAGAATACAGCCGTTCATTGACGGTTTCAAGGATTCGTTGAAACGTGCCATGATTGAACATGATGTCAAGTCCTGGGACACTGGTTGCCTGAAAGCTACCATAACACCTGCAGGCACGAAGAAAGCTTTCGATACAAAGAAATTCCAATCGGATCATCCGGAGTTGTATAAACAATACATCAAGGAGACCGAAACAGCAGCATCTATAAGAATTACATTAAGAAAGGAGGATACAAATGCTTAACAAGGTACAGTTAATCGGGCATCTTGGTAAGGACCCGGAAGTGAGAACGCTCGATGGAGGTTCTAAAGTCTGCCAGTTTACTCTGGCCACAACTGAAAAGGGTTATACATTGCAGAATGGAACTCAGGTACCGGACAGGACAGAGTGGCATAACATCGTGATGTGGAAAGGTCTTGCAGAGGTTGCTGAAAAATATCTTCACAAAGGAGATAAGATATACGTTGAGGGTAAGATAAGGACACGCAGTTATGAGGACAACAAGCAGATAAAACGCTCCATAACTGAGATATTCGTAGATAACATGGAAATGCTTGTAGTCAAGCAGCCACAGCAAGTACAGCAACCGCCTGCTCAGCAGCCTCAACCTCAGTACCAGCAGCGACCACAATACACACAGCAACCGCAATACCAGCAGTTCCCACCAAATGTAGATGGTGACGGACTACCATTTCCACCACCATATAGATAATCATGGAAGCGCAGATAATCAAGAAGGACGGGAAGGCTACAATGGATAAGGATTTCAATTTCATGCTTAGCCTTCTCCGCAATGGTGAGTACACTCTTACAATAAAGAGAAAGACAAAACCGAGAAGTCTTGACCAGAACGCACTCATGTGGATGTGGTTCAGGTGTGTTGGCGGTGCCTTACGTGAGTTCACTGGTGAAGCATACTGGAGCACAAAGGAAGGGGTTGAAACCATACATGACCTATACTGTAAGAAGTTCCTTACAAAGATGGTTGTTACTCCGAAGGGTGAGACTACGGAACTTGCAAGAGGAACAAAAAATCTAAGCACTTTGGAAATGTCCCATTTCCTCGAAGCTGTCAAGACAGATATAATGACAGAATATGGTATTCAGTTACCATTACCAACAGACAAATATTATTCGGCATTCGCAGCCGAGTATGAAAACAAATATTAAATATGGCAATAATTAAAGATTACGAACCGGAAGAATTGCAATTCGTTCTTCCGGAGGCAGTCAAGGAACAGTTTCCTTTGGAACTGCAGTTTGAGAAAGCAGAAAGTGAGAAAGACATCTTGAAAGCGGTCAACGAGTATTTCAACGCTCTGTTTCCGGAGAATGAAATGGCAACACGCTACATGGATGATATCGAGAAATCTGATTTGCGTGGCAAGTATTGTAAAATTGTCGAACAGGATCTTCCGAAAGCTGAGGATGCTTTACTGAACGCGAAGGAAGAAGCCAAGCGTATCAAGTCAGATGCAGAAGAAAGGCTTAACTCCTTGTATAAGCAAGTCAATGACTATGCGGCCAAAGTTCAGGAAGGTACAGAAGAAAAACAGTTGCCGGCAACCAAGACATTCCGTATTGCATTGAATGGTTATTTCCTATACTATGCAATACTGAATGGTAAGGTTAGGCTTGCAAAGGCTAATAAGATACCTCCATACGACAAATCATCATTGTGGGCTCAGGAAGATAAGAACAGGGTTGCAATGATGGAACTGTTCGGTCTTGATTTCCCTGCTCCGGAGAAACCTTCTGATGAAGAGTTCGATGAAGAACATGACATGCTTCCAGACAACGATGATGGAGAAGTGATGGGAGAGGAAGAATTCAATCAAACTGTAGGGGATGAGTAGATTACAGCATAAGCGTGGCCGCAAATCCAATTATGCACGTTCGCTTAACAATCCATATTGGGAAAAGGTTGCAAGGAATGTGAGGTTAAGGGATGGGCATAAATGTAGGATTTGCGGTTCACGCTATCCTTTGGAAGTCCATCACAAACGATACAAGGTAAATGGTGTATCAATCGTAGGAAAGGAACTTGAGCACCTTGACTGCCTTGTCACTCTGTGTGCTTCCTGTCATGAAAAAGTTCATAAAGGAATAATCAGAATATGAAGTTTCAATTAAGAGATTATCAGCAGAATGCCAGTAATGCAGCTATATCACATTATAGATTGAAAGGTGGAAAGAACTATCTTATGGTATTGCCCACCGGTGCAGGAAAAAGCCTCATCATAGCTGATATTGCAGCGAGATTGAATGAACCTTTACTGGTATTTCAGCCTAACAAGGAAATCCTGGAACAGAACTTCGCCAAGCTACAGACATACGGAATCTTTGATGCCGGGTGTTATTCCGCTTCTGTAAAGAGAAAGGATATAAACAGGATTACATTCGCCACCATCGGCAGTGTGTATAATCACATGGATGATTTCAAGCATTTCAAGTATATACTTATTGATGAGTGTCATTTGGTAAATCCTTCCGAAGGTATGTATGCAGATTTCTTTTCAGCGGCAGAGAGACGTATTATCGGGTTAACTGCTACTCCATACAGACTGAGTAGTACGATGAATGGTTCGATGCTTAAATTCCTTACAAGAACCAGACCGAGAGTATTCAGTGATGTTATATATTATTGTCAGGTTAGCGAACTCTTAGCAAGGGGATTTCTTACAAAACTGAAATATTATGACCTCACAAAGATAGAACTTGTGAATGTTAGAAGAAATTCTACCGGTGCAGACTTCGATGACAGAAGTCTTTCCAAAGAATTTGAAAGGGTTGACCTGTACGGATATCTGATAAGTATGGTAAGAAGGTTACTAGCACCTAAAAGTGGAATACCAAGACGTGGAATACTGGTATTTACAAGATTTGTCAAGGAAGCCGAAATGCTTACCAATGAGATACCAGACAGTGCTGTTGTCAGTGGTACAACACCGAAGAAGGAACGCGAAAGAATTCTGTCTGATTTTAAATCAGGAAAGATAAAGGTTGTAGCCAATTGTGGTGTGCTTACTACAGGATTTGATTATCCGGAACTGGATACAATCGTTCTTTGCAGACCTACGATGTCGCTGGCATTGTATTACCAGATGATAGGTCGTGTCATACGACCATACCCTGGGAAAGAGGGGTGGGTAGTTGACCTGTGTGGAAACATTAAAACCTTCGGTAAGGTTGAGGATCTGAGAATAGAACAGCCGGAGAAAGGTAAATGGATGGTGAAAACCAACGGAAAACAATTAACCAATGTAATACTATAGCTTATGTATGTAATTAGAGGACAGATACCAAGCAAAAGTAACTGTTATAAGATAGTCAATATCAATGGCCATGCAAAGCTGGCGAAACAGAATGTTCTTACCGAATACGAGAAGAACTTCTATATCCAGTGTCCGGAACGTGGGCGAATGGTCAAGGGGTATTTCAAGTTGGTTGCCAAGATTTATTATTCCAGTAATCGTCCGGATTTGGATAATTCATTGAAGATATTACTTGACTGCCTGCAGTTGACTAAGACTATAGAGAATGACAGATACTGTACACACATAGACATTCAGAAGTTCATAGACAAGAAAGAGCCGAGAATTGAATATGAGGTGATACCGATAGAGTTTTAGGAGGTGGTTATGGAAAAGAAACAAAGCTATTTCTCCCATGATAGTAATGCTCGTAATTCCGAGAAGCTGATACGTTTGAGAATGCGGCACAAGGCTGCCGGATATGGTGTCTATTTTATGATACTCGAAAGGCTTCGTGAGGAACCCAATTACATGAGTGTCAAAGATTATAATGTTATAGCCTTTGACCTTCGTGAAGATGCCTCACTTATTAAGTCAGTCGTAGAGGATTTTGGGTTATTTGTCTTTACCGAAGATGGTAAGTACTTCTACTCCGAAAGTTTCTCACGCAGGATGGGTATAAAAGATGATGAAAAGGCTAAACGGTCGGAAGCAGGAAAGAAAGGCATGGCAAGGAGATGGGCGCATGCTGAGAAATCGGCTGAAAATCCGTCAGAAAATAACACTGTTATAACAATGTTATCAGAAAACGATAACAATAGTATAACAACGGTCGAAAATTCCATAACAAGTAAAGTAAAGAAAAGTAAAGTAAAGAATAATAAAGAAAAATCTCCTAAAGGAGATACAAAGAAAGACGAGCTTTCTTTGCCTACTCCTGTCAAGAACGAGCCAGTAGATTTTGTCGGGTTACAATCATACTTCAACGAAACTTTCAAGGGTAAACTGCCCATGGTAGCTAACATGACGGAAGCAAGACGTAAGGCTGTCAAGGCACGGATAGCTGAGTATGACAAGAACACAGTATTCCTGGTTCTGCAGAAAGTATTAGCCAGTCCGTTCCTTCTCGGATGCAATGACCGAAACTGGAAATGTGACTTCGATTGGATATTCAAAGCAGCAAACTTCACAAAAATTTTGGAGGGAAATTATGACGAAAAACGAAATAGCAATACAGCAAGCGGCAGAAAAGCGACAGTTAGCCGTCTTACAGACCTCGCCGAAGCAATACTTGCAGGCGATGAGACCTAAGAGCGTTGATGATGTGTTTGCATCATCAGAACCGGCGCTCGCTATGGTAGATAAGGAACTCGGAAGAAACCATGCAAGGGCGATTGTCGTGATACTGCTGTCAGAGGTTGTCGGTTTTTTCAATGCGTCAAACACGATGAATGATGCTCAAGTAGCTATTACTACAGACCTTATCATCGAGGAATATCCATACTTCAAGATTGATGATTTGAAGCTGGCTTTCCGTAATGGCATGAAAGGAAGGTATGGAGAGATATATAACCGTCTGGATGGTTCTGTTATCATGCGATGGCTTAAGCAGTACAATCAGGAACGGTGCGCCAAAGCTGATATCGCATCATTCAACGAACATAAGAACCGTATCGAAGAAGAAAAAACAGGACTATTTTACGATGAATACCGTAAGCAACTGAAAGAACTCGCTTTTCAAGGTAATACAGACGCACAGGAGGCACTTCGAAGGTCAGACGAAGTATTACACTTCATGAAGAAGAAAAGTTTGGAAAAGCAAAAGAAACAGCTTGAGGAATATGAGCGTAAACTTGCAGGTAAAGGAATTTGAAATAAAATTCAACAAAAAAGGGATGCAAAGGAAAGAATACATCTGCGAGAAATTCGGATGGAAGCACGTGCATCTTACTGTTAACGGTCATTGCTTAGTCAGGGTTAAATCTACAGACCTGGAAGTCTTTGAAGAAACTGCGAACAGGCATTTCATATCAATCATAAAAAGGCTGTAAAATGGCGAAGTTTCTGTTTGCAAAACTTGTCAATCTGAACTATCTTTACTGATGTAATAAACTAAAAGTCAAACTAATAAATATAAAATTATGGCAGAAATTCAAAAACTACCGGTGATGCTCATACAGCCGTCACCTATGAATCCTCGTAAAACTTTTGACGATGCGAAACTTGAGGAACTCGCTCAGAACATTGAAGAACAGGGCTTGTTGCAGCCTATCACAGTCAGGAAAATCAGCGATGAAGAAACACATATTGATGAAGAAACCGGTGAGGTTGTATCTATAGAACCACGATACGAGATTGTATGCGGTGAGAGACGTTTCCGAGCATGGAACCTGCTTGTAAACAAATCGTCCAAGTACAATGAGATACCTTGCATCATAAGGGAAATGACTGATGAACAGGCTTTCGATGCAATGATAACAGAGAACTTGCAGCGCCAGGATGTAGATCCTGTTGAAGAAGCCATAGCATTTTCCCTGCTTCTTGAAAATGGCAGTCCTGTAGAGGACATTGCTGTACGTTTCGGTAAATCCATTCGGTTTGTACAGGACAGAGTGAAACTTAAAGGACTTATTCCGGAACTGATTGAGATGCTCAGAAAAGACCTCATACCAATAAGTGGCGCGATGTTGCTTGCTAAACTTGATGCTGATGCACAAAAAGAATTTCTTGAAGATGAAATTGACAAGGAAGAGGGCGCTACACTTTCTGATATCAAGGATTACTTAGATGATTTATTCTGTGTCATCAACAAGGCTCAATTCTTTGAAGAGGATAATTTCAGCGATAATATTCCTTCGTGCTCCGGATGTATAAACAATACAGCCAATCATGGATGCCTGTTCTACGAAATGAAAGGTACAGAGCAGAAGTGTACCAACCGTGAATGCTTTGCCAAAAAACAGGCAGAGTATGTTAAATACCGAGTCATTAAGGAAACTGATAATCTTGTAAAGAAAGGTGAACCCTTGACATTCGGTAAATCTGTCATAGTTATTGGACAACAGAACTCATGGGATAGTAATAAGGAAAAACAAGCAAAAGCTGATGCTATCCAGTTATATAACGATATGGGATTTGAGGTTGTAACCGAGAAAGTTTTTGACCATGAATGTTGGTATGATGAGAAAGATGAACGAATTAAAGAGAAACTTGATAATAACGAAATATACCGTTGCATAGAGGTACTTAATTACGATAGACCATATTTCAAAGTGTCCCATTATTACCTTAAAAAATCTTCAAAAGCTAATTGTCCGGCATCAAAACAAATCGAATCACAGAATATTCAACAGCAGATGCAGCGCAATAAAGAGATAGTTATTGAGAAGGCAACTGAGACAATGCGCAAATGGGCTGACGAGATAACTGATTATTCAAGCAAAGCTGATGACATGACTCTTAATGAGCAGGTTATTTTCGATGTACTTGTCATCAAGAGTTGTGGTTACAAGTTCCTTAATTCCCTTTGCCCGGAAGGTGAATTTGATATGGTCAAGTATGTAACCGAGCATCCTCAAGACCGAATGAAATGGTACAGAGAATTTATCCGTTACAAACTCTCCGAGTCTGCAGTGACTTATAACAAACACCTTCAGGAATGCCAGAACATGCTGTTCAGAGAACAATATCCGGCAAAATACAAGGAAATGTCTGATAAACTGAATGAGGCTTATCAGAAAAAGGATGAAAGACTGAAAGCTAAACTTAAAGAACTTGAGAATGAGCAACAGTAACCTCAAAATATGGAGTGAACATGAGGTGGATATTCTTAAAAAAGAATATCCTACCTGTTCCTCACTTCGGGAACTTGCAGACATAATGGAACGTTCTGTATATTCATTAATTGGCAAAGCTAATTCTTTGGGTATAAGAAGAAAAATAATTGCAGTATGGACTCCGGATATGGACAATATACTTAAGGAAAATTATCCATACAAGGAAACTTCGGAAGTTGCAAAAATGTTAGGTCTGACAACTAAGCAGATTCTTTGCAGGGCAAGGCGGCTTAAGTTACATAAAAGTCCGGAAGTTGTTAAAGGAATAAGGGAAAACGGTATGTTTCTCAAAGGTCATGTTCCTTTCAATAAAGGTATGAAGCAACACGAGTTCATGAGCGAAGAAGTTATTCAGAAAACAATCGCAACAAGGTTCAAGAAAGGACAAATCCCTGTTAATGTAAAGAATGTCGGATATGAACGAATAACAAGAGATGGCTATGTAGAAATCAAGACAGAGAAAGGTTTTGTTTTAAAACATCGTATGCTATGGGAGAAATATTACGGAACAATACCAAAGAGACATGTCATTCGATTTAAGAATGGTAACAAACAGGATGTCAGAATAGAGAACCTTGAACTTGTTACCTTCGAAAATAATATGAAAGACAATACAATTCATAATTACCCGCCTGAGATTAAGACTGCGATGCGAAGAATATCAAAATTAAAAAGAATGGTAAAGAAATATGAGCAAACTGACGATTGACAAACTTAATGAGCATCTGTTTGAAGCAATAGAGATGCTGAAAAATAACAGCGATCCGAATGCATCGCCAAATGAAAAGATAGACATTGAAACCGCCAAGACTATTGCAGATCTTGGTAAGGTTGCAGTAGAGGGTTTCAAAGTAAAGGCGCAGGCTTTATCCATGTTGGCCAGAACTGACAATCCTAAAACAACTAAAGAAGCTTTGGTCGCTTCCGGCATAGTTCCGGAAGTCAATGATGTGAAACTTATCCAATAACCTTATACCATGAAAACCAGAGGGCCATAATAGCAGATTTTTCTACGTGAAATTATTTGACAAATATGCTAATCGAAGAAATATATGATAACACTTAACAAACTTGCTGTAAAATGCAGGGAAATAGCCTTGCAAAGACATAAGATAACCAGGGACAGTTCACATAAGGGACTGGCCATAGGCATATCAATGGAATGGCGGGAGTTAGTCAATGCTTCTGATGATCCGAGCAAACATATAAGTGATTACTCTGAAAGGGAGGAAGAAGCGGCAGATATAATAATTGCTGCAATGACGTATCTGCAGAGTATCGGTTGCAAGGATATTGAGCAGCTTATCAAGGACAAGATTTCTTTCAACGAAAAGAGAACTGATTAGCATGCCACTTAGTGATGATGATTTTAGTGTTGATGAAAATAGTAGGTATGAAAACAGAATTTACTTTTGATAATGTTCCAGTTTGGAAACTGGAAATGAACAAAGGGCAGTTGCAGGGATTGCCCAAGAACCCTCGTTTCTTCAGGGATAACCGCTATGAAGCGATGAAGAAAAGCATTGAGGACAGTCCAGAAATGCTACAGTTGCGTGAACTGATAGTCTATCCATACAACGATAAGTACATTGTTGTTTGTGGCAATCTCAGGTTAAGGGCTTGCAAGGAACTCGGATATACTGAGCTACCATGCAAAATACTGTCGGAAGATACACCGACAATCAAGTTAAGGGAGTATGCCACAAAGGACAATGTATCTTTTGGTGAAAACGACATGGACGTGATGATGAACGAATGGGATAAATCAGAGTTGCAGGACTGGGGAATTGAGTTTGCGCCGGAACCAGAAACAGACGAATTCAAGGAGCGTTTTGAAGCCATAACGGATGAAACGGCTGTTTATCCTCTTATCCCCAAGTTCGATGAAAAACATGAGTTATTCATTATCATTTCGTCCAATGAGGTGGATAGTAACTGGCTGCGTGAAGCTCTTGATATGCAGCACATGGAGAGTTACAAGACCGGGAAAGTAAGCAAGAGTAATGTTGTTGATATAAAGGATGTCCGCCATGCAATTGAGAATCGTAATACCAAGTCATAAGCGACACGATAGGGTGTTCGCTAAAATGCTGGTGAACGACCCGATAATATGTGTGGCAGAAAGCCAGGCTGACCTTTACAGACAGTTCAATCCCGATTGTGAGATAGTGACGCATCCCGATGATGTGATAGGCCTCATCCCTAAACGTAACTGGATGGCGAAGCATTTCAGGAACCTGTTCATGCTTGACGATGATGTGCATGCCTGCAAGGCATTGTATGCCGAGAAGGGTGAGCCATCAAGGGTTAAGGATAAGAACGATATCACACGGATCATCTTCAATCTTGCAGAGCTGGCAGAGATGATGGATGTACATCTGTTCGGTTTCACTTCCAGAATATCCCCTGTAATGTATGATGAGACTGGTTTCCTTTCATTGTCAAAAATGATAACCGGTTGTTCGTATGGTGTATTCTACAACAAGAATACATGGTGGAACGAGGATTTGAAGTTGAAGGAAGATTTTTGGATTTCCTGCTATATGAAGTATAAGGAGCGTAGGGTACTTACAGACCTTCGTTACAACTTCGAACAGAAATCCACATTTGTCAATTCCGGCGGACTGGCTGCCTTCAGGAACCAGGCAGAGGAACAGAGGTCTATCATGCTAATCAAGAAGCATTTCGGTGACAGTATCAATCTGAAAGGCTCTACCAATAACGGAAAAGATAAGACAAAGCAGCTTGTTCAGTACAATATAACGTGTAAGTTTAAGTACTGAAAGGGCGGATAAAAAGGCTGTAAAATGGCGAAGTTTCTGTTTGCAAAACTTGTCATTCTGATTTAACTTTACTGATGTTAAATACTAAAAGTCAATGCTTTATGATTATTAGAACCGTTAGAGGATATGATTTTTTTGAAGTTTCTTCAGCTATGCAGAAGGCCATAAGAAGGGCAGATGCGGCTGTAGCAGGGTACTTTGCACTGGAATTATGGACCAGTGGTTACAGGGACTATGTGTGGAAGAGACTGTTTACTATAAGTGCCGAGGATTGTTACGGTGTAATAACCAAGGAAATTGAAGCCTTGTGGCAGGGACATGAACTGGTTAACAAGGGGAGTAAGGAACCGAAAGGGCGTATATATGTCAGCAAGGCAGTACTTCTTCTGTGTGAGTGCAGGAAATGCCGTGATGCAGATCACCTTCAGAATTTCATCTACGACAAGCGTATGATTGATGCTGATGCCTGGCTGGATGATGTCCGGAGAAATCCGATACCTATTCCACCATATACCTTTGATGTTCATACCAGAAGAGGGAAGAAGATGGGAAGGACAAAAGAGGAATTCTTCCGTGATGAATACGAAGCCTTGAGCCCCAGGGAAAGGGGCTTGTTTGATGGGCTAGTTGAGTGAAAAAAGGTGATAAAAAATAGTGATTTTCGATTGCATAATCAGTTGAAAATCACTATCTTTACAGAGTAATAAAACAAAAGTCAAACCAACCAAATTTAACATTATGGACAGAGACGAACGTCAACGCGTTCGCGCTGAGAGATATCGTACACTCTCACAGAAAGCGGCGCAAAGGGCAGAAAATGCCTATCAAAGAAGTAAATCTATGAGTGATGCCATTCCTATGGGGCAACCTGTACATGGATTAGCGGACAGAAAATATCGCGAAAATATTTGGAATACCATGGGACAGTCGGTAAAGCATTCGGAAAAAGCCGGCTACTGGGCTGACAAAGCCTCATCCGTTGAGAACAACACTTCCATTTATTTGGATGACGACAATGCAGTGGAGAAACTTGAAAACAAGCTAAGGGAACTTGAAAGAGTTCAGGAAACCATGAAGGCTGCAAATAAGATTATCCGTTCCAAGAAAACTTCCGAATTAGAGAAACATGACAAACTTGTGGAACTTGGCTTGACTGAGAGCCAGGTCAGAAAACTTTTTGTGCCTAACTGTTTTGGTGAAATCGGTTTTGCATCATGTACCATCACGAATAACGGTGCGAATATCAGAAGAGTCAAACAGCAACTTGAGAAAGCTCGTACAATGAAGAGTATGGAAAACAAGGAGTATTCAATCGGTGATATTGATGTAGTGGAAAACTACTCCGAGAACCGAATTCAGTTGTTTTTCAATGGGAAGCCGGATGAAGCCGTTAGGGATGTTCTCAAGAAAAACGGTTTCAGATGGTCCGGTTACAATGGTTGCTGGCAGGCTTATATCAATTATTCATCAAGGTTGTTCATTCAAAAAATCAAGGAAAATGAAGGCATTCAAGTTTAAGTTCGGAATTACTACTGTAGTTATGACATTGTATCTGACAAAGAAAGTCATAAAGAAATACAAAGATCTTGTTTTTAGAGTTTCACCAAGTGTGGGTTTTAGAGAAGCGCGATTGATGCTTGGTAATGGGTACGAAATGCGTGTCCTTCAGAACCCTAATACCAATTTACATGATGTTGCCATAACGCACAATGGGGTACTTGACCTCAAAAATGGTGTAATTGATAAGATGCGTATATCTATTACCGGTGATGAAGTGGAGAAACTGATGATTAAGGCTCAAAGAAAGGAGTGGAAATGAAAACGAAAGAACAGTTGGCAAGAGAACATTCACAGGTTACAATAGAGCAGGTGTATGGCTCAAGTGCAGAATATGGTACTGAAGGTGAGCTTATCGAAACAGCTTACTTAGAGGGGTGGGATGCCTGTATGGAACATCTGGCAACTATGCCCTGGGATAAGGCAATGAATGAAATAACAGAACATATAAAAGACAACAGATGAAGATTATGGAAAAGAAATATATAAAAGTGCCATTTGATGTGGAAATGGCAAAACGTATTCAGAATAAAGAATGTGAGGGTAGAATTGCAACAAAAAAGGATTATCACATAAGGGTTGTATGTTGGGACCGGAAAGGCCCAGCTCCTATTATCGGCTTGATTGACATTGGTGACGGTTCGGAAAGTATAGAGCATTATTATAGCAATGGTGTGAGTTTGCATAAGCATGATGAAGAGAATGGTTGGGACCTCATGCTTGAAATCCCCGAATACATTAAATTTAAGGATGGGGATATAGTTAAGCTGTCAAATGATACATATACATGGCTGTCTATAATCAAGGATATAGATTTGTCTGATGACGGTAAAGGAGGTTTGTTGTACTTCACAAATGACTATGTATCTATGCTGATTAACGACGGTGACGGGAGTATTGATATTGATACCTATTCAGATGCCGGACAAAAAGTTGAAAGGGCTACCGAAGAAGAAAAGCAGAAACTCATTGATGCGATGAAGGCGAACGAAAGTCCAAAGGCAAAAGAATATCTGAATAGGTTCTTTGGGATTGAAGAAAAACCGAAATACCAGTACAAGGATGGAGACTTATATATGACTCCCAATGGTGGTATAGGTATCTACAGCGATAAATATGAATGTGAAGATTATATGCCATACCATATATTCATGGACTCAGATGGTAGATTATATGGAAGTGATAGTAAATGTGGTCGAGGAAGAATTAGCGAATGCAAGCCTATTACCAGTGCAACAGATAGGACTCGAATGGTCCAGGCCTTGAGAAAGGATGAAAATCTGATATCCAAAGCGTGTCTTAAGAAATATTTCGGTGATGAGGATTGGATTAAACATATCAGATTTAAAGAATGTGTTCTTGTACGTGGTTCAGAACAGGATGTTTGGGTTCCAGCCGAGTACGGATACTATTCAGAAAAATTAGCATCACATGTTGTTTTTAACGGTATGGGGTGGAAACATTGTATTCCATATACTATACATACAAAACATCTAATGGGAACAACCGATAACTGGGAGGAAATAGTATGACAGAGCACGAATTAGATAAACTATGCGAACAGAACCCCTGTTGTGATTGCAACTGCATAAAGTGTCCATTGTTTGCAAAGTATATGAGTAGTGAAAATGAGTAAAAACTATATTACCTATCTTGGCAGTGATGTATATCCTGTTAGGATAGGTAGAAAGGAGAATAAATAATGAAGCCAATACTTGATGCTTGCTGCGGCGGCAAAATGTTTTATTTTGATAAATCGGATAAAAGGGTATTATTCCAGGATATTCGCAAGATAAAGACAACTCTTTGTGATGGTAGGATTTTTGAGGTAAGCCCTGATGTTCAATGTGATTTTACTGATATGCCATACGAAGACGGTACTTTTTCTATGGTTGTGTTTGACCCACCTCATTTAGTTTATAGCCGGGGTAAAAAATCTAAAATGGTCGATATGTATGGCTCTCTGAGTGAGAGGGCAAGACCTACAGGTTATCAGCAAATAAAGTATGGTGCATTATATTCTGATTGGCGTGATATGCTTTCAAAAGGTTTTAAAGAATGTTTTCGCGTTCTTAAATCAGGTGGCTTTTTAATATTAAAATGGAATGAAACAGATGTAAAAGTTTCTGAGATTTTGAAATTAACACCAGAAAAACCAGTTTTCGGTCATATATCAGGTAAACGTTCTAACACACACTGGATTTGCTTTATGAAAGATTAATTATGGGAAGATTGAAAGTCTATTACGGATGGGCAAAGATAGGTAATATTCGTAAGAAACGTGCGATATCCGTCATATTCGAGAACGAATGGCATGGCTGCAGGTGTGACCGTGGACAAAGGATTTTGAGAGCGGCACAGGAAACAGTAATAGAGAGGTACCAGGATGAGGAAGAAGAAAAAGCTGCAAAAGATTGTAATCGGATATTTACGGAATATAGTCTGTTTTTTGACGAAAAACCAATAAATGGCAGTCTTAACAAGATACTCCAGATGAACAGTGAAGCAGACAAAAATCATGTTTCTAAAGCTATGCGTGATAAGATTGCGGAAGCCTTACGGAAAGCCTTTATGCAGGAGAACCGTAGATATAGTGAACCTGACGAACAACAACTCTCTTTAAATTTTGAATGATATGGGAAAGCAGGAAAATGTAAGCGATTTTTATCAGTTCGCAAAGGATTTGGCCAAAGCTGAAAAGGAACTGAAGATTGAGCAATGGGTTGAAGTAACTATTTACTACGGATATGCAGAAAAACAAGTAAGCTTATATCACTACAATCTTCCCAGTGAGATGTATTTCCGGTACCAATGGGTAATCAGATGGAGGATGGCGAAATTACAGTGCCAATACCCCAAACAGATTGTATCTACAAGCCTGTACTTCTATGACAAGCGTTCTGGAGAATCTATGAAGGTTAGCGGTTGCCTTAGTAAACTTATATCAGCAAAAGCCCAGATAACAAAAGCAGAACGCAGGATGAATGAATACATAGAACACAACCGTCAGAACAATCTGTTCTTTGACGAGAATACGGACGAGGAGCTGGTTAAGTTCCGGGAGAAACTGGAGCGAAAGAAACTCGAATGTGCTGAGTGTGAGAAACGATTAGAACAATTGGTGGAAAGGAGAAAAAGTATATGAAAAGAATATATAAAAGCTGGGTTGAAAGTTTATCACAAGCTGGGATTCATCCAATATCCGATGATACTGTTGCAAAGATATTGGCTATAGTGTATGTCTATGGCGGTAGTATGGAGTTTATCTATAACGACAAACTTATGACCGACATAGTTTATGCCCAAAAACGAGCAAGATTAAATGGGACGGAAGTGCCTAACGCTTCTATCGTTAATGAGGTAAAACGGTACATTAAGGATATAGAGGATTTCCTGAAGAATGCTAAAAGCGTAAAAAGTGATAGTCCTTTTGCTGTTGAGCATCCACAATGGGTTAAGGACTTCATGGAAGAAAGGTATAACATTAAAAAAATGTGGATATGATATACGGATATTTAAGAGTTTCCTCTGACGAACAGGATGTCAATTCCCAAAAGCAGGGAGTTGAACAGTTTGCTAAAGACAAGAACTGGAACATTGACAAATATATAACCGATGAAGGTGTTAGTGGTGGAAAGGACCCGGATAAAAGAAACTTAGGTCCACTATTGCAACTACTTAACAAGGATGATGTGATTATATGTTCCGAGATAAGCCGTCTTGGTAGGGATTTGTATATGGTTATGGATATCCTGCACTACTGCATGGAGAAAGGCTGTATTATTTATACAGTCAAAGACAAATTCGTTTTAGGAGATGATATTCAAAGTAAAGTTCTTGCATTTGCTTTTGGTTTATCTGCAGAAATTGAAAGACAGATGATCCGGCAGAGGACAAAGGAAGGACTTAGATTAAGGATGAAGCTTGGTGTGTTGGTTGGTCGCCCGATAGGTCGTTTGTCTGAGAATGTAAAACTTGATGCAGTCAAAGATAAGGTTATAGAACAATACAACTGGGGCGTTCCATTAAGAAGGCTAGCAGAAAACTTCAATGTTGACCGTAATACCATATCAAGAACACTTGCAAGATGGGGTATTACAGAGAAAAAAGATTGGCAGAAAAAGCAACGTAATGAAACTTATAAAGATGAACCATATAAGGTTGTTAATCTCGACATGCAGAAGTGTATCCAGTTGATTTCAGAAGATAAGACTATTCCGGAAATAGCAGAACGGTTCCCGGAATACTCATACGAACAGGTATATGACACTATTTTGTGTAACCAGGAACTTAATAATCTATACAGGAAACACGGGCAGTTAAAACTTAAAAAGAAATGACTCCTAAACAACTATCAATAAACATGGATTATGGCATCAGCAAGGAACAGGCTTGTATTCTTTGTCATTTGTCCTCTGAATGTGCAGGATGCTGTGTGAAATGTAGGGCTGAAAACAAAAATGGAACTTGTTACGGACAAACCTGCTCGATACCTTCAAGAGACTATGACGGACAAAGGTGGAACGCATGGATGCACATTGTTTCTACTTCGCTTCCGGAACTCAAACGATTTATACCAGTGAAATACAGAAAACATTTAAAAACAAAAAAGTATGAATACAGAAGATTACGTTAGCCTTGAAGTGGCAAAGTTACTAAAAGAAAAAGGTTATTGTTTGCCATGTGACTCGTTCTACACGTTAGAAGGGTTTATAAAGTTCAGAAGTATTGCTGATAACTTCAACAGGCTTACGGCATATTCACGGCCAACTTTATATGAAGCACAGAAGTGGCTTAGGTCAGTCAAAGGTCTTCATGTTGAAGTGATTTATATGAGTGAAGATTACTGGCTGTACGAAATACTGACAATCCCAAATCACAATTTGATAGGACTTTCTGACAGAAAGAATGTAAAATATAATAGCTACGAAGAAGCACTCAGCGCAGGAGTGTTTGAAGCATTAAATCTGATTTGAATAATAAATGAAAACAAAACTATATTACCTGTTTCTGGCAGTCATGTGGTGGCTGCTGGGATAGGTGGAAAGGAGATAAAATGGCAGCGTATGATGTAAACCAACATTGTGAGGACTGTAGATATGCAGACGCATTCGGAAGAAGCTGTAAGCACGGACTTTTGTTCCCACTCATGGTGCTTATTACTTATGGCGATGTGTATAAGTGTCCTAACTATGATAAAAAAACAGTCGAACAAATTAATGAACAGATGGCTCAAAGAGAACAACGTAGAAAGGAGAGACCATGACAAGAAAAGATATTGAAAAAGCTAAAGCTGAAAACGCTGAAAGAATAGCAAATATAGCCTATTCCGGAGGTGGACATATCGGTCAAGACGATTTGGAAACAGTTTTTGAAAATGGTGCAGAATGGCGCATCAATTCCGTGTGGCATGATGCAAGTGAAAAGCCCAAATTGGGAGAATTGATAATAGTTGAAGTCTATGGTAAAATCTGGGACTATGGCAAATATGACGTTTGCGATACAATCCATCCAAAAGCACGATGGGTGTATATGAAAGACTTAATACCAACGAAGGACTGATATGGAAATAAAAAGGTAGTAAAATGGCGAAGTTCCTGATTGCATAATTTGTTGTAAATCACTAACTTTATAGATGTAATAAACTAAAAGTCAAACCGTTTTTGGAGGACTGAGCTATGAATAGAGAAGAGTTGAAAAAGTCCATAGGCGAAGATTTATGCCCGTTTTGCCCATGGACGAATGGAGAAATAGAAAAGCCAGCATACGGGTCTTGTTAGGGCAGTTATTGCGATGAAGCATTGGATAACTTCATGGAAGAAAACGAACAGTATTTCGATGATTTGGAGGAATAAGTATGCAAGTATCAATAACAGAAAAGGAAGTTGAAGCAATTGACTTCGGATTGGAACAGATTAGAGACGCATTGGAAGGTTCCTCTTCTGAGGAATACAGACAGGATGCTGAAGAAGCTATGAGAAGCCTGAGTAATATATTAAGAAAATATCATTTGGCGAAAGAGAAGGCTAACGACCTGAATAAAGCTAAAAGATACATTCGCTCAAAAAGCGGATGGATGCCACCTGCAAAACTTGACAAAATGGCAAGGTTATTACTAAAAAAAGCAGAGCTTAATAAATAAAACGATTGTTGAACATCATAAATAAACAAGAAATGAAAAGAATAAAAGTAAAAATAGAGACATCAGTAGAGACCATGTTAGGTGATAAGCCAGTAAATGAATTTCTTAGTGATGTCGCAGATATATGTCATACATCATTGGAGTATTCAACATCAAAAAATGAAGGGTGTGAGAAGCTGTATGAAAATGGCGAATACGAAGATTATAGAAACGACATGGCAGACAGGATAACTGTTCTTGAAGGTGCTATTTGCCGTATTTTAGATTTGCTGGAGGATTGAAAATGGATAAGAAAGAAGAAATGCTTAGGGAAGCCGTTCACAATCATTATCAGTGTAACGGTAAACATGCTTGTGAAGAACGTGCTTATTGCCGCTTTTGTGAAGGAGAAAATATCGCACATGACTGCGATGAGGATTGTTTCGCTGATGAGTTCAGCGAAGGCTTCCTGTCCGGCTGGGATGCCTGCTTGAAATACCTTGGTGAAATCCCCTGGGATGAAGCCATGAATGAGATTTGTAAACAGATAAAAGATAATAGTAAAAAGGCGGAGGAATGATTATGATGCCAAAACAATTACCAAATGTAATGAACGATAAAGGGTATCAGAAAGATGCCCGCGATTTCGCAAAGAAAATTATGGAGTGCAAAGGAATTATTTATCCTTGTAAGGATATGAACCATTTCCAGGAATGGATGGAAGAAGCTTTGTCAAAGGCTTATTTGTACGGAGCGCAATCAGCTGTAAGAGTTGGTTATCTGCTTTCTGATAAAGACTGGGAGGAAACATACAAAGGATTAAAAAAAGAGATTGCTGAACTGAAACAACAAATTGAGGAGGATTAAGTTATGATAAGAAAAGTAGATATGTATCAGTGTGTATGCGATGGATGCGGAAAGGCGCATGTAGATGAATTTAACGGCTATGTAGCATGGACTGATGAAACTGGAGCAAGAACCAGTGCAAGTGAGGACGAATGGACACAAATAGACGGGAAAGACTATTGTCCGGACTGTTACGAATTTGACGAAAAGAAAGATGAATATAAGCCAAAATCAGAAGATAAGCAATGAATGAAGAAAGTGTAATAATAGAACTTGACACCGTCCTCGAATACAGGGATGGTCAGGTGTACATCAAGAAGATGAATACAAATGAAATGCCAGCCACTCTGACATTCAATCTTATTGAAGCATTAAATAATACTATTGTTGAATATTACAAAGGAAAGCAATGAAAACAATAGAAGATAAAAACAGAGTCGATATAAAGACTATCGAGAAGTATGATGAAATAAACGGACATGATGTTATCAGAGAAACACTTTTATATAAAGGGTGCGAACTTTGTTCTGAGATAGCATCAGTCCAGTATATACAAAAAAAATATCTTGAGGAAACTGCATTTTATCTCTATGGTCTAAAAGTTAATGCTACAAACAAACTATATGTTGGTTATGTACTCGACAGATATTGGAGAAGAAACGACTTGCAACCTTTTGATATGAAAGGATATGTCATTGTTCCAAAAGATATATACAATGAGTGCAAAAAAATCAATGACAGTTATAAGAAATGAAAGCAATATCCATCAAACAGCCGTGGGCGAGCCTTATCGCTCACGGTATAAAAGACATCGAGAACAGAACTTGGAGCTGCCCTAAGAAATACTTAGGACAGAGGGTGCTGATTCATGCGAGTGGTTGTCATGGTAAGAAGTTTGAGATAAGCCTTACTGATGAACAGATGAAACAAGCCTTTTCTTTGATTTCAGAGAAAAGCACTTCCGGCGAGTGGGAGTTTGGTGCAATCATCGGCAGTGTAGTAATAGCAGAATGCGTACAGAACCATCCTTCAGTATGGGCAGAGAAAGGAGTCTGGAACTGGGTACTGAAAGATGCAATACTCTTTGATAAGCCTATCCGTGATGTGAAAGGGAGACTTGGTTTTTGGGATTGTAATTTGGATATACCGATAAATAAATCGGATGATTAAAAAGTTAAAAATAAGATAATACTCTGATATTCAATGTTTTATGTTTTGTAAATATATATATTATTACTATCTTTACATATCAAAAATAACAAATAGCTCAAATTAAAATTGATATGGCAAATACGGATTTAACTGGTGAAATTTACGATTTATTATCTGAATATTTGACAGATAAACATATAAATGAAAAAGTTTCCCCTTCAAAAGAAGAGATGGGAGAAGCGTTAAATTGGTTCTTAGAGAAGTTCTATGAAAACAGTGAAGATGATGAAGAGTAATAAAGCTCTTATCTATTCAAAGTCAATATCATCATTTTCAAGATTTTGCCATTTTGCGAAACGTGCTGATATTCTTTGTAAATTAGTGTCATAAATCGCAATTACATATATGTAATTGCTTATTTACCTACTGAATATGAATGTAAAAACAAGACACAGGCTAAGCCTGCTAATCAGGATGCTCGTATTCGTTGCATTATCCGGCATCCTTTCACTGGTGATGAGTACAGCGACATCGCCATGGGTGATAACAATGACAGCTGTAGTGCTGTCACTCGCTGTAAGTTATCTGACGTTCCGGGAACGTGATACGTTCTATTTCGTGTCATTCACGTGCAATGGGAGCCAGGGGCGGTGTTATCTCAGATTCCATGAACGTGTTTCACTTGATGAAATTGAAAAGAAGCTTACAAGCCTCAACTCCGGAAATCAGACAGTAGTGTGTTGGTATGAGAGGGTAAGCAGGTATGAATATGAACTGAATATATCCAGTGAAAATGGAACACTACCAAGCTAAAGGTGTAGTGATAATGCTTATATTCGTCATGCTTGGCTATGCAGTCGGAATGAGCGACATAACAACAGCATTGCTTCAAGTAATAGTTATATTGCTTGGCAACATATTGAATGTATTGTGTAAAATTCTAAACAGGTTGAAGAGATGAAGATTATTGTAACCGGCAGTGAAGGCTTCATAGGGAAAGCCCTCTGCAGAGAGTTAAGGAATCGTGGTGTTGAAGTGGTCGGCATAGACCGTGTGTGTGGAACCGAAGCTGCCGATGTATGGCACATCTTGAAGGATGGTGGCATAGATGCAGTAATCCATCTTGCAGCACAGACAAGTGTGTTCAATGATGATCGAGAACAGATACTGAATGATAACATATTAACATTTATCAGTGTTGCCGATGCATGTACTGCTTATGGGGTGAGACTGGTATACGCCAGTTCATCGACTGCAAACCCTTGTAACACTACAAGTATGTACGGCATTTCCAAGCATTTTGATGAACAGTATGCTTCAATCTATTGTAAGAATGCCATCGGTGTGAGACTGCATAACGTGTATGGACCTAATCCGAGAAAGGGAACTCTTCTCAATATCCTCATGAACTCGGAAGAAGTGACATTATACAATGGCGGTCTTAACACAAGATGCTTCACTTACATAGATGATGCGGTCGAAGGGTTGATATGTGCCATAGTTTGTAAAGAGAAACTTATTAATGTAGTCAATCCACAGGTTTGTACGGTCAAGGAATTTGCCGAAGAAGTAAGCAAGCATAATGGTGTCAAACTGAAATGCGTAGGGGAGAAAAGAGAATTTGATAATCCGTACCAGGATGTTAATGTTACTCTATTTTGTCCGCTATTGGATTATACCCCATTCTCCATAGGGATAACAAAGGTTTTTGACTATGCCGAAGAAAGTGAGGAAAGGTAGAAAGGTTAGAATGGATGAATGGGACAAACCCACCCTCGGATGGAAAAAACGTGAGAGGTTCTGCAACATGCAGCCTAGAGTGAGAATCCACCGTAAGGGCGGGTTTTATTACATTTCCCTGTTTGCAAGCACAAAGGATGGAATGTCATTTACGGAAATCAAGAATTCGGGTGAGTGTGCAGAAGCCATTTCAAGCGCCGCTACAGAACTGATACTCTCAATGGTACGGCCGGATGATGAATGGTGCATCGTCACCACACCGAAACGCAGACACTTCACAGAGTATCATTTTGCGACTGACATCTGCAAAAAAATCGCCCGGGGGTTGAATATAAAATTCTATGAATCCGCTATCCAATGCCTTAACAAGACACGTATAAATCCGGAATTTCACCTACTGAGACCAATAACAGAACAACGCATAATACTCTTTGACGATATATGCACAACAGGAAGTACAATAACAGCAGCCTACGAACTCCTAAAGGAACGAAAACAAGTTCTTTGCATAGTAGGCATAAACAACCATTAGCCTATGAATAACAGACTGACAGAAAAACAAGAGAGATTCTGCAATTATTACCTAGACTGTGACGGCAATGCAAGTGAGGCATACCGCATGGCTTATGACGCATCGAAGATGCAGCCTGAGACGATTTGGAGTAATGCCAGTAGGATGTTGGCCAGTAACAAGGTTGCAACAAGGATAGCCGAACTGAGGTTAGAACGTGCTGAAGCATCGAAAGTTAACCGCGAAAAGGTGGAAAAAATCCTCATGGATATAGTGACGATGGACCCGAATGATTTGTACATCGTAGATCCTGTAACCGGCAAGATAAAACTCAAGTCTCCAAACCAGATGCCAAAAAGGGTGAGAAATGCCATGAAGAAGATAAGCAATGACAAAGGAAAGGTAAGCTATGAGTTTAATGGCAAAGTTGAAGCTGCCAAACTGCTTGCTTCTATGAACGGTTGGAATGCGCCTCAACAGATAGCATTGACGGGTAAAGATGGCGCAAAAACAAATGAAATACGCATAGGTTTTGACGATGAGATTGAATGAAATCTGAAAAATAGAACAATTAAGTGAGAAAAATATCGGGGGTTATACAAAAGACAATACGAAAAATCTAAAAAATAGAACAAAAATAGCCGATTATGATAGTAAATCACAAGAAACTCAATCCGAATGCCTTCTATCTGCTGAAATATCTCAATGATGCCACACTGCGATTTATCATTTTGTATGGCGGTTCATCATCGGGTAAGTCTTTCAGTGTAGCACAGGCTGTGCTTATACAGACATTGCAGGACGGTGAGAATACACTTGTGATGAGAAAGGTCGGTGCTTCAATCAGCAAGACAATTTATGAGGATTACAAGGTGGCTGCATCACTGCTCGGTATATCACAATACTTCAAGTTCATACAAAATTCAATCAAATGCACATACAACGGTGCGAAGATAGACTTCTCAGGTTTGGATGACCCAGAGAAGATAAAGGGTATCAGCAACTACAAGAGGGTACAGCTTGAGGAGTTGTCAGAGTTTGAGTTTGCGGACTTGAAACAGATTCGTAAACGTCTCCGTGGTAAGAAAGGACAGCAGATTATTGCAGACTTCAACCCGATATCAGAGACTAACTGGATAAAGAAGGATTGGCTGGATAATGAGAAACTGCATGATGTCCCTATGGTTGTAGAGATTGGTGGTAAGGTCATACCTGCAGAACTTACAAAGGTCAAATCATTGAAGATGAATGAAGGCAAGTCAATGGTCAATCCTAAAACTAAGGAAATAGAGGAATATCCGCCTAATATGGTTGTCATTCAGTCGACGTACCTTAACAACTTCTGGGTTGTAGGCTCGCCTGATGGAACATACGGATACTATGACGAACAGTGTGTGATGGACTTTGAGCATGACCGCCTGTACGATCCGGATTATTACAACGTCTATGCGTTGGGAGAGTGGGGTGTAATCAAAACAGGTAACGAGTTCCTTAATTCCTTCAATGTAGGTAAGAATAGCGGTGAATATCCTTACATACCAGGATTGCCGATACATCTGTCAGTGGACAGCAACGTGTTGCCATACATATCCGTAAGTTACTGGCAGGCAGATTTGAGTAAAGGTAAGGATATGTACCAGATAGCAGAAACGACTGCTGAGAGTCCGAACAACAGTGTAAGGCGTGCGGCCAAACTGGTATCTAAGAAACTAATCGAACTTGGTTATGGCGATGTAATCTACCTTCATGGTGACGCCTCAGCTAAAGCAGCCAACACTATTGACGACAACAAACGCTCTTTCATGGATTTGTTTATCGACACATTGAAGAAAGACAACTGGACAGTAGAGGACAAGGTAGGAAACAAGAATCCTTCAGTATCCATGACAGGGGAGTTTGTCAATGCGGTTTTTGAAAAACAGTTGCCTGACCTTAGCATCAACATCAATGACGGTTGCCGTGTATCCATAGATGATTATCAGAGCGTGCAGAAAGACGCGAACGGTGCGATTCTCAAGACAAAGGTAAAGGATAGTGTAACCAAACAGACATACGAGGAACACGGACACCTCACCGATACGCTGAGATATGTTGTACATGATATCATGTATGAGGAATACGTCCAGTTTGCCAACAGACGCAAACGTAATACATACTCTGAGAAAGGAATGTTCTCATTCTTCAATCCGGAACTGAAATACAAGTACAAGTCCAGTATTGTCTATGTCATGCCTAATATCGAAGGCAAGTTCTATATGTGTCATGCCGGTGAGTGTGGCGATAAGTGGCACATGCTTGACCTTGTAATGCTTGAGACAACTTCGAGTGCGGAAATGAAGAAGATGATAATATCGCATAAGGCTGATGTGTACATAGTGGAATCCTCACCTGCCTACTTCCAGATGGCAAGAGAGCTTAGAACATCGCTTGAAGAAGTAAGGATAAAAAAGGAGTACCAGGATATGAATAAGCGAATATCCGCTACATCTGATTTTATCAAGATTCATTTTCTGTTGTCTGAAAGCGGAATGGATAACCCGGTATATAATTCATTCATTACGGAGGTTCTTGATTATAATGGTACTGATAATATTGGTGCAAGTGCCTTGTTAAGCGGTATAGCATACAATATTATAAAATTGTCAGAATGATATTGTTACCTATAATGCGTTGATTAATAATGTTTTAAGTACTGTTTTTGTCCTTTGTCTAATTTCAAGATTTTAGCAAAATGTGATTGGTGTTTTCCCATAGTTTATCTTTGTTATATACAAGAAAATTATGGGAAATAACTTTTTCAAAGACAACAGATTACCAGCCAATACGACGTTGAAAATGTCAAGTGTTCCAGTCGGAAGCACTTCGGTTATCAGTACTCCTGTAGGTGGTGCTAAGGACTGGAGTGTAGAAGATTTGTTCGTATCTCCGTTCGTATGTGGCCGTAATTACATGGAGTTATTCCAGTCCGTTCCCGAAGTATTCTTTCCGATAGATTATATTGCATCGCGTATCGCAGGTTCCGGCTTTCAGCTTAAGAAAGTCAAGGATGACAGTGTGGTATGGGAAAATAAGAGAATGAACCAGATTCTTACAAAACCAAACTGTATGATGTCATGGAAGGAGGTTATCTACTCTCATTTCGTGTATAAGCTTTGTACCGGTAATGCCTTTTTCCGTGCAGCTATGAGTGAGACCTTCAAAGAGCAGCCTAAATGGAAATGGTGTGACAACTACTGGGAGTTACCTGCCGATTATGTCAATGTAGAGCCTAATCTTGGAGTAAATATACCTATGTTCGGTATAGCAAAGGAAGAGGAAATTATACGCTGCTATCGTCTGAACTATGGTTATGTAAGCACTATGGATATTCCTTCATACCAGATATGGCATGACAGAGACGGTTTGCCTGAATATATGTCTGTTGACGGCTTTATGAAATCACAGAGCAGGTTGGCTGCACATCTGAAACCAATTGCCAACCTCATAGCAGTATATGAAGCACGAAACGTGATATACGTTAAACGTGGCGGTTTGGGATTTCTTGTTTCGCAAAAAAAGGATGAAGCCGGAACGGTTGCAATGACGAAAAAAGAAAAGAAGGAAATTCTTGATGATCATTATGACAGATTTGGTCTTGATAAACGCAAGTTGCCATATGGATTGAGTGATGTTCCTCTGACTTTTGTGAGAACTAACCTTACCATAAGTGAGTTACAGCCGTTTGAAGAAACTCTTACTGACGCTATTCAGATAGCCGGAGCATACGGTATTCCTTCGGTGTTGGTACCACGTAAAGACCAGTCAACATTCAGTAATCAGGCCACTGCAGAGAAAGCCGTATATACATCTACGATAATTCCGATGGCTAAGCAGTTCTGCAAGCAGCTTACGGCGTTTCTCGGTCTTGAAGATGGTGGTTATTATCTTGACTGTGATTTCTCCGATGTGGATTGTCTGCAGCAAGGATTGAAGGAAGCTGAGGAAGTCAAGACAATGGTTAATACCAGATGCAAGGAACAGTTCCTCAGCGGCCTCATCAGTATCAATGACTGGAGAGCGCAAATTAACGAGAGCAGATTTGAAGATCCTCTGTTCGACAAGACATTGTTCGACATGACGGACGAGGAAAGAGATATAGTAAAACAAGTAATAAGTCTTAACACAAAAAGCGAAGTTGAAGATGGAAGAGAAAACCAAAAGCCTACAGTACAGAACGAAGGCGAATGATGTGGATGAGAAGGGTATTGTCACTGTAGCGGTGAACGGTATCGGTGTGAAAGACTCGCAGAACGACATTTCCATGCCTGGTTCTTTCAACAAGACGTTGAAGGAGAATATCGGCAGGATGAGATGGTTCCTTAATCACCGTACTGACCAGTTGTTGGGTGTGCCACTAAGTGGCGAGGAAAAAGAGGGAAACCTCATTATGGTAGGCCAGCTTAATCTTGAGAAGCAGATTGGGCGAGACACGTTGGCAGATTACAAGTTGTATGCCGAGAATGGCAGAACACTTGAACACTCTATCGGAGTAAAAGCCATAAAGCGTGATGAAGCAGACCCGTGTAAGGTGCTTGAATGGAAGATGTTCGAGTATTCGACATTAACCAGTTGGGGAAGCAACCCTCAGACATTCCTTGTAAACCTCAAATCAGGTACACAGGAACAGGTTAAGGATGCCATTGAGTTTGTAAGGAAAGCGTTCAGGAATACGAATTACTCTGAGGAACGCCTAAAACAGTATGATATGGAACTTAATCTATTGCTTAAAGCCGTCAATGGCGGTAATGTGGTGACCTGCCCTCATTGCGGACACCAGTTTGATTATGACGAACAGCATGAGCATACATTCACTCAGCAGGTACTTGACAATGCGGCCATGTATTCCAGATGGCTTACTGACCGTATAGTAAGCCAGGAGATTGACAAACTGGAACCGGAAGTACGTGCAGAAGTGATTGCACTTATTGATTCTGTGAAATCGGAAGGACTGGAGTTGACAGAGAAATCTGTACAGAACTTCATGGCATATGTCCGTTGTCCTTCTTGCTATGGAAGAGTATATAGAAGTAACGCCTTGTTACAGGATGGTAGCACTAACATCTTTGCCGGAAAGTCTGAGCCGTCGAACGACACTCAGGATAAAACTGAAGGAGCGCACGAAGATGATGATGTTAAGAAAAAAGCCGCCGAAAGCACTTCTTTCTTCGGACCACTGAATGGGGTATTTAGTAATAATGATTAAAATTTTAATTGAACATGAAGAAATTTACAGTTGCAGATTTCGGTCTCAAGACTGACGGCCTGCCACAGGAACAGGCTACGTTTATGAACAACATCACTAAGATGATGTGTGATGTTATCAACAAGGCGATGGAAGGTACTATCTCGTCTGAAGACATGGAAGAAAGACTCAAAAGTCTTAATGATAAGCTGAATGGTTATGACGATGTACAGTTCCAGCAGTTGAAGAAAGATAACGAAGAACTGATTAAGACAGTCAAAGGTCTTGGTGATACTATCGAGAAGCTGAAATCCAAAGGTATCGGCATGGATGTTATCAACAAGTTCGATGAGAAGTTGAACGAAATGCTGGATTCTGAGAAATTCAAGGAGTTCGCAAGTGGTAATTGCCGCAAGTCTGGTGTATTTGATGGTTTCTGCCTGAAGGATATAGTATCAATGACTGACAACTATGACGGTGACCATCTGATTACCCAGCAGCAGAACAGAGTAGTATCGCAGGTAGCCAACAAGCGAATCCACATGCGTGATGTATTGACTACATTGCAGGGTGATCCTAAGTTCCCTAATCTTGCGTTTACTCAGGTGTATGACTTCGACCGTAACGCACGTTATGTGACAGAAAACGGAAGATTGCCTGAGTCAAGTATCAAGGCTAAGGAAGTGCAGACAGGTACAAAACGTCTTGGTACTCACCTCCCTATTTCCAAGAGAATGCTCAAGAGCCGTGTATTTATCCGCTCATTTATCTTGAAAATGTTGCCGGAAGCTGTATATCAGGCTGAAGATTGGAATATCTTGTTTGGTGACGGTAATGGAGAAAATCTGCTTGGTATCGTCAACCATACAGGTGTTCTGCCAGTTGAAACAATCATCTCTGATGTCTATGTAAGCGGTTCTGCCGGTTCTGTGAAGTCTGTTTCAGGATATAACTCCAATAAAGACACAGTCGTAGAGTTTACAAATCCTCAGGATCTTATCCTCGATGGTATGACAATTACCTTTACTGGTGCTACTGGTCTTACAGCTCTGAACAGTGCTAACCAGCTTGTGAAGATGAATGACCGTCAGATTCTGTTGAAAGGTGTAGCTTATACAGAGGAAACTTCGACATCAGATATGACTTTCAAGGTCAGCAATGGCGCATTTAAGTCTGTCGAAGAACCTAACTCTCTTGATGTTGCCAAAACAGGTTTTGCTGTGATGACATACGCACAGTACACGCCGAATGCTATTGCATTGAATCCTATCACAGTAAATGCTATGGAAAGTGAAAAGGATACAACCGGCCGTAACCTTGGTATAATCCAGACAATAAATGGTGTTAAGTATATTGCAGGTCGTCCAATTATTGAGACAAACAACATCTTGCCTGGTAAATATCTGATTGGAGACTTTAATGTTGCGGCCAGCCTTGTTGATTATACGTCATTGACGCTTGAATGGGCAGAAGATGTAGAAAGCAAGTTGAAGAATGAGATTGTCTTGATTGCTCAGGAAGAAGTTATCTTCCCTGTATATATGCCATGGGCGTTCGCTTATGGTGACCTGGCAGCACTTAAAGAAGCAATCACTAAAGCCTGATGCCTATGTATTTGCTTAATGGAGACGAGAAGGCTCTGAAATCAGTTATAAAAGAACAGCGTATCCGTATTGGCCGTGGGTTGATTACTATCACCCCGGTCTCGGAAGCTGGGCTTGTTCCGGAAGAGGATGTCAAAAAGACATTCGAGAGCCAGCAGAAGATTATTGACAATCTTTCTGCAAAGAATGAGAATTTACAGAAGGAGAATGAAGAATTGAAAGCAAAGATAGCAGAACTTGAAACACACTTAGATGATAACAAAGATGTTGAAGATGCAGACTCTAAAGAAGTTGAGCAAACCGACACTAAAGAGGTTTCTGCCGAAGATGAAAAGGCAACCGTTGTTCAGGACGAGAAAAAGGTTTCTGCTACGAAAAGCAAAAAATAAGGAATTACCATGTTGATTGATGTGTCATATTTTGTATCAGGACCCCGTCATATCCAAAATGCCTCAACATCAAAGACGGCCGGTGCCGATTCTTTAGCAGTAACAGGTCATATCGAAGCATACATTAAGGAGTTGCAGCCTATTTTTTTGGAAGCGATGCTTGGTGTAGAGGAAGCCAAAATAGCAAATAAATTCATTGAACAAGCTACGTGTGACAATGATTATTTTGCCGTAGAATTACTGGATAGAACAGACGATGATAAGTATTGGACTGTTTTGAAACAATTAAAAGAGCCATTCGCTGATTATGTACTGTTTAATATCCTTCGTGATGCCTCTTCGCAAGCTACAATTACAGGAAATGTAAGGCTTAAATGTGCTAACGAATATGTTTCGCCTATCAAAGCACAGGTTATTGCATGGAACAGGATGGTTGATGCGAATGTTAAATTCATTCTGTGGGCACGTGAAGGTAATTGTCCTATACCATTAGAGACACAGACTAATATGTTGAACAGGATAAACCAGTTTAATCTATGAAAGGTATTGTGGAGCTTCTAGGGGATGTTGTTAAGGCTACGGGCCAGAACCTAAGTATAACCATTCCTGTTGATGTAGAAAATGATAAGTTCGAAATGATTGAGAATCCCAACCTTAATTACATTTTCGGATCTGCTCAGTACATCAAGGATAAGCTGGATGAATATAGCAAAGTTCCATCAATGTCGGAACGTAAATTCCCATTGGTGGCTTTGTTCTGTCCTGTAACCGAAAAGCGTGATAGCATTGATTATCACGCTAAGGTTACATTGAACATTTTAATAGCTTGTTCGTCAACCAAGAGTTGGAGCAATGAACGTCGCCTACAGGCTTCATTCATTAACATTCTTAGACCTATTTATAACAGACTTATAACAGAGTTATTGAATGACGATAGGTTTGATATAGAATATGACGATATCATTCCGCATGATTATTCCGAGAACTATTCGTATGGCAGATACGGAGCATACACAGAATCCGGTGAGGAAGTGAGCGAGCCTATTGATGCCATAAATATCCGCTCGATGGAACTGAAAGTTAAAAATCAAACTTGTAGATAATATGAGAAAGACAAGAATTTGCGATTCCGCAGAAATGAACACTGGTGGTTCTGCCTGCAGTGTAGATTGGGGAAAAGTCAAAGGTGCTATTATTGTCGAGCATGGTAAGAAGTTACCGGCGGACTTGACTCCGGAAAAGCTGGCTGAGTTGTGCCATGCAGACAGACCCGAGAGAATTTATCCTATCTTAACCTTCGTTGAGTATGCAAAAAGCGGTGGTGAAGCACAGGTTAGTGCTGTTGGTTATGGTCCTAACCAGTACAACGGCCTCAACGCTCAGACGGATACATTCACTTTGGCACGTTTCGATGAAATGCTTAATGCAGAACTCCTTCGTTGTGCCAACAAACAGTGGGATGTCTATTACTGGGATAGCAACAAGATGCTTATTGGTTATAACGATGGAACAGATGAGCTTGCCGGCATTCCTATGTCTGCAATCTATCCTAGTTCTACTCCTTATAGTACCAGCGGTGCCAAATCTAGCATGACAGTTAACTTCGCACACCTTGACGCTGAGGATAGTCAGTTGAACTTTGACTATGTGAAGCTAGATTTTAATCCTGCAAGTGTGTTAAAGGGCTTGACAGAGGTTATGCTTGTAGAAGCAAGCAGCGGTAAATATAAGGTTGTAGAGTGTGTTGGTGGGTATGACAGAACAGCAGAGTTTGCCGATGCGCTTTCTACTGGTGCAGAGCAGGTGTTTACAGGGGTAACATCGGCAAGTTATGAAAACGGTTTGATTACCATTACTGCTGGTGAAGGTGAAATCTCAGTGAAACAGCCGTCTGTCTTGTACACTAACGATATCAAATGGGTTGAATTTGTCAAAATTGTAAAAGCGTCAGCATGAGAGTAGATGGAGTAACCTTCGTTGTGGCCGAGGTTAAGAAGGTCACGAAGGAAAAGTTTATTGAGAACCATATCGGCGTACTGTGGCAATCCATAAAGGAGGGCGACAGGAAAAAGAAACTGTCTGATGTATATGACAGTATCGTTGGCAAGCCTAAACAGGAGGTAGCCGCTGCCGAGACAAGTAAGTAGTTGGTAAGTAACTGAGCCGGGCATTAGTCCGGCTTTATTTTTATTGTTATGGCTGATTTTGAGAAACTGGAACATTCTGTTCATAGTATAGTGGCTGGACTAGAGAATGCTGTTGCCGAATGCTTGACGCAAAAAAAATCTGTTGTTGAAGATTTGATAGGCGAACAGTTGTATTCGGGACTAGACGGTGACACCAACAGTCTAAGGCCTTCATACTCTGACGACCCGTTCTTTGACATAAAGGGAAGATGGTACCACGATTCGGACGGTTATATCGAATGGAAGAAGAATATAACCCCTCCAATAGCCAGTCCGCGCCTTAACTTGCCGCCACGACCGATAGATGTTCCTAACCTTTATATTACGGGTACCTTCCATGAGAGTATCCGTGCTACTGTCAATGGTGGAAAGGTTTTAATAAATACAGTAGGTTTTTCAGATGGTCCGGACATAGTCAGGAAGTATGGTGACAATATCCTTAACCTTGGTATGGATGCCAGGGAATATATAGTATTGGAGATGCTTAAACCTTTTGTTGGAAATTTCTTTAAAAAGTATGGATTCTGATGGGATGTAGTTGCGAAAACAAGAAAAAAATGTCTGATTATGAGCATGTAGCCATGCTTGCCAAGAAGGCAGCCGTTATGGAAGGGTGTGTCTATGTGATATACCGGAAGAAAGACGGTACTTATGCCTTCGATAAAGAAGGCACAGAGATAGATGGTACTATTGTTGAATATAAACATTATTTGTAATGGCCGAGATTAAATTAAAAGATTTCGTTGATGAGGAATCATTCAAGAAATTAGTAGAACTTGATGAGAAGATAACCAGTATAAAGGGTACTTACACTAAAGCTGCAGAGGAACTTGCAAAAGGACTGACAATTGAAGTCAGGTGTAAGGGAGACCTTGATAAGTTGCAGAATGTCTATAATACCCAGATGCGTAATGTATCATCTGCATCTGATTCATTGACTGGAGCTTTGAAAAAGCAGTCTGAGGTTGCTGAGCAGTTAATGAAGAAAATCAAGGAGAAAACAGAGGCTGAAAAGCTGAGTACGAAAGAAGTGAAGGAACTTTCCAAGGCTACCGTAGAAGCGTCTAAAGCCGTACAGCAGGCTGCTAAGGCAGAGGAAGCAATGAATAAGGCACAGAGGGCAGCAAACACCACTAGAAAGGCTGCAACTATGACTGAGGAGGAACGTATCCGCACTATTAAGGAAGCACTTGCTTTGGCAGATAAACAGGTACACAGTATTGATGAAGCCAATGAAGCCAATAAGAGATTGCGCCAGGCTGTTAAGATGGTACGTGATACAGATGAAGGTTATAAGGATACGTTAGGAAAGCTTAATGCTACCATCGGTGTGAATACTGACTATGTGAAACGTAACAGTGACCGATACACCCAGCAGAAGATGAATATCGGTAATTATACCGAAAGCATTAAACAAGCGTGGATGGAACTTAATAACCTTAATGACTCTATGCAGAATCTTGGTATCATGGGTGGTGGTTTTGGTAGTTCTTTAGGTGCACTCGGTGATATAGGTGGTATATTTGAGAGTATAAAGGGGTATAGTTCCGTATTCAGTAATAAGTGGTTGCTGGGGCTTGGTGCTATAGGTGGTGGCGCTGCTTTAGGTTACGGCTGGTGGGTAAACTATAACAAGGGACTGGTTGAAGCTACCAGATTGACTCAGCAGTTTACTGAAAAGAGTGGTGACGATCTGAAAGAATATAGAACAGAAGTACAGACGATTGCAGATTATTACAATAAGGATTTCAGAGAGGTTCTGATAGGTGCCAATGCTGTATCAAAGCAGTTTGGTATTGATGCCAGTGAAGCTATTAAACTCATTCAGGATGGCTTTATAGCTGGAGCAGATGCAAACGGTGAGTTCCTGGATACATTAAGAGAATACCCTGCATATTTCAAGGAAGCCGGCATCAGTGCTGAAACATTCATTGCTATAACCGCACAGGCTGCCAAGTCTGGTATATACTCGGATAAGGGTGTTGATGTTATCAAGGAAGGTAATCTTCGTATCCGTGAAATGACTACGGCCACTGCTGATGCGCTGGAAGGTATAGGAATATCTGCTACTGAGGTTCAGGAACAGTTGAAGTCAGGTCAGAAAACAACTTTTGATATAATACAGATGGTGTCAGAACGTTTGAATGAATTGCCGGACAGCGCGTCTGTTGTCGGTACTGCATTGGCTGACATCTTCGGTGGTCCGGGTGAAGATGCAGGGCTCCATTATATCAGAACATTGAAGGATATTAAGACAAACCTCAACGATTTGAAAGCAGATGCAGGTGAAGTTGGTGAAGCGCAGGAAGAATATTTGCAGGCTCAAAAGGAATTGGCAACAGAGGTTGCTAAACTCTTTGATGCGACAGGTGGTGCATACGAGAGCATGGTTGCGAAGGTTAAGACTTCCATAGCATCTATGACATCAGATCTTGTAAAATTTGTAAGGCAAGGTATTGAAAGTATAGAAGAAAGGTCAGAAAGAGAAGAGTCGGAAGCGCGTACTGATGGTGAAAAATCCGGAGTAATAGATGTTCAGAAACAATATGACATTATTAATAGGGCGGCTGAAAAATATGAGGCAGATGGATTAAGTAGGGAGGAAGCTTTTAAAAAGGCAAAGGAAGAAAGGTTGTCTATCTTAAAGAAATCTCTTGAATACGAGGAACAGAATCTTAAGGATGCCGTTACTTTGAATGAAAAATATTACAAGGAGTACCAAGATGCCAGCTTTTGGCGTCAAGGAGTAGGGCTTGACCGTACTAATAATGAGATAAATGCGGATATAAAAACATCATGGGACGCAAGAATGTCTGCTCAACGTGGTTATTCAAGTCTCAGCAAACAATATGAACTTGTAGGTAGCTATCAAGATCAGTCTGTAAATAAGAAAATCACAGGTGCAGAAACCGCAGATGAGAAAACAGCACGTCTTGAAGCCGAGAAAGCATTGCAGGAGTCACGTATCGCATTGATGGATGAAGGATTGGATAAAGAACTGGCTGTTATCAGTAATGGCTACCAGCAGAAGATTGATGCCGTCAAAGGTAATTCGTCTGCAGAAATAGCACTGAGAAAATCCCTTCAGGAGGAAATGAATAAAGCCCTGTCAGAAGCTACAAAGAAATATGAAAAGGAGAGGGCTGATACTGACCTACAGAACAGACTGGCAATAGCTGAGGAAGGTAGCGAAGAAGAATTGTCTATACGTCTAGAGATACTGGAAAAGCAGAAAGAAGCTGAGATTAAGGCTGCCGAAAGCAATGGCGCTGATATAAGCCTCATCGAGCAGAAATACTTGAATGAGAAACGTAAACTTTATGAAGAGTATGCAGCTGATGAGGTAGAAGAAATAGCTAAATCTGCCGCGGCACAACAGGTTGTACGTAATGCCATGTACAATTCTGAAATGAAGGATATGGAGAAGGCTTTTGCGGCCGGACTGATTAGTAGGGAAGAATACGAGAACAAGAAAGCTGAGATAACAGAACGGTTCTCTATTGATACTGCCAAGGCTGCAGTGTCTTCACTCGAGGAACAGTTGTCAGTAGAGGAACTGAGTGCTGACGACAGAGAAGCCATTGCCGAGAAGTTGCAGAAGGCTAAGGCTGATTTGGCAAATGCTGAAGCTGATGCCGAGATTGCAGCTATTGAACGAATAAAGGATAAGGAAGAAGAAACCTATAGGAAAAGAATAAAGAAAGCACAAGAGTGGCTTAGTATTTCCTCTGATGCTATTGGAACTGTCGGAGACTTGATGTCAACATTGTATGAAAATGATATTGAGGATATAGAGAAACAGCAGGAAGCAAACGAAGAAGCCTACAATGCAGATGTTGAAAGAATTGATGCCCTTGTTGAGAATGGTGTATTGAGCACCGAAGAAGGTGAAGCACGCAAACGTGCCGCAGAAGCTGAGACAGCGAAGAAGAATGAGGAGCTGGAGAACGAAAAGGTGAAGTTACAGCAGAAGCAGGCTAAATGGCAGAAAGGTGTTGACATAGCACAGGCTGGAATAGCCACAGCTCTTGCCATCACACGAGCATTACCAAACCTTGTACTTGCGGCTATCGTTGGCGCAATGGGTGCAATACAAGTCGCCACTATAGCTGCGACACCTATACCTGCATATAAGGAAGGTACCAAGAACGGAGGACATATCGGTGGTCTTGCTATCGTAGGTGACGGTGGTAAACAGGAAGTAATAGTCTATGGAGGAAAGGGATGGGTGACACCTGATACGCCTACTATTGTGGATTTACCAAGGGGTGCGGAAGTATATCCGGACATCAATACCTTTGACGACTTAAATCTCAGCCTCAACCCGATTAATGATGATAAGGGTGGACCGGTAATAGTCAATGATTACAGCGAGTTGTCGCGTGAAATGAAAGCAGTGCGTTCTGAGTTGAAGAAAATGTCACGTCTCCAGCACAAAGACGCATACAATGCCAGATTTGAAAACTATAAAAGAAACAGATTATGATAACGACGTTGAGTAAAATGAAACTGTCTGATTTCATTGAACTGTTATGTGGAAACAACTATGTTCTAAAAGACAGTGAAAATGATAAGGATGAAGATATTATGAAAATGGCAAATGAACTGATATATACATACCAGGGAATAGTCAATCCGTCCGGACTGGAAACAATCCTTCTTGAAAAGGAAGAGAGGTTGAAAATTCAGTACAAGCTGTCGATTTGTAAGGTTCTGAAAATACTTACCGGTATCAGCGCGTGGGAAGAGGTAGGTGGTGTCTTGAAAAGTCTTGGATACAACGATGATAGTAAACAGGATATTGTTAAACGGATAGACAGGATGAAGGCAGAAGCCGAGTATCTAAAGCATAGGCTTGATGATAACAGGAAAGAAACTAAGAAAAGAACACCTGATGATATACGTGCTTCGTTTGACAAGGAAATAGCTTTTCTCATGACGTATTTCAAGATGAATATTGATGTGAATATCGTATCTGCAGGTGTGTATGCCAACATGCTGAGACAGGCGGATATTGAGATTAAGAGGAAAATAGCAAGAAAATAAACTTGCAAATCGAATTTTTCAGACGGGTGGTTAGTAACTATTTTGTAATTCTAATCGCCCGTTTATTATGAAAAATGATGTAAAAAAAGAATTGGCTGAAATAAATGCCAAATGTGACCTTATTATTGAGTTGGTTAATAGCCTTTCGTCAGATCCGGATTTTGTGATAACGAGAATGCGTGAACTAGCATTTAAGCAGAGTGTTGAGAGCAAGGTTAAGAGTAATGTTTGTCTTAAACTTGTACACAATGCTGAATAGTCTGGTCAAGGAGCATTATCAGTGGATAATGCAGAGTGCATTCAAGTATTGCAAGAACAGGATGGATGCGGAAGATTTGGCTGAGGAAACGATTCTTAAGATACTGACGAATAAGCAAAATTACGATGAGAACAAACCATTCAAGCCATGGTGTAGTGTGATAATGCTCAATACATATATCACTGCATACAAACATGATTCCCTTATACATTTTGAGGATGAGGATAAAGCGAAGTATGAGGTGTCTGAGCTTGATACCGAACAGCAGGTAAGGTTGTCTGAGGTGTTGGGCTTCATTGATGATTGTCGTGTGAAATCCTGTTCTGTAGATTGTGTTATGATGTATGCTGACGGATACTCGTATGATGAGATTGCATGTTCGATGTCCATACCTGTTGGTACTGTTCGAAGCCGTATATCGTATGGACGTGATATGCTTCGTAAATATATTGATTATCAAAAAGTTAAATAAAGTTTGTCAGACAAATATGGCGAAGTTTCTGATTGCATAAATTGACTATCTGAACTATCTTTACAGTATAAATAAAATATAAGTCAAACCACAAAAAACAAACATTATGGAAAAGATAAATTTCAGATCAAGAGTTATGAAGTATGCACATCAGTTAGCTAAGTCAACTAAGAATTCATGGAAAATCTGTATGCTCAAAGCATGGGAACTTTACAGGTTAGCAAAGAAAATGAGACAGGGAATCGTTAGGTTTGCCTTCCAAAAGGTTGACGGTTCAATAAGATATGCTAATGGAACATTATATAATTTCCCTGCCGGAACATCGGTTAACGGGAAAAAGATGACAAAACCAAGCTATAAGACTTTTGCTTACTTTGATGTCGATAAGGGAGAGATGAGATGCTTTAAGATTGAAAACCTTGTAACAGTTTATTGATATGAACAGTTTTATTATCAGTGCTCAAGGGGAAATTATAACTGTTTCCCCTTTGAATGGAAGTTATTTCTCTCTAGTAGAATTGCAGAATGCTGTTAAAGGACTTTTTGATGTTGTTCCAATCAAAAGGAACGTCGGTCCATTAATTTTTAATGAATTTGACAAAGAGGGTTTTGAAATAGAACTTACTGATGAATACATTATAGTTATCAATGAGGAAGGTAAGTTTATAACTCCGGAATTTAATTACATAGCCACAGTGTTGGCCACTAAATCAAAATCTATAATACCGGGGGACTGGATAGCAGGTGACGTATTGATATGTCCGAGTAAAATGGTAAAATAGAAATATTGTTGTAAGTGTTTGATTATCTATGTATTAGGCATATTTGTTGTTTTCAAGAAATTAGGCAATCCGTGTATGGGTTGCCTTTTTCTGTATATTTGTTTGAACACAAAATGATTATTATATGATTTGTAAATATTATCTAATGATTGGTAGTGAAAAGGTTGACATTAACAGTCAATCCTGCATTGACGTGTCGTCTATGATAGCCAATTTGAAAGACATCAAACTGTCATATAATAGAATTGATTACGGTGGTATTACTAGGAAATGTGGAAGTAACATTGAGTTTGTCGGAAACGCTCGCGACGTTTTGATTGAACATTTTACAATTAACGGACTTAATTCAATAGCTTCTTTTGCGGTTTATGGGATAGAAAATGACTGGACCTATAAAGAGATATTTTCATGTCCTTTGGATTTTTCTACATTCACCTATGATTCGTACAGAGTAGAACTAGGATGTCTTGACAACTCTGTAGCTGCGCTTATAAAGGCTAATAAAACTACAAAGTATGAGTATCCAGTAGAAGATATTAAAGAATCTTTTAAATTGTCCTATGACCGTGTAAGTATTCGGAAAGAAGTTACAATACAGGCTATTGGTAATAAACAATTGGGAGGCGAAGATACGTACACAGAAATAGATAAAAATGTATGGTGGTTTTATCCGCGCATAGGTGTAATCAGCAGTGATACTCCAAATAATGAAAGTATTACATTTCAGGATAGTGAGGAAACATTTCAGACCGATGGTACTCCAATGATATGGGGTATGCCTGGGTTGAATAAAACTGATATTTATTTTGTGGAATGTCTGAAAGACTGTGTTGTTTCGATAGATTTCACGCATATTGGTTTAAATGAATCTTTAAGAGGTTGTGTCCTGGCAAAAGTTTCGGGTAGTAGTGTTACCCCTTTAAACTGCGGTTATTCAAACGTAATGTCTAGGGATGAGAATACACGTCCATCTGCAGTGAAATGGTCTGGTGGATTGAAGAAAGGCGAAAGGTTGCAGTTCGCAATTTATAATTATGGCTATGGGAAGTTGGATGGAGGTGTTACTTTTAAAGCTCACCAAGATGGTTATATTTCATGGAATGACAGACAGGAACCGTTATACTTAGATGTTATTAGTCCGGAAGTTTTATTAGGGAAAATTCTTTCATCTATATGTCCTGGTTTAGATGTTAGATACAAAATTAAGATGACATCAGCTGATGGAACAGACAATACAAGATTAAAACAAACGATGTTGTGTCCTGCAGAAAGCGTGAGACAGTTCCCATCAGCAAAGGTATATACCTCGTTTGATGAATTTTGTAAATGGATGGAAACTACTTTTGGTTATGTATATCAAATTGAAGATTTATCTGAGAGTGATGATGAGTTCTTACTGTCTAGTATATATGATTTCACGTGTATATATCATGCTGAATATTCAAAAAAGATAGGTGATATATTGTTTCGTGAAAGGGAGCCTGGTATGTATGGATATTTCTTTGAGGTTATATCAGAAGCAAACTTGGAAAGTAGCTTTGATTACGATTTTGTTGGTAGTGAAAATTTTCAATCTCAAGAATGGGGTAACGATCCTTTTGGAATAAAAGTCCATACGGACAGATTATATCGCAGTACTGAAGATAAGGTTATTTATTCTGCCATTAACTATACAGAACCTACCTATACTTCAGGAGCAAAATACCGTTGGTATAGTGAATTAAAGGAAGCCGTTATAGAAAATGTAAATGTATCTAGGTATGTAGATACTGTGGAATTTGGTTCTATTATTAATGAAACTGTTACAGAAGCCGGTACTTATAATGGAGAGGTTGCAATTGAAAATATCTGTTATTGTAGGAAGAGCATGAAGTTTATGTATCTGTCAGATGGTCAATATTATTATCCATTTACAGGTTCGGACAAATATAATAATGGTGATGTTGTACGTGATGATATGATGTTTATAAGTAACGATCAGAATTACATTGTACTTAAAGACTGTCTGGTTAAATGTACGGTAACAGAAAGTGATGTAGATGACACCAAATACCCTACTGTATTTTTCAAGCATAAGAACGAGGTGTTTGACAAATCATCTGTACTTTACTTGACTAACGTATCTGATTGTGTCTATAAACTGGCAACAGACAGATTGTATTCCAGATTGACTATTGGATACGAAAAGCAGAATTATGATCTAGGAAATAATGGCAAGGATGAGTTTAATTTCAAATCTGTATATACAACAGGTATTACTTTGGACGACAAAGAGTTGAATATGGTGTCTCCATATCGTGCTGATAGCTATGGTGTAGAGGAGTTGTCCAATAAGATTGGTGAAGAAACAAGCAGTACAGAGAGTGATACTCAGTTGTTTGCCATAAGCTGTGTGAAAACAGATAACGAGTATGTTATCCTAAGAAACAATAGGATAGATGGTGTATCTACAGACAGTATGTTTAATTCGGATTTGGCTCCCATTTTTATGATTGAAGCAAACAAGTCGTATCTTGCATCATTTGCGAAGACGCTAACATTCGTGTCGTCAGAAGGTAAATCTGATGTATCAATTGATGGTAAAAGCGTTTCTGGAAATGTTGAATTATCAGATCCTCTATTTGGTCATGGGAATATCAGTTTTACAACTGATGAACTAGTGTTGCCGGAAGATTGGAATGGTTGCGTTGAGATTCCATGGTATGGAGGGAAGAAGAAGGGGTTTCTCTCGACATTAGATATTAATGTGGCTAATAATGAAGCCTATGAATATGAACTGATTGAAATGATAGAGTAGTATGTATTTTGTAAGTCCGTTTACACCGATTTTTTTTCAACCCAGTACCGATAATAGCGGTATAGGGAGTAGATATATTCAGGTATTTGCGCCTTCTGACGAGATAATGATACAGGTAATAGCACGTTCCGAATCTCGAGCAATCACTGGTGTATTAATCAATTTAGCCAGCAGTGAAGAAGTTAATATTGATTGGAGTATATGGAGTATCAATTCTACTGATAAACTATATTATTATGTATTGAAAGGGCTTCCTGATGGATATTATAAGGTTTCTGTAAATGGCGTTGAATCTGAAATGTTTCATATCACTTCTGACGAATTGGAGCTGAAAGACACAGTCTTAATACAGTATTCAATGAAGGATAATAGAGAGAGACAGGATGCTATCTTTTGGATTTCTGATACTCAACATTTCTTTGATTGGAGAGTTCATGGTGGATTTAAAGATGATGACTGGTCTTTCGGTGTCAATAATGAGCAGTTTACTGATGCAGACAATAATATCAGTGAAATATATTCTGTTGAAAGCCTCAACAAAACATTTACATTAGGAAATTCTTCAGGATGTCCTATATGGTTTGCTGCGATGCTGAATAGAATTCTGTCGTGTACCTATGTATATTTTAACGGCGACAGATATATAAGAATGGAATCAAATATACCGGAAAAGAATATTCTATTGGATGGATATAGAAGCTACGTTTTTAAGCAGGCGTTGACATCTGTTGAAGTTGTTGATTATTCAGAAAGTGACAACCTGTTGAAAATAAGAAGAGTTGATGATGTTAATTATAGGAAAGTCTCTAATAAATTATTAACTATTTGATATGGCGATTACTGGAGAAGATGTAGATATTATTGTTGCACAAGTACTTGAGAGAATTAAGGACGATAGTGTAAGGATAGATGATTTAGCGAGGACTAATGAACTTGCAGGTAAAGATCTGCTCGAATTAAATGGTGGTCGCTGTGTTTCATTGGAGGACCTAAAAAAGTTTATCAAAGGAATAGGTATATATCTTGAAGTGATAGGTAAAAATGACAAAGAGACTATTCCCACGGACAATAATGTGTTTTCTGCGTTAAGGACTCTTCATGAAATTTCAAATAATGAAGAATTATTAAAAAAAATATTCATTCGAAAAGATCAGAAAGATATAACAAATTTTTTACTTGAACTCCTTGGTGGTATAATCACTACCGACATTAAGTCTGATAACCTTATTCTTGGTGCATTAGGTACTGGCTATGGCTTGCTTAAAACTGACTCTACAGGCAAATCTTATTTTGAGATTGATAAATTATTTGTCCGTCTCAAGGCTGTTTTCGCAGCCTTGGAGATTATGGAACTGACATATTCTGGCGGTAACTACATTTTCGGACCTGCTGGTGCACGCTGCACGAAGGTTGAAGAGTTTGAAACTTATTTCCGTTGTTATTTTACAGCAGATGATGGAAGTAAAAAGGTAAAAAATAAATTCCGTGTGGATGACTTCGTACAATGCCGTGAGTTTAATATCGAAGAGGGTGTACACGAGAATGTATCTAACAAGTATTATTGGCGTCGATGTGTTGGTATTGGCGAAGATTATATAGACTTGTCTAAGACAGACCGTGATATGATATCTGATGATGTCCCTGCTGAAGGTGACAATATGGTTACTATAGGTAATATGACGGATGCTTCTCGACAGAATGTTATTATTATATCTGTCTATGGCGAGGGTTCACCGTCTTTTATCCAATATTCCGGTATTAATACTTACAGTCTCGAAGGCAAGGCTAAAACTATAATATCTCCTTCGCGTAATGAGTTTCGTGGTACATTTCTTTTCGAATCCGGCGATGATGTTAAAGGTTATGTTGACGGTGAATTCGCTTCTGTTCGTTCAGATGTAGCACAGCTTAAAATCAAGGATCAGGAGATTGTCTTGTCAGTCTCTTCAGTGCAATCTACTGCTGAAGCTGCCAAGGGCACAGCTACCAATGCCCTTAATACAGCCAATGCCGCTCAAAATACAGCCAATGCCGCACAGGAGAGTATTGCGCAAATTAAAGTACAGGTTGACAATATATCTTTGACCGTTTCATCAGTTGAGAAAAAGGCTGATGATGCTCAGTCTGCTGCAGACTCGGCTAATTCTGCGATAAGTACAGTTAAGACTGATGTCGCTTCATTGCAGCTTCAGGTTGGCAACATCTCTTTGACCGTTTCGTCAGTTGAGGAGAAAGCGGATGCCGCGCAAAGTACTGCCAGTTCTGCAGCGTCCACGGCCAGCAGTGCTTATAATACAGCGCAATCGGCAAATTCTACAGCCAGCTCTGCTGCTTCTACAGCCAGCAGTGCTTTATCCACTGCCAGCTCTGCGTTAGATAAGGCTGAAAATGCTCAAGACGATGCCAGTAGTGCTATCTCTCAGGTCTCATCGCTTAAGGTTCAGGTCGGCAGCATTACTTCTACAGTATCGCGCCTTGAAAATGGTAATGAGCTGGTCAGTATAATCAATCAGACTTCAACAACTATTAAATTGTCAGCTTTGAAAATAGATCTTAATGGCGCTGTAACGGCAAACGGCACATTCAGTATTTCAACAGCAGGTTATATTACTTGTACTGGCGGTACTATCGGTGGTTTTTCCATTTCAAGTAATTCAATTACTTGTGATGGTGGTGGTTCAACATTGTCTATAGGTGTCAGTGGCGGTAAGTTTTTCCGAGTCAATTCTACTCAAGATGACGGCTTTATGAGATTGCGAGCGGATAATGACATATGTCTAGACATCACATCTTACGGGGAGAGTAATTCAGCTATAGGCTTGAAAGTTCGATGTAATGCTGCAGGTTATGGCTATGCTATCAATTCTATTGGCAATGTGCAATTGACTGCTCGTGATGGTGAGTATATCAAGATATCAGGTCTTACTGTCAATTGCAAGTATGTCAGTTCATATCCATACCAAGTTCAGACTTGTGATGATTATCTTCGAGTTGCCGGTTCGTCAGTTATACTTAATTTCCCTCATCCTTGGAATGCCGCCGGCAAGATATATTTTATTCGTTCTGCAGCTACTTCCGGTTCTGCTCCTACGATTAAGTTTACTTGCACGCTAAATAGATTGTTTCGCGCAAGTAATGGTGATATAGTAGATTATATCCAATATTATGACTATAAGCCACGAATACTGATGTCTGACGGTGTCTTTTGGCATGAATTTATAAGCGCATGATTAACTATAAATAATAACACAATGAAAGAGATCGATTTTAGTAAATTAAAGGTACAAATGGATTTTGAAGGCGATGCAGAAGTGTTCGACCTACGTAAGGAAATGGGTAATAACATACGTCGTAATACTGCTGACATAGGGCTTGATGAACTGGCCCGTCAGATATATTTTTCGACAGGGCCAGTCGAAATACCAGAAGAATATATACAACCTGTTAAGGATATTGCTGCAAAGTGCTTTATTGTCCCTGTACAAGAGTCTATTAATAATTTATTATCAACAGATAAAAAATAGGAGGCTATTATGAAACAAATCAGTCAAAGTTTTTCATCCACTTATCAGGCTACAGCTGATACTATTGTTGTTGACGCAACAAAACGTGTTGAAGATGGCCGATATACCGTTTCGGCTACAATCAAGTCAGAGAATAAAAATGTTGGTTCTATCTACATAGATGAGAAACAGAATGTGACGAATATAACATTATTTAATGACGTCGTTTATGCTGAGGATGCGGGTGTCGCTGCAACCCTTGAACAGAATCTTATCAGCTGGATTAAACAATTAATAGATGCTCAGGCTCAGGAATTAATTAGTGAGTAGGATTATGAAAAAGATAAGAATAGGTAAGGATATATTTATACGTTGGGCTATCCTTACAAATGGCGAACCTGTCCCTCTGCAGGGCAGAGACCTGAGACTTGTTATAATTGATCCTCTACGCAGGCGAATTTCAATCTCTGTCTATGACACAGCCGGACATATCCTTCAATTCAGATTCCTCGGATCTGAACAGAAAAGCCTTGGTGTCTATAGCTTTTCTCTTTGGGAAAATTTTGGCAAGGCTGATATGACGGCCGTTGATGCATGTAATGTATTCGAACTGGTATCAACCACATGTCAGGAACCGACAGCCGACATGGAGAGCGAGACCGTAGAATGGCAGAGTAACATTCAGATAGGCATCAAGGGCGCATCCGCATACGAGATTGCTGTCAGCCAAGGCTTTCAAGGAACTGTGGAAGAATGGCTGGCGTCTCTTAAAGGTGCAGATGGTAACAAAGGCAAGTCTGCTTATGAGGTTGCGCTTGAGAACGGTTTTGAGGGTACGGAAGAAGAATGGCTCACTTCTCTTAAGGGTGCAGATGGCCAGGACGGTGGTATTCTATATCCAACATTCGATATATCAGACAATATGGATCTTATTGTGAGTGTTGAAGAACCTCTTGACGAAGAGAGATTTGAGATAAATGATGAAGGTGAACTAATTTTTAACTATTGATTATTATGAAGAAGATTTCTTTAGGTAAGGTCTCCATTGATTGGTTAGGGGAATGGGATAAACAGTATCCCTATAAACGACTGCATGGTATTTCTCATGCCGGTTCCAGTTATGTAGCACTGAAGGATAATGTTGGTGTTGAACCTTCTTCTTCCACTTCAGATACTTGGAAGCTGATAGCGCAAAAAGGAGATAAGGGTGATGCATTCACGTATGATGATTTTACTCCGGAACAGATTGAAGAGTTACAACGTCCGGCTTCAGAAGCAGCCGTTGTTGCTCTTGCAGCGGCCAAAGGTGCTGACGCTTCCGCGGTTCTGGCTGATAAGGCAAGGGAGGCAGTACTCCAAACTGAAACAACTGTTCAGAACAATGAAGCGGTTCGCCAGCAAAACGAGACTGATCGTGAAAGAGGATATATTACTTTCACTCAAAATGCAACAGAACTGATGGGTCAGATGGAAGCTTCCAAAACAGAGGCTGATCAGGCTGCAGCTGCAGCTAATTCTGCGGCAGAGACTACTTTAAAAACAAATGAGGATATCATCAAAGCAGAAACTTCCAGGGTTGAAGCTGAGACTTCAAGAGCTGCTGAAGAGAAAAAACGTGTTTCTGCAGAAACCTCTAGACAGGAAGCTGAAAATTCAAGAAATGTAGCTGAGAATGAACGTAAATTGGCTGAAACAGCAAGAAGCGAAAATGAATCTTCGCGTTTATCCTCAGAAGAAAGCAGGGTAGGAGAAGAAAATAAGCGTAAGGAGAATGAATTGGCCAGGCAGGAGGCTGAAAACTTGCGTGTATCATCCGAAAACAAGCGCTTATCAGCGGAAGAGAGTAGAACTGCGAATGAAAATGCTAGAAAGGCAGAAGAAACAAAGCGTTCCGAAGCGGAAGAAGCCAGAATAACCGAAGAAAACAAACGTGTTGCTGCTGAAACTTCAAGACAGGACGCTGAAAGCTCAAGACAGGGAAAAGAGGCAGAACGTCAGTCTGCCGAGACAACCAGAACTGAGAATGAAAACACAAGACTTGAAAATGAAAGATTGCGTTCTGAAGCCGAACAGTCAAGGAATTCAACTTTTCAAACCTTGAAGGAACAGTCCGAAACAGCTACATCTTCTGCAAATGAAGCTGCAGAGAATGCCAACAAGGCTGCTCAGACTGCAACAGAAGCTTCTGCAGGTCTTGTTGAGTTCGATGGTCGTCTTTCTGCAGTAGAAGAGATTACAGCGGAACTGCAGCTTGCAAAGTCAGACTATGGTGTTGCAGAATGGAATCCGGAAGAGCTTGCTCCGGAAAGTGTTGCTTTTTACGGCCAGAAGGATTTCCTGACCAAATGGAATTTCTATCTTCTTGATACAACCGATAATCAGAATGAGACTACTACGCCTGTAGGCAAGTTGAGACGTAATAACCTTTTGCGTTTTGAGAACGGTGATTTTGCTCCGGTGATAGGTATAACTGAAGCCCAGCGTGCTGAGTGTGATGTCGAATTGTATCTTGATGCAGACCATACACAGAAATATTGTGATGCCGGTACGTTTGATGCAGCTGCTTTCTATAATGAACATGGCATGGCGAAACTGTATAATGTTGAGGGTTCGGAAGTCCGTGTTCTCCGTCCATGGGAGACGACAGAAACAAAATATACTATTGGTATAGGCAGGGAAGATACCGTTTATCTGTTGGATAATGTTGTCGGCACCAGCGGCCGTAAATGGAAGGGCGTATTCACAAAACCAATCTTCTGGGATGGCATTGACCTGAGTAAATATCCTCTTGTTCCTACAGCATTCGGACCAGGTCCTTCATGTACGGTCGAGAAAAAGACACGTAATTTCCTGTTCCTGTATAAGGGTGAAACGAACTGTCAGTCCTCAAAAGGTCAGAATAATCTTTGCACTATGTTTTATGACCAGGAAAAGACTTATCCGCGTGTCAACGATATGCAGCAAATCAACAATATGACATACGCACGTGCTAATAATGCAGATGTCAATGCTCCATATCCTTTTGCCGAAGGGGGGTATCACACTTTGAACACATACATAACGTGTCTTGAAGTATTTTATGGTACAAAATACCTTCATAATGCTTTAATGTTCGGTTCAGGTATATCTTCCAATGATTCCTGCTCAAATGAAGAGAACTGGCTTCAAAACGGTGGTGTTAGGTATAAGAAACATGATGAGACAGCTTGGAAATACGCCAAATGGAATGAACAAAAGGATATATATTATGACAATTCGGGTAAAAGAACTACTTTTACGGTCTTATTAAACATGGAGCATCCTAAGGAAGCCTGCATGGAAAGCCAGATGGCCGTATCATTTGCCGTAGAGACAGGTGTTTCTGAGAATACGGAATTTGATTTCTATGGTTATAAATACAGATATGTATCTGTTCCTGGCACTGACGGTACGGCAAGCATGAATGTACGTCTGTATAAGATAATGAGCCAGACATTCAATGCCTTCGATGCGGAAGGTAACGATGTGGAATGGGACGTAGAGGTAATACTAAGAATGTCATTGTATGGTGGCGTTAACCTGTCAGGTGATATATTCATGTATTGCGGTGGTGGTTACGAGCAGGTTGGTACTTGTCAGTTTACGACAAGTGGTAGCAAGGGTAATCCTATTGATTTGTATTTAGAGCCAGACCAGCGTAAATGGCATACAGAGAAAACCTCTTCACGTGATGATTTAGGTACTTTTGATTTTGAAAGATCTTATATCAAGACAGGTTCATGTACTAATATCGGTGATGGATATTCAGTCTTGAGATCTTCCTATTCCGGTTGGAAACAGAAAGCCGGTGGTAGTATTTCTACCGGTGAGTGTTATTACACTTGGGATAATAATCATTGGTCAACAAAGTTGAATCAGCGTACGCGTATAGCCGCCCGTTTTCGCGGTTATGCTTCTACTAGCTTTTGTTCGCCCCGTGCTTTGCTTGCGCATTCTGTTGTTACGTCTGCTACTCGCTCTAATGGTGGTTCTGCCCAAGCCTTGTTAGGAAGCGCAGCTCCGCTGCAAGCGGAATAAAGGGGCTGCAAGCCCCGCCCTTTTGATTTGAAGGAAATAAATGAAATGAAATAAAATCCTGTTGTCCTGGCACAAGAAAAGCATTGAGACTTTTCCTCTGAAGGTCAGAAAGCAGGTTGAAATAGCGGCAGGACAGAAGCCGCCCGTTTTCGCGGTAATGCTAATAATAGCTATTGTTCGCCCCGTAATTTGAATGCGAATAATGTTGTTACGAATGCTAATCGCAATAATGGTGGTTCTGCCCAAATAGGTTTTTTAAAGATAAAATGAAGGAAGCTGTCCTGTCGCATCCAGAAGTGATGAATTTATAAGACAAGTCTTTTTTTGAGAAAGACGATGGCTCCGGCCATCAATTAAAGCCCGGCTTGAAAAATGGAAAAATTAAAAGAAATTTTCGACGGAATTACATTAGAGGACACCGAATCTGCTGCCTATCGAGCATTCAGAGGACATTCGGCCAAGTCTGATGTCAGACGGTTTGTTAAGGAGTTTCATTACAATTGTAATGACATGTTTAACCGCCTGAAAAATGGTACATGGAGAGAAATGCTAAGTTACAGGTCTCTCGACAAAGTTAATAACAATGGTAAGTTAAGACACTTGCAAAGTCCTTCATTACGTACAAGGATTTATCAGCACCTTTTCCTTAATAAGGTAGAGGATTATTATTTCAAGCGTGACAACCTGAATGGTGTTAACTGCAAACCTGGTTTTGGCATAACTGCCAAGGTCAAAAGTAAATCAGCCGTAAAGCGGTTAAAGCACTATTTCTATGATTGCAGGAACTTGAATTATTATCTTATTATCGACCAGAGGAAGTGTTACGATCATATAACAGAAAAGACTTTCCGCAGAATCTTTAAAAGAATATGTGCAGATAAGAAACTGATTGATTTTGCGATTGGTGTGGGGTTCGTTGATGGTAAACTGCCTATTGGCACACCGACAAGTCCATTGATACATCATATCATGATGCTGTGGTTTGATTATCTTGTCAAATCGATGACAAGATTTTCTGTAAGATATGCAGACAATTGTTTCCTTGCTTTTGAGACCAAAGAAGAAGCACAGCAGGCAATGTGGCGTATCAAGAATTATTGGTGGTATGAACTTGGCATACGTGCTAAGCGACATTCTATTATAATTGCACCTATGGACAAACCATGTGACTTTTGCGGATTTGTTTTTCATCGGAATCCTGATAAGAAAATCAGTGACCACAATAAAGGTTATACTACCATTCGCAAGGATATATTGAAACGCGCTAACAGATGTAGAAGAGATGAAAGCTGGGCATCATACTTCGGTATAATGCAGCATTCAGACTCTTTCCGTATAATGAATAAAATTGAGCAAAAAATGAAACTTACTAATCTAACGTCGAAAATTAAGATTAACAGGCACCTGGATGCACGGAACATTGAGATTAAGGAATTGATTAACAAGAAAATTACAATTTATGATTATGAGATAAGGTATAATTCTCAGAAGGAAGCGAACTGGATAAAGTGTCTTGTCGGTTTTGAAGAAATAATTGAAGGCGAAAAAACAGGTAAGATAGTAGCCCGGGAGTTTCATGGTAACTATCAGGGTATTATCCAGTTCATCAGTATGTGTGAAAAGGAGTTTGGCAAGGCCAATATTCTTCCTCTCGAGGACGCTGAGATAGAAAATCAGTGCGGATACATTTTTAAAGGATCAACTAATCAGTTAAATTATATCGAATAATGATATCAATTAATTACGTCCAAGTCCCTTCTAAAATGGATGAGGACATAAATAAGAATAAATCTACATGGAGAAATGGAGTTTATTTCAAACTGGATGAAGGTAAGTTTGAAACTTATTTTATCGGTCATAAACAGGCTACCATCCTTGAGGATGAAACGGAAAAGAACATAACTGAAGCTTTCCCGGTCAGAGTAAGCAAACCTTATTCTGTAGATAAAGCTGTTGCTTCTGCAGTTATGTCTGCTTATAATCTTCAATCATCTGAAGATTATAACATTTTCCTTGGTAATCTTGCGAATAAGTTCAGGTCAGATTCCAATGATGCTGATGTACTTGCCTATGACAAGTTCACAGAGTGGGTTCGCAGTAGCCTTGAATGCGATGAACTGACTGTTGCCCGTCAGCGTAAAATCTCCGAGATTGATATGTATGACAAATCCAAGGCTGTTGAAGAGTTCTATCTGAACGGTATCGGCATGTGGTATAAGGCCGACAAACGAACTACGATCAGAAATCTCGTAGAATCGTCAGTCAAGGAAGGTAGAGATGAGGTAACACTATGGACTGAAGAAGAGCCTATTCTACCTATTACTGTATCATGTGACCTGGCTCTTGATTTGCTTGCAAAACTTGAAGTTTATGCCGGTGATGCCTTGGCTGTCACGCAGCGGAAAAAGGCAGAAGTACAGGCCTTACAATCTGTTGAAGAGATTAATGCTTATGATATCACGTCCGGATATCCGGAAAAACTAAATCTGCAAATATCATGATACTAATATTTCTGTCTTTAGCTATCATCACATCTTATGTGGGGGTGATGATATTCCGTAACGGAATACCATATTCTATTAGCGACACTTTTTACAGTCTTGATCACAAGGTATGGTTTGGTTTCAGTATGATAAGTTCTGCGTTGTTGCTCATGCCGGCAATTCTCGAACGCACTCCGGAAAGTTATCAGTTCTTGGCATTCTTGATGTGTTCAGGACTATGCTTTGTTGGTGTTGCTCCGAATTTTAAGGCAGGTATGGATAGACCATTACATATTGTCGCTACAACCATAGCAGCGTTATGTAGTCAGGTTTGGGTTGCATTAACACTACCATGGGTATTGTTTGTATGGATTGCGTGGTTAGCGTATGTAGGTATTCGCCTAAGGCAAGTATGGGATGGTGATTTGTGGTATAGTTTTGTAAAGTGCAAACCTCTGTTTTGGGCGGAGGTGATTGCTTTTGGAATGGTTTATACAGTTTTGCTTACGAATTTAATTTCATGAGCAAATAAATATTATTTCTTTAAGTTCTACACTTTCAAAAATTGTATATACAGACAATGTTACGCCGTTACCTTCATAGGGGTAACGGCATTTTTTTTGAGTCTTAATGCTTCAGGTAAACCAATCTACTTTACTTGAGATACCATGCCAAAACTTATATTTTTCTATACTTTTCTTTTTAATGTCTATTATCTTTTCTGAAGATAGTACAGATAAGTCATAAACGCCGATGATTAAATCATGCACCTTACCATTGATTGAGAATGTTGTGCCTAATAATGCTACTTTTTCCATATTATATATTTTTATAATTATTTCAAAAGTATATACTATGAATTGTATTTCCAAATAATCATTGAACAAATCATTATACTACTATTCTGATAATCAGAGAATAACAAATATATTTGTGCTTTTGTATTGAACATGAGATTTCCTTGTTTTTGTAAATCGAAAACTAATAATTATATCTTTGTAGGAGTTGATTTGGAGCACTGAGTATTGTTTCAAATCTGTAAGCATCATTCTGTAAGAAGTACTTCTGGGGGCTTTTTTTGTTTAATTCTAAAAATTTGAAGCATGAAAGTATTAGACGATTTCTTAGCGAAAGTTGGTGTGGATAAGATTCTACACCATGTTATTGGTGCATTAATATGTGCCTTGTTCAGTTTTGTTTTTATTATTCAAGACGCCGTATTCGATTGGACTGCCGTTGCTGTTCCTACGATAGGTGCGGTAGTGGTTCTTTTGGTTTCAGTTATCAAAGAATATGCTTTTGATGCAAAAGTGGACTGGATGGATATTGTATGGGCTATGGCTGGTTGTTTGTGGATATATGCAGCTGTGGCAGTAGGAGTGTTGTTTAATCAGTTATCAATATAGTTTACTCTTAAATTTTATAATTATGAAGAAAAAGATGATTGTGATGGCTATTGTTATAGTCGTGATAGTAGGTTTGCTTGCCTACTACCAGTATGTGCCATTTTGGGCGAGTATTGTTAGCACTGGAGCTTTCTTGTTCGGGGTGTACTTAGGTTGGCTTGCAAAGGGTTGGACTGATAAACATTTGAATTGATGGAGAGAATACTTAACATTATAGCTCCACAATTAGCAGTTGCTGGGGCTTACTCTTTTATTGGAGAGATAAAGGAGGTGGTATTCCAACTTCGTTGGATGTTAGTGTTTATTGTCGTAATGATAATTGCAGACTTCATCCTTGGTATTATCGACAGCGTAGTCAAACGTGGCGAAGACTTTCGTTTCTCCCGTGCTGGCAGACGTACCATGTGTAAGTTTATAGAGTATAATTCGTACCTGGTTCTTGGATTTATGTTTGGTATAGCCATACTACAGCCTGTAGGTATCTGTTCTTATACGATTAGCTCTATGTGTGGTCTGGGTTTAGCTTTTGTGTTTGAGTTCGATAGCATTGCCGACCACATTTGTGCAATACATGGTATAAAGAATAAAGTATCAATAAAACGGCTGTTGGTTGGGTATATTAAAAAAAAGTATGCTACAGCCGGGGAAATAATTGAAGAAGTAACTAAAGAGAAAGGAAAGAAAGATGAACAAGATTGATGCGATAGTAGTTCACTGTTCAGCCACTAGAGCAGGACAAGATATAGGTAAAAAGGAAATCACACAGATGCATCTGCAGCGTGGGTTTCAGACGATAGGGTATAATTACATTATCCGGCTCGATGGTACGATAGAGGTTGGTAGGAGCTTGACGATTGATGGGGCACACTGTAACAGTAAAGGCTTTAGTGGTGTAAGCTATAACAAACATAGTATCGGTATCTGCTACATCGGCGGACTGGATGCAAACAGTAAGGCAGCCGACACCCGTACACCGGCGCAGAAGGAAGCTCTCGCTAAGCTGATTAAAGAATTGTGTGCAAAGTATCAGATTGTCGAAGTACTGGGACACCGTGACACATCGCCAGATCTTGACAATGACGGTATCGTAGAACCGAACGAATGGACCAAAATGTGTCCATGTTTCGATGTACGTTCTGAATATCCATTCATCCCCGAAATTGTAGTCAAGCCATGATTTACGATAAGATAATGAGATGGATAAGCAGCTTTATTCTTCAAGCTCCCTTCATGTGCATCATTTTTACTGTAGCTGGATTGTACTCCTGCAGAAGCACGAAATATGTTCCAGTTGAGTCACAGAACGACAGTATAATTGTAGAGAAACTTGTAGAGGTGCAACTTCCACCGGATAGCGCAACTATTCGAGCCTTACTCGAATGTGATGAAAACGGTAGGTTAGTGCTCAATTGGCTTGATATAGCCAACAGTAAGAACGCCCAGGCAATGTTTACCATTGACAGTCTTGGGAATCTGCTTGCCAAGATGAGAACTCAACCTGATACAGTGTATCTGCCTTCTAAGGAAGTGGTTGTTTCCAAAAAGGAAAAAGTCCCATATCCTGTTGAGAAGGAGCTAACTCGCTGGCAACAGTTCCGGCTAGATGTCGGAGGCTGGGCAATAGGAATAATATGTATTTGTATATTGGCTTTTGTCATAAGGTTTATAATTAAGAGGTTAAATTAAGGTTTGTCCCCGGCTGCGAAGCTGGGGATTTTTTTGTTGTTAAAATCAAAATAAAGATGATTTTATTTTGATAATTCAAATAAAACACTTATCTTTGTAGAGTAATTAAAGAACAACATAGAACGTGAGACACACGTAAAACTGTACACTATTATGGCAACTACTTACAGAATTATTGGACGCACAAACGGTTGGATAGCACAGAGAGATAGCACTTTCAACGGCAAATCACAAATTACGATTGCAGAGGGCTTGACTCTTAAAGAAGCCTATAAGAAATTACTGGCAATGTATAACGAAGATAATAGCGATTATTACGCACCCAACTGGGGTATTGCAGTTTGCCAGAACAGGGGCGCAATGGCTACAGCTTCAGATGGCACGAGACGCTACGATTACGACAGCAGGATATTCGAGATTGAAGAAGAAGATTCGTTATTATAATCATGAAAAGATATAAGTTAGAGCAAGGCACTCGCCCAAATTGGTGGGTGCTTACTGATGTAGATGCGCTCGTAGTTATTCAATTCGAGGAGCATCGGTTCAATGAAACGCAGAATGTGACTATCTTAGAAGATAGCAAGTTTAACGGCAAACCCGATTACATTGCCAGCGAGTTGGCAAGGGTGCTTGCTGCTATGGGTGATTACATGTACAGCCATTGGTATTCGATAGCCATGCCCACTCCAACGTTTGAGCTGAGAGAGGACGATGAAGGCGACCGCTTGTTGCTTATCCGTAACAAATTCCCTAAGTTCACTATAGAGATACAGGACACTTGTGACAAGAATAAACTATCAGGTGCACTTCGGGCTGCATCTGAATATATAAGAAAGAGGACATGATAACATTGGAACAGCAAGAATTGTGCGAGAAGCTATATAGAGAAGGCAATCACAAGATTAAAGAGATAATGTCTATTACTGGTATAAGGTCAGAACAGACCATATACAGAATACTTGATGCGGCTGGAATCCCACGGCGTCCAACACGCGGTACTGTAATGAAGGCTACTATTTCCTTCGACAAGGAGACTGTAGATATCATTAAAGCTGCTAATCCGAAAAATCTATCAGAATGGGTATGTAATATGATTAAAGGCAGAGGATAATTCCCCTGCCTTTTTTGTAACTGAGCCTCATCATCACTAATCATCCCGTCTGCCAGTTACATCTATAGTTACTGATATAGGTTATGATTAGTTCGGTATGGGCATAAAAAAAGTGAGGGGAACCACCCCCTCACCAAAAGTCAAACCAAAATCAGGGCCACTGCCCATCATTATGGCACTGCAAATATACGATATTATTTTGTATATACAAAAAATCCCCGCATCGGCTTAATGCGGGGACGTGTCAAACAAAGTCACTTAATTAAATTTAAGCGAAGCCGAAGTATTCTTTATTGTATTACTGATATCTTCCAGTGCGTTCAGGAAAGTCTGAAATTCATTTTGTGTGAACTTAGCCGGCTTACCATTTACCGTATATCCATTTATGCGCTGGTACAGCCAGTTACGGCTTTTACCGAAGTATTTCTTTGCTATGTAGCTGAATGAAATTATATCAGGAAGATCACCAAGTTTTTCCTTTAGTATAGTTTCTTCCGCCCTTGTGATAAAATCCTCACAGGCCTCAACTGTAGCTTTCAGTCCAGCCTTAGAGTCTGCGATGTACTTATTTCTATCCTCTTCACTCATTGAAGATAGCTTTTCCTGCATTTCCTTTTGGAAGGCAAGTTTCTCCTCAACAGTCTTTAGCCCTTTGAACTTCTCAAATGCAGCCTGCATGTCTGCGTTAGGAAGATATTTATCCATATTATCCATATCATTATTTTTAATGCCCTCCCGATTGGGAGGGCTGTTTGTTACTCTTTTTCTAAAGTCTTTCGGATTTCGTTCATCCTGTCGAGAATATCGTTAATCATTTGTTCATATTCCGATTTGTTCTCGATAACTCCGTATGTGGAGTGAAATTCAATGAGTAGTTTTAAGTTATCGTACTCTTTTTCTAACTTTTTTCTTTCTTCATTTTTCATGTTGTTTTAATTAAGTGAATAACTCTTTGTTTGACATTACAAAGATAATAAGCATTTGCATATCATCCAAATAAAAACGATGTTTTTTACAGCAGATTATCAAGAATTTTTCTGATTGCTTTGTCGGCGTGTTCCTTCATGATGGATACGTAGTTGAATATCGGTCTGTCCTCCTTCATGGATTGCCCGATGCAGTATTCCAGTGTGGATAGAGGTATGCCGAGGTTAAAGCCGTGCTGAACGAATGACTTGCGTGCGGAGTAAAGAGTGAAGTAATGGTCTATACCTCCGACCTCTGCCAGTTTTTTTATTTTTCGTGCCAGTACATTGTAGCAGCTCTCATAGCTTGAGTATCTTCCGAACACCAGTTTTCCGGACTTTTTATCCATGTAGCGTGCGATGATAGGCTTAGCCTCATCAGGAATGGTAAAGTTCACGACTGCATCACCTTCTTTCGTATTCCTGGTCTTTTTACGCACATATTTGACTTCTACAGCATTTTTGAAGTTGTAGTCTAACATATCTACCAGATTCATTCCGGCAAGGTAATATGTAAGCATAAAGATGTCACGAATGACAAGCATGTTATGACTGTCTAGTTTGGCATCACGTATTCGTTTCAATTGCTCTATTGTGATTGACGTATCACGTTTCTTTGCTGACGGAACTTTCGCTGTGATGAACGGGTCCACCTCAAAGTTCACGTATCTCATTTTCTTAGCATAGTTGATTATCACTTTCAGCAGGGTAATATAAATATTTATTGTTGTGTGTGATAGTTTGCTTTTTTGGAGTGCCAGGATATAGTTGTTGATGCGCAAAGGTGTTACCTGTTCCATGAGGGAATTGTTTCCGGCATAGGACAGATATTTATTTATTGCCAGACTGTACAACTTGTATGATTTTGCTCTTTCGTCCTCATCTATCTGTGAAAGGTATTCGTCTGCGATGTCTGCGAATGTCCTGTGCTTTTCTCCTATTGCCGGACCTTTGAGTATCTGAACCAGTTGAGAGCAGGAGAGGACGTCAATGTATTGTATTTGATCTGCTCTCTCTTCGTACATGCTCAGTGTTTTCTTCAGCTTTAAGTTCAGCGCATCCTTGTCTGGTCGCTTGATGATTTTACCGTTCTTGAATTCAGATTCGTTCTCGATAATGACATTTGTTGGAATGTAACGGGTTTGTCCCGAATGGGTAACAGCAATACGGATCGTGTGGCTTCCGCTCTTCAGTTTTAGGTTCGGTACGATAGTAACAAAAAAATTAGCCATAATCTCTTTATTTTTTGGTTTTGACTTAAAAAGTGGAATGAAATTTTTCTTTTCAGCTTTCAAATCCGCGCTGTAGATATTCCTGGACTGGAAATCCACTGGAATGCGACTGGAATGAAAGTGGAATAAAATACCGTCAAAAGTGACGTTTTTTCTTCATTTTCTTGTTACTGATTTGCTTATAGAGAAGTTCGGAAGGTATCTTTTTTATGATGTAATACATTGATAATCAATAATAAAAAAGATACTCTTACCAATCGCTATTGATAAGAGTATCACAACACAAAAACTAAACTAGACTTAACTAAACTATTTAAATGAGAAGTTTCACAACTTCTGTTCTTTATTCACTTGCAAATATATGTTTTTTATTAGCAAAAACAAAAAAATAAAAGCTTTTTTCCCAGGCAAATAAATAAAAAAGTTGAAAATGAAACTTATTTATTATATAATATGTTTATTAACATAATCCTGTAGCATTGTTTTGTAAGTTTCCGATATTGGAATGTATTCTTTACCGAAAACAATACGTCCTTTATCGATGATTTTTATTTTTGATTTTTGCACTATAAACGAACGGTGAACACGTAAAAAACGCTCAGCAGGAAGCCTTTCTTCCAGTGCTTTCATGCTTATAAGCGACAATATAGGACGGGAATTTTCTTCTGTATATATTTTCACATAATCTTTCAGCCCTTCGATATATAGTATTTTGTCCAGCTCAATTTGTATTAACTTATAATCACTTTTTACGTAAATATATTCAGAACTTTCCGGTTGAAAGTTTGTTTTTTCGCTTTCTGCTTTTAGTTTCAAATTAAACCATTCCATAGCCTTACCCACTGCCTCACTGAAATCGGCATAGCTGATAGGTTTGAGCAGATAGTCGAGTGCATTTGCTCTGTATCCGTCTATCGCATACTGTTCGAAAGCTGTAGTGAATACTATCCTTGTTCTTTCGGGAACCATCTTTGAGAATTCCAGTCCGTTGAGGTCCGGCATTTGTATATCCAGGAACAGAAGATCAACCGGATTGTTAGGCAGTTCGTTCATTGCCTGTACTGCACTTGAATAAGTCCCACACAACTCAAGCGATGGCGTTTTCTTGACGTAGCTTGCTATCAGTCCCAAAGCCAGAGGCTCGTCGTCTATTATTGCGCACCTTATAGTCATAATTATATAGTGTGATAAGTTTATATTTTTAGTTTGATGCATGAATTGTAAACCTTGTCGTTATCGCTAAGCCAGCATTTCCATTCATGCTTGTCTGGGTACAACAGTTCAAGTCTTTTGCTGACCTGCTCAAGTCCTATACCTGAACCGCTCTTGTCGGTTGTCGATTTAGGATGATTGCTGTTCTGTATAGTACAGATAATGTACTCCTCGTTTTCCTCTATGGTTATTTTAATGAAACTTTCTCCCGTAGGCGAAATCCCATGTTTGAATGCATTTTCTATCAGAGATATGAAGATAAGTGGAGCGACCGGAGTCTGGCTGTTATCCTTTATCCTGAAATTGGTCTCTATGTTTACGTCTCCCGAAACACGTATCCTCATCAGTTCGATATAGTTTTTGATGAAGTCTGTTTCCTTTTTCAGAGGTACATACATCGATTGATTGTCGTATAGTACATATCTCAACAGTTTGCTAAGCTCCTGTATCGCTTGTTGTGCCTTGTCTGTATCTATTACAACAAGGGCATAAATATTGTTCAGAGTGTTAAGCAGAAAATGAGGATTGAGCTGGTTTCTCAGATTTTTAAGTTCTGCTTCTGTCATGCTTTTCACGGCCTCACGTCTTGCCAGTTCGGTTTCGTTCCATTTTATACTTAGCCTTATGGCCACACTTAGCCCTGCAGAAAAGATCATGCTGGCTATATCCCTAATCATGAAAACAATCTGTGAAGGCGGGTTGTGTCTGAACATATCAGGTGGAGGGCCAGGAACATGCATGTCATTCCACCATCTGATGGCAAGTGATAGTAGTATTGTCAAAACAGCATTGAATGCCAGAAACTTTCTCTTATGCTCGTTGAAAAGAAGTTTCGGAATCAACAGAAAATAGTTTATATAGAATATGGCAAATAATGATGCCGGAACAATGATAAACCGCATAAAAGCTTTCCAGTCTATGCTTCCGTTATCACCTTGCGTCATTATTATCGGAAAACCGAAAAACAATATCCAGCAGAATGCATGTATTGATATTTCCAACAATCTGTTGTTGCGGTTTGTGTGTGTCATAGGTTTTTACGATTTATATTGTGTTCTTACAAATATAGTAGAATGTTATTAGTCTTGCAAACTTTCTATAATCCAAAGCAGTACTGGGGTACTTCTCTCGAAGTACCGGCAGCACTGCTAAAAAGGAAACCAAAGTTATGAAGAACAAAGAAGTTCCTGATTTATAGAATGAAGTTGTTTCTAAGTTATTCGTATCTCAACGCTTCTATTGGGTCAAGACATGCGGCTTTCTTTGCCGGATACCATCCGAAGAAAACACCGGTGAATGTACATACTGCAAACGACAGGAGAACACTCCAAGGTTGAACATATACCGGCCAGTTGGCTACTGTCTTTATTATGTATGATGCACCGCATCCCAGTATTACGCCAATCAATCCTCCGGTGATACTTATCAGTACTGATTCTATAAGGAATTGCGACAGAATGTCGATACCTCTTGCCCCTACTGACATTCGCAGACCGATTTCTCTGGTACGTTCGGTTACTGAAACATACATGATGTTCATAATACCAATACCACCCACTACTAGTGATATCCCTGCAATGCAGGCCAGAAGTGTCGTCATCAGGTCTGTAGTTGTATTAAGCATGGAACTTAACTCCTGTTGCGTTCTTATTGTGAAATCGTCGTCGTCGTTTTCTTTCAGCTTGTGTTCTCGGCGAAGTATATTTGTTATTTCGTCAACCGCCTCCTCTGTCATGTCCTCAGTCAGTGCCGATGCGAAAACTCCGCTCAGATATGTCTGTGCCAGAAGACGTTTCATCACGGTAGAGTAGGGTGCCAGCACTACATCGTCCTGGTCCATACCCATTGAGTTGTATCCCTTTGATTCAAGAATACCTATAACCCTGAGTGGAACCTGATTGCATCGTATTACTTTACCTATAGGGTCGGCACCGTCCGGAAACAGATTTTCAACGATTGTTGAACCTATTACGCAAACTTTTGCTGCTGTGCGTATATCTTCTTCCGTAAACATTTCGCCTTGTTCTATTTTCAGCTGTCTGATGTTTAGGTATCCTATGCTGACGCCGCTTACAGACGACGGGTAGTTGTTGGCTCCTGATATAAGCTGTCCGCTTGCAGATACGTTAGGACTGATATCAGATAGGAAAACACATTCGTCTCTCAGTGTTTCGTAATTTTCAAGTTTCAGAGTCTGCATGGATGAAGCGTCCTGTCTTACTCCTCCTCGCATTTCACCTCCCGGATGGATCATGATCATGTTCGAACCCATCTCCGAGATTTGTTTCTGAATGCTTCGTTTTGAGCCTTGTCCTATTGCCAGCATGGCTATCACCGACGCTACACCTATTATTATGCCAAGCATCGTAAGGAATGCCCTAAGCTTGTTGTTGGACAGTGCTCTGATAGCTATTTTAAAAAGATTTGTTCCGTTCATTGTAAAAATGTTTTATTGTTCCGCATCAGTCCTCATCATTCTTTGGCAGTGCGGCAAGTGCCTCTGCTGCCGAGAGGATATTGTTGTTTACGGTATCTTCAATCACATGTCCGTCGCGCAGGCGAATGTTACGGCTGCTGTACATTGCCAGTTCAGGATTGTGTGTAACGAATATTATAGTCCTTCCTTCGGCATGCAGTTTCTGGAAAAGTACAAGTATCTCAAACGATGTACGTGTGTCAAGGTTACCGGTAGCTTCGTCCGCCAGAATTACGGCCGGATTGTTTACCAGTGCTCTGGCTATTGCTACACGTTGCATCTGTCCTCCGGACATCTGGTTCGACTTGTGCTCCAGTCTGTCGCCCAGTCCCACGGCTATCAGAGCTTCAATGGCTCTTCTGCGTCTTTCGGCTGCCGATACAGACGGGTTATACATCAGTGGCAACTCTACGTTTTCTACTGCAGTTGTTTTAGGCAGAAGGTTATAGTTCTGGAATACGAAACCTATTTTTCTGTTTCTCAGTATAGCTCTCTGAGGTTTGCTCATTGTTCTCACAGATACTCCGTCCAGAAGATATTCGCCGCTTGTAGGTGTGTCCAGACATCCAAGTGTGTTCAGCAAAGTAGATTTACCTGAGCCTGATGTACCCATGATGGTGACAAACTCGCCCTCTTTAATGCTGAACGATACTCCCCTGAGCGCATGTACCGTTTCGTCTCCCACACGGAAGTTTCGTTTTATATTCTGTAATTCGATTACTGTCTTGCTCATGGTGATTAATCCTTTATTGTTGAGATTATTTTTTCTTGTTTCTTCCCGGAGGGCCTGGCATGAATGGATTCTGTTCGCCGCCTGTCTCTACCATTTCCGGCATTTCACCTTTTACTATTGTTTCTGTAATGATTTCAGTACCTTCGCTGATACCTGAAACTATTTCAGTGTTAGAACCGTCGCTCATACCGGTCTTGACAGGGTGTGCAGTCAGTGATGTAGCATCCATTGTCCATACTTTCTTTGGCGAGTTGCAGTCATTTATTGTCTTTCCTCCTGCCAGCTTCTTGTCAGGTGTAAATCGGAGGGCCTTGTTCGGAACTACAAGAACATTCTCGCGTGTATCTGTGAAGATTGTCACGTTTGCTGTCAGTCTTGGTTTCAGTTTCAGGTCAGGATTGTCTGCAGTGATTACAACCTCGTATGTCACAACGGTTTCAGATGTAGTACTTGTAGATGAGCTTGTACTGTTTGTACTTCCCAGACGGATCTGCTTTACTCTTCCTTCGAACACGTCATTCGGATAGGCATCTACCGTAAATGTAACTCTTGCACTGTCCTTTACTCCTGCTATGTCAGCTTCATCTACATCTGCCACTACCTGCATCTTTGTAAGGTCGGCTGCTATTGTGAAAAGAGTCGGAGTTTCGAAACCTGAAGCCACAGTCTGTCCGGCTTCCACTTCGCGGCTTGTCACTACACCGTCGATAGGCGATGTGATTGTAGTATATGACAGATTTCTCTGTGCTTTTGCCAGTGCTGCCTTACTCTGGTCGTATGTACTTTTCGCACGGCGGTAGTTATATTCGTATTGTTCGTATTCTGTGTCACTGATAAGTTGTTTCTCGTGCAGAGTTTTGTTTCTTTCGTAAAGCTTTTCCTGATAATTATATTCTGCTTCTGCACCGTCGTATGTAGCTTGCGCTGACTGAAGGTCGCTTATAAGTGTCACGCGGTCCATTTCGGCTATCACTTCTCCCGCTTTAACCACAGAATTATAATCAACATAAATTTTGTCTATGATACCTGATACCTGAGTACCTACTTCTACTTCAGTGACAGGTTCTATAGTACCTGTAGCTGTAATTGAATTGCTGATGGTGCCCTTGTGTACAGCTGATGTGGCGAAACTTATTGTCTGGTTTGATTTTTTTCCACCGAATATCCACAGTCCTGCTCCAGCCAGCACTATTATAGCAGCTGCGATGATGAAAACTTTCTTCTTTTTCATATTTAGTTGTTTTTCCGATTTTCTTTTTGTTTATAATTTAAATTGCCTGTGTCAAAGCTTTATGTCGTTTCCTGCATAGAAATCAAGCAGCGCTCTGTCAAGTATAGCCATGTATTTGGCCTGAACTCGCTGCTGCTGTGCGCTCAGCAGATTATTTTTTTCAGTAAGCAGTTCCACTGTATTCTTTATGCCGAGATTAAACTGTTCGTTCACTATATCGAAGCTGGTCTGACAGCTTTGTAGCTTGCTGTTGGCTGCCTCATATTGTTGCTGTGCATTCAGTGCATCCAGCCATAAACTTTCTATAGTGGAATAAAGTTCCTTTTGTTTGTTTATCAGGTCCAATTGTGATGAACTGTATGTAATCTGCGCTTTCTGTACTGCACTTTTAGTCTGCCTGTTGTTGAATATAGGAATACTCAGATTGATACCAATCATATTGTTCCATCCGTATTTCATCTGTTCTGCCCAGTTGTTTGTGCTGGCATTGTTTGTCATACTTGATGTTGAGGCCGATAGGCTGATTGTAGGCAGGTACCCGGCCTTAGCTGTTTTTATACCAAGCTTGGCATTGTCTATGCTCAGCTTGCTGCTCTGTATTTCAGGTCTTGATGTCAGTGCTGTATTGTAAACGTCTATCTGGTTGGGCAAAACAGCCATAACATCCTCATCTTTCAGTTCCGGTATGTCAAGAACCATTTCTGTAGTACCGTCAAGTTCCAAGAGCTGTTTTAGTTGGAGTTTGTAATTTCTCAGTGTGCTTTCCGCTGTTACCAGTTGATACTTGTCGTTGCTGGCCTGAGCTTCCAGTTGGGCCACATCCGATTTCGACAGACTTCCTTCGTTAAACAGCTCTACTGCACGCTTGTATGTAGCTTCGCTCACTTCCAGTGTGTTTTTGTTTATCTCTACCGATTCGTTGGCATATAGAATCTGCACGAATAGTTTCGTTATCTCCTCTTGCAGCATGTTTTCTGTTTCGGCCACTGACAACCCGGCTATTTCTTTGTTTGCCTTCTGCTGCTTGATGTTGTTCAGTCGTTGTCCTCCGTTCCACAGTGTCCATTGTGCGCTGAGGCTGTAGCTCCCGTTGTATGTGTTATTGTTGTCGCTGGTGATAATCTCAGTTCCGCTTACGGTTGCACTTGTTTCCTGATACGGACGGTTCACCAGATTATGTCCTGTAGAGAAAGACAGGCTTGGAAACAGTGATGCCTTTGCAGTTTTCACATCCACATCAGCTTCTTCCAGCGAAAGTTTGTTTTGCTGCAGCTGTATGTTTTTCTCCAGAGCATAGTCAATGCAGTCTTGCAGGCTCCAGGTCTTGTTATCCTGAGCATATAGTCCTGTGCTTGAACTTAGGACTGCGATAATGAATAAATCCCTTTGTCTCATTTTTTACTGTTATCTTTAATTCTTTTCTGAGGCAAAATTATTCCTTATATAATATAGAGGCAAAAAAGATAGATTTGGCAAAGAAATATGTGGACCAAACCTTGATTTTTCACGATAAATCATTTACTTTGTAATCATTATAAAAATATATGCTTATTAATTATGAATATAATAGGAATTTATAGATTTTATGCAGACGGTTTCAGGTCTATGACTACAGGACGTGTGCTTTGGTTCATAATACTGGTGAAACTGTTTGTGATGTTCTTTATAATCAAACTGTTCTTTTTCCCTTCTTTTCTGAAAGACAAGACTGCGGAGGAAAAACAGGATTATGTAGGCAATGAACTGATTATACGGGCATCGGACTCTTATGCGAAATAATTGATCAAACTAACTTAATAAAACTTTATTTTATGATTGAAGCTATTGACACTTCTTTGATTGACTGGTCTAGGGCGCAGTTTGCCCTGACGGCCATGTATCACTGGCTGTTTGTTCCTCTCACACTCGGTCTGGCTGTGATAATGGGAACAATGGAAACTGTTTATTATCGTACTGGCAATGAGTTCTGGAAACGTACAGCCAAGTTCTGGATGAAACTTTTCGGAATAAACTTTGCCGTCGGTGTTGCCACCGGACTTATTCTTGAGTTCCAGTTCGGAACCAACTGGAGTAATTATTCATGGTTTGTGGGCGACATATTCGGTGCCCCGTTGGCGATTGAGGGAATACTGGCATTCTTTATGGAGGCTACATTCATAGCAGTTATGTTCTTCGGATGGGAGAAGGTTAGCCGCCGCTTCCACCTTGCATCTACATGGCTCACCGGACTTGGAGCTACGATTTCGGCATGGTGGATATTGGTTGCAAATTCGTGGATGCAATATCCTGTAGGAATGGAATTCAATCCGGATACCATGCGTAATGAGATGGTAGATTTTATGTCCGTAGCATTCTCGCCTGTAGCAGTAGTAAAGTTCTTCCATACAGTTATAAGCAGCTGGATTTTAGGAGCTGTTTTTGTTGTGGGAGTAAGCTGCTGGTATCTTATAAAAAAACGTGAAAAAGAATTTGCCAAGGCAAGCATAAAGGTAGCTTCTGCCGTAGGTCTGTTTGCATCTATTGTGACTGCAGCAACAGGCGACCAGTCGGCATATCAGGTGGCTCAGGTGCAGCCTATGAAACTTGCGTCAATGGAAGCCCTCTATGACGGAAGTGCGCATGCTCCTCTTACGGTTGTTGGTCCTGTGGAAATACCTGAAATGCTTTCGGTTCTTGCCACACACAGTACAGACGGCTTTGTTCCAGGTATAAATGATATAATGAAAGGCGGATACAAGCTTGCCGACGGAACAAAAGCTCTTTCAGTAGATGAAAAGGTGGAACGTGGAAAGATTGCAATCAAGGCTTTGGCCGACTACAGACAGGCTAAAAAAGATGGAAATTCGGCTGAGATGGAAACCTCGCTTAGTCTGCTTAACGAGAATATGCCATATTTCGGTTACGGATATATCAAGGATACATCTACGCTTGTGCCAGACGTAAATCTTATGTTCTGGTCATTCCGTGTGATGGTAGGTCTTGGAATGTATTTCATTGTTCTGTTTGCTGTCCTTCTGTTCCTCACATGGAAGAAAACCTGCAATGTAGATTATCACAACTGGCTGCTTTGGCTGGGAGTGTGGAGTATTCCTCTGGCATATATCGCCAGTCAGGCAGGATGGATAGTTGCCGAAGTGGGACGTCAGCCATGGACTATTCAGGATATGCTTCCTGTTGATGCGGCAATATCCAAACTAGAGACCGGTTCTGTACAGACCACATTCTTCATATTCCTAATCATGTTCACCGTTCTTCTGATAGCAGAGATAGGAATAATGCTCAAGGCTATTAAACACGGTCCGGAGGAGAAATAACACTATATTGTTTTGATAAATATTATTTACATTTGATATGGAATCTACATATATATTCTTACAGCACTATTGGTGGTTCATCGTGTCACTGCTGGGTGCAATACTGGTGTTCCTGCTGTTCGTGCAGGGAGGCAATTCTTTGATTTACCGTATAGGGCAGACCGAAGAAGAGAGAAAGATGCTTGTAAACTCTACAGGCAGAAAGTGGGAGTTCACGTTTACTACGCTTGTAACCTTCGGAGGTGCATTCTTCGCATCCTTCCCATTATTCTATAGTACAAGTTTCGGAGGAGCATACTGGCTTTGGATGATAATACTTTTCACTTTCGTGCTTCAGGCGGTATCATATGAGTTTCAGTCCAAGCTGGGCAATCTGCTGGGGCAGCGTACATACAGATACTTCCTTATGCTGAACGGTGTGATGGGACCTCTGCTACTCGGAATGGCTGTGTCAACATTCTTCTATGGCTCAAACTTCGAAGTGACAAAGGATAATCTTACCGAACTTGGTATGCCTGTCATCAGCACATGGTCAAACGGATGGCACGGGCTTGACGCCTTTGCCGAGCCATGGAATCTGGTGCTCGGAATGGCAGTGTTCTTCCTGGCAAGACTTCTTGGAGGAATGTATTTCATCAATAATATAGATAATGAACCGATAAATACCCGTTGTCGCCGACAGCTGATTTCCGATGCGGTGCCTTTCCTTCTGTTTTTCCTGGCATACGTGATACGCACATTGCTGAAAGACGGATTTGCCGTAAATCCGGAAACCCAGACGATAGTGATGGAACCTTATAAGTATTTCAACAATTTCGTTGATATGCCATATCTTCTTGTATTGTTCCTTGCAGGTGTAGTATGCGTGTTGTACGGTCTTGGCAAGAGCATCCTGGTTTCAACATATAAGAAAGGTATATGGTTTTCCGGTATAGGAACAGTATTGACAGTCCTTTCTTTGTTGCTTGTTGCAGGGTATAACAATACGGCATATTATCCGTCGTTGACTGATTTGCAGAGTTCGCTTACGATATCAAACAGCTGCTCCAGCCTGTTCACTCTCAAGACCATGGCATATGTGTCAATTCTTGTTCCGTTTGTTTTGGCTTATATAATTTATGCATGGCGTGCTATAGACCGCAAATCTATTACTGCGGATGAGATAAAGAATGATGACCATGCATATTGATGCTTGATTCAGATAAACATATAACAGAATGTGCCGGATAGCAGCTTTTCCTTTTAGCTGTTTCCGGCACATTTCGTTTTGTGTTAAAATATATTATCCCAAGAGTACCTTCTGTATAGCATCCTTCAATGCAGGTTTAGGCATAGCTCCCTGAGCCATCTGTGGAGCGCCAGTCATAGGTACGAAGAGCAGTGTAGGTACGCTGCGTATAGCAAACAGTCCTGCCAGTTCCTCTTCCTGGTCAACATCTATCTTATATATGTCTATCTTTCCGTCATATTCCTCTGCCAGTTCGTCCAGCACCGGAGCCAGCATCTTGCAAGGTCCGCACCATGTGGCATAGAAGTCTATCAGAGCAGGACGCTCACCAAGGAACTTCCATTCGTTAGGGTTAGTTTCATAATTGGCAACTTTATTCAGGAATTCTTCTTTAGTCAGATGTTTTGCTTTCATAATCAATCATTATTTATGGGTTATTACTTCATTATTTATTAGGATCGTATGTCTTTACCATATTCTTAATAATTCGTTCATGGTAGTAATTGTTTTAAGTTTCTGATGCAAAAGTACGCTACTTACGCTACGCAGACAACAGATTATTTCTATCTTTGTATAGACAAAATCTATAGAATTATGAATTTACAACAGATGGAATATATTGTGGCACTTGACAAGTACCGTCATTTCGTACTTGCTGCCGAGGCATGCGGTGTGACTCAGCCAACACTGAGTGCCATGATTCAGAAACTTGAAGAAGAACTTGACGTTAAGATATTCAGCCGCGACAGAAGGAATGTAGCCCCAACAGCCATAGGGCAGAAGATAATACGCCAGGCACAGATAGCACTGAACGAATCGCAGAGAATAAAGGAACTTGTATCCGACGAGACCGGTACTATGACTGGTAGTCTGAGGATAGGAATACTTCCTACAATAGCCCCGTACTTGGTGCCTGACTTCATTCATAAATTTCGTGACATGCATCCCGATGTAGATCTGTCTATCGACGAGAAAGAAAATGCCTCACTTGTACGCGAACTTCGTTTCGGAAATATCGATATAGCCATCTCCACCATGCCGGAAGATAGGGAAGGGATATTGGAAATACCGGTCTATATAGAGAAGTTCGTTGCGTATTTCTCTTCGGAGTGCAGCCAGGCACAGAAGATAATAGCAAGCGGAAGCCTGCCTGCCGAACAGATGTGGATACTGAAGGAAGGACATTGCGTACCTAACGGCTCAATGAATTTTTGCAAGAACAAGGATATAGGAAACCACATCTATGAGGCCGGCAGTATAGAAACGCTGGTCAGGATAGTTGACCGCAACGGAGGTTATACCATTATTCCGGAACTTCACATCCCTTTCCTGTCAGACAGTCAGAAAGAAAATGTTGTACACCTGAATGTCACTCCTCCTGCTCAAAGGTGTGTATCCATACTTATAAAAGACGATTTCATAAGGGAACGTGCCGTAAATGCCGTGTTGGAAACAATGAAATCAATAATTCCGGACTATATGATGGAAGAAAGACTCAGAAAACATAAGATAAAACTCCGGTAAATCATGATGCTGATACGTTTAAAAAAAATGAACTGTCGTTTTACTTAAAACGAACGCTCGTTTTAAGTAAAACGTGCGCACGTTTTGGATAAGATGTGCGCACGTTTTGATTTTTTGTTACCAAAAGTATTGATATATAAATATAAATTCTTATCTTTGTCCCATAAAAAACATTGTTTTTTTAAAGTTTTTTGTATAAATGTAAAAAAGAAACTTTTAAAAGATGTTTTTGTGCTATTGATAAATGTATATTATTATAGCAAATTTATTCTAAGAAATTATGATGAATTAATGTAGGGGATGTTTCTAGGATGTAAATATATAATAGACTGAGTATCGAAGTCACTGTATAGTACAGATTCTCTTTCTGTTGCCGGGCAAATGGCGTATTAATAACGAATCAGTAGGCTGGTGCGGAAGAGAAATTGTATATTAAATAGAAATGAAAATGTTATCTTGGTGTTATATTTATGTGAGGAATTACAGGGTAAAAGACATCCTCCATATATTAGAACAAAAATACAAGGTATTTGTTCATAAGACAGTAAAATACAAACAAGTAAAAAAACATGTAGTAAAAGAAGAAGTCCCGACTATATCAGGACTAGTATTTATTCAGGGTGAAGTATCCGATATTCAAACATATTTAAATAGTAAATGTCCGGGTGTATATTTGATGAAAGACCGTAGCACCGGACTTCCTGCCGTTATTCGTGATAAATCAATGCAGACATTTATTCGTATGTCGCGTGTGTCACCATATCGCATCAGGTTTATGCAGCATCCAATAGACTATTATTCTACAGGTCATCCTTTGGTAAAGATAACTTCAGGGATACTTGATGGTGTTGAAGGCTATCAGATACGTATATCCCGCGATAAATGTCTCGTTACCACTATTGGAGGTCTTACCATAGCTATCGGAGGAATCAGTAAGGAAAATTTTGAGAATATAGATGAGTATTCTGATATTATCCGGTCATTAGACTCTATAAAAGAAGAATCATAATAATTATAGCATACTATGATAATAGCGGTCGATTTTGATGGAACAATAGTAGAACACAGATATCCTGAGATAGGCAAGGAGATTCCCTTTGCCATAGCTACGTTGAAACAGTTACAGGCTGAGCGTCATATCCTTATTCTGTGGACAGTGCGTGAAGGCAAATTGCTCGACGATGCGGTGGAATATTGTCGCAGCCGTGGACTTGAGTTCTATGCTGTCAATGCTAACCATCCTGATGAGCTGCCGCAGGAAAACCCCTCCTGCCCGTGCCGCAAACTGCGTGCTGACTTGTTTATCGACGACCGTAATGTAGGTTATCTTCCCGACTGGGGAGCCATTTACGAAATGGTAAAGCGCAAGATAAGCAGCCGCCGTTATTACCGTGAGATGTATCAGGATTATGTAGAGGAAAAGCCTTCGTTCTGGAAGAGGGTGTTTGGAGGGAAAAAGTAAATTATGCTAGAAGAATCATTAAAGAAAAAGACAGTAAACGGAGTAATTTGGAGTGCTATAGACAGATTTTCCACACAAGGAATACAGTTTATCTTCAGCATATTAATAGCACGTCTCCTTATGCCTTCCGACTATGGTGTAGTAGCTATGTTGGTTATATTCCTTGCTGTTTCCCAGACATTTATAGATAGTGGCTTTGGAACAGCTTTAGTTCAGAAATCAGACCGTACAGAAACCGATTTTTCTACAGTATTCTATTTCAATATAGTAGTAGCTATATTGTTTTATATATTATTATGGTTTTCTTCACCTTATATCGCTTCATTCTATGATATACCTATGCTTAAGGATGTTACCAGAGTTGTAGCATTGACTTTGGTATTTTCAGCATTGGGAGGAATACAGAACGCAAAACTGTCTATAGCTATAGACTTTAAGACACGTGCCATAATGTCATTGATATCAGCTTTATCTACAGGATGTGTAGGTCTTTATATGGCATATAGCGGATATGGAGCATGGGCTTTAGTTTTTCAGATGGTTTTTTCGTCATTACTTAATACAATTCTATTATGGTGTTTTGTAAGATGGATACCGAAATTGGTATTTTCCTGGCATTCTTTCAGACAATTGTTTTCATTCGGTTCAAAACTATTGGCATCTGCATTGCTTGATACAATATATAATAATGTATATACATTAGTTATAGGAAAAGTATATTCGTCATCCGCTTTAGGTTTGTACTCTCGTGCCTCCGGACTTGCACAATATCCGTCTTCAAATATTACCGGAGTATTGCAGGGAGTTACATTTCCTGTTCTTTGCTCAATTCAGAATGATGAAAATCGCTTGGTCGATGCTTATAAGAGGTTTATTCGTATGTCAGCATTTATAATTTTCCCTCTTATGATAGGATTGTCTGCTGTTGCTGCCCCTTTTATAAGAGTTGTGCTCACTGATAAATGGGAAGGAGCTATATACCTTTTGCAGATTGTATGTTTCTCAATGATGTGGTATCCTATACATGCGATAAATCTTAGTATACTTCAGGTAAAAGGTCGTTCAGACTATTTCTTAAAATTGGAAATTATAAAAAAAATACAGGGAGTTTGCATATTGTGTTTAACTGTACCTATAGGTATTGTAGCGATGTGTTACGGTAGTGTTGTATCATCCTTGCTATCATTGATATGGAATACATATTATACTAAACGTCTTATAGGTTATGGTTTTTTTAGTCAGATAAAGGATTTGTCGCACATTCTTATACATTCATTTGTTATGGGAGGTCTAGTATTGTTTGTCATACATTTCATAGATATAATGTGGATGAAACTTTTAGTTGGAATACTTGTTGGTGGATTATATTATGTGGCAGGAGCATATATAATGCGTTTTGAGGAACTAAAAGAGGTTTTGTCAATAATAAAACGAAAATAATATATGGCAGAAAAACAGATTACAGTGACATCACCTTTGATGCCATCTTTGGAAGAATTCAACGTATATCTTGAAGATATATGGAAAAGGAAATGGATTACAAATAACGGATATTATCATAAGGAATTGGAAAAAGCCCTTTGTGATTATCTCGGAGTTCCTTTTATAAGTCTTTTCACAAACGGGACACTTCCTCTTATAACAGCATTACAGGCATTACGTATTACTGGAGAAGTGATAACTACCCCCTTCAGTTTTGTGGCCACAACGCATTCATTATGGTGGAATGGTATAAAACCGGTATTTGTTGATATAGACCCAGTTACTTGTAATCTTGACCCGGAAAAGATAGAAGCTGCCATTACTCCACGAACTACAGCCATTATGCCGGTACATGTATATGGAAATCCATGCGATACACAGAAAATTCAGGAAATAGCGGACAAATACGGTTTGAAAGTAATATACGATGCTGCCCATGCATTTGGAGTTAAAGTTAATGGAGAATCGATACTTAATGCAGGTGATATGTCAACTCTTAGTTTTCATGCTACAAAGGTGTATAACACTATTGAGGGTGGGGCACTGATAATGCATGATGAGCAGACCAAAAAACGTATAGACTATCTTAAAAACTTTGGATTTGCTGGTGAAACCACTGTAGTCGCTCCTGGTATAAACAGTAAGATGGATGAAATGCGTGCGGCTTATGGACTTCTGAATCTGAGGCAAGTAGATAAGGCTATAGAATGGCGTAAACACGTAGCAGAGCTATATCGTGAGGCATTGAAAGATGTTGATGGAATAACATTCCTTGAGGATATTGCAGGGGTAAAACACAACTATTCCTATTTCCCTATTTTTGTAGATGCAGAGAAATACGGTATGACACGTGATGAACTGTACTTCAAGATGAAGGAACATAATGTGTTGGGGCGCAGATATTTCTACCCTCTTATCAGCACATTCAGTACATATAGAGGATTGGAAAGTGCAAATCCTGAAAATTTGCCTGAGGCACATAAAATGGCGGATACGGTTATTTGTTTACCTATGTATCACTCACTGAGTGATGAGGATATAATAAGAGTATTATCTTCAATAAAAAATAAATAATGGGATTTAGAGATAAAGATATACAAATAATAGATTCTAATGTAAATGATAGTGTTCAGGTTTATTATAGAGCTGAAATAAATCAGTCTGATATAAAAGAAAACTGTATTATAGGAGAAAATAGTCGTATAAGAAGTTCTATTTTAGAAAATTACGTCTCAATAGATCGTAATAATCTAATATTAGCCTCAACTATAGGAGCATATACTTATACAGGCCCTTTTGATATGATTTTTAAAACTTCTATAGGAAAATTCTGCTCTATTTCATATGGAGTAACTATTGGTCCTCCTGAACATGATTATTCAAAGCTAACAACTCATCCTTTCATTTATGATAGAAAATTCAATATTTTTGATTCTAAAGAACTACTTAAAGTTTCAAAATTTGATAAATCATGTAACATTGGTAACGATGTTTGGATAGGATGTAATGTTACTATATTAAGGGGAGTGCGAATTGGAGATGGAGCTGTCATTGGCGCTAATTCACTTGTAAATAAAGATGTACCTCCGTTTGCAATTGTAGGTGGTGTACCTGCAAAAATTATAAAATATAGATTTACGCATAAACAAATAGAGCAAATACAAAACCTTGAATGGTGGAACTGGCCTATAGAAGAAATAAGAAAAAATAAAGATTTATTTCTAAATGATAAATCAATACAAAATTTAAAATAAACGATATCCCAATGATAAACATACTTTTAACATCAGCAGGAAGAAGATCTTATATTGTAGATTACTTCAAGAACACTAATGGAATAGGAAAAGTACATGCTTCTAATAGTCATTATAGTATAGCCCTTGAAAGGGCAGACGGATATTTTATATCTCCATTAATTTATTCAGAAAATTATATTCCGTCAATAATAAATTATTGTAAAGAGAATAATGTAAATGCAGTTCTTTCGTTATTCGATATAGACCTATTAGTTTTAGCAAAAAATAAGACTTTATTTGAAAATAATAATATAAAATTAATTTTAGCAGATCCTAAGTTTGTTGAGATATGTAATGATAAATGGGAAACTTATAAATTCATTAATAATTTAGGATTGAATACCCCCAAAACCTATCTTAATAAAGAAGATTTAAAACACGATATTAAAGAAGGTATTATTTCATATCCTATTATAATGAAACCAAGATGGGGTATGGCTTCTATGGGAATATATAAAGTTGATAATGATTTAGAATTAGATGTTTTTACAGAGAAGTGTTATAAAGATATTTTTAAATCATATCTTAAATATGAATCTTCTTTTACTAGGGATAATGCAATAATATATCAAGAAATAATAAATGGAGAAGAATACGGCCTAGATGTATTGAATAATTTGGACGGCGAATATATTGATACTTTTGCGAAACAAAAAATAGCAATGCGAAGTGGAGAAACAGATTTGGGAAGAACTTCTTCTAATTTATTATTTAAAGATGTAGCAAAAATCATATCATCATATAGTAAACACCAAGGTATTTTGTCTGTTGATTGTTTTAAGAATGATAAAGGTATATTTATTATTGAAATGAATTGTAGAATATCAGGCCATTATCCATTAGCTTATCTTGCTGGATTTAATTATCCGCAACTTCTAATTGACTGGCTTAATGGTAAAACTACAGATAGAAGCCTACTAACATTTGAAGAAAATATATATATAGTAAAAGATTTAGTTCCAACCGTTTTGCACAAATAACATGGATTCAAATAATGTTAGGAACTCTAGCATAGAACTTTATCGCATAATAGTGATGTTACTTATAGTAGCACATCATTATGTAGTGAATTCTGGTTTAATGGAAAAGATGCAAGATTTTTCATTATCTCCACAATCAATATTCTTTTATTTATTTGGAGCATGGGGTAAAACTGGTATAAATTGCTTCGTTCTCATTACAGGATATTTTATGTGTAAATCTTCAATAACAGTTCAAAAGTTTTTGAAATTGTTACTTGAAGTTCTATTTTACAATATACTTATATATTTATTATTTGTAATGAGTGGATATGAGGCTTTTTCACATAATGGACTATTGCAATTAATTCCAGCAAGCTATGTAGCAGACGGTTTTGTAAGTTGTTTTCTGTTATTTTATTTATGTATTCCTTTTCTTAATGTTTTTATTAATAATCTTGATAAGAAGAGACATGGATTATTGATATTGTTAAGTTTGTTTATATATACCATTCACGCATCATTACCATATATGGGAGTAAATATAAATTATGTTTCATGGTTTATTGTGCTTTATTTTATTTCTTCATATATCCGTTTGTATCCATCTAAGTATGATAGTAATACATCTTTGTGGATGATATGTACTTTTTCGTGTATTTTATTGTCTGTTTTGAGTATTATAGGCATTTTATTGTTGAATGAAAATTGTGAAAAAGACATATTTCCATATCGAATGTTATCGGATAGTAATGTGATTATGGCATTATTGAATGCAGTATGTAGTTTTATGTGGTTTAAAAATCTTAATATTCCTCAGAGTAAATTTATAAATATAGTAGGAGGTTCAACATTTGGGGTTTTGTTAATACATGCAAATAGTGATACTATGCGTAAATGGTTATGGCAAGATTTATTGGATAATGCTGGTCATTATAATGATGATTATTTTTGGTTAAGACCGATAATATCCGTTATATTTATATTTGGGGGTTGTATAATTATAGATAGAATCCGCATAATATCAATTGAACGACCTTTATTTGGATACATAATAAATAGAAATTTGAAGAATGGGTGATATACAAAATAAAGAATCACAGCCATTATTAGTCAGTATTAGATGTTTGGCATATAATCATGAGAAATTTATTCGTGATACTCTTGAAGGGTTTATAATGCAGAAGACAAATTTCCGTTTTGAGGCAATAGTTCACGATGATGCTTCAACTGATGGTACTGTTGAAATAATAAAAGAATATGCAGAAAAATATCCCGATATTATTAAACCAATCTATGAAACAGAAAATCAGTATTCAAAGAAAGATGGCTCTTTGACAAGAATAATGAATGAAGCTTGTAATGGTAAGTATATAGCATTTTGTGAAGGGGATGATTATTGGACAGATCCTTATAAATTGCAGAAACAAGTGGATTTTCTAGAGTCTCATCCTGACTATGTAATGTGTTCGCACTTTTGGGATGAATATAACCAAGAAACGAATGAGATGAGCCACTGCAAAAACGTAGAGTCGAAAACCTATACGCTTAGGAATCTGATAGACGAAGAGTGGCTTTTCCAACCTTTGACGGTTGTATATCGGGCAAGAGCATTACAGGCGGAAAGAGAGTATAAGGTTTCGCGTGATACGGTTTTGTTTTACAGACTACTGAAGCAGGGAAAGGGCTTCTGTTTCCCCGACACGATGGGGGTGTACAGGTTGCACGGCGGAGGAGTATGGGCTGGTAAAAGTGATGAAGTACGCTGGCTTTCCGACTTCAAAGTGCGTGAAGCCATTTATGATCATGAACGGACTGATGACGCTGCGGAATTTCTTTTGAATGTGATAACCAAGAAACCGATAGGTAGAGCATATCTTATAAAAAGAAGGAAAGAGCTGGGTTATATATTCAGAGTGACGTGTCGGCATAAAGGATTTTTCAGTGCCGCATATATCCTGGCAAAACGATTGTGCAGTTCGTCTGTAAAGTCTTAAAAAAACAACTTGTGTATATGAGAGAACTGAAAGATGGTTTGTCAGGCATCATGTCTGCCAAGAACGAAGCCCGCTTCATTGAAAAAAGTATTGATTCCTGCATTAACGTATTGGACGAATTGGTTGTTGTGTATAATGATTGTACGGACGAAACGCCGGAGATATTGGAAAGAAAACAAAAGCAATATCCCGACAAGTTGAAAGTCTATAAGTATGAACATCATGTGTTGGGATTCAATCTGACACGGGAGGAACTGGAATATGCTAAAAGCCTACCAGAGGATTCTCCGCATTTATTTTGCAACCAGCGCAATTATTCTCTGTCTAAGGTTTCCTATAAATATGTGATTAAAATAGATCCTGACCAGATTTATTGGGAAGATGGGATAAAATTATGGAGAGATATTTGTTGTGGAAAAGTACAAATAAAATGGAATATAGGTTTAATATTAGGTTGGTTTTTCATGATGTATATCTCAGCTTATCGAAGATTGTCCGTTCGATTAGGCTATCCGTGTCTGTGGATGATTCCCGATTGGCTGATTTTTGCCTTAAAGAAAGATTATAGTGACTATATAAAGTGGAGATTACAGAAAGGAGACGTAGCAGTTTCTTTTTCAGGATTAAACTTGTTTTATGATGGCATTTGCTATATTCCATTTGACGGTTACAATATTCATCCTCCATATAATGGAGAAGGAGACCTTTTTATTTTTAAACTATCGGAGCAAACATTTTTTACACCTTACAGTAAAGAAAAGGAGCCATACGCTATGATTGAATTCTTATCTCATCCTTATAAGATAGTTGTAGCTGATAGTCCGCTGTGGTTTCATCTGCATGCTAACCGTACATATTGTTTCGATAAGGTTAAGGCGGTTAAAGAGAAGTATCCGGAGTTGTTTGTTTTGCCGGAAGATTTTGTGAAGATGGACTATAAGGAAGTACTCGACAGGTTAATGCCGAATACATGGACACCATATCAGCGCACCTTGTTCGCCTTGGTACACAAGTGGGGAAAGGAGGCAATAAAAAAACATTTAAAATTGTTGGAGAAAATATGTCTTTGAAAAAAATATACATACTTGGATAAACATGAGCCTGAAGAATACAATAAAAAACAAGTTGCTGAAGTTTACTGTATTTTCTTATCTCTATAATAAAGTATATTGCAGATACTGGACGTGGAGAAGATATAACGTGAAGATACAAGGGGACAAGTCTAGTAATAGGTTTGAAATACCTAAAGACACATGTTGTGAAGATTTGCGTATAGTGTGTAGAGGGATTGATAATTTTGTGAAGATAGGTAAAAGGTGTACTTTTAAGAGGTCGAACACTATATATTTTCAAGGAGATGGAAATACGGTAATTATTGGTGACAATACAATTTTTGATGGTAACGACTTGATTGTTTGTGCAGAAGGAACGAAATGTGTCATAGGCTCTGATTGTATTATTGCAAGTAAGGTGCATATACGCACAACAGATCAACATAATATCTATAATCAACATGACGAGAGAGTTAATCCATCCAAGAATACATGCGTTGGAAACCACGTGTGGCTTGGAGATTCTGTTGTGGTTATGAAAGGGACATCCATAGGAGACGGCTCGATTATAGGTCTTGGTTCGATAGTGTGTCATGATATTCCTAATGATTCTGTTGCAGTAGGTACTCCTGCCAGAGTGGTGAAAACAAATGTTTATTGGAAAGGATAACGGCAAAATCACATAGTTATAAACCTTTGAGATGGGAAAAATAATATGCCAATGAAAAAATACGATTATCTGATAGTCGGTTCCGGTCTATACGGATCCACATTTGCCTGTATGGCGGCTCGTTCCGGTAAGAAGTGTTTGGTGATAGACAAGCGTTCGCAGACTGGTGGTAACCTATACTGCGAGAACGTAGAGGGTATCAACGTACATAAATACGGTGCGCACATCTTCCATACCTCAAATAAGGAAGTGTGGGATTTTGTTAACTCAATTGTAGAGTTCAATAGATACACCAATTCCCCGGTAGCAAATTACAAAGGGAAACTCTATAATCTTCCTTTTAACATGAACACATTTTATCAGATGTGGGGATTGACCACTCCTGAGACCGCTCTCGCCAAAATAGAGGAACAGAAGCGTGAAGCAGAAGAGTTAATGTGTGCAGAGGGAGTGTCCGAACCACGTAATCTGGAGGAACAGGCTTTGTTGCTTGTAGGCAGGGATATTTACGAGAAACTGATAAAAGGTTATACCGAGAAACAGTGGGGACGTAAATGTACGGAACTTCCGGCTTTCATTATCAAGCGACTTCCTGTCCGGCTGGTGTTCGACAATAATTATTTCAACGATAAGTATCAGGGCATCCCCATCGGAGGTTACAACAAATTGATTGAAGGTCTTTTGAAGGATGCTGAGGTTATGCCTGATACAGATTTCTTTCATGATAGGGAACGTTGGATGAACATTGCAGATAAGATTGTCTTCACTGGTAAGATAGACGAATTTTACAGTTATTGTTTCGGTAAATTAGAGTACCGAACTGTGCGTTTTGAAGAAGAAGTCTTGAGTACCCCTAATTATCAGGGTAATGCTGTGGTGAACTATACGGAAGCAACAGTTCCTTACACACGTATCATTGAACACAAACATTTTGAATCATTCGGGGCTGAAGTTTATGATAATCCTTATACCGTTATTTCTAGAGAATATTCCACCGAATGGTCAGAGGGTATGGAGCCTTACTATCCGGTAAATGATACTCGTAATTCACAATTGTATCAACAATACAAAGAATTGGCAGATATGGAAGAAAATATTATTTTTGGTGGTCGTTTGGCTGAATATAAGTATTATGACATGGCTCCAATCGTGGAGTCTGTGTTTAAACATTTTAATGATTGAATATTATGTATCAAGATTATAAAGTAATAGTGAATACGGCGGCAGGTCGTCGTCGATATATGCAATATTTGGTACCATACATTGTGGCTTCCGATGTTGTGGACAGATACGATATTTGGGTGAATACTCATAACGGAGCCGATATTGAGTTCTTCAAGCAAGTCTCAAAAAAATATCCTAAGATAAATCTTGTTTGGCAACCAGATGGCGTAGTGAACGGCAATGCGAGTATAAATGCTTTTTATAAGTCTTGTATAGAACCGCATACTATCTATTTCAAAATGGATGATGATATAGTTTGGATGGAGCCGGGGCTTATAGAGAAGATGGTTAAGTTTAGGGTTGAAAATCCTGAGTACTTTGTAGTTTCTCCATTGGTAATCAATAACTCTCTGTCAACCTATCTGTTGGAGGTTGATAATAAGATACGTTTGAACACATATCATCAAGCAAGTGCGAGTCATCCAGTTTTGTGGAAAAGCGGACACTTTGCCTTGGAACTTCATCGTTGGTTTATTCAGAATTATTTAAGAACTGAAAAGTGGACGGATTTGCATTTGGGTAAAAAGATAATGGGTATGACACGTTTTTCCATTAATGCTATCCTTTGGTTTGGAGATGAAATGGCAAAATTCTCTGGCGTTGTTCCAGGGGATGATGAAGAGTTCCTGTCTTGTATCTATCCAACAAAACAAGGACTTGCCAATGCGTGGAACTGTGATGCCATCGTTGCTCATTTTGCATTTTTCACTCAGCGCGAACAGTTAGATAAAGAGAATATCTTAGATGCATATGGAGAGATTTGCCATAAGCAGTGGAGTAAAGAAAAGATAATGGCATCCATTGATAATGAAATAATAGCCATAATGAATAATATTGACCGTAATGAGAAAACGCTTTTGGAACAGAAATCTCCATACAATAATGTACAAGTCAAAAGAACATGGAAGAGCCGTTTTAAAAAGTATGTTCCTAATATCTTGCTACAATTGAGAGAACTGAGGATGCAGGATAAACAAGAAAATGGATTTATTATCTCATAAAGGTATGGACAAGATACTTTCAATTGTAATTCCGTCTTATAATATGGAGCAGTATCTGACTACTTGCTTGGAGTCTTTGTTGATAAAAGAGAACCGGGCTTTTTTGGAAGTACTTATAATAAATGATGGAAGTAAAGATAAGACGCTATATATTGCTAATGAATATGCAGAAAAATATCCGGAATTGTTCCGTGTAATAGACAAACCCAATGGTAATTACGGTTCATGTGTGAATAGAGGTCTGAAAGAAGCGCAAGGTAAATATATCAAGATACTTGATGCTGATGATCAATTTGATACAGAGCGTTTTGATGCCTTTATCAAATACCTGTTGTCGGTAGATGCAGATTTAGTATTATCGGATTTTGCGGTAATAGATCTTTCTGGAACCGTAAGAAAAATCATCCATTATGATTTTGGGGGATGGGAATCAGGAAAAATTGAAGATGTTTGTATGTCTCCTGTTTTTATATCAGGTATGCAGATGCATGCTGTGACTTATCGTCGTCAGTGCCTGTTGGATATTGGTTATAAGCAGACGGAGGGAATTTCTTATACAGATCAGCAGTGGATATTTATTCCGATGAGTGTAGTCCGTACAGTAGTCCATTATAATGACTATGTTTATAAGTATCTGATAGGTAGGGAAGGTCAAACGGTAGATCCAAATGTAAAAATTAAAAGTATTAGACATACGTTGCAATGTGCTTTAGGCATGATAGATGCTTATGAGCGGAATAAAGAGAAATTTGTAGAAAAACCTATAAAGAAGTATCTTGATGATCGCTTGTTTTGGTTTGCCAAAAGTGTTTATGCCTTTTGTCTAGCGCATTATAATGCAGAAACGATAGCTTTGTTGCAGGATTTTGACCAGCAAATACAGATGATAAGTACGGAGGTTTACGATAGGATAGGTAGTAAGGAAATGAGTTCAATTATGGGATTTTGTTTTATTGATTACTGGAGGCGTCATAGAAATGTTCCTATTTGGATTGTAAAGACTTTAAGCAAAACCTATATGATGGTATTGTCTTTGAAATCGGTATTGCCAAAAGATGAGGATCCAATGGCTATACCTACATCTTTTTAACGAATATGACTGAAATAAAAGTTACTGTAATCGTTCCTATTTACAATGTGGAGAAGTTTATCACCCGTTGTGTAGATTCTTTATTTGAACAGACGCTTCAGGAAGTAGAATTTATATTTGTGGATGATGCAACTCCGGACAAAAGTATTGATATGTTGCAACATTCAATAGATAACCATCCTATATGTAAAGATAAAGTGGTCATACTGCATCATGCGCAAAACAAAGGACTACCTGCAGCTCGGAATACAGGATTGGCTATGGCTAAAGGAGAGTATATATATCATTGTGACAGTGATGATTTTATGGATGCACGTATGCTTGAAGATATGTACCAAATTGCCAAGGAGAATGAAGCTGATATAGTGTGGAGTGATTGGTATTTATCTTTTGCAAACAGAGAACGTTATATGAAGCAACCTTCATATTCAGATGCAAAAGAAACTGTCAAAGCCATGCTGAGTGGTGTGATGAAGTATAATGTATGGAATAAGTTGGTCAAACGTAGTCTGTATGTTGATAATGGTGTTAAATTTCCTGATGGATATGGAATGGGAGAGGATATGACTATGATCATGCTGTTTGCTTATGCTAGGAAAGTCCAATATATCCATAATGCATATTATCACTATGTGAAAACAAATAGTACCGCTTTTAGTCAGACTTATTCTGACAAGCATTTACGGGAGTTGCGATTTAATGTTGACCGTATTGTTGATTTTGTTGAACGTACATTTGGCAATGAGTTCAAAAAAGAACTTGCCTTTATGAAGTTGGAGGCAAAGTTTCCTTTTTTGCTTTCTAGCAATCAAAACAGGCTTGATGCTTGGAAAAAATGGTATCCGGAGGCAAATGTGTATATTATGCAAAATAAGAATTTGTCTTTGCGCAGCAGACTTTTGCAGTGGTTTGCTTCAAAAGAATACTGGTTGCTTGTGAAATTGTATAGTTGGATATTCAATAAAATTATTTACGGAGTAATATATAGATGAGTATGTTTAAAATATTGGGTGTTATTGTTACGATAATAGCTACAAGTTGTTATTTTTTCCCCTTCTCATTTCCTTTTTTTCAGATAGCTAATACGAAAATGATTTTGGCTGTTTTCGCTTTGCCCATTATAATGGTGAAAGTGGCTAAAGACAGAAAGGGAAGTATTAATAAGGATTTTTTTGTCATATCATTGTTTGCCTGTGGTGTATCATTGGCAAGCCTTATTTCGATGACATTAAATGATACTCCTGATGCAGTATATCTTACTTACATAATTTCAATGTGGGTTTGGTTGGGAGGAGCTTATACGGTGGTTTCTTTAATGAAAGCTGTACATGGAAAAGTTTCTGTTGAGATAGTTTGTCATTATTTGACTGCAGTATGTGTTATGCAATGCATATTGGCCATTATTATTGATAATTATCCATTGGTGAGAATTTTTGTTGACTCCGTAGATTCTGGTGCACATTTTTATTTGGCTAAAGATCGCTTGTATGGAATAGGATGTGCTCTTGATGTTGCAGGAGGTCGATTCGCTGCTGTATTAATAATGATTGCGTTTCTTTTATTGAATATTAGTAAACAGAAAACAGATCATTTAAAGTTGTTTTTGCTGCTTGTATCTTTTGTAATTATAGCAGTGATAGGAAATATGATTGGTAGGACAACAACCGTAGGCTTGATTTTATCTATTTTTATTATTGTAATGGGTTTATATATTAACCAAGGAGTTCAATTGACAAAATTGAGAAACTGGATTTTGGGATTTGTTTTGGTGGCTATAGGTATTTTTGTATACTTATATAATACAAGTGAGTATTGGCATGATTATTTGGAGTTTGGTTTTGAAGGTTTTTTCAGTTTGGTAGAGACAGGTCGGTGGGAGGTACATTCTAATGAAATGTTACAAGAAGGTTTTATATTCCCTGACAATATTAGGGGATGGTTGATAGGCGATGGGTATTTTGGAGATACCAATATAGTAGATCCATACTATATAGGACCAACTTGGTATGGCTTTTATAAAGGTACAGATGCCGGTTATTCTAGATTCTTATTTTATTTTGGGTTGATAGGACTTATTGCATTTTCGGCTTTCTTTGTAAAGGTATGCCAAGTTTGTATGCGTACTTTACCGAAATATAAGTATATGTTCCTAGCTATATTGTGCTTGAATTTTCTTATTTGGATAAAGGTATCGACCGACATTTTTATTGTATTTGCACCATTTCTTTGTTTGTTATCGGAAAATAGAATGGGCAGTGAACAGGAATGTTGATGTGATTTTTGTTGATTTTTTTAAGACGTGTTTTTGATTTATTATATTCCTGATATAAAAATATAAATTATGATTTTAGTTTCTGCTTTTTATTGGGTAACTTGGTGTTAGTTTAGGATGACACGTGTAATTGTTTATGGAATTAATAAACATATGTCTAAAATAAATCTGAATTAATTTTGCCAGATATGAACTTCAATCAATATTTAAAAGTTATTCTTCCTAAAAGGTTATGGTCTTTTCTTCGAGAAAGAGTAATAATTTGTAAACATCGTAAAATTGCTACCATAGCTGAGAAACTTGTGAAAAATTGTAATAGTGCGAAGCTGGATATAGTTAGAAAAGTAGATATTCCTAATGACAAACTTGTGATTTGGCAATACTGGGCACAAGGTTATGGCAAAGACAAATTGCCTCCTTTAGTCAGTATTTGTTTGGATTCTGTTGAAAAATACGCTGCTTCTGAATATACAATTATTCGCCTTTCTGATGCAAATCTATCTCAATATATAGATATACCGGATTGGCTGTTGATTAAGAGGTCATCAATGACTATAGCCCATTTCGCGGATATTTTAAGGTGTATGCTTTTATCTATTTATGGTGGCTTGTGGTTGGATGCGACTTGTTTGTTGACAGGGAGTTTACCTAAGTATTTGTTTGAATCCGAATTCTTTATGTATCAACGAAATCCGAATGAACATAATAAAGAATATTGGAAACATACATTCGCTTACTATTTTGGGTGGAGCAAGGGCTTTAGAGTAAATGTATTAATAGGCATAATGTATGCGAAGGCAGGTAATAAGGTTATTTCTGATATTTGTCTCATGCTTATGGAATTTTGGAAAAAAAATAACGAAATACCTGATTATTTCTTCTTTCAAATATTATTCGACGTATATATTAAAAGATATCCCGAATTAAATTGTCCTATTTATAGCGATTGTACACCTCATTTGTTAAGGCAGATAATTAATGGGTTACCATTGATTGAGGATGTGAGCAAAGTTAAAGAAAAAACTTCACTTCACTCTTTGAATTATAAGAATCCTCAAGCAGTAGATAGATTGAGAGAAATATTGTCTTAGTATAAAACGCATACAATTATGAAACATGCTTATTTGATAATAGCTCATTCTTCACTTGAATTATTGCAAGAATTGGTATGTGCATTAGATGATGTGCGAAATGATATTTATATACATCTGGATAGCAAATTCCTTTTTGACGAAAGCGTTTTGCATACAGAACATAGCCAATTGTTTATATTACCGGTTCGATTGGATGCTAGATGGGGGGATTTTAGTTTGGTTCGTATAGAATTTATGTTATTTGAACAGGCTTGTCAAAACGGACCGTATAAATATTATCATTTGTTGTCAGGTGTGGATTTCCCGTTGAAAAGCCAAGATTATATACACAGTTTTTTTGAAAAGAATCAGGGAGCAGAGTTTATAGGTTTTGCACAACATGCTAGTGATAAAGAGATAAATTGGAGGTCGCAACATTATTTTTTATTTCCTCGTTCTTTCCAATCCCAAAATATCTTTAAAAAAGTAGTTCGCGCTATTTATGCTCGTTTACAAAGTTTGGTTGGATATAAACGTATTGCGATGGAGGTGAAGAAAGGATGTCAATGGTGTAGTATAACGCACGATTTTATAATATATGTATTGGAGAGAAAGCAGTTTGTTTATGAATCTTTTAATCATACGTATTGTCCTGATGAAATGTTTATACAAACATTATGTTGGAATTCTCCTTTCAAGGAACGGGTATATGACATGAATGATGAATTTAATGGCTGTAAAAGATATATTGTGTGGAAAGATAGTGTGATTCAAGTATTAGATAATATGGATGTTGATATATTGGTAAGTTCGGATAGATTGTTTGCGCGGAAATTTACGATAAATGGAATAAACCTTGTTAAATCCATAAGTAGGCTTATTTAATGTATAAAATAGGCTTTAGCATTAGTGTTCAAAATGAACTGAGAAGAAGTAACTATCATTAATACTAAAGAAATGAATCAATGAAATTACTTTACTGCATTCGTGCCACATATAATCCAGGCGGCATGGAACGTGTGCTGTTCAACAAAGTGAACTATTTGGTGGAAAAACTGAATTGGGAAGTTGTAATTGTAACTACCGATCAAAAAGGATTACCATCGTTCTATTCTTTTCCTGAAAAGGTACGCGCGATAGATCTTGGCATAAATTATGCTGACGACAACGGCAACGGTATCATTAAAAAAGTAACTGGCTATTTGCGTCGCAGGAGAAAGCATAAACAGGCACTTACGGAACTGCTTATAAAAGAAAAGGCTGATATAGTAGTTTCTCTTTACCCGTCGGAATCTTCGTTCATACCTGATATAAAGGATGGCAGTAAGAAGGTATTGGAAATACATTACTGTAAGTTCTTCCGTTTGCAATATGGAAGGAAAGGACTGCTGGGAGCGATAGACAGATGGCGTACATGTCAGGACGAAAGGATAGTGAGACGGTTTGATAAGTTTGTGGTATTGACCAATGAGGACAGGGGATACTGGGGAAAACTGCCGAATATTTGTGTAATTCCAAATGCGGCAATGTTTGTTGCCGACAGGTATTCCGATGTATCAAATAAACGTGTAATAGCTGTAGGGCGACTTGACTATCAGAAAGGGTTTGACCGCCTGATACAGGCCTGGGAGATTGTATATAAATCGGGGAAATACAATGACTGGAGACTTGACATATTCGGTCAGGGTGAATGGAAAGAGATGTTGCAGGGGATGATAGATGAAAGGGAACTGAACGGCAGTGCTTTTATAAACAAGCCGACAAAGAATATTGGCAGGGAATATTCTGAAAGTTCAATGCTGGTGATGAGTTCAAACTATGAAGGATTTCCGATGGTGATGATAGAGGCGATGGCTTGCGGATTGCCGGTAGTGGCGTTCGACTTCAAATGCGGGCCGAAGGATATTATCCGTGAGGGTGAGAACGGATTGATAATACGTAACGGTGATATAAAGGCTTTGGCTGAGGGGATGATGAGACTTATGGAAGACACTGAAAACAGAAAAAGGATGTCTCTGAATGCGAGAAAAATTGTGGATACTTATTCTGAAAAGGCAGTCATGGACAAATGGATAGGTCTTTTCAATAATCTGACAGCAAAATGAGGAAACTTTTACAGATAAATCCTGTGATAAGAATCAATACTTCCACAGGGCGTATAATGCAGGAGATAGGTGAACTTGCCATTCAGAACGGATGGGAAAGTTATGTAGCCTACAGCATGGAAAGGGATGGAATAAAGCCATGCAGTTCAAAACTTATACCTGTGGGTAGTTTTATGAGTACTGCGTGGCATGGCATTGAGACAAGGATAATGGACAGACATGGTCTGGCCTCTGATACGGCAACAAGGGAATTTGTAGAAAGAATAGAGGAACTGAGACCGGACATTATCCATATTCATAACATACATGGGTATTTCCTTAATTACAATATTTTATTTGAATATTTTTCCAGATGTGGTATTCCGGTAGTATGGACTGTGCATGACTGCTGGCTTTATACGGGACACTGTTATTATTATTCGTATGTGGGGTGTGACAAATGGCAGACTGGGTGTCATGATTGTCCTCAGAAAAAGGAATTTCCGGCCAGTTTCTTTATGGATCGTTCTAAAAGAAATTATGAGGATAAGAAAGCGGCGTTTACATCTGTTCCGTATGATAAGATGATATTTGTACCTGTGTCGGAATGGATTGAAGGAGAAATGAAAAAATCTTTCCTGAAAGATTATCGTTTCAGAGTTATACACAATGGAATAAATACTGATGTATTCAATGTGTATGATGATACTGACGTTCGCAGGAAATATAATCTTCATGACAAACATATATTTCTGGGAGTGGCGAGTATCTGGAGTCGTGAAAAGGGGCTTGATGATTTTATAAAGATGGCTGGGATGTTGAAGGATGATGAGGTTATAGTGCTTGTAGGTCTGAAAGAGAAAGAGAAGAAATCATTGCCTGAAGGTATTGTAGGTATTTCGCGCACAGAGAATGTGAAACAGTTGGCGGAACTGTATTCTGCAGCCGACGCTTTTCTGAATCCGACATGGCAGGATAATTATCCTACGGTAAATCTGGAGGCAATAGCCTGTGGTACTCCTGTGGTGACATACCGAACCGGTGGAAGTATAGAAGCAATAACTGACATGACAGGAAAAATTGTAGAACGAGGTGATGTGGATGCAATGCTGAAAGCAGCAAGGGAAATAAAAGAAAACGGAAAGGATTGTTATACTAAAGTTTGCCGTAAATTTGCTGAGGAGAACTTTAGAAAAGAAGATAGGTATATGGATTATATACACCTGTATGATGAACTGACATTAAGCAAAAAATAGATAAGAATGAAGATACTACAACTGGGAAAGTTCTATCCGATTGGTGGGGGTGTTGAGAAGGTTATGTACGACCTTATGACAGGCATATCTGAAAAAGGGGTGTATTGTGATATGATGTGCGCAGCGATGGATATGAATGGAATGACAGTAAAAATAAATGAATTTGCAAACCTGATTTGTACGCCTACATGGACAAAAAAGGCTGCTACAATGATTTCACCTGCAATGATATGGAGGTTATGGAGGGTTTGCAGGAATTATGATATAATACATGTGCATCATCCTGACCCCATGGCATGTTTGGCTTTGTTTTGCTCGGGATATAAAGGAAGGGTGATATTGCACTGGCACAGCGATATACAGAAACAGAAGATATTACTCAAACTGTACAAGCCTTTGCAGAACTGGCTGTTGAAACGTGCAGAACGTATTGTGGGAACTACTCCTGTCTATCTCAAGGAATCGCCTTATCTTAAGGATGTACAGGATAAAACGGTATGTCTGCCTATAGGTGTGGAACCTGTAGCTCGTGATTATGGAAAGGAAGAATTGATAAGGAACAGATACAAGGGGAAGAAGATAGTGTTTTCATTGGGAAGATTGGTACATTACAAGGGATTCCGCTATCTGGTTGAAGCAGCCAAATTCCTGAAAGATGAATATGTGGTACTGATTGGTGGGACAGGAGCACTGAGAGAAGAATTGCAGGAACAGATAAATAATGAAGGACTTTCCGGAAAAGTTGAATTGCTTGGACGAGTTTCAGATGAGGATTTGCCGGGGTATTACGGGGCTTGTAGTGTTTTCTGTATGAGTAGTGTACAGAAAACGGAAGCGTTCGGTATTGTTCAGATTGAGGCGATGTCATGTGGAAAACCGGTTGTTGCTACAAAGATTCCTCAATCGGGAGTGGCATGGGTTAATGCGGATGGAAAATCGGGAATAAACGTGATGCCGGAGGATGCCAAAGAACTGGCAGATGCTATAATGAAGATAACTTCTGATGATGATGTATATGTCGGATATTCTGAAAATGCGAACAGGAGATTCAGGGAATTCTTTACTAAAGAGAGAATGATAGAAAAATGTTTAAAGATATATGGATATGAATGAAACAAATGTTAAGGTTTTAAGCTGTTCTAATTCTGCTGAAATGGTTAGGAGCAGAAAACAGGGAAGGAAGGATGCATTGTCTTTTTATGGACGAGTCTTGAAAAGAGGCTTTGATTTTGTTGCGAGCCTGATAGGTCTTATTGTATTCTCTCCATTTATGGCGATGATTTATTTTTGCATAAAAAGGGAAGATGGTGGACCGGCTATTTTCAAGCAGGAACGTATCGGGTATAAAGGTAAAGCTTTTATGCTTTATAAATTCAGATCTATGACAATAACAGCTGAAGCTGACGGTAAACCTGCTCTTTGTCAGAAGGAAGACAAGAGACTTACAAGAATAGGAAAGTTCCTTCGTGAACATCATCTGGATGAGCTACCTCAGTTATGGAATGTACTGAAAGGTGAGATGAGTTTCGTAGGACCGCGTCCTGAGAGAAAGTTTTTTGTGGATAAAATAATTTCTGTGAATCCGGATTATGAGCTGCTGTATTGTTTGCGTCCGGGATTATTCTCTCCGGCAACATTGTATAACGGCTATACGGATACGATGGAGAAGATGTTGAGAAGACTTAATATGGATTTGGCGTATATGGAGAAACATACGCTGTGGCTTGATACGAAAATTATATTCCTGACGGTTTATTCCATAGTGTCGGGAAAAAAATTCTAATTATTAAGAAAAATCAATGATGAGACAGAAAGAGGATTTGGTATTGAGAAAGGTTGGAAAGCAGTATCTTATAGTTGACACACGCGATGGAAGGGCAGACATGTCCGACGTGTATTGCATGAATGAATCTGCAGCGATGATATGGAAGAAGATTGGTGAACGTGAATGTTCTATACAGGAAATTGCCGAATGGTTGTGCGGTGAATATGATGTAGATATTGATGTTGCCTTAAAGGATGTGGAAAAGCAGATTGATGAGTGGAGGAAATTCGGATTAATAGAATAATAAGATTATGACCGTACAAAAGACGGATAGTGTGGTGGAGGCATTCTTCATTCTGTTGAGGGCCGGTCTTTGGGAAAAGGAGCCGGACTGTCTCTCGGTATTTCCGCTTTCACGGGATAAATGGGAGAATTTGTTCGTCATGTCAAGAAAACAGACTGTCACAGCACTCGTATATCAGGGAGTATGCCTTTTGCCTGAAGATTTTTTTCCTCCGCAGGATCTTTTGTTGAAGTGGGTATCTGCCGTTGATGCTATTGAAAAACTGAACGCAGGAATGAACAGATGTTTGGATGGACTTTATGATGTCTTTGTTCAGAATGGACTGGAGCCTGTATTACAGAAAGGGCAGGGGGTAGCTTCGTTTTATAAAAATCCTTTATCAAGAGAATCCGGAGATATAGACTTGTATTTTCCGCGTAGAGGTGAGATGCAGAAAGCTGTAAATATTGTGCGTATGCATGGTGGTAAAGTGTCTGAAATGCCTGACGGAAGTTATAATTTCCGATTTCGTAATACAGATGTTGAGATCCATCCATTCCTGATTGATATAGCCAATCCTTTTAAAAGAAGGTATATTAAGGAGATAGAAAATTCATCAGGATATAAGAAAATCTGTCTGAATGGCTGTAAAAATGAGATATATGTAGCATCGCCATTAGTAAATTTGTTGCTGCTTAATACTCATATATTGAAGCATGCGCTTGGCTGGGGGATTGGTGTCAGACAACTGTGTGATATGGCTATGGCATGTCATAGCCTGAATGATTCGTACAGCAATGAGGATATGCGATATTATTGTAAGAAACTGGGGCTGACCAAATGGACACGGCTGCTTAATGCTTTTATGGCGGATTTCCTTGGATTGGATGAAAAATGTATGCTTTTCGATGAAAGGGAAAAGTCGGCTGTGATTCTGAAAAATATTATACTAGAAAGCGGAAACTTCGGTATGGACAAAGATGATAGGAAAACGGAAGGAAAATCTAAAATTATGAGAAAGTTTAATACTATGGGGGCGTTCTGTAATAATGTAGGCTTTTCACTGAGATATGCACCGGCAGAAGGATTTTGGACATTTGCCGGACTGGTTAAAGGACAATTGTGATTATGGAAGAATATTTTTTTAAGGTGGCAGGATTTGTATTCGGAGTGACAGTACCGCGAGGAACAGATATTGAAAAGATGCTTCCTTCTTTCAGGTCGTTTCGATATAGTAAAACGCTGGAAAAGGAGCCATTGTTCATGTTTTATGTACATTACGAAGATCTTTCAGAAAAGCCTGATACTGAGTTCTTGGATGAGTCGCTGAACGATATGGGTAGAGTAAGACTGTACTCATTCAGCGGAGGATATTACATAAGAATCAGTTTCAGAAATGATGAAATGGAGCATTGTGCAATTTCGGATAGCTGTTTCAAGAGAACTGATGCTTATATAAAGAAGGAAGACAGTTATTCCGGTGATGTGGTGAGCTCATTGTTGCGTATGGTATATTCGCAGGCTATCATTCCTCATGGAGGGATTTCTGTTCATGCTTCTTCGGTGATACTTGACGGAAAAGCTTACCTTTTTATGGGAAAAAGCGGAACAGGAAAGAGTACTCATTCGAGGTTGTGGATTAAGTCTTTTCCGGGGTGTCAACTTATGAATGATGACAATCCTACTATACTGATAAGCAATGATATAGTGATGGCAGCAGGAACTCCGTGGAGTGGAAAAACTCCTTGCTACAAAGACGTTATAGCCCCGGTAGGAGGTATTGTTAAGTTAAAACAGGCCAAATTTAATATCTTTTTAACTTGTGACGAGTTTCAGGCTTTTATTAATGTGCTTTCCGGGTGCTCAGTTATAAGAAAAAGTGTAATTTTGCAAAATGATATGCACAGAACTTTGGCCCGTGTGTCTGAACTGGTTACGGTAGGAGTGATGGAATGTCTGCCTGATGAGGAGGCGGCTAATGTATGTAGAAATGGAATAGAAAAAATTAATGATAAATGAATAAGAAAATTTTGTTTTTGGGCTTGATGTCAATATGGCTGTTGGCTTCATGTGCTTCGCGTAAGGATTTTGTATATCTGAATGATATGGAGATGGGCGAGAAGTACCCTATTGATATGAAATATGAGGCTGAAGTTCATTGTGATGACCGTCTCAGTATATCTGTTAGTTGTAAGAATCCTGAATTAGCCATTCCTTTTAATATTCAGGGAGGAAATTTCAGAGTAAATGCGGATGGCAGTGTAAGTCCTTCTGAGGCTACAGTAAACGAGAAGGGATATCGCGTAGATGCAAACGGTGATATTGATTTTCCTATCTTGGGTAAACTCCATGTAGATGGAATGAAGATAAGTGAGGTGAAAAAACTTATAGAGACACGTATCAAGCAGGGGGAATATATTAAGGATCCGTTGGTGGCTGTAGAGTTCTTGAATTTTAAATATACTGTGCTAGGAGCAGTGGGCAGGAACGGTACATTTACCGTTAATGGTGACCGCATAACTATACTGGAAGCTATCGCCAATGCTGGAGATCTTTTACCTAAGGCAAGGATTGACAGGGTAAAGGTGATACGTGAAGTGGGAAATGAAAAGCAGATGTTTGTACACGACCTGAGAAGTACAGACATATTCCAGTCGCCTTGTTTTTATTTGCAGCAGAATGATATAGTGTATGTGGAACCAAAATACCGAAAGAAAGATGCTGAGGACAGAGGATGGCAGATTACAACTATGTTGATATCGCTTGCCAGTCTGGTAACTTCTATTTTGTGGGTACTTAAATAATCTTTTATATAAAAATGCAGAATAATATTCAATCAAATAAAAACGATCAGAACATAAATCTGTTGGATTTGCTTATGTACTTGGCTTCCAAGTGGAAGTGGTTCATTATGTCTGTCCTGATTTTCGGGGGAATAGCTTGGTATAAGTATGCTACCGCACCATTGGTTTATTTTGGTTCGGCTACAGTCATAATAAAGGATCCTTCAAGCAAAACGACGACAACGGGACTTGACCGTTTTGACAATTTCATAAACAAAGTGAATGTGGCAAACGAGATGCTTCAGTTCAACTCAAAAAGATTGATACGTGAAGTAGTAAGCAGGACACATGCCGATGTTAGTTATAAAATGAAGGACGGCCTTAGAAATGTGGAACTTTATACGAAATCGCCTGTCGCAGTCAGTTTTGCTGATATGTTGCCTGAACAGTATGTGGCATTTACAGTAACATTGCTGAATAAAGATTCGGTGGAGATTACAGATTTTTCGATGGCTGAAAATGGTGAACGTCAGGTTGTGGAACTGAATGATACAATTTCGCTAAATGAAGGAAAAGTTGTGGTAGTTCCTACCAATTATATGACAGAATCATGGATTGGTGTGCCGGTAAAAGTCAGTAAGATGCCTCTGGATGCAGTTGTATCAGTTTACAGAAACAGTATTGCGGTAAAACAGGAGGAAGAAGAATCTTCTATTCTTACTCTTGCGCTTAAGGACAATTCCTCGGAACGTGCAGAGGATATACTGAATATGCTGGTAAACGTATATAATGAGGAAACGATAAGGGATAAGAATCAGGTGGCTGTTAATACAGCTAACTTCATTAATGAACGTCTTATAATTATCGGTCAGGAACTTGGTGATGTGGAATCAGATCTGGAATCGTTCAAACGTGAGAACCAGACACTGGATATTTCTTCATCGGCAAGTATGTATATGGGAGAGTCGCAGAAATATAATTCTTCAGCATTAGAACTTGAAACTCAGCTACGATTGGCGCAATATATTAAGGAATATCTTACTGATCCGAAAAAGGAGGCCGATCTGATACCGTCAAATACCGGAATCAGTGATATGAACATCGAAAATCAGATAGGTATGTATAATGCAGCCAAGTTGAAACGAGACAGACTGATTTCTGACAGTAGTGACAAGAACCCTGTGGTGGAAGAACTGAATTCATCGCTGCGCGCAATGAAACAGAGTATTATCCGTGCGGTCGATAATATGATAGTAAGTATCAACGTGAAGCGCAATGATGCACAGAACCGTGAGATGAGGGTACAGGAACGCTTGTCTGCTATGCCTACAAAAGAAAGACAGATGCTTTCAATAGAGCGTCAGCAGAAAATAAAGGAGTCTCTTTATCTGTTCCTGCTAAACAAACGTGAGGAAAATGCTTTGTCACAGGCTATGGCCGATAATAATGCCAGGGTTATAGACAGTGCAGAGGCTACAAAATATCCGATATCGCCAAACAGAAACAAGATTCTTGCACTTGGTATATTGTTGGGATTGGCTTTACCAACCGTAGCATTCCTTGTAATAATGTTTATGGATACACGTGTTCATAGCCGTAAGGATATACTTGGTGCAGTGAGTGTTCCTTTCCTTGGAGAGATTCCTCTTGACAAAAACTATAAATCATCACGTAAAGGTGTTGCCAATGCATACGGATATGGTGATAACGTGGTGACTGAAGCTTTCAGAATTTTGCGTACCAACATGTCTTTCATGTCCAGAAAGGACAAACCTTTGCAGGTTATAACTTTTACGTCGTTCAATTCCGGCGCAGGTAAGTCGTTTGTCGCAAAGAATCTGGCTGACAGTCTGGCTTATACCAAGAAGAAAGTTATCCTGATAGACCTTGATATACGAAAAGGATCGCTCAGTCACAGAATGCATAAGCATGGTGTGGGTATGACAAACTATCTGGCAGACGAAACCATAGCATTGAATGACATTATACACAGTTGTGAAAAAGGTTATGACTTTATAAATGCCGGAACTGCAGCGCCTAATCCTGCCGAACTGCTTATGGACAGTCGTCTGGACAATATGGTGGCAGAGTTACGCAAACGATACGACTACATTGTTGTGGACAGTGTCCCGGTAGGCCTTGTGGCTGATGCTACTATTGCTAACAGAATTGCTGACCTTACGATATTTGTGGTCCGTGCCGGAAGGCTTGACCGTCGTCAGTTGCCGGACATAGAGAAACTGTATCAGGAGAAAGTCCTTAACAACATGGCCCTGATTCTTAATGGTGCAGATTTGGAACATCGTGGCTATGGTTACGGAAGTTATGGCTATGGGTATGGATATGGTTATGGAAGTAATAATAAATGATAGTATAATTTAAAGATTAAAAATATGGAAAAATGAAAGGACAACTTAAAAAAATGAAATTACTAACGGAAAAACTAATTGTTAACTAATAATTGAAAGTGAGGTATAATATGAAGAAAAAACTTTATGAGACTCCACGCACGCAGCATGTGGAGGTAGAATTGGAAGAAGGAATCATGAATAAAGCTTCCGTATTTGAACCGGGAGATGGACATGATAAAGGAGTGAGTATTCAAGGGCATAGTTTTGGTAATTCCGGAAATTATTTTGATAATAACAATGGAATTGAAGGTTGGAATGATTGGGATAATTAACTTAAAAATCTTAAAAATATGAAATTAAAGGTATATAGTATGATTGCAGCTTCCTTTTTTATATTGGGAAGCTGTGCAGAACAGGATGAAATAGGAACTCCTATACAGACTGGTGACGAAATAACTTTTGGTACCTCAACACCTGGTGAAGTAAAGAGTCGTACAATATATGGTAACCCTGTAGATCTTGGTAATGGCAATGGATATTTTCCTGTTTATTGGGAACAAAATGATGAAATAGCAATATATTGTCCTCAGGCAGTTCAACCTGCAACGCAACTGGTTCATTATAAAATTACTCCTGATCCAAATGATAAGACAACATCATCTGCTGTTACGCGTGTTGGTGATGTTGGTCTCCAATGGGGAGATAGAGATAAAGAGCATCGTTTTTATGGATTTTATCCAGCTACTGCTGTAAAGGGAACAGAAACAGATGGACGTATAAAATCAGAAATTCCAGTTCTTCAAACTGTTAAGCAATGGGAAGATAATGGTGCTAATGTTGGACAGGGTAAAGTATATAGTGGTGTTCCCGATACGCAATTTGCTTATATGTTTGCTTATGCTGCTGTAACACCTAGTAATCTTACTGCAGAAAATGCAGACATTCCTTTGAATTTTAAGCCTTTGGTTACTATTCTTGAAATAGAAGTTAATGGCCCTAAGAGTGGTAATTCTGTAAAAGTAACTAATATCAATGTTACTTCAACAGATGGTACTGCTTTGGCTGGAAATTTTGAATGCCTCATAAGTGACAGAAGCGGAATATGTACACCTGTAAACGATGCTACAGTAACAAATCGTGTATCAGTCTCTTGCTATGATGACGTTAAGGATGATTTTATTGAACTTGGTGTTGGAGACAAATTGAAGGTCAAGTTATTTTTGCTCCCAGAAACTGGAAATGATATAGCAAAAGGTAGTTTGAGGGTTACTGTTTCAACTCTTAATGGCGCTGCCAAATCAAAGACACTGCAGACTGCGGATGTTGTTTCACAATGTGTGAACAGAGTGTCTTTGCCTGCTTTGAGTGCCAATGATAATACAAACTATTGGATGAGTAATCTGGATAAAGATATATATTTCTCAGAATTGTCTATTCCTGGTAGTTTCATGGCGGCTGCTACTACGGATAATACAGGTATATTACATCCTACTTATTATCGCTATCAAAAGGAATCTTTAACCCAGCAATTTAAGGATGGTGTACGTTTCTTTAACTTCCAGACAGATTGGAAAAAGAGAATTTACTATGCAGGCGAGAGTCATAGTAAGACTGTAGATGATGTGTATAATGAACTGAAGAAGGAACTTGATAATGCAAAATCATATTTGGCATCTAAGAATAGAGAATGTTTGGATTTTGTTGTAATTCAGTTTAATTATAAAAGTATTCCTTATGAATTAGGTGATCCTGTGTTTAATTTTGAAGAGACTGCAAGAAAAACATGGATCAGAGATATTAGTAATAAGGTCAATACTTGGGCGACAGATAACAATGCAGTTGTTAACCCTTCAGCTGATATGACATTAGGTGATTTGGGTGGAAAAGTTGTCTTTATTATTCGTTACATTCCAGGTGATATGGTTACTGAAATGTTTGGAAAAGGAGATTTCAGCTCTGTATATCTTAACTGGCCAGGAGAAGAAAAAAAGTTACGTGAAATAGGCATCCAATACGGTAATCCTAATAATGCTGCTGGAGAATTGATGTTTATTCATCAGGATATTTCTGACGTTACGGCATTGGACGGTAGTTATGGAGGTGAATACACTCCTGTAGAAGGGGAGAAGTACACAAGATCAACTCCTGAAGAAAAATTGGTGATTGTTAAACAATTGTTTAATCGTGGTGTTGCAGACTATGAATCAAACGAGTCATTGACAGTACCGATGAAGAATTGGTATTATAATAATTTGGGAGGTTTCTGTCGTGTAGAAAATGATGGTGTTGGAGGTAATACTATGAATCTTACCAATTTCATGCATCCTAAGGTTGTAGAGTATTTGCAGGCAAGAACTCAAAATGCGTCTTTAGGACTTGTCATGATGAACTTTGCTGATAAACGACCAGGTTCAGGTGTTGATTATAAGAGTGACTGGTTGATACAGACTATCATAGATAACAACTTTAAGTTTGCTTTGCGTAAGAAACCTTCTGGAGTTACTCCTGCACCTAGTTACAATTCCAGCTATCAGAGTGGCGGTAATGCTGTAGGTTGGGATGAATAATCCGTATTATATATAGAGGTGCTTCACGGCCCTATGGAGCCGTGGAGTACTTTTTAAGAAAAAAGAGAAAAGATATCAATACTAAAAGATGAATAACAACTTTACACTTTACGCTATTTTGTTCTGTAGCATTCTGGGGCTGGGTGCATGTCAGGAAGATTCTCTTGTACATGATAAAAACAAGGGAAATATAACTATTATTGGTCGTATGGGTGGTGATGTGAAAACACGCACTTGTGTGGACAGCTCTTCACCCGATGGTGTGGCTGGTATATTGTGGTCACCAAAAGATGTCATTGGTGTGTATGGCGAGAAGGGTACAAAGAACGCGATGTTCGAATCTGCCAATACTGGCAATGTTGCCGAGGCTGAATTCAACGGTACTATGGCTGCGGGAGAATATCCCACATACGCCTACTATCCGTACAGCGCAGATAATGCGGTGGCTGATGTGACTGCTCTGAAAGGTGATCTGAAACTGACACAGACTTTCGACATGATAACAGGTAAGCTGGAGGCAGATTACAAGGTGGGTACACCCGCTTTCAAGACCTACGAAGGCAGATATGAGTTCGAATTTGAACACCTGTTCTCGCTGCTCAAGTTCGATATTAACGCCACTGGTACGGCTCTCGAAGGCGATGCGCTTGAAAGCATCATACTGACTTTGCCGGAAGGCAGACGTCTGGGAGGAGAATTCACATTCGATGCTACGTCTAAGTCTGTGACATGGTCTGAATCTGCTACTAGTGCCAATGTGTTGACCATGAACTGGAGTGATACTCCTGCGCTTGCCAGCGGAAAGAATTATACAGGCTATATCACATGTGCACCTGAAATACGTACAGGAGACCAAATAACGATTACTATCTTGACAAAGAAATACAAGGCGGTATTTACGCGTACAGCGCTGGTGGACTTTGCCGCGAATACATGCTATACATTCCCACTTTCTCTAGAGAACTATAAAAACGACATGGTGGTAACCAACCGCCCTGTATTTGAATCGTTCTCTTTCGAGGCAGCCAAAAACAGTGGTAAGATTCTGGCAACTAAGTTGATTTTTGATGGTAGTGACACAAGATCTGTAGAAAATATTGCTGAAGCATTGGAAGTGAAAAGAGATTCTGTAGTAGGAGTCATACCTTATCTGCACAACTTTGCTCTGATACCTACTTTTGAAGTAGCAGAAGGCTTGACTGTGACTGTGGATGGTGTACCGCAAAAAAGCGGTGAAACTGAACAGGATTTCAGTAAACCGATTGTATATACTGTTTCTAATGGCATTGATATTCAGGAATATGTAGTGAATGTAACAAACTCAGGACTCCCGGTTGTAGTGCTGACACAAAGCGAAGGTGGTGATGTGAATTGGGAAGAAGCCGGTATAAAAATCCGCTCTAAAGACTCTGAATGGGTAGAGGCAGACAAGATGGCTGTTTATAATGCTGATGGTACAGTGGATATGGAAGAGGCAGCTTGCGGTTTCCGTTTGCGTGGAAACACAACACAGGAGTACCCGAAGAAACCTTTTGCCATAAAGCTTGCAAGCAAGGCAAAAGTGTTGGGTATGCCCAAGCATAAACGCTGGGTGCTTCTTGCCAATTGGATGGACCGTACAATGCTTCGTAATGCTGTTGCTTTTGAAATAGCACATAAGGCTGAAGCTGTCTTGCCTGACGGTCTTGCATGGAATCCGCACGGTTATACTGTAGAGCTCGTCATCAATGGTCGTCATGTAGGCAATTACTATCTGTGCGAGCAGATAAAGATTGACGGTGACCGTGTGAATATACATGACTGCTATGAGGATGTATTGGACGATAATCCGGGAGTGACAATTACTCCGGATATGTGTGGCTATCTGCTGGAGTTTGACGACAACTATGATGAGGTAGATAAATTCCGTACGGATAAAAGAAAACTTCCATGTATGTTCAAAGACGAATTGAAGGGCAATAACGAATTGCTCAACTATGTCCAGAATAAGGTGCAGGGCATTGAAGACAATCTAGTGAACGCTAACTATGCTGCTGCCTATAATGACTTGGACATCAATTCTGTGATAGACTATTTCTATATGCAGGAATTGATTATGAACAGTGAGTACAAACATCCTAAGAGCATATATATGTATATCGACGGACCGGGCAAATTGACAGCCGGCCCTATCTGGGACTTTGACTGGCAGACATTTGCTCTTTCTGAAAATGTTGACAAACTAACACAGAAGTACTATGGTCAGAGTGGGGATTGCAGAGGACGTTTTGAATGGTTTTACGGTGATTCAAAAGTTTGGGATGCTATGGATTTTGATTTTGTTTACAAGAAAGATCGTCCATATATGTGGTATCCATTACTGTTCAGAGATGAAAACTTCCGTACTGTAGCTAAGGAACGTTGGATAAAGCTTTATCCGGCTTTGCTTACTATACTGTCGAAGATTGATGAATTGGCTGAAGAAAACAGAGTGTCTGAAAAATTTAATTCAGAAATGTGGCCTTTGATTCCTTATCATAAGGCAAACCGATCACCTTCGTTCAACGGTGATGAGGATATGACTTTTGATGAGGCAATATCTTCTATGAAGAAAGCTTATTCTGAACGTTTGGAATGGATGAACACGAATATCACAGGTGGAAATTTTGTAACTGATGCGAAATGATAGTTAAATTAAAAAGGATACTTAATTTTTGAGAATTATGATAAAGAAAACAATTTTTACCGCAGCCATGGTTTTGGCAGGTGGATGTGCTTTTGCACAGACAGAGCAAAACAACAGTGATTTCACTGAAACTGTGGAATACAGTACAGACAAGTACAAAGTGGAAACCAACCGTTTCTGGAGTAACTGGTTTATCAGCGCAGGTGCAGGAGGACAGGTTTATTTTGGTGACCACGACCGTCAGCGTAAATTTGGTGAACGTATCTCTCCGGCACTGGATATAGCAGTGGGTAAATGGTTTACTCCGGGTATAGGTGTACGCCTTATGTATTCAGGGCTTTCTGCAAAAGGTGCTACTCAGAATGGTGCATACCAGAGTGGTGGCCAGATAAGTGGAAAACCGTGGAATGGATATTGGTTGAACGAACAGAAATTCAAATTCTATAACTTCCACATGGACGCTATGTTCAACCTTATGAACATTATAGGCGGCTACAAGGAAAAACGTGTTTACAGTCTGAGTCCGTACGCCGGTGTGGGTATAGCAAGAGTAACATCTAAGCCTAAGAATGCTGAAATAACAGGTCATCTGGGACTTATGAACTCTTTCAGACTTTGTTCGGCTCTTGATCTTAATCTCGATTTGCGCGCTACATTCATCAACGATATGTTCGACGGTGAGGTAGGTGGACGTGGCGGTGAACCTATGCTTACTGCTGCTCTCGGACTTACATATAAGTTTAAACAGCGCGGATGGGACAGAAGCAAGACTATCACACGCAACAACGATGGTGCGCTGAAACGCATGAGCGACCAGATAGATGCTCTGAATGCAGAGAACGCACGTCTGCAGCGTGAACTTGCTGATGCAAAGAACAGACCTACAGAAGTTGTGAAGAAATTTACATCAGGCAATCTGTTGATTTTCCGTATAGGCGAAGCTAAACTGTCGAAGGAAGCTCGTGTAAATCTTCAGTTCTTTGCTGAGGCTATCAAGGCAGGCGATCCAGATGCGGTATATACAATTACAGGTTATGCTGATGCCGGAACAGGTAGCAAGAAGACTAACGAACGCTTGAGTAAGAAACGTGCTGAGGCTGTTCGTGACTGTCTGGTTAACGAATTCGGCGTTTCAGAATCACAGCTTGAAATTGACTACAAGGGTGGTGTGGACAACATGTTCTACGATGATCCTCGCTTAAGCCGTGCGGTAATTACACGCAGCAAGTAAATACAACTTTTTTATCTGATAAATCCAGTCCCTCTGTGCAAGTGATTGTGCAGGGGGATTTTTATGTGCGTATATTTCACTTTGTACTTCTCTCTGTTTGCACTATCTTTAGATAAGATAGGCTTCACCTTGGAATTAAAAGTTGAAAACTTTGTTTTCACTTTGTACTTCTCTCGGTTTGCACTATCTTTAGATAAGATAGGCTTCACCTTGGAATTAAAAGTTGAAAACTTTGTTTTCACTTTGTACTTCTCTCGGTTTGCACTATCTTTGTGACATTCGCATGCACTGCATTTTTAATTATTAATTTTTAATTATTAATTGATTTACATGAAATACCCCATAGGAATACAGAGCTTTGACCGTATTATAAATGACGGATTTGTTTATGTAGATAAGACTGATTTGGTTTACAGTCTGGTGACGGAAGGCTCAATTTACTTCCTTAGCCGCCCTCGCCGTTTCGGCAAGAGTCTTCTTGTGTCAACACTTAAAAACTATTTTCTCGGTAGAAAGGAACTTTTCAGGGGGTTGAAGATTGATGCGCTGGAAAAGGACTGGAAGGTGTATCCGGTGTTTCATATGGATTTCAATGGAGGTGAATATACACGTAAAGGTGCATTGAGAAGTGCTATTCTAAGTTATATTACTGCCTGGGAAAGATTGTATGGAATAGAAGGTGGTGACGAAGAACTTAACCTTGGCTTCAGATTCAAGAAGATAATCGAGACTGCTTATAATAAAAGCGGAATGCGTGCGGTGGTACTTATTGACGAATATGACAAGCCTATACTTGATGTTCTGGACTATGACAAGGATTTGGAGGAAGAACACCGCAATATCCTGAAAGGATTCTATTCCACATTCAAAGGGGCTGATGAATATCTACAGTTTGTATTTCTTACAGGTGTAACAAAATTTTCGCAAGTCAGTGTGTTCAGCGGTTTCAACCAGCCTAAGGATATAAGCATGCACGCTAAGTATGAGACGCTTTGCGGTATATCGCAGGAGGAATTGGAAAGTTATTTCAAGAAGCCTGTAGGGCAGATGGCGGAAGTTTACGGATGTTCTTTAGATGAAATGATGAATAAGTTGAAGGCGCAGTATGACGGTTATCATTTCAGCGACAGAATGACGGATGTGTATAATCCTTTCAGCTTGCTTAATGCGTTTGATTCCGGGAGAATTTATGATTATTGGTTCAAGAGCGGTACTCCGACATATCTGGTTCGCCTGTTGTCGCATTCAAACGAAAATATGAACGAGATAACAGGCAAGTTCTATTCTCCTGAGGAATTTATTGATTACAAGGCGTGTGTGGAACAACCACTGCCTATGATATATCAGAGCGGCTATCTAACTATAAAGGAATTTGATTTGAGGCGTAATAAGTTTTTGTTGGATTACCCTAACTGTGAGGTGAAAAAGGGATTCCTGTCAGTAATAGCTTCAAGTTATTTCAATACAAGAGAGAGTGTGAATTCATGGATTGACAATGCGGTAGATCAGTTGAATGAAGGCAGGATAGACGACTTTCTTACAGGTATGACTTCTTTCCTTGCAAGTATCCCATACACAATGCGCCGTAAAGAGAACGAGCGTGAGAAGGAAAGATATTTCCACTATACTTTCTATTTGATACTGCGACTTATCAGTGTCTATACTGTCTATACGGAGAAGGTACAGAGTTACGGTCGTGTGGACTGCATAGTGGAAACATCGGATTATGTTTTTATCTTTGAATTCAAACTTGACGGTACTGCAGAGGAGGCGGTTCGACAGATAGAAGAAAAAGGTTATGCTTGTGAATATGAATCTGACAGCCGCAAACTATATAAGGTAGGAGCCGTATTCTCGTCTGAAACGGGAACGATAGAGGAATGGATGGTTGGATGACTGTGAGTTTTGTAGTTTTTGTCTATATTTGCAGCCTGAAAATTATATCGAATTATCTATAATATCATAAGATGACTAATTATCTGGATGAACTGAATGAAAGCCAGCGTGCCGCTGTGCTTTATAACGACGGACCTTCGCTGGTAATAGCCGGGGCTGGCTCCGGAAAGACGAGGGTGCTTACATATAAGATAGCTTATCTGCTGGACAATGGTTATGAGCCGTGGTCTATACTGGCACTGACTTTTACCAATAAGGCGGCGCGCGAGATGAAGGAACGTATATCACGTGCTGTAGGTATGGAAAAGGCAAAATATTTATGGATAGGCACTTTTCATTCCATTTTTGCACGGATATTGCGGACTGAGGGTGCGGCGTTGGGATATACATCGAATTTTACTATATATGATTCATCCGATTCAAAGAGTCTTATAAAATCTATCCTTAAGGAACTTAACCTGGATGAAAAGGTGTATAAGCCGGGAGTGGTGCAGGCGAGGATAAGTAATGCAAAAAATCATTTGGTTTCGCCGGAGGCTTATGCGGCAAGCGGAGAGTTCTACAGAGCTGATTCCGAGGCGAAAATTCCTGCAATGAGGGATATATATGTAAGGTATTGCGAAAGATGCCGACAGAGTGATGCCATGGATTTTGACGACCTTCTGGTAAATACTTATCTTTTATTCAAGAATCATACCGACATTTGTGATAAATATGCCGAAAGGTTCCGGTATGTATTGGTGGATGAGTATCAGGATACTAACTTTGCACAGCACAGCATAGTCTTGCAATTGACAAGCAAGCATCAGCGTGTATGTGTGGTGGGTGACGATGCACAGAGTATATATTCTTTCCGTGGCGCGAATATAGACAATATATTGAAGTTCACAAGGCTGTATAATGATGCCCGCCTCTTCAAGCTTGAACAGAACTACCGTTCTACACAATTGATTGTGAAAGCGGCCAATAGCCTTATAGAGAAGAACCGTGAACAGATAAGGAAAGAGGTTTTCTCGGAAAATCAGGTGGGGGAACCTATAACCGTGACGAGCGCATACAGCGATGTAGAGGAAGGAGAGATTGTAGCGAACAAGATTACTTCCATGCACGTGAAGGATGGTTGTCCTTACAGTGATTTTGCTATTTTGTATCGCACAAATGCACAGAGCCGTATATTTGAGGAGGCACTGAGAAAGCGTGCTGTGGCGTACAGGATATACGGTGGTTTGTCGTTCTATCAACGTAAGGAGATTAAGGATGTGATAGCATATTTCCGTCTGGCAGTAAACCCGCATGACGGGGAGGCTCTGAAAAGAGTCATAAACTATCCTGCCAGGGGGATAGGAGATACTACTCTGAATAAGATTATTGCTACAGCGGCACAGGAAGGGGTGAGTCTTTGGACTGTCATTTCGTCGCCTCTTGATTACGGACTGAATATAAATAAAGGTACTCATGCCAAACTGCAGGGCTTCAAGGATATCATAGCGGATTTTGTAAGTAAGGTTGACACATATAATGCCTATGATCTTGGAAAGGAGATTGTTGGAGCGTCAGGTATTATGGCTGATATAATACAGGACACTTCGCCCGAAGGTTTGAGCAGACGTGAGAATATAGACGAACTGGTGAACGGTATGTACGATTTTTGTGACATACGCCGTCAGGAAGGTAATGAAAGGATGTTTCTGACTGATTATCTTTCGGAAGTTTCATTGCTAACCGACCAGGATGGAGAAAAGGACGACAGTGTCCCGAAAGTAACTTTGATGACTATCCATTCGGCCAAGGGACTTGAATTCAGAAATGTCTTTATCGTAGGAATGGAGGAAAACCTGTTCCCGGGACCTATGTCTTCAGATTCTCCCAGGGCTTTGGAAGAAGAAAGAAGATTGTTCTATGTGGCCATAACCCGTGCCGAGGAGAACTGTTTCATTTCGTATGCAAAGAACAGGTATAAATATGGTAAGCCGGAGTTCTGTAATCCGAGCCGCTTCCTCAAGGACATAAACCCTGATTTTCTGAAGATGCCTGCTGATAGTGGGTTTACTCCCGTACGTAATGAAGGATATACAAAACGTAACTATGAGCGTGGCTATGAAAGGAATGAAACTTACAGGAGTAGCGGACCTTCGATGTTCGATGGTGGTGAGATGCCTCAGGAACCGGTGAGATTTGTCAAACCTGTGCCTCCGAGAAATCTTAAAAGGATTGTTCCGGTGTCACAAAATCCGGCGGTAAGCCGTAGTGCTGAGACCGGGAAAGCTGATACGCACGGTGTGGAAGTTGGTCGTCTGATAGAACACGAACGTTTCGGCAGGGGAGAGGTCGTGCGGCTGGAAGGCAGCGGCGACAATTGCAAGGCGACTGTAAGATTTGAAAATGCCGGCGACAAGCAACTGTTATTGAAATTTGCACGTTTTAAAATTATAGGATAATTAAGATTATGGATTTGACTAAGGTGCCTTCTCCATGTTATGTAATGGAGGAAGATCTGCTCAGGAAAAATCTGAGCCTGATAAAAAGTGTGGCCGACAAGGCTGGGGTGGAGATTATTTTAGCTTTCAAGGCATTTGCCATGTGGAAATCATTTCCCATATTCCGCGAATATATAAATTATACTACGGCAAGTTCGGAGTATGAGGCACGCCTGGCATTCGAAGAGTTCGGAAGCAAGGCTCATTCTTATTCGCCGGCATATACTGAGGAAAATTTTCCTGCATTTCTGAAATACAGCAGTCATATAACATTTAACTCGCTTTCTCAATTCAACCGCTTTTATCCTATGGCTAAAGCCTCGGCTGAAGACGTTTCATTGGGAATACGTGTAAATCCTGAATATTCTGAGGTGGAAGTGGAATTATATAATCCGTGTGCTCCGGGTACACGTTTTGGTGTGACTGCAGATATGCTTCCGGAAACATTGCCGGAGGGAATTGAAGGATTTCATTGTCACTGTCATTGCGAGTCCAGTTCGTATGAGCTTGAAAGGACATTAAAGCATATCGAGAAGAAGTTCTCACGTTGGTTCCCTCAGCTGAAATGGCTTAATTTGGGAGGAGGACACCTGATGACTCGCAAGGATTATGATGTAAATCATCTGATAGGCTTGCTTCAGGGGCTGAGACAGCGCTATCCTAACCTTCAGATAATACTTGAACCGGGATCTGCGTTTACGTGGCAGACAGGACCTCTCGTGGCTTCGGTTGTTGATGTGGTTGAAAGTAAGGGAATACGCACGGCAATACTTGATGTAAGTTTCACATGTCATATGCCGGACTGTCTGGAAATGCCATATCAGCCGGCTGTTCGCGGAGCTGAGTCGCTTCCTGCTGATGCGGTGAAAATATCTTCGCCGGAAGACCATGTTTACAGATTGGGCGGCAACAGTTGTCTGAGCGGTGACTATATGGGCAGCTGGAAATTTGATCATGAATTGCGCGTAGGAGAAAGAATAGTGTTTGAAGATATGATACATTACACAATGGTTAAGACAAATATGTTCAACGGTATTCATCATCCTTCGATAGCTATACTTCATTCTGACGGGGAATTGGAAGTTTATAAAACTTTCCGTTACGAAGATTATAGAGACAGAATGTGCTGATTTAGGCGGTTTGCGGTGAAACTTATAATTTCATTGCAAACCGTATGTTTTTTACATGCATTGATACTCAACAACTTGTAACTTTTCGAGAAAAAATAATGAAAAAAAGTGTTCAATTGTTTTGGTAGTTTCAAAAAAAGCTATACCTTTGCACTCGCAATCGGGAAAACAACTAACGATTGATTAAACAATGCGGAAATAGCTCAGTTGGTAGAGCATAACCTTGCCAAGGTTAGGGTCGCGAGTTCGAGTCTCGTTTTCCGCTCAAAAAAAAGAAAAATTGACATTTTGAACAAGATGCGGAAATAGCTCAGTTGGTAGAGCATAACCTTGCCAAGGTTAGGGTCGCGAGTTCGAGTCTCGTTTTCCGCTCAAGAACAAATCTAATGAGGTTTGCGTTTTGCCCAGGTGGCGGAATGGTAGACGCGCACGTTTCAGGTGCGTGTGTCGAGAGGCATGCAGGTTCGAGTCCTGTTCTGGGCACAAATCTTAAAGGATGAATGGAGGAATGGCGGAATTGGTAGACGCGCTACTTTGAGGGGGTAGTGACAGTTATGTCGTGTGAGTTCGAGTCTCATTTCCTTCACCAAATAACAATTGCGGAAATAGCTCAGTTGGTAGAGCATAACCTTGCCAAGGTTAGGGTCGCGAGTTCGAGTCTCGTTTTCCGCTCTAAAAGAGAAATCAGTTTACGCTGGTTTCTCTTTTTTTGTGCCCTTACCGAAAATAATTCATGGTGTCAGAGAAAAAAGTCGGCTAAATCTATTCTTTTTGTCAGGCATTCAGTATATTTGCCACGCAAAATAATAAAGACTGACTTACATGAAAACTTATGACATTTATTTTTCAGATGATGACTCTTATGATAATAAAGGGTTCTCATTAAAAACTATGGAGAAGGCTATACATATGGCCGAAGATATGCTGGAAAAGGGAAATGCTTTTACTGAACAGTATGCGGGAGGAACTATTTCTGTAGTTGATTCTGACGGCAAAACAGTATGGAGCAAGCCTATTCCGGAATAACAGAAGCTGATTTTATTGGTAAACTTTTAAAAATATATACTTTATGTTCTCAGGTATCGTAGAAGAATTTGCTGAAGTGGTAAATGTGGTAAAAGATCAGGAGAATCTTCACCTTACGCTTAAGTGTTCGTTTGTGGACGAACTGAAAATTGACCAGAGTGTGGCTCATAACGGAGTGTGTCTTACTGTAGTCAGTATTCAGGATGGTACATACACTGTTACAGCTATGAAAGAAACAATAGAGCGTTCAAATATCGGATTGCTGAAAGTCGGCGATAAAGTCAATGTAGAAAGAAGCATGATGATGAACGGACGTCTGGATGGCCATATCGTACAGGGACACGTCGATCAGACCGCTACTTGTGTGGCAGTGGATGATGCTGAAGGTAGCTGGTATTTCACTTTCAAATACAAGTTTGACAAGGAAATGGCAAAAAGGGGTTACTTCACTGTTGACAAAGGTTCGGTGACTGTAAATGGTGTGAGTCTTACTGTATGCAATCCTACTGAGGATTCATTCCAGGTTGCTATTATCCCTTATACTTTCGAACATACAAATTTCCATACAATAAAGGTTGGAAGTGTTGTAAATCTTGAATTCGACATTATAGGAAAGTATCTTAGCAGAATGATGCAGTTGACTTCAAAATAAAGATTAGTCTTTTCCATATGCAAAAACGGGTTCCTGGCAATAATTGTCGCCGGAACCCGTTTTTCCTTTTTATATATCTTTCAGTAATATCTGGTTGTTGTGTGATGTATATTCTTGCCTTGCTTTTATCATGGCATCCCATGATGAAGAATACTGGCTTTTGTCGATATTGAAATCTTCGAAACCTTTTGAGTCGAGTTTGTTCAGCATTACTCCAAGTGTGAGCTTGCCTGTTGACATCCCTGGCAGATAGCACACTTCTTCGCTTTTGCCTTTTTCTTTTACACCTTCGTATATGAGTTGTAAATCCTGCAGCTCGTATAAGATGTCTTTTGTGAGACGGATCGGTATCTTGTTTTCCTTGCTTATCTCCTCGGCGGAATAGGGGTCTTCGCCATTTTCAAACCTTTTGCAGATTTTCGACAATATGATAGTGCAGAAAAAATCATGGTATCTGCGGCTTATGTTCTTTGATTCCTTTCCGTACTTGAACGACTCGAGGTTTTGGCTCACGTAATTCATTTCTGCTCCGAAAAGGCATATGCTCCATGATATCTGTGTCCAAAGCAGGAACATCGGTATTGCTGCAAAGCTTCCGTATATGGCGTTATAGTTTGATACCCAAATCTGACTGTTTATATATACGTATTGGAATATCTGGAATGCGCTTCCGGCAAGTATTCCCGGTATTATGGCATGGCTGAATTTAACTTTTGTGTTCGGGATGAATACGAACAAACCTATAAACATGACCCAGATAATTGCATATGGAAGCAATTGTATGAAGAATTTCATAATTGGTGCCAGAAGAACGAAAGTCTCCATCTCCTTCAGGAATGTTGTCATGAATATGGATAATCCGCTGGAGAAGACTATCAGTAGCGGTAGCAGTAAAATCATGGAAAAATAGTCTGTGATTTTCCTGAAAACGGAACGCGGCCGTTTTACCTGCCATATTGTGTTGAAGCTTCGTTCTATGTTGTCGGTAAGTATAAGTATTGTCCAAAGCAACATTACGATACCCACTCCGATAAATACTCCGCTTTTTGCATGCTGTAGATATGAATTTATCCATGTGATGACGAGTTCCGCCTGATGGTTGCTCATGTTGTTTCGGAACAGACCTTCTATTATCGAGTCAAAACCGAAACCTCTGGCTATGGCGAAAAGTATCGCGAATATAGGAATGATTGATAACAGTGTGCTGTAGGTGAGGGCAGAGGCTCTGACTACTATCCTGTTGTTGTTGAACTGCTCTGTGGAAAGGATTATGATTCTGATTATTCTTATTATATATCTTAGGATTGGGGGATATTTTTCTTCATCTGCTATCCATAGATCTTTCTGGAAAAACTTTTTCCATTTATTAATTGGAAGTTTTGGCATAGTATGTATGTAATGGTGATTATCGTGATGAAAAAGAAGGCAGCAAACCTGTAAGCCGGGTTCTGTTCCCTGACAAGCAGGGTGTCTGTCATTTATCTACATCTGCCGTCACCGACAGACTCTAGCGGTCCACCCTCCGACGTGGGGCGAGCAACCCTCGTTAATGCCGGTTTACATGACCTTACAACTCCTAAGATGCACAGCCCGAATATCACTATCCGGCTGGTGGGCTCTTACCTCACCTTCTCACCCTTACCCCGGCAGGGGCGGTTATTTTCTTCTGCATTACTCTACCCTCGCGGACAGCTTTCTGTTAGGAAGTAGGATGCTCTGTGTTGCCCGGACTTTCCTCTTGTATAAAATACCAGCGACAGACCGGTCTGCTGCTTTCTTACTGCAAAGGTAGGGAAATAAACTGAAAAAACGGCAGGTTTGGCAGAAATACTTTGATATTTGTGTTGTCAGTCTCTCGTAACGAATGTAAATTTGTCAGTTCTGCCCGTTAACACGGGTTAATCAGCATAATATCAATGTTAAAAGAGAGAAAAAACTGATACTTAGGAGTACAACCGTATGGAATTTGTTATACTTTAGCGGATGAAGTGTTAAACAAGTAGTGAAATTAACAATTTAATATAGATAAGATTATGAAAACAGTAACTAAATTTGCGATAGGAGCAGCTTCAATGGTTGCAGTAAGTGCAGGAGTTGCAGGTGTTACGGCATACGTCGTATCTCAGAATAATCAACCGAAAGAAAACCAGACTTTTTATGAATCATTCAATACAATGCCTTTGACTCGTGCTGTAGCATTGGATTCAAACAACATGCAGCCGGTAGATTTGACAAAGGCGGCAGAAAGTTCATTGAATTCAGTAGTACACATTGTTGCTACACAAAGAAGCAAGGTACAGACAGTACAGCAGATGCCTGATATATTCGATTATTTCTTCGGAGACGGTCGCGGACGTCAGCGTCAGATTGAAACTCCGGAACAGAAAGGTTTTGGTTCAGGTGTTATTATTTCCAAGGATGGTTATATAGTAACTAACAACCACGTAATTGACGGAGCTGATGAAATCAGCGTCAAGCTTCAGGATAGCAGAGAGCTTAAAGGTAGAGTGATAGGTACAGACCCGACTACTGACCTTGCTCTGGTTAAGATTGAAGGGGATGATTTCCCTGCAATACCTGTAGGTGACTCAGATAAACTGAAAGTAGGTGAATGGGTATTGGCTGTTGGTAATCCGTTCAATTTGGGTTCTACTGTTACCGCCGGTGTGGTAAGTGCCAAATCAAGAGGTCTTGGTGCAAATCAGGTAGAATCGTTCATTCAGACTGATGCCGCAATCAATCAGGGTAACAGTGGTGGCGCATTGGTTAATGCCCGTGGTGAACTTGTTGGTATCAATGCTATGTTGTTCTCTCCTACAGGTGCATATTCAGGATACGGATTTGCAATTCCTACAAGTATTATGACTAAGGTTGTAACAGACTTGAAGCAATATGGAACTGTACAGCGTGCATTGCTTGGAATCGGTGGTAGAAATATGGGTGACGAGACATATCCGGATGAAATCAGAAAAGAACAAAAGGAACTTGGTACAAACGAAGGTGTTCAGGTAGTTGAAGTATCAGAAGGCGGTTCTGCAGAAGGAATCCTTGAAATCAATGACGTTATACTTGAACTGAACGGTAAGAAAGTCAAGACAATGGCAGATCTTCAGGGAATGCTTGCACAGTATCGTCCGGGAGACAAAGTCAAAGTGACAGTATTGCGCGACAAGAAAGAGAAAGAATTCACTATCACGTTGAAGAATGCTCAGGGTAATACCAAGGTTGTCAAGAAAGCGGATATGGAAATCCTGGGAGCAGCGTTCCGTGCTGTGCCTGACGAATTGAAACGCCAGTTGAACTTAGGCTACGGTGTTCAGGTGACAGGTGTTACAGACGGCAGAATGGCTGACAGTGGTATTCGTAAGGGATTCATTATCCTGAAAGCCAACGGAAAACAGCTTAAGACAGTTCAGGATCTTGAAGATGTAATGAAGGCTGCATCACAGTCACCGGATCAGGTATTGTTCATGACTGGTGTATATCCGTCAGGAAAACGTGCAAACTATGCTGTAGATTTGTCACAGGCTGAATAATCATAATACAGGATAATAAAAGGATATTATTATAATAGGTATTGATTTAAGGTAAAAGATTATGAGAGGCGTTTTATGTGAAAAATAGCATATACGTCTCTCTTTATCGTTTGTTGTTATAAAAAGTTATAATAATCAAGAGAATAATTGTCGTATTATTGATTATTTTATAACTTTGCATCCAAATCGATTTTAAGGAATGAGACAATTAAAGATTACCAAAAGTATCACTAACCGAGAGAGCGCTTCTCTGGATAAGTATTTGCAGGAAATTGGTCGTGAGGACTTGATTACAGTCGAAGAAGAAGTAGAGCTTGCTCAGCGTATTCGTAAGGGGGACAGAATTGCGTTGGAGAAACTTACTAGAGCCAATTTGCGATTTGTTGTTTCTGTTGCAAAACAGTATCAGAATCAAGGATTAAGTTTGCCTGACTTGATTAATGAAGGAAATCTTGGACTTATCAAGGCGGCTGAGAAGTTTGATGAAACACGTGGTTTTAAATTTATCAGTTATGCCGTATGGTGGATTCGTCAGTCTATACTTCAGGCTTTGGCAGAACAGTCAAGAATCGTAAGATTGCCATTGAACCAGGTGGGTTCGTTGAATAAGATCAGTAAGGCTTTCTCTAAGTTCGAACAAGAAAACGAACGTCGCCCGTCACCGGAAGAGCTTGCTGACGAACTTGAAATTCCTGTAGATAAGATATCCGATACTCTGAAAGTATCAGGACGTCACATCTCAGTAGATGCACCTTTTGTTGAGGGTGAAGACAATAGTCTGCTCGACGTGTTGGTGAACGATGATTCGCCTATGGCGGACCGTTCTTTGGTTAATGAGTCACTTTCGAAGGAAATCGACAGAGCACTATCTACGCTGACCGACAGAGAGAAGGATATTATCCAGATGTTTTTCGGTATTAACACGCAGGAAATGACGTTGGAAGAAATCGGCGACAAATTTGGGCTTACACGTGAGCGCGTTCGTCAGATTAAGGAAAAAGCTATCAGAAGATTAAGGAATAATTCGCGTAGCAAGTTGCTCAAATCTTATTTGGGATAAGATAGAGATTGATTTCCGAAAAGAATAACAGAATCAGACTTGAACATGGTTTGGTTCTGTTTTTTGTTTCTGTATGTTAAATAATTGCTTCGTTTTTCTTATATTGGCTATAAATGATTACTTTTGTCCCATTATAAACAATTGAATATGCGATATATAAAATTATTATGTTTTTTGTTTGCTGTGTCTGTTGTAGTAGGTGCAACAGCAAAGAAATCAAAAGATAAGAATAAATACGGGGTGTATATGGCAGGTGTCTCTGCTTCGTTTACTGATTCGCTGGTTTATTTTACGGATATCCAGTTTTTGGACAGTGCCCAGGTGGACGGAAAAGGTTTCCTTGTAGGTCGTTCACAGTATAGTGTACAGTTAAAAGATTACCTTGAAACGAAAGAAGGCGGCAAGAACCGTACATGCTTTATGTTCTTTAATTTGAAGAAGAACAAACTGCAGAAAGAATTGCAGAAACTGAAAGAGAAATATAACAAGGGTAAGAACATGGTTTTGAAGGATGTTAACCCTGAATTTAAATTTGAGAAGGCTGAACTTTATTAGTCTTCGTGATTGACGTATCGCTTTGCTTTTTTCTCAGGCATGGCGATACGTCTTTTTTGTTTTTATACGTTTAATCTTGATATGAAAAAACTATTGTTACTGTTATTGTCCGTATTTGTTTTTGTATCATGTTCGGACGAAATACCAGAAGAGAAAGTACCGGTAAAGTCGGGGAGGACTGTATTGGCATATTTAATATCTAACAATAAATCTGGAAGCTTGGATAAATACTTGAAACAGAATCTTGTGGATATGTATTCAGGCCTTTCGCAAACTACAGATTCATGTACATTGTTGGTTTATTATCGTCCTTATGATGGTGATGCTGATGGTTTGGAAGGACCAAGCCTGCTGCAGTATAATTCTGACGGAAAGGGCAATATAAATAATAGAAGAAGTTTACAGGGTGGAGATCTTAATCCTTCAAGAGTTATTGCAGAAGCGTATTGCAGTCCGTACATTGAGAAAAATCATAATGCAACTGACATGAAAACCATGGAACGTGTGTTGGACCAGATGGTAAAACTGTCACCTTCTACAAATTATGGTATAATATTCGGTTCACACGGAACAAGCTGGATGCCGGGTAATGAAATTGCGGCACGTTCTTTTGGAGATGATGCGGGATATAATATCAATATACCTGAGATGGCTGAGACATTGGAAACTGTATTCAGTGACAGACAGCTGGATTTTGTTCTTTTTGATGCATGTATGATGGCCACGGCGGAAGTATGTTATGAATTTAAGGATGTAACAGACTATCTGATAGGTGCAGTTGTGGAGACTCATGTATATGGACATCCATACGATATTGTATTGCCGAAATTATATCAGAAAGATGTTCCTTATGGTGATATTTGCAAGGATTATATAGATTATAGCAGACAGTTGGGTGCTTGGGGAACTTGTGCGGCAGTAGATTGCAGCAAGATGGATGAATTCGCAGACTGGGTAGGCGCTAATCTGGATGTTTATTCAGACAAGTTGTTGCCTTTGGATATGGATGATGTTCAACAGTATGGAGTAGGTTCATTCAAGTATTTTTCATTGGATGTGGTCGATTTCTTTAAGACTCTCAATGACGGTGAAAGCCCTGAAGGTCTGGACAACTTGATGAATAATCTAATAATAGCGAAAGAAGGTTTATTTGGAGATAATTATAGGGTTGTTGGTTCTTTGAAATTAGATGAAGACCGTTTCTGCGGCATAGGTATGTATATTCCTTATAGAGTTAACAATTCAAAATGGAACTCATACTATGAAACCCTTTCATGGTATAAAGCTGTAGGATGGGATCGTTTTAAGACATTATTGACCACCAATCAATGATTAATTTTAACTGGACGATGGATAAAACTAAAACTATAGCCGCACTTTTCGATTTTGACGGTGTGGTGATGGATACAGAATCACAATATACAATATATTGGAATGAAGTAGGACGTATATATCATCCGGAAATGGAGAATTTCGGATTAATGATCAAAGGTCAGACTTTGGCGCAGATATACGACCGCTATTTTAAAGGCATGGATGCTGCCCAGGCAGAGATTACTGTCGGACTGAACAAGTTCGAAAGTGAAATGAAATACGAATATGTACCGGGTGTGGCTGATTTTATGAAGGAACTTCGCAATAATGGTGTCAAGATAGCCATTGTGACAAGCTCAAACGAAAAGAAGATGGCGAATGTCTATTCAGCTCATCCGGAACTGAAGAGTCTGGTTGACAGGATCCTTACGGCAGAGATGTTTACCCGCTCTAAACCGGCACCTGACTGTTTCCTGCTTGGTGCGGAGGTTTTTGAAACAGTTCCTGCCAACTGTGTGGTTTTCGAAGATTCGTTCCATGGCTTGCAGGCAGGTACATCGGCACAAATGGCAGTTGTGGGATTGAGTACTACCAATCCTGCGGAAGCTATAAAGGACAAATGTAATCTGGTTATTCCTGACTTCACTGGTTTTACTTATCAGGACATGATTTCACTGCTTGAAAAGTGACATCAGCAAGTAAAATCACACTTAATTTGGTTAAATGATATAAAACATCTAATTTTGCCGAGTTTTTAAACTGACTTAAATTAAAAAGAAAGTATGGCAGGATATTTATCAGGTGATGTGCGTAAGGTTACCACACACCGTTTGACAGAAATGAAACAGAGAGGCGAGAAGATTTCTATGCTTACCTCATATGACTACACAATGGCACAGATTGTTGACGGTGCCGGAGTTGATGTTATCCTTGTGGGAGACTCTGCATCAAACGTAATGGCAGGAAACGTAACAACACTTCCTATCACAATAGAACAGATGATTTATCATGGCAAGTCTGTTATGAGAGGCGTAAAACGTGCCTTGGTGGTAGTGGATATGCCTTTCGGAACATATCAGGCAGATGCATACGACGGTGTGCGCAATGCTATCCGCATCATGAAGGAAACCCATGCTGATGCCTTGAAGCTGGAAGGTGGCGAAGAAATCATTGACACTGTAAAGAAGATTATCGGTGCCGGAATGCCAGTGATGGGACATCTGGGACTTATGCCTCAGTCTATCAACAAATACGGAACATATACAGTGCGTGCAAAGGAAGATGCAGAAGCTGAAAAGCTTATCCGCGACGCTCATCTTCTTGAAGAAGCAGGATGCTTCGCACTTGTACTTGAAAAAATTCCGGCTGAACTTGCCAAGAGAGTAGCTTCGGAACTTACAATTCCTGTAATCGGAATCGGTGCTGGAGGTGGAGTTGACGGACAGGTATTGGTAGTTACCGATATGCTTGGAATGACAAAAGGTTTCAGCCCTAAGTTCCTTCGCCGTTATGCCGACCTTCATACTGTCATGACAGATGCTATAGGTCAGTACGTAAGTGATGTGAAATCAAGTGATTTCCCTAATGAATCAGAACAATACTAATTCTAAAATATAAGAAAAGGACTAATAAATGAAGAACGTAAAGCCTTGTTTCAAAGGCCGGTATATCTTCATTTATTGGTCCTGTGTTTTTTCTATAAGATATAATGTATGTTTAGTACTTCTTACAATACTTCGGAACAGGTTTTCTGGAATAAGAACTTCATACTTCTTATTCTTTCCAATGTATTATTGTACATAAGCGTTTACATGCTCTTTCCGGTGTTGCAGACTTGGATTGTAGGCAAATGGGGATATTCTCCTACAGGTGCATCTTTGGTGTCATCTTTGTTCGGCATAGCATTGTTTTTACCAGGAGCAGTCAACAACTACCTTGTAGATACATTTAAGCGTAAAAGTGTATGTACAAGGAGCATAATGCTGTTTGCGCTTCTCGGATTGCTTTATCCGTACGCCAATCAGATATGGATGGTATATGCCTTGCGAGCCCTTCAGGGAGCATTGTTTGCCATAGCGCTTATGGTGACAGGAAGCACTCTGGTAATTGATGTCACACCTAGCTCGTTCAGAAGCAAGGCCAATTGGGTATTTGCCTTTTCGGGAGGAGTCGGTATGTTGCTGGGGTTGTCTGGAGGACTGTATCTGTCTTCCATTTTCTCGTTGAACAATATGATGTACATTTCGGCAGCCTTTGCCGGAGTGGCATTGTTTCTTGTGTCGATGATAGAAATCTGTTTCCGTGCCCCGCTTGAACCACCATTGTTTTCTTTCGACAGGTTTATCCTCTTCCGCAATATCCCTCCGGGAATAAATATGATGACTGTGCCTTTTGTTTTGGGAACGGTAGTTGCCGGTAAACCCGATTATTTTTTCTATCTTTGTATTGTTCTTGGGTTTGCAATCTTCTGGTTCATCCCCAAGCAGATAAAGAGGAAAGCCGATGATATAGTGCGGATTGTGACAGGATATATATTCATGACATTGTCAGTTTATCTGGTTTCGTCATATCAGCATCATATAGTCCTCTGTGCTGCCGGAGTAATGATGGGACTTGGTGTGGCTTCCGCCATGTGCCAGTACCTGAAGATAATGATAAAGTTGCCGAAACATTGCGAACGCGGTACGGGATATCACACATATCAGCTGATGTGGGAAATTGGCATAATGATGGGAGTAGCATTAGGATTTTTTGTATGCAGATATTATCAATCAGATCCGTTGACACTGGCAGGAGGAATATGTATGGCAGGTCTGTTAGGCTATCTTCTTTTTACACGCAGATATTATCAGAAAAGAACACTAAGCAATTCAACAATTAAATAAATAAAGAATATGGCAGACGACAAAAAAATTATCTTTTCAATGGTTGGAGTGAGCAAGTCATTCCAGAACAACAAGCAGGTATTGAAAGACATCTACCTATCCTTTTTCTATGGAGCCAAAATCGGTATCATAGGTTTGAACGGTTCCGGTAAGTCAACTTTGATGAAAATCATAGCCGGTATCGAGAAAAGCTACCAGGGCGAAGTGGTATTCTCTCCGGGATATTCAGTGGGATATCTTGCTCAGGAACCGCAGCTGGACGATACTAAGACAGTGAAAGAAGTAGTAATGGAAGGTGTTCAGCAGGTCGTAGATACACTGGCAGAGTATGAAGAAATCAACAATAAATTCGGTCTGCCGGAATATTACGAAGACCCTGAGAAGATGGATGCACTCTTTGCGCGCCAGGCAGAACTGCAGGATATTATCGATGCTACAGACGCATGGAACCTCGACAGCAAGCTGGAACGTGCCATGGACGCACTGCGCTGTCCACCTGAAGACCAGTTGGTGAAGAATCTCTCCGGAGGTGAACGCCGCCGTGTGGCATTGTGCCGTCTCCTTCTTCAGAAACCTGATATCCTCCTTCTTGACGAGCCTACCAACCACCTTGATGCTGAAAGTATCGACTGGTTGGAACAGCATTTGCAGCAGTATGAAGGTACTGTAATTGCCGTTACCCACGACCGTTACTTCCTCGACCACGTTGCAGGATGGATTCTGGAACTCGACCGTGGCGAAGGTATTCCATGGAAGGGTAACTATTCAAGCTGGCTTGAACAGAAGACAAAACGTATGGAGATGGAAGAAAAAACTGCCAGCAAGCGTCGCAAGACTCTAGAACGCGAGCTTGAATGGGTGCGCATGGCTCCTAAGGCACGTCAGGCCAAAGGTAAGGCACGTCTTAACTCATATGACAAGCTCCTCAACGAAGATGTCAAGGCTAAGGAAGAAAAACTTGAAATCTTCATACCTAACGGACCACGTCTCGGTAACAAGGTTATTGAAGCCAAGCACGTGGCTAAGGCATATGGCGACAAACTTCTGTTCGACGACCTCAACTTCATGCTTCCGCCTAACGGTATAGTAGGTGTCATCGGTCCTAACGGTGCCGGTAAGACAACCCTTTTCCGTCTGATTATGGGACTTGAAACTCCTGACAAGGGAGAATTCGAAGTAGGAGAGACTGTAAAAGTGGCATACGTTGACCAGCAGCACAAGGATATCGACCCTAACAAGACTGTATATCAGGTGATAAGCGGAGGAAACGAGCTTATCCGCATGGGTAACCGCGATGTCAATGCACGTGCATACCTAAGCCGCTTCAATTTCTCAGGTGCCGACCAGGAAAAACTATGCGGAATGCTTTCAGGTGGTGAGAGAAACCGTCTTCACCTTGCAATGGCACTGAAGGAAGAAGGCAACGTATTACTTCTCGACGAGCCTACCAACGATATCGACGTAAACACTCTTCGTGCCCTTGAAGAAGGTCTTGAGGATTTTGCAGGATGTGCCGTAGTAATCAGCCACGACCGTTGGTTCCTCGACCGTATCTGTACTCACATCCTTGCTTTCGAAGGTAATAGCGAAGTGTTCTACTTCGAAGGTTCATATACAGAATACGAAGAAAACAAGATGAAGCGCATGGGTAATGTAGAACCTAAGAGAGTACGTTACCGCAAGCTGATGGAAGATTGATAGATATAATGATAAATATGATTAAAGCCGTTGGAGATAGTTCTTCAGCGGCTTTAATTTTTTTATTTTGGTTTTAAGTTCAATAAAAGCTAATACTTTACAAGAGTCCTGCCATATAAACAGGAAGACATAATATATCTTTGTCTTTGCGTACATCTTTTGTATATAAAAGATAACGGTTCTTTATTCTGGACGAATATTTTTCCTGAAACTTATCTAATGATTTATGGGAATTGTAACCCGATGACTTGACTTCAATTGGGCAGATTTTATCTTTTCGGGATAATAAGAAATCTACTTCATAATTGCGTACAACAGGGTTGTCCTCTGCATTGACTTTTTCAACTTTTTCCTTAAAAGTATAATAGAATAATTCGTTTCCTGAACTTTTTAGGATTTGTGCAATAACATTTTCATAAACATATCCCAAATCTGTACTTAATTTATCGGAAAGTAATTTACGATATATGTCATTGTCGGTGTAGTCTTTATCCATAAATGCTAAAGTTACAAACAATCCTGTATCATTCAGGAACATCTTGAAACAATCATAGTCTGCATGAAGTGGTAAGCCTACACTTGGATCGTTAGCATGATATGCAAAATTCACAGTCATCGAATCCGCCATATCCATCAATAATTCTCCAAGGCGTGAAGCTGTGGCATTTTCTATTATGCTCCCGATCTTATAACGCATTGTGTTGCGTGATAATTCAGAAGGTATAGAAAGAAATAGTCGTGAGGCTTTACCTGTAGGGTCTATTTTTCGGAAATCATCCATATATAATTCCAGAATATTTCGTTTAATTGCATCTACAGTAGAGAAATCATTTGAGTTTAAATATTCATTCACAGCTTGTGGCATTCCTCCAATGAGCATGTATAAACGGAAATCTTTCATTAATTCCCTGTTTACAGCATCCCCCATTGATTTTAGATTGTTGAATGAATATTGTATAAGTTCGAATGTTGGAGCTTTATTTACTGCCCAAAGAAATTCCTCGTAATCCATTGGATACATTGATATTCTGGTTTCTTCGCTTGGTATCAGAATGCCTTTTACGTTCTTTTTGATTGAAAGTAGGGAACCGGTTTCTATATAATCGTATCTATGGTCTTTTACCAAGTGTTTTATTGCCTGTCTTGCCGGAGGGTAAAGTTGTACTTCATCAAAAATTATAACGGATTTTCTTTGATGCAAAGAGGTGTTGAATAGTGATTGTAGACGTAAAAAAAAGAAGTTAAGATCGGATAATTGATTAAACAATTCTTTTACGCTTTTGTCTGCTATTGAGAAATCAATCAGAATATATGATTCATATTCTTTGCGTGCAAATTCTTCAGCTATAGTTGATTTGCCGACACGTCGTGCTCCTTTTATTAAGAGAGCGGTATTACCATTGCTTTCTGCTTTCCATTTGATCATCCTATCATATATCTTTCTTTTGAATATTCTATCTACTGCCATGATAACTGATAATTATATTGTTATGTGTACTAAAATACTGTAAATTCATGATATGGCAAAATGTTTTAGCCCGTTTTTTGTCGTAAAATGGAAAATGTTTTAGACGTTTTTTGTCGTAAAATGGAAAATGTATGGTTGGCCTAATACCATATTTATAATAAAGATTCAAGTTACAAACCTGCAAATAACCTTACAAAATCTCTATCTACAACTTATATTTATAAAAACACAATTTGTATATATATAAATATAAGTTGTAGATACATATAAATAATCTATATTTATAGAAAATGTCGAATCAAAAATGTTTTATTTCATGCCCATGATAAGTTTTTCTTGAGTGTTTAATTCCTTCGATAACTTCCATAATAAATGTTAATCATTTTGTTTATTTGGAAAATAGTTGTTTCTTTACAAAAGTTTCCAATGGAAAATATTTAAAGCGGTGAATAAATAATAAAACAATAATACATTATGAAGTATCTTATAGTAGGAGGTGTGGCTGGAGGTGCTACTGCAGCGGCAAGAATTCGCAGAAATACGGAGAAGGCTGAGATTATCATGTTCGAGAAAGGGCAGTACATTTCGTATGCCAACTGTGGATTGCCATATTATATCGGCGGAGTGATAGACGACAGGAATAAACTTTTCGTTCAGACTCCGGAGGCTTTCGGCAAGAGATTCAATATCGACGTTAGAACAAATTCGGAAGTTGTATCGGTTGACGTGAAGAACAAAGCAGTTGCAGTACGTACCAAGGACGGCAGGGAATATACCGAGCAGTATGACAAACTTCTGTTGTCGCCGGGAGCATCGCCTGTGGTTCCGCCATTGCAGGGGATAGACAGCAAGGGTATATTCACACTGAGAAACGTAAACGATACTGACAAAATCAAAGAATATATCAGCAAGAACACTGTAAAGCGTGCCGTTATTGTTGGTGGCGGTTTTATCGGTCTTGAGATGGCTGAAAACCTCAAGCACGCCGGAATGGAAGTGGCTGTAGTGGAAATGGCAAATCAGGTGATGGGACCTATCGACTATTCCATGGCGGCACTCGTGCACGAACATCTGCAGCAGCAGGGCGTGAAGCTGTATCTTGAACAGGCTGTTGAGTCTTTCAAGGACAACGGCACTTCGCTAGATGTAAACTTCAAGTCCGGCATTTCGCTTACGGCCGAACTGGTGATACTCTCTATCGGTGTACGTGCTGAGACAAGACTTGCGGCAGAGGCAGGATTGAAACTGGGCGAGATGAAAGGTATTTATGTGAACGAGTATCTTCAAACATCGGATGCCGACGTATATGCGGTGGGCGATGCCATAGAGTTCCCTCATCCAGTAACAGGCAAGCCATGGCTTAACTTCCTTGCAGGACCGGCAAACCGTCAGGCAAGAATTGTGGCTGATAATATGGTGTTCGGCAACAAGGTGAAATACGAAGGTTCGATAGGAACAGCCATTGCCAAGGTGTTCGACCTTACTGTTGCTTCTACAGGCCTCCCTGCAAAGCGTCTGAAACAGATGGAGATACCGTATCTTTCGGCTACTATACATTCAGGTTCACACGCCGGTTATTATCCAGGAGCGTTGCAGATGGATATAAAGATTACTTTCTCTCCGGAGGACGGTCGTCTGTACGGAGCGCAGATTGTGGGTTATGATGGTGTGGACAAGCGTATAGACGAGTATGCTCTTGTAGTGAAGAACGGAGGTACGGTATATGACCTTACAAGACTGGAACATGCGTACGCTCCACCATTCTCGTCAGCCAAAGACCCTGTGGCTGTTTCAGGTTATGTGGCAGGAAACATCCTTTCGGGCAAGATGACTCCGCTTTACTGGCGTGAACTTCGTGATGCAGATCTTTCGAAAGTCACTCTTATAGACGTGAGAACTCCTGATGAATATTCTTTGGGCAATATCCACGGTTCGATAAATATCCCTCTTGACGATATGCGTGACAGAATGGGCGAGATACCGACAGACAAACCTGTGTTCCTCTATTGCGGAGTAGGGTTGAGAGGTTATCTTGCATCTAACATTCTGAAGGAAAACGGGTTCAAGGATGTGCGCAATCTGATAGGCGGTGTAAAGACATATAAGGCAGCCGTGACAAAAGTCTGCACTCCAGGTGATGATGCCATGAAGTGTGCTGCCGAAGCAAAAGAGGCATGTTCGTGTGTTGTGGAACAGAGCGAAGCAAAGACTATAAAAGTTGATGCCTGCGGTATGCAGTGCCCTGGTCCGATATTGAAACTGAAAAAGACAATGGAAGGACTTAAACCTGGAGAAAGACTTGAGATATCGGCTACAGATGCTGGTTTCCCTCGAGATACAGAATCATGGTGCCGCACTACGGGTAATAAGTTCATATCTTCTTCACCTTCTGCAGGTATATATAAGGTAGTAATCGAGAAGGCTACGGCATGTGCCGCAGAGGCAGTAAAGCAGCAATCTTCGGCAGACGGAAAGTCATTCATCCTTTTCAGCGATGACCTCGACAAGGCTCTTGCCACATTCGTACTGGCAAACGGAGCTGCTGCCACAGGAAAGAAGGTTACCATCTTCTTCACATTCTGGGGACTGAATGCCATCAAGAAGGAACGCAAACCGAGTGTTCAGAAAGATATCTTCGGCAAGATGTTCGGCATGATGCTGCCTTCAAGCTCGAAGAAACTCAAACTCTCGAAGATGAATATGGGCGGTATCGGCTCGAAGATGATGAGATACATCATGAAGAACAAGGGTATCGAATCGCTGGAATCCCTCAGACAACAGGCTATTGACAATGGTGTAGAATTCATAGCCTGTCAGATGTCGATGGACGTGATGGGAGTGAAGAAAGAGGAGTTGCTCGACAATGTAACGATAGGCGGAGTAGCTACATACATGGACCGAGCACAGGAGTCAAACGTAAATCTGTTTATCTGACGCATGGAGAAAATATCATGTATATGCAAGATGCGTGAACTTTATAAGGCTATCGCCGAACTGGAGGATAGCCTTATGGAGATTTACGGCATATCACTCAACGAGGCTATGGTGATGTGCAGCATTGGCAGCAGGAAAGTTGCCGCAGGAGAGATTTCACAAATCACTGGTTTCAAGTCGTCGCACCTCTCTAAAGTCCTTCGCTCGATAGAGGACAAGGGATTTCTGATAAGGGATTTCGGCGACAAAGACAAACGTCAGATTTATTTCTCACTCACAACGGAGGCCATGCAGTGTATGGAGAAACTGAAATGCGAAGGTCTGCCCGTACCGGAACTTTTGAGTGAGTTCTTCGCGTGCGGTCATGGAGAAAAAATGTAAGTATTATTTTAATTTTATAGATATATGAAGAAAATAGCATTACCGACAAGAAATGGCAATATTGACGACCATTTCGGACATTGTGCGTTCTACACGATTATAACTGTCAATGATAATAATGAAGTTGCAAAAACAGAAATCATGCCTTCGCCTGAAGGATGCGGTTGCAAGTCGAACATAGCATACCGGCTTCAGGAAGACGGCGTGACACTTATGCTTGCCGGCAATATGGGTATGGGTGCCCTCAACAAACTGTCATCTTGCGGAATCGAGGTAGTGAGAGGTTGCAGCGGTCCTGTGATGGATGTAGTTGAGGCTTATCTCAAAGGTGAGTTGAAAGACTCAGGCGAGGCATGCAGCCATCATGGTGAGGACGGACATGAGTGTCATAATCATTGATTTTTAATATTGCGGGATGTGCAAAATGAGCAACCGGAGCTGGGGCTTGGGTTGCTCATTTTGCGTAGGTAGGGGATAAAAAATGATTCTCGGTTTGCACGGAAAGAGTTCTTTTACTAATTTTGGAGATACATTGCATTTTAGTCATTTATAATGAGGAAATAAAAATGAATGGAAGAGAAGACAGTAAACAGAATGATTTGTTCTTTTTATGCAGCTTAATAGAATATATCGGAAGGCAAACAAAAAATGAACGTAGTGTCATTGTCAATGCTTTAGGTCGGAAAGGACTGGAGCATTATTATGAATTGGCAGAGGTATATCATTGCGAGAATATTGATAAGGTAACAGACGAAATTATTAATAAATATGGTATAGTTCTAGGACACTATGATAATGTATCTAAGGCTGAAGACGGTATTCCTACACATTGGGATATTGGTAAAGTACTACAACGTATTATCCTTAAATTTGCTGATAATTCGGATGGAGACATAATTAGTGCCCTTATAAAAGTCTATAATTCATGGATTATTACTAAAATTGATGACTATAATAGTTCTATGTATTATGAAAATACAAGTTATCAGTATGAATCGTTATTGGCGGGGAAGGCCTTATAAATAAATTTAAATATCAATACTATGAATAATTTAAAGTTGAAAGAACTAATACACGAGTACAAAGAAAAATTTAATGATACGATACCATATGAGATATACAAATGGAAGGCTGTAAAGTGCTTCCAGGATAATTGGGATATTGATGCTAAGGATTTTTCTTCAATGTTAAAATCGTCTTTATTAAGAACAAGGAATTTATTGGCATTCATGAATAATTTTCCAGGCAAAATGATAAGAAGCTATGCGGAATCTTATCCTGAAGAAGTACGTTTGTTGTTTAAAATGTTGTATGATGAAAGTCAAGACTTGGTTATACGAATAGAGTCATTTATAGAAGGAATTAAGTATATTCATTCAAAATGGGATATTGATGGAAATAAAAATCATTTTCAGAGTTATACTGTGATAAGTATATATTTATGGCTTCGTTTCCCTGATAAATATTATATATACAAGCCGGCTGTTGCGAAAAAAATATTCAAAGAAATTAATGGGAAAGAATTGTTTGCCAAGAAAGCGGAAGCTGTTATTATGGTATATAAGTTGTATGATGAAATATCCGAAATGTTGATGTACGATTCTGATTTGCGTCATATGCTTAAAAACGTAATGACAAGTGATTGTTATCCTGATCACTATATGAAAACTGCTACAGTCGATTTTGTATATTCCATTAGTAAGCCTATAAAGTTCTCAATAGCTGGCAAAAGTGAGAATAAGAAGATTTTTAATGTTGATAATTATAAAGTGATGGAATCTGTTCCCGTACCCATAAAAAACAAAAACTATTGGTGGCTTAATGCCAACCCTAAGGTCTGGAGTATGTCTGAATGGGTAGTTGGAGAGATTCAGGACTATACTTTATTTAATGATAACGGCAACAAGCGACGTATTTATCAGAATTTTATTGATGCCAAGGAAGGTGATATTGTAGTATGTTATGAATCAAATCCTACAAAACAGATTTTAGGACTTGCCGAAGTGGCAAAAGCCAATGATGGAGAAAAGATAATGTTCAGGAAAACAGAGACATTATCTTCACCTATAGACTTTTCTACTATTAAGGAAATAGCGGAACTGAGAAATATGGAATTCCTTGTTAATCCTAATGGTAGTTTCTTTAAATTGACTTGTGCTGAATATGAGATTATCATTGATCTTATCAGAGAAAGCAATAAGTTGCCGGATGTTGTGTCTTTGGAGAAATACAGTAAATCGGATTTCCTTAATGAAGTATTCATGGATGAAAAGGATTACGATAGACTATCTCACCAGTTGAAAGTAAAGAAGAATGTAATTCTACAAGGGGCGCCAGGTGTGGGAAAGACGTTCAGCGCTAAAAGATTGGCCTATTCTGTTATGGGAGTTAAAGATGACAGTCGTATATGCTTCATACAGTTTCACCAAAATTATTCGTATGAAGATTTTATAATGGGATACAGACCTGTAGAAGATAAGTTTATTCTTCGAAAAGGAATCTTCTATGATTTTTGCACCCTTGCAAAGAATAATAAGGATAAGGACTACTTCTTTATAATTGATGAAATAAATAGAGGTAATCTGTCAAAGATTTTCGGTGAACTGCTTATGCTTATTGAAAAAGATTATCGTGGCGAAAAGAATAAGATGACACTGGCTTATACAGGTGAAAAGTTCTATGTCCCGGAAAATCTATATATAATAGGTATGATGAACACAGCCGACAGAAGTCTAGCTATGATAGATTATGCTCTTCGCCGAAGATTCAGTTTCTTTAATATCAAACCAGGATTTGAAACAGAAGGTTTTAAGGAGAAATGTTCATCGGTAACGAATCCCAAACTCGATAAACTTGTCAGGAAGATAATAGAACTTAATAAAAAGATAATAGAGGATGATTCTTTAGGAAGCGGATTTGAAATAGGTCACAGCTATTTATGTTTTAAAAATCCTGTGGATGTTACTGATGATTTTTTAAGGGGAGTGGTAGAGTATGACATCATTCCAATGCTTGAAGAATATTGGTTCGATGATAAGAATAAAGTTAATGAATGGTCTGAAAAATTAAAATCAGCATTGAATGATTAAGGACAAAGGCATATTGATTCGCAATATTTATTATATGTTGACTTATGCTTTTCAGGAATTACGTAAGAACAACTATGATGATATTGCAAAGGAGGATTTCGAGCAGATATTGGAATTATTTGCTGAAATTCTGTATAAAGGTGTTTCGTTGCAGCTGAAACAAGGACTATATAAAGAATATGTAAATTGTCATGAAATATTACCTGTGTTGAAAGGACGTTTGGATATTGAAGATACTATCAACTGTATGATACAACATAAAAGTCTGTTGGGATGTGATTATGATGAGTTGTCAGAGGATAATATCTTCAATCAGATAATAAAAAGTACAATACTTTTATTGATTAGGAATAACAGTTTACGTCATAAATATAAAAAAGGCTTGCGTTCTATTTTGCCATTTTTTGGAAATGTTCATGAGTTAAATCTGATGACAGTAAAATGGAAATTACTGAAATTTCAGCGTAATAATCAGAATTACAGGATGCTGATGAATATATGCTATTTTATTGTTGATGGAGTTTTGATGACAACTCAGAAAGGCGAGTTTAAGATGGCTACATTTACTGATGAACACATGAACAAGCTTTTTGAACGTTTTGTGTTGGAGTATTACCGTAAGCATCACAAATATTTGAAGGCAAATTCGGATATGGTTGAATGGGATATTTATGATACAGAAAGCGCTGTTGTTGATTTTTTGCCTTCAATGAAAACAGATATATCATTACATAATGGAGATAAGATACTTATAATTGACACCAAGTATTATGGTAGTATGACTCAAACCCAGTTTGGTAAATCTACTATTCATTCTGGAAATATGTATCAGATTTTTACTTATGTTAAGAATAAGGATTGTGATAATTCCGGTAATGTTTCGGGCATGTTGTTGTACGCAAAAACGGAAGAGGAAACGGTTCCTGAACTTGATGTTGTTATAGGTAAAAACCGATTTCTTGTTAAAACCCTTGATTTGAACCAACGATTTGATGAAATATCCAAACAGTTGGATTTAATTGTATCTTTATATTTTACTTGAAATTAAGTAAAAATATACTTAAGACATTCTAATAAGTATTTGAATAAGTGATTTATTTAAATACTTATTATTTTTTTCCATCTTCTCTGTTACAAAACCAATATCTTTACGTTTACCTTTTTGAAAACGAATAGTACGGACCCGATAAAAAGCATGAGTAAAGAAACACTGACATTGACTTTTACAGAACTGAGGAAGAATTTTCTCAGGCTTGCAATGCGTTTCCTCCCCAATAAGGAGGATGCCGACGATGCACTTCAGGAGGCTTTCTTCCGGTTGTGGCGACATGCTGACCAGATCGGTTCGCGCGAAGAAGCAGAAGCACTTACGGTAGTGACGGTGAAAAATCTGTGTATTGACACACTGCGCAAGAGGAACAATATTCCTACTGTAGAGTTGGATGAGAACAGGGATGAATCCGTTTGTGACCAGGCGGATGAGAGTATTGAAAGAGAAGAGCGTTTCCGCATGTTGGAACGTATCATTGAGCTAAGGCTGACACCTCTGCAACAACAGATTTTACGGATGAAAGAGTATGAAGGAAAAAAGTATGATGAAATAGCTGAAATACTCGGAATGCAGGAACCGGCTGTGCGGATGCAACTGTCGAGAGCAAGAAAAGAAATCAGGGATTGTTATTTAAAACAGATGGAACGATGAAAGAAAACGAACGAACTTATCAGCAGTGGAAAGAGTTGGCGGAACGCTACTTTGAAGCCCAGACAACAGATGTTGAAGAAGAAGCATTGGCACGTTTTCTCGCCACACCGGCTTCGCAAGGGAAGGAGTTCGACGAAGTTCGTGCCGTTATGGGATTTGTCGCTACAGGACGTGCAATACATAACAGGCAGCGTACGCGTAGAGTACGGTTGAGATATTATGCGGCAGCCGCAGCTATTACGGGTGTGTTGGCCTTGACTGCTGTATGGCAGGTGGCAGAAAGGACTAACGTCTGTGTGGCCTATATCAACGGTGAGCGTTACACTGATAAGGAAATAGTTTTTTCGGAGGCTATGAAATCCATCGATAAAGTGCGACATGATTTGCCACAGGAAACAGTTCAGGAACAATTGTCGGACATCTTTCAGACAATTGGAACATCAGTTGAAAACTAAAAAATAATGAGATATGATAAGACGATTGATTATACTGGGAATTACCATGCTGGCTGTGCTGCCTATGTCGGCACAGAAGGGCATGCATGTGGAAACCTTGTTCGACGGTCGCTTCAAGTATGACAAGAGGGCGGTAGAGGTTCTTATCAAAGGTAAGGAACTGAAGAAATATCATCTGACGCTTTTCCGTAGTCTGACAGTAACAGATGCTCCGGCATTGTCGGATGAGATAGAGGCACTTGTTGTAAAGGATGCGGAAACGGCTGTTGACAAGGAAGTTGGGAAAATTGGTACACAGTTGTATTATGGTTTCTATTGTTTCCCGCCACAGGATGAAAGTTACCGATATCTGTTCTACAGAAATACCTCTGTGGTTTCTGACGGTACAAAGAAACCGGAAGTTACGGTGGTATATATGGAAGGACAGGTTACCCTGGAAGAACTGAAACAGATGTTTAAATAGGAAGAAACAAATAAAACATTATAAAGATATGAAGAAAATGATTTTGCTTGTAGCAACATTGCTGATTGCGGCAGGCGGGTATGCTGAAAGTAAAGACTCATTGAAGGTTGAGAATGTAATGAGTATTGATAACCCTGATAGGGTAACAATAACAGAGTCAAACAACCGCATGAAGGTAGAAATTGACGGAAAGAAAGACAATCCGGATTTCCGTTATGTCCGTGAGGTGGAAATATCCCCTTCGGATGTTTCGGTTACAAAAGAACGTAACAGTGACTGGGATTTCAATATCCCGTTCAGAAAGCATACAGAAGAACAGAAACGTAAACGGAATGCATTTGTGGTCAAGGACTTCAAAATAGGACTTTCCACAGTTCAGGGAGCTCCCGACAATATGGATGTAACCATGGGTTCTTCATGGGAAATTACTACTCCTTCATTTGGTTGGGAATATTATCCTTGGAAAACAAGGACTTCTCTTTCTATCGGAGTGGCTTGCAGTTGGCGCAATTACCGTATGACGGGCAAGCAGCGCTTTATAAAAGATCCTGGAAATGATATGTCTATCGGCGCTTATCCTGAAGGTGCAGATATTCAGTTTTCACGTATCAAGGTATTCAGTTGGTCTTTTCCTGTTATGTTTACTCATCAAACGAAAAATAATTTCAGCTTTAGTTTCGGGCCGATTATCAATTTCAATACGCATGCCAGTATGAAGACACGCTACAAGCTGAATGGAGAAAAGTTTAAACTGACGGATGATAATATTCATCAGACTCCAGTGACAGTTGATATTCAGGCTTCATTCGGTTTCAATACTTTAGGGTTCTATGTAAAGTATAGCCCATGTAAGGTGCTTGACACTACGTATGGTCCGGAGTTCTCGGCATTGTCTGTAGGAGTTGTCATATTCTGATATAAACGTAAAGAGCAACCAAGGTCTCAGGGCTTCGGTTGCTCTTTTTCGCTTTTTATAAAGGAATAAAATTTACTGTTTGCTTATATCACTATAAAGTACGGAAGTGTATTTCATGAGAGCTTTCTCGCATAAGGTATCTCCAATGTTATAATAACTCTCGGAAATTGTATTGAAACGTTCCATAATCTTGTCTGCCTTTTCACGGTCTTTATCATAAATCAGGGCAATGGCATATTGGATTCTTAATGCAGAAGGTCGGAATGTGGCATTCTGGTTCAAGTAAATCATAATATTTTTGTCATTGATAGCCTCTTCGATTTTGCTTTTATCACCATTGTCTATCAGATTGAGGAACAGACGTTCCATAGCTATTTCGTTTTTGTATATCTGAATTATTTCATTCCATCTTTCTTCGGCTAAGGCTATCAGATTATGTGCTTTATCGAAGTCCAGTCTGTCAAGTGCCACAGCCAGATCCATGGTAAGGGCGCAGACATGAAACGGAGACGACATGTCAAGCCGTTTATTGTCAGAATAATACTCTTCCATAGCTTCGTGAGGTCTTTTACCGCTTTGTGTTTTTGCCAGAAAACGGAGTGAATCCAGAAACACCTGTGTGGAGAACTTGTCTTCTCTGAGTCGCAATATATTGTAACCGTCGTTAGGGATACCTGAGAAAGTGGAAGGAATACCGTTTACCAGAAAAAAGCATATCCCTACACCAGAAAACAGCATCAGGAATATATTCAGATATGGGTTTAGCGATTCGTGGCATGTCCACAACAATATCCCGCTAATGACGGAAAACATCAGATTGAATATTACGCCTCCAAGATTGTAAAGCATAATCCCGAAATCCGAGTCTCCATTTTCGGGTGGGAGCAGAAGGCATTGCCCTCCGGCACCCGCAAGTTTCATGGTAGAGAGTCTGTAGTGCCCGTCACGCTTGGTCAGTATAAAACCGAATGCCATAAAGGAAATGAATTTCCATCCGCGCATCAGAGCTACAGTAAGATGTCCCGTTTCATGTATTATTATCTGCATGAAGATACATACAATCATTATCAGGAATGAAAGCAACAGATTTGTTATAAGAGAAACAAAACCTTGTTCCTTGCCGAAAAAAATTATTAATGAATATCCGATGCATCCTCCAAAAATCAATGACAATACTATAAACAGTATTACGGCAATGTTTTTCTTTAAAAAACCAATCATGCTAGTCCTGGAATTATTATTTGAAAATCATTGTAGCAAATTCAGACAGATATATTCTCCAGTTGCGCCAGATGTGTCCGCCGTCGCTTTCTCTATACACATATTTGTAGTTGTGTTTGTCAAGCAGCTTTCTGTACTCCACGTTGGCATTATACAGGAAGTCTGTCTTTCCAATTGCAATCCAGTAAAGTTTAGGGGCTTTGCTGAACTGTTTAGCCAGTTTTTCTTCCATGTTTTTATAGATATCTGAATCTTTTTCCTTATCGGGAAGTATTGCTGCAGAGAAAAGACCTACATAATCGAATTTGTCCGGATATTCTTTGGAAATATGAAGAGAATGATATCCACCCATTGAAAGGCCGGCTATGGCACGTCTGGATTTTTTATTCTCAACCCTGTAATTATTTTCGATGAATTTCATTATTTCAGGGAAGGTAGTCTCCATGGTGCCTTCCATTGTTCTTGGAAGATTCATTGTCGGTTTGTACATTCCTAAAGACGATTCTCCAGGAGCAGCTTCCTGATCTACATTTCCGTTTGGCATAACTACTATCATAGGTTCTGCCTTTCCCTGAGCTATAAGGTTATCCATTATCTGTGTAGTCCTTCCAAGGGTGGTCCAGGCATCTTCATCGCCACCCATACCGTGAAGCAGATAAAGCACAGGATAGCGCTTGGTGCTGTTTTCATAGCCTGCAGGGGTATAGACTGTCAGTCGGCGGTCATAGCCTAAGGCGTCGCTGTGATACCAGCGTTTCGTTACCGTTCCGTGAGGAACCTTGTTTACACTGTACAAGTCGCCAGGCTCTCCCTTTACTATGAATATATTGAAAACGGATGCTACATCGCGGCTCACATATACATTGTTCGGATCTGTCACTTTCAGACCGTCAACTATGAACGAATAATTGTAAAGCTCTGAAGCCAGAGGTTGTGGAGTGGTATATTCCCAAACACCGTTCTTGCCTTCTTTCAGCTCGGCGTCTCCCGGTGCATCTACCTTGCCGAACTGAGTATCCATTTTTACAGTAGGCAGGAAGTCGCCTGTAACCTTTACCTGAACAGCTTTGGGTGCATGAAAACGGAAAGTTACGGTATTGTTCGGGTGTATTTCAGGCGAAGTGATGTTCTGTCCACCCCATAATGATTCCTGAGCGGAACAAGTCAGACTTATAAATAAGGCCGATAATAAAAGATTTAATTTTTTCATGGTGTAATATTATTTCTTGTTTGAGTTATGTTTTTATGTTGATATGAATAATTTATTCAGGTTTGACTTTAAGGGATTCTTTACATATTCCGTTTAATCCACATTCCGAACATTTAGGCGAACGTGCAATGCAGACATATCTTCCGTGCAGTATCAGCCAGTGATGAGCTTTAGGAACAATATCCTTTGGAATATATTTCATCAGATAATTCTCAGTGGCAAGCGGAGTGGTGCATGATTTCGGTACCAGACCGATTCTGTGGCTCACGCGGAACACATGTGTATCTACTGCCATTGCTGCTTTATTGAATACCACGCTTTGTATTACATTGGCGGTCTTGCGGCCCACACCAGGTAGTTTCACAAGTTTTTCCAGTGTATCCGGCACAGTGCTGTTATATTCGCTTACGAGCATCTTTGCCATTCCGACGAGGTGCTTGGCCTTATTGTTGGGGTAGCTCACACTGCGGATATATTCGAATATCACTTCGGGAGTGCTTGCGGCAAGGGCTTCCGGAGTAGGGAAGTCGTGAAACAACGGTGGAGTTATCATGTTCACACGCTTGTCCGTACATTGCGCGCTAAGTATCACTGCAATGAGCAGTTCAAAAGGGTTTGAGTAATGTAGCTCGGTCTCTGCCACCGGCATTGCCTTCTCAAAATATTCTATAACCTTATTGTATAATTCCTGTTTACGCATAGTCTGTTACCATTTTTTGTGTCTGAAAAAGAAGAAAAGTGAGATACCCATAGTCAGCATCAGTGCCCATGCGAAAAGGTATCCGTATTCCCAGTGCAGTTCGGGCATCCATTCGAAGTTCATTCCCCATATTCCGGCAAGGAATGTCAGAGGGATGAAGATAGTGGAAACGATGGTGAGCTGTTTCATTATGTCGTTCAGACGTTGGTCGTTTCTTGAAATGTATAGGTCAACGATGGCTGTTATAAGGTCACGACAGCTTTCCATTGTCTGAAGTACGAATTGCAGGTGGTCGTTCACATCGTTGAAGAACGGACGTTGCTGTTCGTTCAGCAGTTCGTTGTCGGCATGAAACAGTTTGTTGATGTGTTCCTTCATCGGGAAGATACATTTCTTTATGATACGATAGTTTCTTCTGTATTTCTGTATATTCTCTATTCCCGGTGCGTCCGGATTGTGAGGCACGATTAAAGCTTCTTCCATATCCTCCAGCTCATCTTCCATGGTTGTGAGTACTGACATGAAGTTTGCCATGGAGCTGTTCAGTATTACACTTAGCAGATAGTCCGACTGGCGGTGACGGATCTTCAATGTGTTTTTGTTCAGAGCGGAAATAATCTCATTGAAGAAATCTGTTTCTTTTTCAACGAATGTGAGAACATATGATTTGCCTTGAATGATACATAGTTGCATCGATTCATAATCTCTATCCTTGTTCATCGTCAGGAGCTTGATGATTATTACATTGTAATCATCGTGTTCTTCCACTTTTGTGAGGTGTTCCGGATTAAGGATATCCTGAGTAGTCAGAAAATCGATGCAGAACATCTGGCATATATTTTTTATTTTATCAGTATCCTGCATACCGGTAATCTGTATCCAGTTTATTTCGTCCTCGTTCATTAATTCCTGAAGATGCTCTAGTTCTATATCCTTGTGATACGTGATGGAGTCTTTCTTATAAGAACACAGATTTATTTTGGTAGGACATATGTTCTCGCCTGTATATCTCAGTTGTTCTGTAAGTAGGTTATTTTTGGTCATGGTGGAAACTCTTTTTTAATACAGCTTCAAAAGTAAAAATAATATGTGAGATTATAAATATTTGCTATTTGAATATTCCTGTTAAAATTCAAATATTTATCAGTTAATATTTTTGATTTAGTTTCTTTATTACTTTTTTCTGCAAGTTGAAAAATGTTGCATCTTTTTGAAATAACCTCTATTTTTGTGTTATAGTAGTGGAATTCATAAGAATCCTGAAGTATTGTAAGTATAATAAGAGAAACGGAAATGCAAAAACTGCGCTGTGTAGTAGAACGTATCACATACCAGAATCCTGAGAACGGATATTCGGTGATGAGGGTTAAGGTAAAAGGTTATGATGAACTGGTTACTCTGGTTGGAAATCTCCTGGAGGTACCGGCAGGGAGTGTGCTTTTGTGTGAGGGCGACTGGAAGGTTGACAAACGCTATGGCAGCCAGTTCGTGGCTCAGACATGGGAAGAGGTGATGCCTGCCACTCTTTACGGCATAGAAAAGTATCTGGGAAGCGGACTGGTGAAAGGTATCGGACCTAAGTTTGCACAGCTCATCGTGAACCGTTTCGGTCTTGATACTATCGAAATCATAGAGACAGATATAGAACGCCTCTATGAAGTGCCGGGAATAGGTCAGAAACGAGTAGAGAAAATAGCTGAAAGCTGGGAAAAACAGAAGGATATTAAGAATGTAATGCTCTTCCTGCAGGGATATGGAGTGAGTACCGCTTATGCCGCAAAAATTTACAGACAATATGGCAAGGAGAGTATCGACACAGTGAAAACCAATCCATATAAACTGGCAGATGATATTTGGGGAATAGGTTTCAAGACAGCCGACACTATTGCCTCTAAAATGGGTTATGAGAAGAATGACCTGCGCAGACTGAAAAGTGGAGTCACATACACACTGAGCCATATGGCTGAGGAAGGCAATGTCTATGCCGAGGAAGAGCAGCTTGTAAAATCTGCAATTGAACTTCTGGATGCCGATGAGACTCCCGTTCGTCAGGCTATATCCGAGATGCTGCAGAGTGAAGACCTCATAGCTGATGCCGAAGCCATATATATGCCACCGTTCTATTATGCCGAAGTCGGTACAGCGAATCGCCTGAACAAATTGCTGGACTGTGTGGAAGGCAGTCTGTTCAATATAATTCCTGATATTTCAGTTATATCAAAACAAACTGGTGTAGAGTACGACGAAGTGCAGGCAGAAGCCATTCGTGAGGCTGTATCTTCTAAAGTTATGGTGCTTACAGGAGGTCCCGGAACAGGAAAGACTACTACCACACAAGGTATTATAGCGGCCTTGAAAGCTATGGGCCTACGCATTCTGCTCGCAGCGCCGACCGGTCGTGCAGCCAAGCGCATGAGTGAGGCTACCGGGATGGAGGCCAAGACCATCCACCGTCTGTTGGAGTATAATCCTAAAGATGGATATAAACGTAATGATGATAATCCTTTGGAAGGAGATGCGCTCATTGTAGATGAATGTTCAATGATAGACCTCCTGCTGATGAACAATCTGATGAAGGCAATTCCGGCAGGTATGCGTCTGGTATTGGTAGGCGACATCGACCAGTTGCCAAGCGTTGGTGCCGGAAACGTGCTGCGTGACATCATCGACAGCAAGAGAATACCCGTCATCCGTCTGACACGTATTTTCCGCCAGGCACAGGAAAGCCGTATCGTCATGAGTGCGCATGCCATAAATAAAGGTGTATTCCCTGATACAAGCAACGGTAAAAACACTGATTTTTTCTTTATCCAACAGGAAGATCCGGAACAGGCAGTAGATACAATCGTGAAGTTGGTGAAGGAGCGTCTGCCTAATGCGTATAAGCGTCCGACAAGCGATATACAGGTCCTTACACCCATGCAGAGAGGGGTAGTGGGGGCCGCCAACCTGAACATGGCGTTACAGACTGTCTTGAACCCGGGGCAGGTGTCATTGAACCGCAGTGGATATTCATTCCGTCAAGGAGACCGTGTAATGCAGCTGCGTAATAATTATGATAAAGAGGTTTTCAACGGTGATTTGGGCTATATAGAGAGAGTAGATATGGAAGACAGAACATTGTTTGTCTGCTTCGACGGAAGAACGGTGGAATATGATGTCTCTGAACTGGACGAGCTGACACTAGCTTATGCTACTACCATCCATAAGTCGCAAGGCTCCGAGTATCCCATTGTAGTAATGCCTGTGCTGATGACTCACTATGTAATGCTCCAGCGCAATCTGATTTATACCGGAATTACACGTGCTAAAAAAATCTGTGTGCTGGTAGGTACAAAAAAAGCATTGAGCTTTGCTATACGTAATTTGTCGGTGCTGAAACGAAATACAAAGTTGAAGGAACGCTTGAATGCGCTTGAAAGTCAATCTGCACAAATATCTATGGCTGCTGAATCGGATACAAGCTACGGAAAGAAAACGTAACTGTTCAGAGGCAGGACACTTAACTGAAAGTCAAAACGATGAATTTTGAGGTAGTCAAGTAATTTTAGTTATAACAACTGAAGATAATATTAAGAAACTCTGTATAGTTCCAATGGGTTATACAGAGTTTTTTGTTTTTATATTGCTTTTACAAAATATGGCATAACTGGTTCCTCCAATCTCCATGTTACATTCATTGGAAAATCTCCATGAGAGGATACATAATTAACTAAACCAAAACAGTGAAAAGGACTGGTATTACCATAGCCGTCTTTCTTGTTTTCACGAACGAACAGTAAAATTTTACGTTGGGTTTCCATTTGGTGGGTATATCGTTTTCCTCCATCATTCTGATGAGAGTCAAAATTCCAAGATTGCCAATGAAACAGATTCTCATTTATTACATAATCATCGTATTGTGTGGTCGGAGAAAAATCTTTATCAGATTTATTCAAAGTTACAAATAACAAAGAGGCATTATGCTCCGGCAAATGAAAAGCTCCGGTTGCTGTACCTTGCATTCTCTTTATCGCAGTCTGACGTCCAACCAACATAAAAACCTCCTCACGTGTATAGCAGCCATATACCTCCATTTGTGGACAGAACAGGTTCTGCAACGGAATAGTCTTTATTTGTAAATGTTCCAGCAAATAAGATGCTATTTCTTTTATCTCCTGATTGAAGTACTTGTATTTATCCGTTTGGAGTAAAGAAAGTGCTTCATATATGCTATTAAAGCCTGATTTATCCAACCTATCAGAAAACAAAGCATAATATAACATTAATGCATAAGTTTCATTTTCTTCTTTAAGAAACTCGCTGTTACCATTTACGAATCTTTGAACAAAATGCAGGAAGTTAGCCGTATTGTGATGTATCAAATTTGAAACTCCTTTCTCCAAACGTTTAGTTATATGATCATCAATATAGTTAATCTTTCCAGCAGCACGTTTTAATGATGTCCAACAATTTGAACCTTGATATAATATACGAATGTCCTGGCCATTATTATCAAGAAATTGTGAGATTGTCGGTATGATTTCGCTATAACTGTTTATTTCACGTATTATTCTCGTCTTATTGTAAATTGCACTTTGAATATTATTCAAAACATATTGACGAGCCAATTTCTCCATAATAATGCTACACCCATTAGGCAGCATTGTAAAACCATCTTCTATCTGCTTCCTTATGTTTTTATCAGAATTAAGTGTCAAAGCTCTGAAGCGACTAGCAAAATCATATTTACGATTTACCTGTGCCACAAAATCCAGTACTGTAAGCTCTGTCTTGCCTACAGACAGACGTAATCCTCGTCCCAACTGCTGTAAGAATATTGTTAAACTATCCGTAGGACGCAAGAATAGCACAGTATCCACTTCTGGAATATCAATACCTTCATTGAAAACATCAACAACACATAAATAGTGAATATTCCCTTCACGCAAATCTTTCGTCAGTTTTCTACGTACATCATTGGGGGTATCTGAAGTAAGACTATGTGCGTTAAAACCATATAGAGATAATTGCTTAGCCATAAATTCCGCATGTTTCTTGTTTACACAAAAACAAAGTGCACGACATGTATATTCATCAGCCAAGTATTTATGTAATGCATCTACTATTCTGCCTACACGCTCTTTATTACATAACCTGTCAGACAATCTTTCCACGTTATATTTATTTCCACTCCACAATGAATCATCAGAAAGATCTGTATTGTCGGTTATACATAAATACTGGAATGGGGTCAACAATCCTGCCTGCAAAGCTTGGGGAAGACGTATCTCAGCGCTGATATGTCCTCCGAAATCAGGACGCAAATCACGACCATCCATACGCTCAGGGGTAGCTGTAAGGCCGATTAATATTTGTGGATTAAAGTGAGTTAATAATTTCCTATAACTATCAGCCTGACTATGATGAGCCTCATCTATGACTATGTAATCGTAATAATCTTTATTAAGTAAAGAGAAAAATTCATCATATTTTGAGTTGAACATTGAAATGGAGACAAATAAATTTTCGTATTCATCTTCATTCTGCGGACGATATCCTCCAACCCACAAAGAGCCAAAGTTTGTATCTCTCAAAACACTCCTGTAAGTATTCAATGCCTGACAAAGGATTTCCTCTCTGTGTGCCGTAAACAAAATACGGCTACGCGAATGTGTCCTTACAAAATTTTGATAATCAAAGGCTGAGATGACTGTTTTTCCAGTACCGGTAGCTGCGACTATAAGATTTCTATAGTTATGATTTTCGTCTCTTTCTACACTAAGCTTATCTAGAATCTGCTTCTGATGTGGAAGTAATGTAAAACGGTGATATACATTCTCTTCGCTACGGTTTCTAAATAAATTACGGTTTATCTCTTTATTAAATTTATCTATACCTCCAATTCTAATATCTTCAAAATTTGGACTGTTCCAATACATATCAAAAGTAGCTAAAGCCGTCTTGATTATGTGTGGATTTTCTATATTTGTTACACGAATATTCCATTCCAAACCATCAGTCTGGGCTGATTTAGATAAGTTTGATGAACCTATATATGCCGTATTCATGCCAGAATTTCTTAAAAATATATATGACTTAGCATGAAGACGTTCTATATCTGTATTATAAGAAATACGAATCTCTGTATTGGGAAGTTCTAACAGTTGTTCAATTGCTTTAGACTGAGTAACTCCGCAGTAAGTAGTAGTGATAATTCTTAAACGACTTCCTTCTTTTTGAGTAAATTTCTTCAAGTCGTCCATTAAAATACGTATCCCTGAAACTTTCAAAAAAGAAACTATAAAACAGATTTCATCAGCACTGGCTATCTCCCGACGAATTTCTTCTCCCAATGATAATGCACTTCCACCACCAGTAAAAAGATTACTCACACGAAAACCACTAATCGGTCTAATTGTTTGCGATCTACTTTGGCTTTGAAAAAGATACTGCTGATGCGTCATAACTTCAGTCAATAGATTCTCATAATCGACTATCTGCATTTCTTCCAATAAACCGGCTTCTGATAAAATTTTGTTTATCATATTTACACGGTCTTGTTGATCCTCTATTTCTTCCAGTTTATTACGAATCACCTTTGCCAAATAATCAGCCAATATCTTAGGAGATTCTGCAGTATCAATATCATTTTTCAAACAAACCAGATTTTCTGCTTCTGATTGTTTAATTTCTCCCCTTATCTCGTTATTAATAATATGTTCGTATATTCCTTTTTTCAGCATAATATAGTTTTAAATTATAAACCTACTCAGGTTTTATTACAATACGCCAATAGCCGCCAAAGTCAGCACCTTCACGAGATAAAATACCCATAGATCGTAACTTTGCGATTTGCTTTTCTACGGCACGAGAACTAATTCCAATTTTATAAGCCATGACTTCAGCTGATATCGAGGGATCGGAAATGACGAAATCAATAATTTTCTGTGCTGTTTTTCCAATATTTTTAGGCTTACCCACAGTCTCTCCGAACTTACTCTCCGAACTTTTTGAATTGTCTCCGAACCTTTTCTCCGAACTTTTTGAATTGTCTCCGAACCTTTTCTCCGAACTTTTTGAATTGTCTCCGAACTTTTCCTCCGAACCACTCACTCTTGTCGCCACTTCCTCTATAGGTATTCTTCCGTTCTCTCCCCAATTCAGATTATAGAATGTGGTATAGAAAGATATCGCTTCCGTTTGATATTGTGGTTCTTTGCCAGGCAGGAAATTAGGCAGTTTCTCTGTAAGTTCCCGCATTTTCCGTAAACCAGAGCCACGTTTCTCCATATAGTCCAATTGGGTAAACATATCTGCAATGACAGGGTTACGGCGCATGGACGGTACTTTGTATATGTCTCGGTCTTGGATTTGTGTGCCATCAAGCATTGCACCGGGTGATACCAATTCTACCCGGTCATCATAGATATCAATATGTACTTCACCACCCATTACAGTGTAATCTCTATGGATAAGATGGTTTACTAACCCTTCAAAGATAGCGCGGTCGGAATAGTCAGGGAGGTTCAGGCGATAGTTAGGCATCTTCACCCATCCGCTCATTGTATAATTCTTGATGAAGTCCATACCATATTTCAAAAGCAATACTAAATTTGCCCGATGCTCTACGGAACTGATAGCATCGTCTTTATAGAGTCCCGTCCAACGGGTGCAGAAAATACGTGATTGGAACACAGTGCAATTGTCCACAAACAGCAATCCGGCATTAGTCAGTTTACCGTCAGATGTGACAAGTCCGAATGATTCCAAATATTTATCATTCCATTCCTGATGGGTTTGCTCGCGGAAGGTGTTGGCTAAGATAACGAAAGAATGTTTGTTGGCATCCACTTGTGTTGGTAACGAATCCCAGGTCATGTGCGTACCTTTTAAAACCAATGAAAGAAGTTGTTGCGAATTGCATTCCACACTTTCATTGCCAACTCGTGTATAAGCTGTACGTGTTCCGTCTTGAAAATAATAATAAGGTGTCAGCGTTCCTGCTTTTACTTTCACTTCAAGCAGGGTACGTCCTTCGTGTTCAATTGGGATAAGCTGTACTTCAGGGACTGGGTCAAGTCTTGCCTTTATCATTTCACTGATAAAATCGGCATCTGATTGCGGATTCTCCAAACCAACAATTACTCCGTCATCGTTTACCCCATAGAACAAGCTGCCACCGTCCGTATTGGCAAAAGCTGATACTGATTTGAGCCATGACTTTACTTTCTTACGCTCCAGCATTTCCTTGAAATCGTAAGACGAGCATTCTGCTATCAATGTATTGTTATGAATTTGCATCGTTTCCTTTTTGTTGTTCGGGTATAAATCTCAGGTTATATATACAAAGGTAATGATAAAACCGGATATTCTGTTAAAATTACTTCATTGATTTGATTATTATGTGTTTGTATCACGATATTTATACAGTTATTCCAGGTTTTATACTCATATTCATTCACAAATATAACTTTTCCTTGCATATATCGTAAATACTCAGTACTTTTGCGCTCGAATTAAAAACAGAGATCATTAACATGCGATGCCGTGAATAGCGGCCGTGTATTCTAGAACACCACGTAAAAAACAGGAACGATGAAAAAAGAAAATCTCGTATCAGTACCTTTCATGGTCTTGGGTATTGTGTTTTGTGTCTGCCTCGTGGCAGCCAATCTTTTAGAGGCCAAAGTCGTACAATTCGGTCCGATTTCCGTAACTGCCGGATTGATAGTTTTTCCAATCTCTTACATTATCAATGACTGTATTGCCGAAGTCTGGGGCTTCCGCAAGGCGCGTCTTATCATCTGGATGGGTTTCCTTATGAACTTTATGGTAGTAGCCTTAGGTAAAGTGGCAGTGGCTCTTCCTGCGGCTCCTTTCTGGGAAGGCGAACAGGCATTCGATTTCGTGTTCGGTCTTGCTCCGCGCATCGCGGCTGCCAGCTTGACAGCTTTCCTTGTAGGTTCATTCATCAATGCTTTCGTTATGAGTAAGATGAAGATTGCTTCGCACGGAAAGAACTTTTCTGCCCGTGCCATTGTTTCAACTTTGGCTGGTGAAGGTGCCGATTCAATCATTTTCTTCCCGTTGGCTTTCGGTGGACTGATGCCTGTGAACGAGTTGTTGAAGATGATGGTTGTGCAGGTTGTTCTGAAAACGCTTTATGAAATCATCATTCTCCCTGTGACTATCAGGGTGGTGAACTACATCAAGCGTGTAGATGATTGCGATGTGTATGATGAGAACATCTCATATAATGTATTGAAGATTAAGGAGATTTGATTATGACTATGAATAATGAGGCCGCACTGGTAGTGTTCAGTGGCGGCCAGGATTCTACTACTTGCCTGTTTTGGGCAAAGAAACATTTCAAGGAAGTTTATGCGCTTAGTTTCATCTATGGTCAGAAACATGTAAAGGAGGTGGAACTGGCGAGAGGAATTGCCGAAAGGGCAGGAGTGCATTTTCACGCAATGGATGTATCGTTCATCGGTCATCTTGGCAAGAATTCTCTTACTGATACTTCCATCGTGATGGACGAGGAGAAGCCTGAAGATTCTTTTCCAAATACTTTCGTGCCGGGAAGAAACCTGTTCTTCCTCAGTATAGCTGCCGTTTATGCGCGTGAGCATGACATCAGTCATCTGGTTACAGGAGTTTCGCAGACAGACTTCAGCGGTTATCCCGACTGCAGGGATTCGTTTATCAAGTCGCTCAATGTCACTCTTAACCTTGCAATGGACGAGCAGTTCGTGATTCACACTCCGCTGATGTGGATAGACAAGGCTCAGACATGGGCTTTGGCAGACGAGCTTGGAGTGCTTGATCTGATAAGAAACGAAACTCTGACATGCTACAACGGGGTGCAGGGCGACGGATGCGGACATTGCCCGGCGTGTAAGTTACGTCGCGAGGGACTTGAAAAGTATTTGAGCTCGAAAAACAAATAACTTGCCTTTTATTGCAGTTTTCAGATAAAGGATATTTATCTCCACACGTACGTGATGAGATCTCCACACGGCCGTGTCGAGTTCTCCACACGAGCGTGTCAAGTACTCCACACGAACGTGTGGAGATAATTGTTTACGGACATTATATCGAATAAAAAGAAAAATTATATATACAATGGAAAGAAAAGAAGAACTGACATTGCTTGGCGGTAGTACTGTCTATCGTCAGGACTATGCTCCGGAGGTACTTGAGGCTTTTGTAAACAAGCATCCGGAGAATGATTATTGGGTACGTTTCAACTGCCCTGAGTTTACAAGTCTTTGTCCTATCACCGGACAGCCTGACTTTGCTGAAATCCGTATAAGCTATCTGCCTGACGTGAAGATGGTGGAAAGCAAGAGTCTGAAACTCTATCTGTTCAGCTTCAGAAATCACGGAGATTTCCATGAGGACTGTGTGAATATAATCATGAAGGATCTTATCAAACTGATGGATCCTAAGTATATCGAGGTGACAGGTATATTCACTCCGCGTGGAGGTATCTCTATTTATCCTTATTGCAACTACGGACGTCCTGGAACGAAATATGAGGAATTGGCTGAGTATCGTATGCGCAATCACGATTTATAATTTTATAGCATAAACCAAAAAGAAACAGCTTCATAAACTATCAATATGAATTGAGTGTTTATGAAGCTGTTTCGCTTTTATAAATGTTTTTTATGATAACTCCAGTCCAAATTCTTCTTTCAGTTTCAGCAGATTAGGGTTTTTCTTGCTCATCATCTGGAAACGTTCCACATGGCTGTAAGCTCTGATATTCTCATCGGTTGCACTTACGCGTACAGTCATCTTGATTTTTCTGTTGTGAAGCTGTTCCCTCAAGTGATTCTCTATCTGTGGTGCCAGCTGCAGCATATATTTCTGAACCATTTCGTTATCTACCGCCACTTCGAATGTAGTCTGGTCGTCAAGAAGTTTGGGCGACATGTTCATCATTCGTCCTGCATTAGCAGCTTCTTCTTTTGGAAGACGGGTTGCAAATTCCCTCCAGTAGTAGTTCAGGTCCTTTTCATACACATCGTAGTCTTCCCATTCCTTTTCTACCTGCTGGACTTGTGCTGCAGGTTTCTGTGCGGCAGCTTCCTCCTGATGCTGTGGCCTTTTCTTTATTGACGGTCCGAGTATTCCCGCTTTTACTACAGGTATTTTCTTCTCTTGGGTAACTTTTAGTCCGTCGGGTAGCTTATGTACCTGCTGTTGTGCAGGGTTATTGCCGTATTGTGGTTGAGATTCTGAAGTGCTTTGCTGTACCTGTTGTTGTACGTTCTGAACTTGTACCGGTTGCTGGGCTACAGGTTGTTGCTGCGTTGCTACCGGAGCAGTCTGCTGGTTGAAGATAGGTTTTATCACTTTAGGGCTACGCCCATTGCTGATATCGTCTTCTTCGGATGTTATCTGTGCCAGTTGTATCAGTGTCAGCTCTACCAGAAGTCGCTTGTTCTTGCTCTGTCTGTAGTTCAGGTCGCAGTCGTTACACAGCTTCATTGCCTTGTAGAGGAACTTCTGTTCGCATTTCTGTGCCTGAGTCTTGTATCTTTCTCTTATTGAGGCACCTACTTCCAGAAGCTGCAGTGTCTGTTCGTCGCGGCTCACCAGGAGGTCGCGGAAGTGTGAACTCAATCCGGTGATGAAGTGATTACCGTCGAATCCTTTCTTCAATACCTCGTTGAACAGAAGCATGCATTCCGAAACCTTGTTTTCCAGAATATAGTCTGTCAGTTTGAAATAATATTCGTAGTCAAGTACGTTGAGGTTTTCAATGACACTCTTGTAGGTGATATGCCCGTTTGAGAAACTTGTCACCTGGTCGAAGATTGATAAGGCGTCGCGCATACCTCCGTCTGCCTTCTGTGCTATTACGGTCAGCGCTTCAGGTTCAACGTCTATACCTTCTTTCTGTGCCACTCCCTGAAGATGTTCCACTGTATCAGTAACGCTGATACGGCTGAAGTCATATATCTGACATCGGCTCAGGATGGTAGGCAGAATCTTATGTTTCTCTGTTGTGGCAAGGATGAATATGGCATGATGAGGCGGCTCTTCAAGTGTTTTCAGAAAAGCATTGAAGGCAGCCGTTGACAGCATGTGTACCTCGTCGATGATATATACCTTGTATTTGCCTATCTGTGGCGGGATACGTACCTGCTCTATCAGCGAGCGGATATCTTCCACAGAGTTGTTAGAGGCGGCATCCAGCTCATGGATATTGTATGAACGCTGTTCGTTGAATGCCTTACATGATTCACATTCGTTGCAAGCCTCGCCGTCAGGTTTCGGTGACAGACAGTTTATGGTTTTTGCAAAAATACGTGCGCATGTGGTTTTTCCTACTCCTCGCGGTCCGCAGAAAAGATAGGCGTGGGCCAGCTTGTTGTTGGCAATGGCATTCTTCAGAGTCGTTGTGAGTGCACGCTGTCCTACTACGGTGTCGAATGTGGCAGGGCGGTATTTACGTGCTGATACAATATAGTTGTCCATAATCAGGATTGGTTTTTCTTGTTTTGTTAAGTTATGACAAAGATAATGCAAACCGAGTGAAGTACAAAGTGAAAACAATGTTTTCAACTTTTAATTCTTGGCTAATGTGTTAATTGTATCCAATGCCGTTTCTAAATCTATATTCCGTCGTTCCATTAACAATAGACAAAAGCTTCTGACCATATATTCAGTCATATATTCAATATCTGACATAACCTTTCCAGGAGTTAATTGTACGTTCTATTCCAAAGAAATGTTATTTGATTTTTCATATTGCTGTTGTTGAAGATATTTATTTTTCACCAAAATCCTAAAATATGGACATTTACCATTTATGCATAAATCTTTTCCATCGTCACCTTTTCTGAATTTAACAATCTCAAACTGAGCAGGGTTATATTTATGTAAGAAAGTAATTGGTACACCCATAAGTCCGGTATAATCTTTTGGGATGTCTTGTGTTCTATTAACATTGATTCCATTACAATTATCGTATTTGGGATAATCTTTTTCATTTCCGTAATACATTTTGGTTAAGACTATATCTTCATGACGTTGATTCAACTCGAGATTTGTCAGCCATAGGCACCCATTTGTGGATATTATTTTTTGGCCATTCTCATTAATCCGAACCTCTGTACCATATTGTTCGTAATGCTCAGGTACTATGAAACCAGAAATACCACGTCCAAGGTTTACTCCAAGCCAAATCTTGTTATTTTGAATTAAATCGAATATTTCTTTGTATGTTATTGCGTTTACATTACCTATAATGAGAAATTCTTTATTGTATTTGACAATTTGTGAAACAAACTCTCTAAAGAGAGAAAATGGAGGATTGGTCACAACGACATCAGCTTGTTTGAGCAGTTTTATACATTCTGCACTTCTAAAATCACCATCTCCCTTAAATGATATAACTTGCATGGGGATTTTTTCACCCTCATATATACAATAGTATGCTTTCACATTTTTTTTAACTTCAAAAAGGTCTTGGTTTGTTTTTTTATAACAGGATGCAATAAGTTTTCGAAGTCCTAATTTTTGGAAATTGTCCTTGAAGAAACGAAAGAAATTACTTGTTTGTGAATCATCGCAGTTGCAATACACAACTTTATTTACAAAACTATCAGGGTAGTATTGTAATTCACGTTCTATATCACATAACTGTGTGTAGAACTCATCACTCTTTGATTTCTTTGCTTTGCGAAGGTGTTTGTTTGTTGCTTGTCTTGTCATTAATTAGCCATTAATCTGATTCCACAAATCTCTACCGAGCATCTGAAGTGATGTCTCAGCTATCTCAAACATGATTTCAAACATTTTCTGTTTATCCCAACTTCTACCATCTCCTTGTGTATAAATTGAAGTAGCTTGTAACATAATAGTCTTGTCTTCATGTTTTACAAATCTGTTTTTGCAAAGGTTTGTATTTATAGGCATTCCATAATTTGCAGCTGTCAACCGGTCTAATCTGTTTAGCATACCGGAGTTATACTCCAATGTAACGACTCTTCCATCAGGTCGAATTACTTCAATAGTTTCTGTTAAAAAATTCGAACCTTCAAGGAATAAAACATAAGGGAAATGAGATTCAGCAAGCATCATATTTGCTATCTCTGATATATTTTTATGAGAACGTTCAATTGCATTACCTGCTGCCATAAGGTCTTGATTTTTCATTTTGCCAACAAGTTCACCTTTTTCTATATTCTCAATATCTTTTCCTTGGTGTTTCGCTTCAGAAACAAGAATAATCCGCCAGTTTCCATTATCATCTTGGACTTCGATAATTCCACCATCAGGTATAATACTTGCATTATCGACAAACAATGTTTGTCCTAGGTAAGGGTCTATTTTTTTTAGTGCTTCGTTGATTTCTTTCTTTTCAACGCTTTGTCGATATCTAAAGTTTAATTGTGTGTACTTTTTCTTTAATTCATATAAAACTGCATGTTGGATGAATCCTGTTGCCTTATCATGCTCTTTAGCCTCTGTACCAAAGATACCAATAACACCATGGTTTTCTCTATGTTGTTTTGTAAGCCTGGATGACTGATTCTTTTTTGCCATAATTATTTAATTAAAAAATGATACTTAATATTAACATAAATCTAAGAAGTCGCTAAGAGGTCTTATTCTAGCCCGATAGGTATTAATCTTTTCTTTAAGATTATACGAGACTTTAAATTTTGATTTATTTATATTGTTAAATTGTAAAACAATGTAATATGTAGCATGAGAAGGTGAAAATCCATGTAGTTCTAATGTTTCTTTTGTCCATATTTGGAAACATCCCTTCTTTTTCAATTTAAACAGTTGACAGTCTTCTCCGCCAGTATGAAGAAGTACGTATTCCAAGCGCTCAAACCCTGGAGTCACACACAATGATCCTTGCGAATCGCCAGCACGAAGGTAGCATATACCTGTTTCTATCATTTTTGCTTTTGTTTCACGTCTAGCATGGTTGACCAAAACTGTTACTTCTTCTGGATTTTCTGCAATATGCTTTTGCATTATGTCTAAACGATAAGGATCTTCTATATCTAGTTTCCTTTTTATACCTAAATTAAGATAATCTTGGCTTTGGTCAATCCCAATAAATTTTCTTCCAAGTAGATTAGCTGCTATACCAGTCGTGCAACTTCCAGCAAATGGATCTAAAATAATATCCCCAGCCCTGGTTGAGGCTAAGATTATTCTATACAATAAACGGAGAGGTTTTTGTGTTGGATGTTTACCACACGTTTTTTCCCACATACCTACCGTTGGCAATTTCCAAACATCAGGCATCGGGACTCCCCCGTTTAATTGTTTCATTAATTCAAAATTAAAATAATGTTTTGACTTAGGATTCTTTCTTGCCCAAATTATATATTCTGAGGAAAAATTAAAATGTAGTTCTCCCCAGGTTGGAGTAGGATCTGATTTTTGCCAAGTTATTATATTGATTATATGAAATCCAGCCGTTTTTAAACATTTCTCAACAGAGTAAATATTATGAAAAGTTCCACAAATCCAAATCGTACCGTTATCTTTCAATAATGGTTTACATGAATTTATCCATTCTTGATTAAACTTATCAATATATTCAACAGAAATAGCTTTATCCCAATCACCTTTATCAACAGAAACTATTCGTTTACCTTGAATTTTCTTTCCACCGTTGGATAGAAAATATGGAGGGTCAACAAATATCATGTCAACTTGTTCCTTTATTTGACCTAATATTTGCAAAGAATTTCCATTGTACAAACAAAATTGGTTGTCGTCTGAATAATAAAACATGTTATGTTAAGTTTTAATTGTATTAAGAAAATCTTCGATGGAAATATTTTCAAATAATTCAAATGGTTTTGATTTAGACAAATCTGCTTTTTGAAGATGCTTGTAGAAAAACATTTTAGTAGATGAATCTGAATCAACCATAATGGAATGACGGTTTTCTTCAATGCATACCCTTCCTGTCGTACCTGAACCAGCAAAAAAATCCAAGACTAATGAACCTTCATAAGAAAGAGCTTTTACAAATCTTCTAATTATTTCAACTGGCTTTTGAGTAGGATGACCAACACGCTCTGATGAATTGCCGTTAAGACGCCCTATTTCCCATACATTTGTTGGGTTCTTTCCCTTATCAATATTTTCCGGAATAAGACGTTTATCTCTTAATGCAGCCTTTTTTGATATTTCATCATATGGAACTCTTACTGCATCAAGGTCGAAGAAATATTTCTTGGTTTTTGACAGCCAAATTGCTTCTTCGTGTCGATTGGCAAAATATCGATGAGCACTCATGCCGTTTTTATAATACCAAATAATTAAGTTTATAAATCTCAATTTTGTGTTATGACGCACATAATGAAGTATCTCTAAAAGATCACCTTTTTTTAAGTCTTGAAATTGAAACCCTCCAAAGATTACACAATTCCCATTATCGGTCATGATACGATATATTTCATCAATCCACTGCTTGGCCCATTCTAAATAATCAGGATATATATCCCATGACTCTAATTCAAGATTATATGGTGGATCAATCAGAATTAATTGTACTGAAGAGTCTGGCAGTGTTTTTAAAAACTGAACAGCATCTTGTATAAACAATGAATGGTAGGTCTTTTCGAAGTTCTGAATATAAACAGCCGTACTATGCTTAACACCGTCTCTACTTTGCTGAACAAGTGTACGTAAAGCACTATTAAAATGAGATTTATTTGGCATACTATACATATTATCATGAAACTTTGATTTTTGCAAGTCCTCCAATAAAGACTGGTTCATTGGTACAAACGCAATCTTCATTAGTGACTCTAAAAGGGGAGGCATTATTAAACCACATATTAATGTTTTTTACTCCAACCAAGTTTTTCTGTAAGCCACCTGTTTGTAAGTTTTTTTAACTGAAAGAACTTTTACTAGATTGACTTTCCTATTGAATATAAAATTTACTGATACAAATATACTACTTTTTGAGAAATTTATTTCTGTTTATTATAATAATAGGTTTGTTTTGAAATATATTTAAATGAGTTTTTTCATTCTTTTAGACATACTTGGTCGCATTATGATTGCTGATATTGTGTTTGACTGATTTCACTTTACTGTGGATTTTTGTCATTCATATACTATTTAGTATAAAAACAGATTAGTATTGGTATATATTATTAGTGTTATGGCATATTGGGGTATTCACTCAATTTGTTTAACAGATTTGCAAATCAAATAATTTGCCTATTCTATGCTTTTTAGTTGGCTCCTCAAATAATTCTTCTTTAAATCCATCAGTTATCGAACGAGTTTCGCTATATTTGCACCAATAAATATTCTTTGTCATGAGAGAGAAGTTGGAAAATATATGGAATTTTGTGCGACTTCACAAATACGGTGTCACATTGGCTGTATTTGTGCTGATAATTGGTGTTCTGGATGAGAATAGCTGGATCCGCCGTTTGGAACATCGCGCTGAAATAAACAGACTGAATACGGAAATCAGGCATTATAGAAAGCAGTTTGAAGAGGACAGCAAGTTGCTGAAGGAAATATCTACCAATCCGGAGGCACTGGAGAAGGTGGCGCGCGAAAAATACATGATGAAGAAGGAAAACGAAGATATATTTATTTTTGAGCAGGATTTGGAAGATGAATAAACTGGATAATATAATTGCTGTAGCTGGTGCGGTAGTGTTATTTGTTGGACTGATATTGCAGTTCGTGAAGTTTGAATATGCACCGTATATTTACATTGTCGGGGCACTGATGTTCGGGTGGATCCAGACAAAGACAGGAAGATACTTCGGTAAGAATATAGTTCTAAAACGACTGAAACGTCAGCAGTTGATAGGGGCTATGCTGCTTGTTATAGCGGGTGTGATGATGATTGTGTGGCATCATAACGAATGGATTTTATGTCTGAGTGTAGCAGCAGTGCTTGAACTATATACAGCATATCGTATCCCGTACGAGGAGAAGAAAGAAGAATAACATGACATTCAGAAAATATTAAAGAGCCGTTCTATGCAAGTATTGTGTAGAGCGGCTCTCGAATTTTATATCAGTTTGTTGCCTTGAATATAGGGATACCTCCCTGTTCGTCAGGATTGAAGGCATACCATATATAATGGTCGTTATCATTAACAGGCAGTTTGCACAGACGCAGATGTTCGTCGTATGTTCCGTAGGCGACTTCCCATGAATCTGGCGGTGTGACATGTTTTGTTCTTATCGCTTCTGCAGGTTCTTTCTTGAGCGACATTCCTGCTTCTATCCATGCCTGAGTGGCATCCAATGTGTATTTAGGATAATTATTCTTACAGAATTTGTAAAGAATAATTCCTCTTCTTTCCAGTCCCATAGGCTGGTCTATCACTCCGATGTTTGTGAGATGTTCAAGGAAGCGATACAGGAAGTCTTCGTTCTCTACTATCAGTCGGCGTGTAAGTCCCTGCCATGCCTTGGCATTGTAGAAACCGTCCAAAAGTCGTGAAAGGAGTCTGGCTGTCTGTAGTTCGTCAGATGTAATATCGTTCGTCTCGAGTACTTCGTATGGTGGCAGGGGAGAATATCTTATTCCTAGCTCTTCAGCTCTTTTTCTCATTTCAGTTCCCGGAAGCAGTTTCAGTGATTCCAGCTGAATCTCTCCTGCATTAAGTCCTGCAAGTGTGAGTACGTCTTCGAAAATCTCATTCAGATGATAGTGAGGCAATCCTGCGATAAGGTCTGCATGAGTTTCCATATTCTCTAGTGAACACAGAAATTTCAGTCCTTTCATCGCATCTTCAAGTTTTCCGGCACGTCGGCTTGTGGTAAGCACTATTTCCCTCAGACTTTGTATTCCTGCTTCCAGATGCAGAAGTCCTTTAGGCATTGACATCAATTCTGCTTTCAGTTCTTCTGACAGTAATGCCGGATGGATTTCAAGATGGAAATTCATGTCCGGATACTCACGAAATAGAGCAAGAAGTTCTTTCGCGTATCTGGTATTGTAATTGAAAGTACGGTCAAGCACCCTTATGTTTTTAATGCCGTGACTATGAATGATTTCTATCCTTTCTCTGATTGTGTCTATGCTTAGGTTTCTTACAGGTTTGTCGCCTCCACTGACGCAAAAGGCACAAGTGTTGAAACATCCTCTGGTTGTCTCCAGTTGTACGAATGGTTTGTCCCAGTTGAACAGTTCGCTCCTTTCAGGATATTCCAGTGCAGTGAAGTCCGTTACCCTTGCCATACCGTTGTCGTGGTATTCTCCATTATCATCCATATAGCACAGTCCGGCAATGTCCTTCCATTCCTCCTTATTGTCGAAATGCTTCATCCACTGCTTGAATCCGGTTTCACCTTCACCCCTGAAAACTGCCTCAACAAAATCGTTAGTTATCAGGAATTTCTTATTGTCTCCCAGAAACTCAGGACCTCCAAAGATTATTCTGCATTGTGGCAGCAGCGATTTCACCCGGCATGTGATATGCATTAGCGCTTCGTGGTTGAAGAGCCAGCATGTGGATGCAACGATATCAGGCTTGTGTTTATAGATCTGTTCTGCTACCATTCCCGGATTTTCGTTTATAGTAGCCGAAACCTTAATCCAAACGATGCTTTTATCGTCTGCCATCTGGGCGTGCAGAGCCGGCAGAGCAAGTGATGAATGTGCATACGAACTGTTTAAATCCAACCAGAGTAATTTCATATATCAAAGAATGAGAGTAAGAATATATTACAAAAGAAAGCGAAGAACCACAATAAGCCGTTTTATAAGGCTTTATGATTCTTCGCTTTATATTTTTTTATCGTGCGAAATATTAAGGAATCAAGTATTGTGAGCTGATTGATTCGTTAGTCATCACACGACGGATAGTTTCAGCAAACATGTCTGCAATTGAAAGCTGTTTAACCTTAGCGCAACGGTTTGCGTAAGGGATACTGTCTGTAAATACGATTTCTTCCAACTGAGAGTTCTGTACACGTTCAGAAGCAGGACCTGACATAACGCAGTGTGAAGCGATAGCTCTAACTGAATTTGCTCCGGCTTCTTTCATGATGTCAGCAGCTTTTGTAATAGTACCTGCTGTATCAACCATATCGTCAACAAGAACGACATCTTTTCCTTTTACGTCACCGATAATCTGCATAGAAGCTACAACGTTTGCTTTTTCACGAGTCTTGTGGCAAAGAACCAAAGGAACATCGAGGAATTTAGCATATGTGCTTGCACGCTTAGAACCACCAACGTCAGGAGTAGCAATTACAAGGTTTTCCAAATTCAAAGACTGGATATATGGAGCAAATATTGTAGATGCATACAAGTGGTCAACAGGAATATCGAAAAATCCCTGTATCTGGTCTGCATGAAGGTCCATTGTAATCAGACGGTCGATACCTGCTACACTAAGAAGATTTGCTACAAGTTTAGCACCAATGGAAACACGTGGTTTGTCCTTGCGGTCCTGGCGAGCCCATCCGAAATAAGGAATAACAGCGATAATGCTCTTTGCAGAAGCACGCTTAGCAGCATCAATCATAAGGAGCAATTCCATAAGATTGTCTGAATTAGGGAATGTTGACTGAACGAGGAACACGTGCTGACCACGGATTGACTCTTCATAAGAAACTGCAAATTCTCCATCTGCGAAATGTGTAATGTTCATGTTACCAAGTTCGCATCCTAAACTGTTGCAGATTTTTTCTGCCAAGTATCTCGAGTTTGTACCTGAGAATACTTTAAAAGGTGATTGTACGTTCATTGTAAATAGATATATTGCCTTGATTTGTTTGCAAAGTTATACCATTTATATAAGTAAGGCAAACGTTTTGCAGGAAAAATACAATAAGTATTAATCTGCAAGGCGTTTCAATTTCCTGAAATGGTCTATAAGTTCTTGATAATTGTTGTCAAAGTTATGATTGAATTTCGACCAAAGTCCACCCAAAATAGCAGCTCCTCCAAATCCGAAATCCTTAACTCTTAGGATATTTTCCTCGTCTATACCTCCTAAAGCAATGACTTTCTTGTCAATGATGTCAGCTTTAACAGCTTCACGTATTGCTTCCGGTGTAAATTTAGATGAATATCCTTCTTTTGAAATACTGTCGAATATCGGGCTAAGGAACACGTAGTCGCAAGTCTTTTTGTCTTCCTGTACTTCTTCAAGAGTATGACAGGAAGCACTTATATGTCCTGAATAATTGTCCGGGGCAATAGGATTGCGGCTGTTCAGATGAATACCTTTCAACTTATATTCGTTGCATAAGTAGAAATGGTCGTGTATAACTATTTTCTTATGATATTTTTCCGGGATGAGTGTAAGCAGTCTTTCTGCGTAAACCGCTTCTGTTCCGGGTTTGCGAAGATGTAATATGTCTAACCCTTCTTCGAAGAGTGCATTTAGTATTTGGTCCTCCTCTACAAAATATTCTGGAGTAGTTATCAATATCAGTTTCATGTGTGTACCACTAAATCTGAGTGCAAAGTTAGTAACCAAAATGAAATATTCCTAATCTTTATAGTAAAATCGTATTTGTTTGCAGTGTTTTCAGGTCAATAAACCATAGTTTACCCGAAAGAATTTCGCCAAAACCGCAGATTATCTTGATTACTTCGTTTGCCTGCACGCAGCCGACCAGGCCAGGAGTTACTCCGATCACTCCTTTGGGAGGGGCTGGCATCGACAGCATTTCTTCTTCATCGGGAAACAGGTCTCTATAGTTTCTCCCACCCTGGTAGTTGAACACGGATACCTGCCCGTCAAAAGCTCTAATAGCACCATAGACGTATGTTTTCCCAAGCTTGACGCAAGTGTCATTTATGATGTATCTGGTTTTGAAATTATCACATCCGTCAACCACTATATCGTATTTGCCGATTATCTCTTCGGCATTTTCTTTTGTCAGACGTGTGTTGTATGCATCTATTTTTATCTGACTGTTCAGAGCATTCAGTCTTTTCTGTGCCTGAATGGCTTTCGGCGTTCCTACTTCGGCTTCGGAATACAGGACTTGTCTTTGCAGGTTGCTCTCGCTTACCACATCATCGTCTATCAGACCTATGTTTCCCACTCCTGCACCTGTAAGATATAATGCTATAGGCGAACCAAGACCACCAACACCTACAATAAGTACCTTGGCATTTTTTAGTTTCTCTTGCCCGCTTTCTCCTAATTCCGGTAGAATGATTTGTCTGTTGTATCTTTCCATCTTTATATTAAAGTAAAAAAATACCGGCGGCATCGGATATATTATATCGAAGCCGTCGGTACTGAATTTGCGTAATCAGACAGCCTTTCCTGTCTTTATGCAGTCGAACGATGCATCCCAGTCCTTCCATACCGGTTCACGTCCCAATGCTTTTAAAGCTTTGTCTATTTCTACGGCTGTGCGTTCGTCGCTTACATGGAATTGCTCAAGTGCCTGAGGATATGTGTAGTAACCTCCAGGTTCGGTCTTGCTTTCTGCACTCATGGTTGTAACACCTAGCGAAGCCATGTTGTCGCGGATATGTGCCGGCTCGCGTGTAGAGTAGGAGATATCTACATCGTGGTCGAATATACGCATGGCGAAAGTAACCTGGGCCAGCTCCTTGTCACTCATGATGACATTAGGCTGGAAACCTTCGTTTTCTGCCGGACGCATACGCGGGAAGTTCACGCTGTATTTTGTCTTCCAGTAATGTTTCTGCAGATAGCGTAGGTGATATGCCATCATGGTTACGTCTGTACGCCAGTCTTCCAGTCCGATAAGTACACCCATACCGATGGAGTGAACACCTGCCTGTCCCATACGGTCAAAACCGTTTACACGCCATTCGAATTTCGATTTCATACCTCTTGGATGGTAGATATTGTATCTGGCTTTGTTGTATGTTTCCTGGAAACAGATAACTCCGTTCAATCCGTGTGTTACCAGCTCGGCATATTCTTCAGCCTTTAGAGGCATCACCTCTATTTTAAGATTAGAGAAATAAGGTTTAGCCAGGTCAAGTGCTTTGGCTATGTATGGTACACCTGCTTTTGCCGGATTTTCACCTGTTACGATAAGCAGATTTTCGAACGGGCCTAGTTTCTTTATGGCTTTATATTCGTTCTCAATTTCTTCAGGTGTAAGTATGGTACGTGCCATCGGGTTACTGATGTGGAATCCGCAATACACGCATGAGTTTGTACATGAATTTGTTATATACAATGGTATAAACATAGACATTGTACGTCCGAAACGTTCCTCAGTGTATTTTTTACTGAGTCGCGCCATCGGTTCAAGAAATTTTTCTGCAGCCGGAGAGATGAGTGCCATAAAGTCATCTACATCGCAGCGGCTTTTACCGAGGGCACGTATCACGTCTGCCTCGGTTTTGGAGTAGATGGCTTTGGTTGTTTCCTCCCAGCTTATTTTTTCAAGTTCGTCACTAAACATGTTGGATAATTAATAATTAAAAATTAATAATTAAGAATTAAATGTTGTTGTCAGTCAAATTATTGTTTTTGATGTTTGACTTACAGGATTTTATTATGCTTACCAACAATTTGATAATTTCATTACAATCTGCATCTATTGATAAATATGAAGCTTTGTCAATGTAGTTAGACTCAGATAGTAGCAGGAGCCAATAGCTTGTTTCGTTAGCTTCTTTCAGCGCAATATGCAGTTTGTGAATGAAGTCATTTTTACTTTCAGCAAATTCGGCTTCTTTTATTAACGCTCCTATTGCCGTACCACTGCGTAACAACTGCTTGGACATTACCAGCTCTTTCTTTTCAGTAGAGAGAAATTGGTATGCTTTTATTATTCTTAAAGCAAATTGTACAGATTTATTATCAATTAAATTGTCAGTACTCATATTTGTTTGTGATAATATGGATGAATATTATTCTAATGAAAATATGATACATTATGTAAACATCCACCCATTATTAATTTTTAATTCTTAACTTTTAATTGATTTAAGATCGCGGCTAAGCTTCATTGCACAGAAATTAGGACCGCACATTGTACAGTATTCACCGTCAGTGTGGCGTCCTTCGTTGAAATATTCAAGAGCACGGTCAGGGTCCAAAGAAAGATGGAACTGGTCGCGCCAGCGGAATTCGTAGCGGGCCTTGCTGAGGGCGTTGTCGCGAATCTGTGCTCCCGGATGTCCTTTTGCAAGGTCGGCAGCATGAGCGGCAATCTTGTATGTGATGACACCTGTGCGTACATCCTCGCGGTTAGGCAAGCCGAGGTGTTCCTTAGGAGTCACATAGCAGAGCATTGCAGTGCCTAGCCATCCTATCTGGGCTGCACCGATCGCCGATGTTATGTGGTCGTAACCCGGAGCGATATCAGTTACAAGCGGACCGAGTGTGTAGAACGGAGCATTGTGGCATGACTTGATCTGGCGTTCCATATTTTCCTGTATCTTGTGCAAAGGTACATGTCCAGGTCCTTCGATGAATGCCTGAACATTCTTGTTCCATGCGCGGAGTACGAGTTCTCCCAGTGTGTCAAGTTCTGCGAACTGTGCTTCGTCGTTGGCATCATAGATTGAGCCGGGACGAAGACCGTCACCCAATGAAACTGCTACGTCATACTGTGCAAGGATATCGCAAATCTCGTCGAAATGTTCATAAAGGAAAGACTCCTTATTATATATCTTGCACCACTTGCTCATGATACTTCCGCCACGGCTCACGATACCGCACAGACGCTTGTCGGCAAGATGTACATTGTGCAGACGAATTCCGGCATGGATAGTGAAGTAGTCAACACCCTGTTCGCACTGTTCTATCAGTGTATCCTTATATATCTCCCAATTGAGGTCTTCCACCTTACCGTTTACTTTCTCCAAAGCCTGATAGATAGGCACAGTACCTACAGGAACAGGGCAGTTGCGTACAATCCATTCGCGGGTTTCGTGGATGTTTGCACCTGTAGAAAGATCCATCAGTGTGTCGCCACCCCATTTGCAGCTCCATACAGCCTTATCTACTTCTTCGTCGATACTTGAGGTAGTGGCAGAGTTACCGATGTTGGTATTGATTTTCACAAGGAAGTTACGTCCTATAATCATAGGTTCCGATTCCGGGTGATTGATGTTGGCAGGCAATACAGCACGTCCGGCAGCAATCTCGTCGCGTACAAATTCCGGAGTGATATATGTTTCGATACCAAGTTCGCGGCAGTTCATGTTCTCGCGTATGGCAACGTATTCCATCTCCGGAGTTACGATACCCTGCTTTGCATAGTACATCTGAGTACAGCACTTACCTTCCTTTGCACGGTATGGCAATGCGATGTGTTCGAAGCGGAGATGATCGAGCGACTTGTCGTCACGGCGCATCTTTCCGTATTCTGAAGTGATTGATGGCAACTGCTCCACATCACCACGTGATGTAATCCAGCTCTCACGCATACGTGGCAATCCTTTCTTCAGGTCAATCTCGATATTAGGATCGCTGAAAGGTCCGCTTGTATCATATATATATACAGGAGCGTTCGGTGTCATCACTTTCTCGCCGTCAACGATGTTGACAGTAGGAGTGAGGTTTACTTTCTGCATACCTACTTTTATGAAAGGGAACATTGTACCTTGCATGTAGGCCTTTTCTGCATGGGCGTATGCTTTTTTATCTTTTTCGTTGTCCATGTGAATTGTAAAGTTTATTCGTTTAAGAATGAAGTTAGAGGAGATGAAGCAGAAGCTACGAGGTTGTCAGCCTGGATACCCAATCCTGCTTCATAAGCGCGACGACCGGCAATGACAGCTTCCTTGAATGCTATAGCCATTTCCACTGGGTTACCTGCAACGGCGATTGCTGTGTTTACAAGGCAAGCTGCCGCACCCATTTCCATAGCTTCGGCAGCATGGCTCGGAGCACCGATACCGGCATCAACTACTACAGGAACATTGCTCTGTTCGATGATGATGCGAAGGAAATCGCGAGTCTGCAATCCCTTGTTTGTACCTATAGGGGCTGCAAGAGGCATCACAGTAGCCGCACCAGCTTCTTCCAGACGCTTGCAGAGTGTAGGGTCGGCCTGGCAGTAAGGAAGGACTACGAAACCAAGTTTCACCAGTTCCTCTGTCGCTTTAAGTGTTTCTGTTGAGTCCGGCAACAGATAGCGAGGGTCCGGATGAATTTCCAGTTTCAGCCAGTTTGTGCCGAATGCCTCACGTGCCATTTGTGCGGCGAAGACAGCTTCTTCCGCTGTACGTACTCCCGAAGTGTTTGGCAACAGTTGTATATGCGGATGAACGATATGGCGCAACATATCGTCTTCCTTGTCTTCAAGTTCGATACGTTTCATGGCTACAGTTACCATTTCTGTGCCGGATGCCAGGATGGCTTCTTCCATCTGCTGGTTTGAGTTGAATTTCCCTGTTCCCAGGAAAAGGCGGGATTCGAATTCACGACCCGCAATAATAAGTTTTTCCATATATGTTATGAGTTTTTGAGTTCTTAAGTTAAGAAATGAGTTGACAAGTTGACGAGTTGACAAGGTTACCATCCGGATGGCTCTAACAACTAACAACCAACAACTAACAACTACTTCTTTCCACCATTTCTACAATCCTACTCGTTTCTTCTGCCGGATTTTCAGCCCTGAGTATAGTTCCGCTCAGTGCAATGCCTGTCACACCGGTTTGCATTATTTCCGGAATGTCATCTATCGTGATACCTCCTATAGCTACTATCGGCAGGTTGATGTCTTCCTCTTTCATCTTTTGGATGATGGAACGGTAGCCTTCAAGCCCCAATATCGGACTTAATTTCTTCTTGGTAGTAGTGAAACGGAACGGACCGCAGCCAATATAGTTGGCACCTGAAGTGTAATGTGCCTTTACATCGTCGAAAGTATTTGCTGTTCCACCTATTATGAAATCATCTCCCAATATTTTTCTTGCTTCAGCTATAGGCATATCATTCTTTCCGAGATGCACACCGTCGGCTTTCAGCTTTTTTACGAGTTCTACACGGTCGTCTATGATGAATGTAGCGCCATGTTGTTTGCACAGTTCCTGAACCTTTATGGCAATGGCTTCCACCTCCTCGTCGGAAGCGTCCTTCATGCGCAGCTGAACCCAACGGCAACCGCCTTCAAGAGCCATACGTGCCGAGTCTAAATAAGAATACTGTTCGGTGAAATGAGTGATGAACTGAAGTTTGAATGCTTTTATATCCATGTCATTATCCTCCGCAAGCTGCTTTTATTATAACAAGACTGTCGCCTTCCTTGATTTCCTGCTCAGCCCACTGGCTGCGTGGAATCATACGGTTGTTAAGAGCAACTGCCACTCCCTGCAGTGGAAGTTCAAGCTGTAGTGCAAGCGATGCAATATTATTGCCTAGAGTGAGTTCTGTCTCTTTGTTGTTTACTTTTATTTTCATAAGTGATAGGTATTATAGTGTTTTGCAAAGCAAACACAAAGAGAATACTGGAAAACAGTTTGAGAGAATATCTTATGACGGATGTCTTTTTTGAGGACAATCCCTTCGTCGGTATTAACCGCATCAGGTTCATAGGGTATAATCTCAGCCCGGGTTTTATTCTTTGGGCACCCCTTTGTCTTTACTTCGGACGCAAAGTTAAACAAAAGATTGAAAAAGCGGATAATAATTTATATTTTTCTGTCCAATTTTACTTCTAACTCAAGTTAAACTTCGTTGATCATTGGTCCAGTTCTTAAAATAATAAAGTTTTATCATATTGTCAAAATGATAACTCAAGTATGCGACAATGATAAAATACGAACCCGATGCCAAGTCTGATTGAAAAATCCTCATTCTTGTTGCGGTTTGAAAATGCAGAATGAAACGAATTTATTGCATATACGGTATATATGGTATATATAATGGCAAATAAATAACGAATTGATATAAATTAATTAAATATTTCGATATAATGATACGTATAAAAATTCCAGTTTCAAAGTAAATGTAGAGTCAAAAAACATCATTTCCAACCTTATTTGTGCCTAATATAACAAATGAGTAAACCTTTAATAAAATGACAAGGCATTTCAATTAAGATTTCAGCACGTTTTTAATGAAATGACAGGTCATTTTTCATCGTCACAGTCCTTAATAAACAATGTAATTTTAACGATTTCGTAATATTTAATTGTGATATTAACAACCTAAAGCGAATGTAAAATTAACTTTTTATTCTGTTTCGACAAAATCACTCAACTGGTAAAATAGGAAAAGCATCATAAATCAATCATTTTTATATAAAACAAGCGGATATACTTTCTTTTTGTACAAAAAACTATTCATTGTATAATTCAATAGATATTAAAGCGATAAAGACGAATAATTAATAAATCGTTATTTGACATATATATATGAAAAATAAGGGGGCAGATGATAAAAAAACTCTGATTGGGGACTTGATACAAACGGATTTTTTTTAAATTTGCAAAATTCTTAGAAATTTGAAATGATAATACAAGGTTTTGAAATATACTATGCGGCGGCATGTCTGATTATGGTATGCTCGTCGTTGTTCTGTGCCATGGTGCGTTATTTCCACATGTGTCGTCCTTTCGATGAGCATGAGGAATATTTCTATCCTGCCCGCAAGCTGATAACGTTTGTCTATACATGTTTTGCCATGCCCGCAGTATGGCTTTTCCGCATGGACAGTCCTGACGCGTGGTTTTTCGTACAGGTCTTCTTGGTTCTGTTCCTGCCCGGTGCCGCCATCCTTTCCTTTCGCCGTTTCTTCTTTTTTGAAATGAGCCATCGTTTGCCTGTGTTTATCTTTGCCGGTGTCTTGCCGTTTCTGTTCATCACAGTGCTGTGGATTTTTGCTTGGATGGGCGGCGATGTACTCTATAGCCATCGTGGGGTGCTTATGCCTGCAATTGGCGTTTACTCCATATTTATATTGTTCGAGTTGTTTCATGTCACCATGTGGCTTTATCGTCAGGTCAGGAAACGTAACATGGAGGAATATTCCAGCGAGGATGATTTCCCGGTGCGTTTTGCTGGTTTTGTTATGTTTCTTCCATTATTCTTTATTATAGTCTCTTGGGGGCTTTTCATTTCCGGGAGCCGCTGTTACAACATGTTTCTGCAGATTTTTATATCAGTCACTAATCTTGTAATCCTGCTTAAGATACTTCATCCCCAACGCAGCGGACTCAGGAATGTGGTCGAGGATGCCGGGCAGGTGATAGCTGAGAAAATGGAAGATATGGTTTCACCAGTGCAGGAAGATGGCTGTACGGACGATGGCGTAATACCGGCGGTTGTGAAAGATGAGTTGGAGAAGAAAATCCGTACCATACTTGTAGGGCAGAAACTTTACCTTAATCCCAACCTGAAGTTGGCGGATATTGCCGACGCAGTGGAAAGCAACAGGAAATATGTGTCCGTTGTGATGAACGAACGTTTCGGTTCGTTCTATGCCGAGGTTAACCGTCTTCGCATAGAGGCAGCCATCAGATATAAAGAGCGGCATCCGTCGGCAAGTCGTGAGGAAATTGCCGTGAACAGCGGTTTCTCGAATGTCAAGACTTATAGCCGTAATTTGAAGCTGTATTCCAAAAAGATTTAAGATTTAGGCGGGATATTTATAGCTTTTCCTTAAATTGTCCCTCCGATTTTCACAGATTGTCCCTTCTGTATCATAAAAAGGCTCTATTTTTGTACGGATTTTCTGATAATAAAAAGACATGTTATTTCCGTACATACTAAATATAACTTCGTCATTCATAGTAAGCGTACTGCTTTCTGTGGTGTTTCTCGTGTGCGTAATCATGTCTGCCTTGTTCTTTTTGATTGTGAAAAATCTGAAAAAGTGTGTCGGATATTTGGAGAAGTGTGATTTTTGTATAAACACACACAATTCTTACCTTATTATAAAAATAAAGTCAATACACATACTTTGTGTGTTGTCTTTTTCCGTGCGGTTGCGGCAAAGGGTTTACCATCCTTTGCCGCAACCGCTTTTTTGTTTTTCCCCGACTGTTAATCATTTAAATATATTTTGTTATGCAGAAAGAAAATGACGGATTCCAGAATGGTATGGCTTATGAAGCCCCCAAGTGTGAGATTATTGAAGTACAGAACGAAGGCTTGCTGTGCCAGAGCAGCTACGGTGCCGGACATGACGGCTTTGGAGAACAGGACTGGGGAGGCTCCTGGGATTAACTAAAAGAACGAATGAAGCAATGAAGACAATGAGACATCTTTTCCGGGTGCTGCCGCTGTGGGCGCTGCTGCTCGGGGTCGCTTCGTGCGACAAGGAAGACATCGTGACAGGTGGAAACGGCGCGGAGGCATCCGGCGAACGGGTGCCGATGACCTTCACCGCCCTGGCACCGCAGACGGGACAAGCGCAGACACGTACCGAACTGCAACCGGGGGAGGTTGGTGAAAACGGACAGACGACGTATGCCGTCTATTGGAACGCCGGAGACCAGATAGGCATCTACGACGGCCAGTCGTTCCAGCCTTTCACCATCGACCTGCAAGAAGGGGAAACGGCGGCTACCGCCAACTTCAGCGGAGAAGCCTTGCCGGGGACTGGGAGCTATCTGGCTTTCTATCCTTACAGTGAGGGGCTGACCTGTACGGACGGCGCCGTTGGTTTCACCCTTCCCGTCACTCAGACGGCACAGGCCGGGAGCTTTGCCTCCGGCGTGAATCCCGCATGGGCGCAGACCACCGAAGCGGGCGGGCAACTGACTTTCCACAACGCGGCCGCGCTGGTGAAGTTCGCCCTGACGGCGGAGGACGCCGCGCAGGTGTCGAACGCCGTGCTGACCGATATGCAGGGCAAGCCGCTGGCCGGTGGCTTCAGCCTGTCTGTTGCCGATGGTGGAGCTACCCTGACGGGCAATAGCGGAAACACTTTTGCTTCCGTCAAGCTGGAGGGTCCCTTCGGAATGAAGGCAGCGGACGACCCGACCGCCGATTATCTCTTTGTGGTGGCATGTGGAGAAAAGCAGTTGGAGAGCGGCTTTACCCTGGCCTTCAACCTGACGAACGGCGGGCAGAAGACCCTGACGGCTTCCGGCGGCCTCGGCGCGGGGCAATCGCTGGCGGCAGGCGTGATAACCAATTTAGGCGAAATACCGCTGGACGGTGTGCCGGTGACCGGTGTTCCCATCAGCTACGGCGGCGAATCTTCCACCATCACCACTACAGGAGAAATCTGGGCAGACTGACCTGCTTGAAACGTAACGCATTGAACCAACAAAAACGAAATGACAAATGAAAACAAGAAACAAAATATACGATAAGAGCCGGCTGCGCCTCCTTTGTCTGCTGACAGCGTTGCTCGGCCTATTCGGCGCCGGACAGGCATGGGCTCAGACGCAACCCTCTGGCGCGGGCACCCAAGCAAGCCCCTATCAAATCGGCACCGCGGACGAGCTGCGCTGGTTCGCCAATCAGGTCAATAGCGGCAACACCGCCGCCTGGGCCGTGCTGACCACGAGCATCAATCTGGGCGGAGAGGCCTGGACCCCCATCGGCACCAGTATCAGCAACAGGTACACCGGCACCTTTGACGGTGCGGGCCACACCATTGACGGCATGACCATCCAATCGACCGGCTACTATATGGGCTTTGTGGGTTACTTGTACACGAACGGTGTCATCCAGAACCTGACCTTAGGCGAGAATTGCTCCGTCTCCTGTGATGGCAATTATGTGGGCGGCATCTGCGGTTACAACTACGGTGGCACCATCACCGGCTGCACCAACCACGGCACGGTCAACAACACGGGCACCGGCGACAAATATACGGGCGGCATCTGCGCCTACAACAGAAGTGGCAGCACCGTCACCGGTTGCACCAACACCGGCACGGTCTCCGGTAGCAGCAAAAACGTGGGCGGAGTCTGCGGTTGCACCAGCGGCAGCGGCACCGTCACCAACAGCACCCATACAGGCACGGTCTCCGGCACGGGCACATACGTGGGCGGCATCTGCGCCTACAACAACAGAAGCACCGTCGACAACTGCTACTGGCTGGAAGGCACCTGCGATAAGGGCATCGGCGGCAGCGCCAGCGGCGGCACCACCAATGCGGAAGAGAAGACCGCCACAGAGTTCGCCTCCGGCGAGGTGGCTTTCCTGCTCAACGGCTCCAGTTCGGACAGCCCCGTCTGGTACCAGAACCTGGGCGAAGGCGGCGACCCGTATCCCGTGCCGGACAGCAGCCACGGCATCGTCTATGCCGAACAGTACTGCGACGGTACGGCCACCGGCAACTATGGCAACAGCCCAATCATTCATGCCAATTATGCGAACGGCTTCTGCACCGGCTGCGGCAAGTACCAGCCCGCCGAACTGAATGGGGCCGTATATGAAATCTCCAACGCCGGGCAGCTGTTCTGGTTTGCGGGGCTGGTGAACGGCACGCTGGAGGGCACGACACAGAACGTCGCCGCCAACGCGGTGCTGCTGAACAACATCACCATTCCCGCCGACATGACCTGGACACCGATAGGCAACGCATCGACCATCTACACCGGCACTTTTGACGGCGCGGGCTATACCATCAGCGGCATGAAGATTGACGACGCCACCGGCTACTCCGGCCTGTTCGGCAACGTCACCGGCACCGTCCGGGACTTCACCGTGACCGGCAGCATCACCATTACCGGCAGCGAGGCCGTCTCCAAAGTAGGCGGCGCAGTCGGTTCCCTGGGCATTAAAACGGCGGGCGGCACCGTCAGCGGCGTGACCAGCGATGTGGATATCACCGTCAGTGCCGGCAACGACCACATCGGCGGTGTGGTAGGCTCCATGCCTGAGAACAGTAGCCCTACGGTGGAAAGCTGCGTCTATACGGGCAACATCACCGTTACGGTGGAGGCAGGCAGCGTGGCCGGCGTGGTGGGCTATATCCGCACCGGCACTATCCAGAATTGCGCCAACCAGGGCGGCATCAGCATCAATACGGGTGGCAACGGCAGTGTGGGCGGCATCTTAGGTTATTGCAACAACGGCAAGATATACATTCGCAACTGTTATAACAGCGGCAGCATCGCGGCTGAAGGCACTGCCAACGTGGGCGCCATCGTAGGCCAGAACAATAAAACTCAGGCCACCGTCAGCAACTGCTATTACCTGACCGGCAGCGCCGACAAGGGACAGGGTCAGCTCGACACCGATGCCGTGGGCACCGTGGTCAAAGACGACAATGCGTTCACCTCCGGCGAGGTAGCCTGCCTGCTGCAAGGCGACCAGACAGTACAGGTTTGGGGCCAGACCCTCGGCACGGACAACTATCCCGTGTTGACCACCGACGAGGCGAAGCGCGTCTATGCCGCCAAGCTATATCAAGGTTCTGCCGACAAGGTATCCGAACTTTATGCCAACACGCCGAACTTCAGCAGTCCCGAGGAGGCGAACGCCCTCCTCGTGATAGAAGACGCGGCAACAGCTCCGGCAGGCACGAACGTCGTGGTGAAGAGCGGCGATGCCTATACCTGCGCCAACTTGGAACTGACCGACGGCGCCGACTTCTACACGCCGGTAGCCTTCACCGCCGCGCAGGCCACCTACAGCCGACTGTTGGCGGAAGGCACGCAGTGGGGCACCGTGGCCCTGCCGTTCGACGCCACCAGTGTGACCGGTGCCGAACTGTTCCGGGTGGCCCGTCAGGACGGTGATGCGCTGTATGTGGACGAAACGAGCAGGATGGCAGACGGTGAGCCGCTGGTGTTCCGTGCGAATGCGGAGGTGGCGAAGGTGGACTTCACGGGTGCAAATGTGACTGTCCGTGCCACCACGGACGCGGCAACGGGCAGCACCGTGCTGAAAGGCACGTCGCAGACTGTCAACCCACTGGCCGCAGGCGCCTATTTCATCTACGGCGACAAGTTCTATCAGGTCGCATCGGGCAGTCAGATAGGCGTGAAGCCTTTCCGCGCCTACATTCCGGCTGCTTCCGGAGCCTCCACCCGCTCGGCGGGCGCGGCGTCGCAACTGCGGATTATCTTTAATGCTGGCAAGTAACATATTTTTCATTGGAACGTATTTCCATATATAAAAACAAAAGGGCAAAAATTTCTTTTTGCCCTTTTGTTTTTATAGCTGTTTTCGTATCTTTGTTCCAAACGTGCATCGGCTTCGTCCTTAAATTTTAATTATTAATTCTTAATTATTAATTGAATAACATGAAATACCCAATAGGAATCCAGAGTTTTGAACGTATAATCGAAGACGGTTATGTCTATATCGACAAGACCGACATGATATACAGTCTTACCCACGGGGGTAGTATTTATTTCCTCAGCCGTCCGCGGCGTTTCGGTAAAAGCCTTCTTGTCTCCACGCTGAAGAACTATTACTTGGGGCATAAGGAACTGTTCAAGGGACTGAAGATAGACAGCCTGGAGAAGGACTGGAATGTGCATCCTGTGTTTCATGTGGATTTCAACGGTTCCAACTTCTTGGATGAAGGCGTTCTGGAGAAACGCCTGTACGCTTATGTGAGGGATTGGGAAAGGCAGTATGGTCTTGTTTCGGATGCTGACAGCCTTGATTTGGGAGGACGTTTTATGGAAGTCCTTCGTGTCGCTCATGAGCAGACAGGCCGTCGTGCCGTAGTCCTGATAGACGAGTACGACAAGCCTATCTTGGATGTTCTGGATACAGATTCCGGTCTTGAAGACCGACACCGTAACGTCCTGAAAGGATTCTATTCCGTGTTCAAGGTGGCGGACAGTCATCTACAGTTCGTGCTTCTTACGGGGGTTACCAAATTTTCTCAGGTTAGCGTGTTCAGCGGTTTCAACCAGCCTGACGACATCAGCATGGACGGGCGTTACGAGACCCTTTGCGGCATTACGCAGGATGAGCTCCGGACTTATTTCTCCGAGCCTGTCAGGGATATGGCGGCCGTTTACCATTGCACGGAGGAAGAGATGATGCAAAGGCTTAAAAATCAATACGACGGCTATCATTTCAGCGACAGCCTGACCGATGTCTATAATCCTTTCAGCCTGCTCAATGCTTTCAACAAGAAAAGTATCCGTGACTATTGGTTCAGTTCGGGCACCCCGACGTACCTTATCCGTCTGCTTGCCCATTTCAAGGAGAACATGAACGAACTGACAGGCAAGTATTATCGTACGGAAGAGTTCATCGATTACAAGGCTGATGTGGAACAGCCTTTGCCCATGATTTACCAGAGCGGTTACCTTACCATCAAGGATTACGACATGGAGTTCAATACTTTCCTGCTTGATTTTCCGAACAATGAGGTCAAGAACGGTTTCCTTACCGCAGTGGCTTCCTCGTATCTTAAGCCATCGGAGGAGACTGGCGGATGGATACGCGATGTTGTCCGTACGTTGCGTGCAGGCGATACCGACAGACTGTGCGGTCTTTTTACTTCATTTCTTTCGAGCATCCCCTATACTATGCGCCGCAAGGACAACGAGAGGGAGCGCGAACGCTATTTCCAATATACGTTTTATCTTATTCTCCGGCTGATAAGCGTCTATACCGTTTATGTTGAGAAGCAGCAGAGCCACGGCCGTGTGGACTGCGTGCTTGAAACGCCTCAATACGTGTATATCTTCGAGTTCAAGCTTGACGGTACGGCAGACGAGGCACTGTGTCAGATAGAAGAGAAAGGTTATGCCCGTGAGTATGCTTCTGATGCACGCACCCTTTATAAGATAGGTGCGAGTTTCTCTTCCGAAACTGGAACGATAGGAGAGTGGAAAACAGTCTGATGCGATAAAAACGCATTAGTGCCCGGTAACATCATACAGACACCGCAGCCCGCTACCGCAAGGTAAACGAGCTGCATTGCGTAAGAGAAGATATTATAAATAGCCTGCATTGTAATACGTCTATAATTTTGCATATTTATGTAACTTTTTGTACTTTAACCATAGGGAATCATATCTTTTATCAATTAAATATGGTATATAGCTTGCATATATCAATTAAAATGCCGAATATTGCGTAAATTTTATCAGAGACCGGATATTTATGGATTTTTGATAGTTAAATTTAAAGGATAAAGAATAGGCAATTAATAATAAAAAGTATTTATACAATAAATAGGGTTTAGTTACTATGATGTATGATTTGGAAATGATGAAACAGTTTTATGTTTCATATAACGGTAAAGTACAGGATACACGAAAAAAATTAGGTAGGGCATTGACTTTGGCAGAAAAGATTTTGTATAGTCATCTCTACGATGCTAATTCCATCAAGTGTTTTGAGAGAGGTGTGGACTATGTGAATTTTCGTCCTGACAGAGTTGCAATGCAGGATGCCACCGCGCAAATGGCATTGCTTCAGTTTATGAATGCCGGTAAGAATGTTTCTGCTGTACCAGCAACTGTACATTGCGATCATCTTATACAGGCATATAAAGGCGCTTCTGTTGATTTGCCTGTAGCACAGACAACCAACAAGGAAGTATATGATTTTCTGAAGAGTGTAGCATCGAAATATGGAATCGGTTTTTGGAAGCCGGGAGCAGGAATCATACATCAGGTCGTTTTGGAAAATTATGCTTTCCCGGGAGGAATGATGGTAGGTACGGATTCACATACACCGAATGCCGGTGGTCTTGGAATGATTGCCATTGGTGTCGGAGGTGCCGATGCCGTTGACGTGATGACCGGTATGGAATGGGAATTGAAGATGCCGAGAATAATAGGTGTACATCTTAAAGGAAAACTGAACGGATGGGCAGCACCAAAGGATGTTATTCTAAAGCTGGCCGGCATACTGACTGTCAAGGGTGGTACAAACGCCATAATAGAGTACTTCGGGGAAGGTACTTCTTCAATTTCGGCTACTGGAAAGGCTACTATCTGTAATATGGGAGCCGAGGTAGGAGCGACTACATCTGTTTTTCCTTTCGATTATGAAATAGTTGAATATCTCAAAGCTACAGGACGTGAGGAAGTAGCCGATATGGCTCTAAAAGTAGCTGACGACCTGAAAGCAGATAATGAGGTTCTGTCATCGCCTGAAAAGTATTATGATAAGGTAATTGAAATAGATTTGTCTGCATTGGAACCGTATCTTAATGGGCCGTTTACACCGGATGCGGCGTGTCCGTTATCTGAGTTCAAGGACAAGGTCATTGCAAACGGTTATCCTCAACGTATGGAAGTAGGACTTATCGGTTCATGTACCAACTCTTCATATCAGGATTTGGGAAGGGCTGCTTCGTTAGTTAGACAGTTGAAGGACAAAGGTCTGAAGATGGCATCACCATTGTTGGTCAATCCTGGTTCGGAACTAGTGTACTGTACATCAAAGCGTGACGGTATGATTGCTGATTTTGAGGAAGCAGGTGCCGTGATAATGACAAATGCCTGCGGTCCTTGCATCGGTCAGTGGAAACGTGAGACAGATGATCCTACAAGACCGAATTCCATTGTGACTTCGTTCAACAGAAACTTTGCGAAGCGTGCCGACGGCAATCCTAATACACACGCTTTCGTTGCATCGCCGGAGATTGCTACAGCATTTGCTATAGCAGGAGACCTGTGCTTTAATCCTATGACAGATACTCTGATAAACGATAAAGGCGAGCAGGTGAAACTGGATGCCCCTACTGGTGACAAGCTCCCTGTGAAAGGATTTACAGTTGATGATAATGGTTATGTAGCTCCTTCGGCTGACGGATGTAATATTGAAGTTATCATTGATTCGAAATCAGAACGCCTGCAGAAACTTCAGCCGTTTGCTCCATGGGATGGTAAGGATTTATTGGATATGCCTCTGCTTATCAAGACCAAAGGCAAGTGTACCACAGACCATATCTCAATGGCAGGTCCATGGCTTCGATTCCGCGGACATCTGGAAAATATCTCCAAGAATATGCTGATGGGAGCTGTGAATGCATTCAATGGTGAGACGAATAAGGTTTGGAACTCAGCTGATGGCAGTTATGGCGAAGTGTCGGCTGTAGCCGGCGGATATAAGGCTAAAGGCATTTCATCAATTGTAGTGGCAGAAGAAAACTATGGTGAAGGTTCAAGCCGTGAACATGCTGCCATGGAACCTCGATTCCTTAACGTAAAGGTTATCCTTGCAAAGAGTTTCGCACGTATCCACGAAACAAATCTGAAGAAACAAGGTATGCTTGCGCTGACTTTTGCCGATAAGGATGACTATGACAAAGTGCAGGAACATGACAGGATTTCAATCGTTGGGCTTGAATCATTCGCGCCTGGACGTAATCTGAAAGTGGTATTAACTCATGAAGACGGTACTCAGGATTCTTTCGAGGCTGTACATACATATAATGAAATGCAGATTGAATGGTTCAAGGCCGGTTCTGCGCTTAATACATTTAGAAAATAACAATCAATATACAACTAATATAGGAGAAACTGGACGATGAGTAAAGTACGTATGGAAGAAGGTAAACTTGTTGTACCTTCAAATGTTACTATACCTTTTATTGAGGGAGATGGTGTAGGAGCTGAGATAACTCCGGCTTGCCAGAAAATTGTAAACGAAGCAGTGAAATTAGCTTATAAAGATGAACGCTCTATAGAATGGATGGAAGTCCTGGCCGGTGAAAAGGCTTATAAACAGGTGGGAGAGTGGCTTCCGCAATCTACAATGGATGTATTCAGAGAATATCTTATAGGAATCAAAGGTCCGCTTACAACACCTGTAGGAGGTGGAATACGTTCACTCAACGTGGCATTGCGCCAGACATTGGACTTGTATGTTTGTCTGCGTCCTGTAAGATGGTTTAAGGGTGTAGTATCTCCTTTGAAAGAGCCTCAGAAAGTTGATATGTGTATTTTCAGAGAGAATACAGAAGATATATATGCTGGAATAGAATGGGAACAGGGTACTCCTGAAGCAAAGAAATTCTATGATTTCCTTTACAATGAGATGAAAGTTACCAAGGTGAGATTCCCTGAAACTTCGTCTTTCGGAGTGAAGCCTGTCTCAGTAGAAGGTACGAAACGTCTTGTTCGCTCTGCAATACAATATGCCTTGGATCATAAGCTTCCGTCGGTAACACTTGTTCATAAGGGAAACATCATGAAGTTTACTGAGGGCGGTTTCAAGAAATGGGGATATGAAGTGGCTGAAACAGAGTTTGCAGAACAGACATTCACCATGAACTATTATCAGCAGTTGAAGAAAGATTTGGGAGAAGAATCTGCAAAGGCTGCCATGGCTGAGGCTATCAACAAGGGAAAAGTAATAATAAAAGACTGTATTGCCGATGCCTTCCTTCAGAATACATTGCTGAAACCGGAAGACTATTCTGTTATCGCAACTCTGAATCTTAACGGTGACTATGTATCAGATCAGCTGGCAGCTATGGTAGGCGGTATAGGTATCGCTCCGGGAGCAAATATAAACTACAATAGCGGTCATGCTATCTTCGAAGCAACTCACGGAACAGCTCCGGATATTGCAGGTAAGAATATGGTCAATCCATGTTCTCTACTTCTGTCGTCCGTAATGATGCTTGAGTATTTGGGATGGCAGGAAGCAGCCGACCTTATAACATCTGCCCTTGAACAGGTTTTTGAAAATTCTGAGGCAACTATTGATTTGGCTAGATTTATGCCGGACGGTAAAGTATTGAGTACAGAAGAGTTTACTGAAAGAATAATACAAAGTCTTTAATTCAACTATAACGAACTGAACATGAAAAAAGAATATATAGTTTACAAACTTTCCGAATGTGCGAAGCAGGCATGTAGAATTGACAATAGCTTATTTACAAGTTATAATGTAAAACGTGGTCTTCGTAATGAGGATGGAACAGGTGTGCTTGTAGGACTTACAAAAATAGGAAATGTAGTAGGATATGAGAAAACGGAAGAAGGTCTTAAACCTATTCCCGGTAAGCTTTTCTATAGAGGATATGATTTGGATGATATTGTTCATGCTCTTTTGAAAGAGAAACGTTTCGGTTTCGAAGAGGTTGCATATCTGCTTTTGTCGGGCGAGCTTCCTGACAAGGAGCAGCTGGCTTCTTTCAAGGAACTGATAAACGACAATATGCCGCTTGACAAGAAGACTACGATGAATATCATCGACCTGGAAGGTCATAATATAATGAATATCCTGGCCCGTAGCGTTTTGGAAATGTACACATTCGACCCTAATCCGGATGACATCTCGCGCGACAATCTTATGCGTCAGTCTATCGAACTTATCTCAAAGTTCCCAACAGTCATAGCATACGCATATAGCATCTACCGTCACAGTACACACGGACGCTCATTGCATATCCGCTATCCGGATGAGAAACTCTCGTTGGCAGAGAATTTTCTTTACATGATTAAGAAAGATTACACTCCTCTTGAGGCACGTATGCTTGACCTTCTGCTTGTCCTCCAGGCTGAGCACGGTGGTGGTAACAACTCTACATTCACTGTCAGGGTTACAAGTTCAACACGTACAGATACATATTCAAGTATCGCAGCGGGAATCGGTTCACTTAAGGGCCCGTTGCATGGTGGCGCAAACATTCAGGTAGTAAAAATGTTCCATCACCTGAAAGAAGCCATTTCAGACTGGACTAATGTAGATGAGATAGATACTTACCTAACCCGTATGCTGAATAAAGAGGCTTACGACAAGAGTGGTCTTATCTATGGTATAGGCCATGCCGTATATACCATTTCCGATCCCCGTGCAGTTCTTCTGAAAGAGTTGGCTAGTGAACTTGTGGCTGAAAAGGGCTGTGAAAAAGAATTTGCCTTCCTGGAGTTGATAGAAAAGCGTGCCATTGCTTGTTTCAAGAAAGTTAAGGGAGACAAGAAGAAAGTATGCTCTAATGTTGACTTCTATTCAGGATTTATATATGAGATGATGGGATTGCCTCATGAGATTTATACTCCTCTGTTTGCTATGGCGAGAATCGTCGGTTGGACGGCTCACCGCATCGAGGAATTGCATTTCGATGGTCGTCGTATCATCCGTCCTGCATACAAGAACGTACTTAATGAGGTACCTTACAAACCTATATCAGAAAGATAATAGTTAATAATGGAATAATTGATTGGTGAAAACAGCCGGCTGGTTCGTTCTGAACTGGTCGGCTGTTTGGTTATTGTTGAACTTTAAGGCATATCCCCACACCCTTCAGTACATTCAGTGATACATCTGTGTCTTTAGAAAGATATTTTCTGAGTTTCGTTATGAAAACATCAAGGCTTCTGGATGAATAGAAATCAGAATTACCCCAGATTTCATTAAGGATGTTTTCCCTGCTTACAACTTTCCCTTTTTCGCGGCAAAGCATTTCAATTATTTTGCTTTCCTTGGCTGTCAGGTTGTGTTGTTCATTTTCGAATATTAGCAGGTTCTGTGTCGGGTCGAAACTGTATTTGCCTATTGTAAATATAGTATCTTCATCATTGCCAGCAGGACTTTCTGCCTGAGTGTTATGCCTCATTCTTAATACTGCCTGAATGTGTGCGTCAAGTTCCTCTGGAAGGAAAGGCTTCTTTATATAGAAATCGGCTCCGGCCTGATATCCGTTTATCACGTCGCGGGCCGTAGTAAGACCTGTAATAAAGATTATTGCCAACGACGGATGATTCTTTCTGATATGCTGTACCATAGTCACTCCGTCCATTACAGGCATTTCCACGTCCGAAACTATTACATCGAAGTTTTCATTTATAAGCATATCCAATCCGTCTTTGCCGTTGGCGACGGATACTACCTCATAACCTCCAATCATCTGTTCCAGACTGCTTTTTAGTATGAAACTCAGATTTTTGTCATCTTCCACCAGTAATACTCTTGTCATCATTCATCAGTTTTTTATAGGTAAGGTCAATATGAATTCACTGTATTCTCCTTCTATGCTGTTTAGCGAAACGCTTCCGTTCATAGCTGTTATGACTTTATATACGTAGTTCAGTCCAAGTCCGAAACCTGATACTTTATTGTCTTTTCTATATTCCAGTCCGCCACGTTGGAACTTCTCAAATATTCGTTTCTGCTCTTTCAGTGGAATACCCCATCCGTTATCCCGGACTTTTATCAGGATTGAACTTCCATGTTCTTCGGCTGTCAGTCTCACAGTCACTTTTTCGTCAGAGTATTTCAGGGAATTGTCTATCAGATTGCTTATAGCTTCTTTCAGATATTCCTTGTCTGCCATCAGGCTTGATGTGATACTGACATCTTTTATGAAAGAAACATTCTTGTCCGATTTAAGACTGAATTTCTGTATCAGTTCATCAAACATCGAGTTCAAATCTATTTCCTCGTTATTGAGTTTGAGCCTTGACTGCTCAAGCTTGGCTATTGTAAGTATCTTTTCTGCAAGATTCAGAAGATGCATACTCTCTTCTTTCAGTATGGAGAAATATTGCTTTTTCAGTGTCGGATTACTGTCCATCATACCACTTTCAAGCACATGTCCGGCCATTGTGATAGTATTTATTGGCGTTTTCATATCGTGAATCATGGCATATGTGAAGTCCTGTCTCAGCATGGCTATCTTGTTCTGTTTTATGATGATTTTTATCTGATAGATTATGCATCCGGCTACAAAACAGATAAGCAAAGCTGTAGCAATGAGCAGTACGCTCATCTCGCGGATTGCTATCCAGTACGGATTTACGATAACAGCCTGCACGCATTCTGTCTTGTCCTTGTTAAGTGCTACGACTGAAGTCTTTATAGTCCTCATTGCATTTATTCCGGAAATCTTCTTTTCATCGTCAATAGGAATGCCTGTAGAATCTACCTTCATGCAGTATAGCTCGGCATTATATCCTTCTTCTTTCATGTCAGCCTTGAAGATGGAGTCCAATAGTTGGATGGATATGTGCGACTGGTATAATGAATCGGCATAATTGTTCAGAAAGGATATCAGATGTTCTTTCAGAGTCTTGTCGCTGATGTTTTCGTCATAGTCCATGTTGGTTGACAGGTTTAAGGTCTTATCTTCACCGTATGATTCGGTTATGATACTGAGCCTTTCCAACACTTCGTTCAATACGGATTTGGGAAATATACGGTTTCCGGATTGAGTCAATTGCAGCTCTATCAGCTGATATGTTTTTACCAGCCATACACTCTGGATAATCACAATTACAAGCAATCCAAGAAATGTTATTATTTTGATATACTTTCCGCTCATATTTTGATATTTTGTCGCACAAAGATATAACAATAAATTAACATTACTGATATGATAACAATAATATAACAAAAGCATAACAACCTTATAACGTATTGTGACGAGCGTTTGGGCTTACTTTGCATCACGAAAACAAATAACTATGCTTTATGAAAACTTTAGTGATTATTATCTCTTGCATGATTATATGCATAAACAATGTCATGTCGCAGAACGTGAACGGAAAAGTAGTAAATAGAAACCAGCAACCGGTTGAGGCTGTAACTGTAGTGATGCAGTCTGAAGACTCGGTGTTTGTGGATGCAGTGATAACAGATGCTCAGGGAAGGTTTGTGTTCGATACTGGTCTTAAGTCGTTTCGACTGATATTCCAGCATATTCTTTACGAAACAATTTCCAGAGATTTCAACGAACCGAATGTCGGTGTGATAACAATGAAGGAACAGAATTATAGTCTTGATGAAGTAGTGATAAAAGGAGAACGTCCTTTGGTTAAGGCAGAAAACGGATTGCTGTCATATGATGTATCTGTAATAGCAGAAAAATCATCGGTAAGCAATGCCTATGAGGCTGTAATACGCTTGCCGGGAGTGATGGAACAGGATGGCGGACTGCAGCTCGTTGGAGCAGGCAGCCCAACCATAATATTGAACGGACGCCCATCGTCCATGACTGCCGAACAGTTGGCCAATCTTCTGAAGAATACTCCTGTTTCGAATGTAGAGAAAGCGGAAGTAATGTACAGTGCTCCTGCAAAATATCGTGTAAGGGGAGCTGTTATAAATATCGTATTGAAAAAGAACAAGTCTGAAGAGCCTTTGTTGCGTGGTGAAGTAGGGGGTAACTTCACTCAGGGTATATATTCACGAGGTGGAGGTAATATGAGTATGTCCTTTTCCGGTGAGAAACTGTCGGCAGATATACTTTATTCAGCGGATTATTCAAAAATCAAATCTTCAAATGATTTTATTTCTCACCATACATTAGGTGATAAAGTGTATGATATATCACAGTATAATACCGGTAATCGACAGAGGCTAACTCATAATATGCGCGCTTCCATTGATTATAGAATAACTGATGATGATAATCTGAGTGTGGCATATACATCGGCTATAAGTCCAAATAGTAAATCTACAGAAAACTCTAATGGTACTCTTTCCGAATCTTCAAATATAAGGACGGGAGATGAACAGATGCATAACTTCAGCGCTGATTATACTTCAGGATGGGGTACGAATGTAGGGGTGGATTATACTTACTATGCCTATCCTAGTGTGCAGAACTTTACTGATAAATCATCTAGGAAAGAGCAGAAATTTATTCTCAATAGCAGTCAGTATGTAAATCGTTGGAATATATATGCAGGTCAGACTCACGCATTACCAAAGGGATGGAGCGTAAATTATGGTATCAACTTCTCATTTGCCAATGAAAAAAGCTTACAGAAATATACACCTGCAGACGGAACTGATATGTCGGATATGAATTCATCATCAAATCTTGAAGAAAAGACTTATAATTTTTATGGAGGTTTTGAAAAGTCATTTAATGAAAAACTTTCCTTATCCATGTCGCTTGCCGGAGAATACTATAGACTTGCCGATTATACAGACTGGTCTGTATATCCCACAATGCAGTTAAGTTATGTTCCTTCTGCTGCACACATCTTTCAATTGTCTTTCTCTTCCGACAAGACATATCCTGATTACTGGGATATACAGAATTCTGTAAGCTATCTGAACGGATATTCAAAAGTGTTGGGAAATCCGCAACTGCGTCCTTCTACTGATTATATTGCAGACCTAACTTATGTGCTTAAAAGCAAATATATGTTCAGCGTATATTATACCCATATAAAGGGCCTTTTCGGACAGTTGGCATATCAGAGTCCTGACGAACTGGTCATGATATATCAGTCTGTAAACTATGACTATCAGAGGAATTTTGGAATATCTGCCATAATACCATTTACAATAGGAAGTTTCTGGAATTCGCGTATCACACTTGATGGTTCCTACTTCAGGCATGTGTGTCGTGATTATCATGGTATAGGCTTCGACAACTCCGTATGGCGAGGAGTCGCTATGATTAACAATACATTTACTTTGTCCTCCAAGCCATCCATCAGTCTGGAGTTGAATGCTATGTATGTTAGTCCGTCAATTCAAGGCAATTACGATCTGTCTTCAATATGGAAAGTGGATGCCGGCTTGAAATGGATATTTGCAAACAGGAATGCCGAATTTCGTCTGACAGGTAATGACTTGTTTAATACAGCTACTCCGAATGCAACCGTGAATGACAGAGGACAACGTTTTGAAATAATACAGCATGCAGACAGCCGTTACGTTTCGCTGTCGTTTACATACAGGTTTGGCGGATTTAAATCTAAGGAACGCAAGAAGGTTGACACTTCAAGATTTGGATATTAATAAAAAAGGACTGGCTTCCCTAAAAGAAAGTCAGTCCTAAATTTATATCATGGATATATCATTTTGTGATAATCTGTTTAGCCCATTCTTCAGCCTGTTTGCTTCCTCTGTTGAACAAGCGGCCTTCTTTCCAATCCACTTCTGGATACAGCTTCTTCAGTTGTTTCACACTGTTGTTGATGGAGCTTCCGCCTGATGTAGCGAATGGAATAACTGTCTTGCCGGAAAGATTATACTTCTCTATGAATGTATTTACCGGACGCGGACATAAATCCCACCAGATAGGGTAGCCTATAAATACAGTGTCGTAGTTATTCATATTAACAGTTTCACCACCAAGTTCAGGTCGTGAATTGTCGTCATTCATTTCTATTGAACTTCTGCTGTTTTTGTCTCTCCAGTCAAGGTCGGCAGAAGAATATGCTTTCTTTGGAGTAATTTTGTACAGTGTTCCACCGGTAGCTTTTGAAATTGATTTGGCAACGCTTTCGGTGTTTCCCGTACATGAAAAATAAGCCACAAGGATTTTAGTTTCCGCATTATCCTTCTTTTGCTGTGCGTTTGACTGGCTGTTCAAGCAAAAAAGACTCATAATTATCAGTATTAAAGTTCTCATGTTATTTCAGTTTTGAATAATCTTTGTCATTTACCGGTTCCAGCCATTCGTTACTGCATTCTTCACCCGGAATTTCCATAGCAAGATGTGAGAACCAGCTGTCAGGAGCGGCTCCATGCCAATGCTTGACTCCGGTCGGAATATATATAACGTCGCCCGGATTCATTTCTATTGGTTCTTTACCCCATTCCTGATAGTAGCCACGACCGCCTACGCAGATAAGAGTCTGTCCTCCACCTTTATTGGCTTTATGGATGTGCCAGTTATTACGGCATCCAGGCTCAAATGTTACATTGGCAACGGGAACTCCTTCTGCAACTATAGGAGCCAGATAGCTTTGACCTACGAAATATTTAGCGTATGCATCGTTAGGTTTGCCTACAGGGAAGATAATTGTCTGAGCGTATGCGTCGAGTGATGTGCTTGCTATACTGTCCGCATTCTCAGTCCATACTTCTTTTGCCATACGGAATGCAGCCCATGCTTTAGGCCAGCCTGCATAGAATGCTGCATGAGTAAGTATTTCCGCTATTTCAGTTTTAGTCACTCCGTTCTTTTTTGCGAACTCAAGGTGATGTCTGAATGATGAGTCAGTCAGACCTTGCGACATAAGTGCAACAACGGTAACGATTGAGCGGTCGCGCATGGAAAGCAAGTCATTGCGGCTCCATACTTCACCAAAAAGGATATTGTCGTTCAAATGTGCGAATTCCGGAGCAAATTCTCCTAATACATCATGTCCTGCAGTTTGCTGGACTTTTACCTGTGATTTAGCCATATTCGGAAAAATTAAAATTGATAAACTAATCAGTAATAAAAATTTTGTTTTCATAATTAAATGAATATTTGGTTTAGAAATTGATATTCACACCACCCATAACTGTTGCTTTAGGCATAGGGTAGCCGGCATTGATTTCATATTTTTGTGCCAGCAGGTTTTCTCCACGCACCCATATGTCCAGCCATTTTGTAGTGCGGAACGAAGCTCTTAAATTCCACAATACGAAATCTTCTGTCTTCACTGGATCGGTCTGTGTATATAGTCCGGCTATGTACTGTATGCCTGTTGATACATTCCAGCGACCATGTGAAAAGTTTACTCCTCCATAAAGCTTATGTTCCGGTGCGGCAATCACAGGCTCTTTCATGTGCAGATAACTGTAGTTTCCGTCAACAGACCATTGTCTGTTTATGCGGTAGGCTGCCTGTAGTTCGATACCTGTATTGTCTATCTCGCCTGAGTTCTGGTTCAGCATTCCGCTACCGTTTGGATTAGGAAGTGTCATAATCAGGTTCTTGCCGTCTATGTAAAAGATATTTACACCATAATTAAATCGTCCGTTCATAAGTCGCTGTGAGAATGCAAGTTCGTAAGTCCACATTGATTCGGGTTTCAAGTCAGGATTTTGTGGTGGAAACATATACATCTCTCTTAGGATAGGATAGCGGAATCCTTTTGACGCGGATGCTTTCAGTTCCATAGCATGAGGCAGATGGAAAGCCAATCCGGCCTGTGGAACCCATTCTGTTCCTATGCGTGAGTGATGATCGGCACGGATTCCTGCATTCAGTGTGATAAAGGAGTTTATATCCTGACGAACATCAATGTATCCTGCAAATTCATTTTCCTGCTTGTCAACCAGATCAGATGTGGTACCGACCTTTTCACCGCTTACATACTCATTCCATGCATGGCCTCCGTAGTTGAACCAGTCGAATCCGGCAGTGATGCGGTTGCCTTTGAAGAACTGCATACTTTGATAAAGAGATACACCCATCATTTTATCGAATGACAGGAAACGATTGTCCTGTGGCCCTTCTCCTTTTGATGGAGTATAACCGTCATTGATCCAGTGATCCCCCCAGTTGTAAAAGAAACTTACTGCTCCTGAAGTCTTGTCGTATTTGTTTTCTATTGCAAATGAAGTCATCCCGCGTGTAATTCTCTGATCTCCATCTAATAGGGGAGAACTCACAGGTCCGGGATATGAAGCATTGAAATGAGTTACGTTGACATCTCCTCTAAGATTCCAGTTGTCAGTGATTTCATAGCCTAATTTCGCATATCCTCCATATTGCTCGAAATTCATATCAGCACGATGTCCGTCAGTACGGTTGTAAGAGCCAGAAATTACACTGGAAAAACGTCCTTTGCGGATGCGGTTAGTAAGTTCTGTTTCCAGTGTGTTGTATGAGCCATAACCTGCATGCAGATTTGTGTTTACTCCGTCTTCCTGCATTTTGCGTGTAACGATATTCACTACGCCACCCATAGCATTAGAACCGTACAGAACAGAAGCCGGCCCTCTTAGTACCTCTACACGTTCAGCAAGGAATGACTGATAGGCATCGGCTATCGGATGACCGAAGATACCTGCGTACTGGGGATGGCCATCAATCATCACCATCAGTCGTCCTGAACCACCGCTCAGTCCACGCAACGAAATACCTCCCGCAGCACCGTTTGACACTCCATATCCCATAATGCCACGTGACGTTACGAAAAGTCCCGGAACCTGTTCGGTAAGTACAGGCAGTAGTGAAGGCTGCATGGCGCTTTCTATACGGTCACGACCTACCACAGATACCGTCTGCGACAGATGGCGTACATCCGTTTCGCTACGGCTTCCTGTCACTACCACTTCATTGATGTTATAAACTCGTGTGGAGTCTATTATACCTTGTGCAGACAGACTGAGTGGGGTAAATAATGCAATGTAAAATATATATCTTTTTATATTTGGGATTATTGTTCTCATAAAATATTCTGTTCAGTTTCTATAAATTATGTCTCTATAATTTTTTAATTTGTTTTGATGCTACAAAGTTATCACACATATAGTATAAATACGTATATCTATTACTGCATTATTTACCCAAATTACAGATATTTGTATTTTCCTTTTATCTCCATCCCATGAACATGCGTACGGTATCGGCATCATGATGGTCGAAGAAAAGACTTTTTCCTGTGTCCAGTCCAGCTATATTTCCCATGTCTTCCTGTGACAGTGAAAAATCGAAAATGTCAATATTTTCTTTCATACGTTCGATATGAGTAGATTTCGGTATGATGATAACTTCACGTTGTATTAGCCATCTTAATGCTACCTGTGCAATGCTTTTTCCATACTTTGCTCCAATATTGGCTAATATCGTATTATTAAAGAAATTGTTGCGTCCTTCAGCAAGCGGTCCCCATGACATGATTCTAGTACCGAATTCCTCCATGATTTTCTGTGCTTCAATCTGTTGGTCGAAGACATGCGTCTCCACTTGATTCACAGCCGGTATTATTTCCATGTTACTGGCTATATCTATAAAGTGATCAGGATAGAAATTACTTACACCGATAGCTCTGAGTTTACCTTCTTTGTATGCTTCTTCAAGTGCCCGATATGCTCCGTAGCGGTCACAAAACGGCTGATGCAGTAGCATCAAATCAATATAATCTGTTTGTAGTTTCTTCAAACTCTCGTCTATTGATTTGCGTGCATTCTCGTAGCCGTAATTTGATATCCAAACCTTGCTTACAATAAAGATTTCATTTCGTTTTATTCCGCTGTTCTTAACTGCTTTTCCTACACCTTCTTCGTTATGGTATGCTTGTGCCGTATCAATCATACGGTAACCACATTCAAAAGCGTTGCTCACACAACGTTCACATTCTGAAGGAGAAACCTGATATACTCCGTAACCAATCTGTGGCATTTCGACGCCATTGTTTAATCTTACTGTTTTCATATTTTCAGTTTTAATTTATTTTGATAATTTTGTTCTTTGTGCAAAGATAGATACATGGTAATATAGGACTAAAACAAAAAATGCGGATATAATTACCATTTTTACAGTTCTTGTTAGTAATTGGAGGATATTTATATGGAAGAAAATAAAGAAATATTCATAGCCCATAGACTTGGTGAAATAAAAACAGATTCGGACGAGGAGTATCTTGCCCATATGCTTTGTTTGGGAGGAACATGTAAGTACTGTTTCAACAGGCAGGATTTTGAATTGCATGCAGGCGATCTGTCCATAATACGCAAGCGTAAAATGATAGAAAAGATAGAAGCATCAGATGATTTCCGATGCAGGATTATTTATGTAAAACCGGAATTTGTGACTCTATGCACTCCGCAGAGCAATTATGGAACCAAAGGGCAGTTAGCTTTGTTTCTGAATCCTGTGATGCACTTGAATAGTGAGCAACAGGATATATGCCTTCGTGATTTTGAACTGCTTGAACAAAGGATAAATGACACAAGTCATCGTTTTTATCGTGAGACGGTTATTAATGCGATGCGGATGGCAATTCTTGATTTTTTTGATTTCCATGCACGTATTTATGGTGAGAATGATATTACCACACAAAATGCATCCATTATGAATAGATTCCTGAAGATGCTGGAGGACGGAGCATACCGCGAGCACAGAGAGGTGACATATTATGCGGATTGCCTTTGTGTCACATCAAAATACCTGTCCGAAGTTTCAAAGAAGGTTAGCGGATACGGAGCCAATTATTGGATCAATAATTATACCATACTTGATATAACTCGTCTGCTTCGCGATAAATCTCTTTCGCTAGTACAGATATCAGATATGTTCGGGTTTTCATCTATGGCCTATTTCAGCCGTTATGTACAACAATATTCAGGTATAAAGCCTTCTGATTACAGAGAGTGATGGGCATGATTAAGTGCTAAATGTCATTCCTTTTCTGTTTTACATACTCTGTCGGGGAACATCCACAACATTTCTTGAATAATCTGCTTAGGTGTTGCGGATAGTCAAATCCCAGATTATATGCTACTTGTGATGCAGTTGCTCCGCTTATAAGTTCATTTTTGGCACGTTGAATAATGTATTGCCTGATATGGTTACTTGCGGTATCGCCTGTAGTCTTTTTTATAAGGTCTCCAAAATAGTTTGACGACATGCATAATTCATTTGCACAATATTGTACAGTGGGTAATCCGAGTGTAAATTGTATTCCTTTCTCATAATAATCCTGTAACAGGGAATTGAATCGCATCAGTATATCTGAATTTTCCAGCTTTCTGGTCAGGAACTGGCGATTGTAGAAACGTTGGCAGAAATTAAGCATCAATTCAATGTAGCCTACTATAATTGCATTCTGCTGTTCATCGTGTCTTTTTGATAGCTCATCTCTCATCAGGTGCATTAATGACACCAAAATATCATGTTCTTCTTCTGACATGTGTAGAGCCTCGTTTATTCGGTAATCGAAGAATGTATAATTCTTTATAGTCTTTTCCAGTGCTGTTCCTTGTAGTATATCAGGATGAAAAAGTAGTGCCCATCCGGTCAGCGTAACTCGTTCACCGTTGTCTTCCTTTCCTCCAATCTGCCCCGGAGCAACACAAATTACAGTACCTTTCTTGTAGTCATATTTGCCACACCCGTATGTCAAGTCTATTTCTGCTTCATCGTGAAAGAATATTCCGTAAACACTGTAGTTGGCCAGACAATGACGTATGGGGGAAACTTCCTTGTAGTCAATTACACAAACCTGTTGGTGTTGGCATTCATAACCTAGCCAGTTACAATAATCGTTTACATTCTTTACTTTCAGAATTTTGCTCATTGTGCTATGCTTTTATCCATGTCACGGCAAAAATAAAACTTTTCACTTAATCTTAAAACTCAATAGTGGCATTATCAGTAAAAATGATACAAATGTCCCACTTATTGTTACTTCATTGTTATCTGGGGTAAGTAACTTTGTGATATCAAAAAAACAGTGAAAAATGGATAGGCAAATTATCATTTCTCCCCAATTATGTGAAGACGAGGTTGTTTGTTTTATTGCAGACCGTTATCACATTAATCCACAAACACTTTTGCAGCTTTTTCTGATGCAGAATGGAATTATAAAATATACAGATAATGTGGAATGTGAACTACAACTAGAAGATAACGAAATAGAAATATTACGTGGTTTGACAGGTTTTGATAATAGTAATTAATAATGGTTTATAGAATATGGACAGAAGAAATTTTTTGAAACTATCATCTGTGGCAGTATTATCTACCGCAGGTTCTTTGACTGGCATATCTAAGGTGATAGCCGATGGTACTTCTGAGTCTGAGAATGTAGATAAAGATATAAATGAAGTATCTTCCGGAAGTATAGAACGTAGAAAACTCGGAGGAATGGAAGTATCTGCAATAGGTCTAGGATGTCTGCCAATGGTTGGTTATTATGGGGGTAAGTATGAAAAGAAAGATATGATATCTCTTATCCGCCATGCTTATGATATGGGAGTAACGTTCTTTGATACGGCAGAGGTTTATGGGCCATATACCAGTGAGACATGGGTGGGCGAGGCTTTAGCTCCTTTTCGTGACAAAGTGAAAATTGGGACGAAATTTGGTTTCGGAGTTGAAGAAGGTAAACCGACAGCTTTAAACAGTAGGCCGGAGCATATTCGCAGAGCTGTGGAGGGCTCGTTAAAGCGTTTGCGTACTGATTATATTGATTTGTTGTACCAACATCGTGTTGATCCTGAAGTTCCTATGGAAGAAGTTGCAGGAGTGGTTAAAGATTTAATGCAAGAAGGGAAAGTTTTAAATTGGGGCTTGTCTGAAGCCAGTGCCAGATCTATCAGAAAGGCTCATGCTGTTTGTCCGTTATCAGCAGTTCAGAGTGAATATGCTATCTGGTGGCGTGAGCCTGAAACTAAGATATTTCCTACACTTGAAGAGTTGGGTATTGGTTTTGTGCCATACTGTCCGTTGGGACGGGCGTTTCTAACTGGTGTGATAAACGAAAACAGCACTTTTCATAAAGGAGACCGTAGATGGAATTTACCGCAGTTCACTCCCGAAGCTTTAAAACATAATATGCCACTAGTGGAGCTAATTCGTAAGTGGGCTATGCGAAAGAATATGACTCCGGCACAATTTGCCCTTGTGTGGATGTTGTCGCGTAAATCTTGGATAGTTCCTATTCCCGGTACAACAAACCCTCAACACCTGGATGATTTACTTGGAGCTGGAACAGTGCGTCTGGCAGCATGGGAAGTTGAGGAGTTTGATCGTGAATATGCAAAGATAGACCTTATGGGACATCGTGCAGATCCGTTTACTGAAAGTCAGATAGATAAATAATGACGATGCAAGGCTTCGGCATTTTTTAGTTATCGTATAATAATCGGTATTTTTTAAATGATTTAAAAGTTAAAAAATGAAGATATTATTTTGTCGTTTGTTGTTTCCTTTATTTATGCTTCTGAGTGTAAAATCCGAAGCACAGGAGAAGAGTATAAATATATGTGATTCTTATTATATGGAAAAACAAATTATATGTCACAAATTGCCGATGGAGGCAGACGGCATAGTCCGTCTATCGAAAATAGAGGTATATCCGGAATTCCTTGATGAATATATTAAATATGCTGTAGAAGTAGGGGAGATTTCCTTGCTTACTGAACCAGGGGTGTTGACTATGTATGCTGTGGGTGAAAAAGATAATCCTTGTAAGGTTACCATTCTTGAAACCTATGCAAGTAAAGCCGCTTATGAACAGCATATAGCTTCAGAACACTTTCAAAAGTACAAGCAAGGAACACTCCACATGGTAAAAAGTCTTTTACTTTCCGACCAAATACCTCTTAATCCGAATAGTCATATCGATAATGTTATCCGGCGGCTGTATTAAAGTTCCATTTTCCAACCGTTATCATTATGATATACCATCAGTCTGCCCATTCCTCCGTCTATCGTGAGGTTTGTTCCGTTGATGAAACTGTTCTTTTCGTCACACAGGAACATAACGGCTCTGGCAATATCTTCAGGCTCGCCTATGCGCTGTGACGGATGTTGCATGATGTCGGCTTCCGAGTAATTAGGAACTTCTGTATCCTTGTGGAAACGTGCGGTCTCAATCCATCCTGGAGCAATGGAGTTCACTCTTGCCATACCGCTGAGGCTTACAGCGAGAGCATGAGTAAGTGCTGCTATACCGCCCTTGGCCGCCGTATAGCTTTCTGTATCGGCTTGCGACTGGAATGCCCTGCTTGAAGATATATTGACGATGGACGCACCTTTGGAGAAATGTTCCTTGAATAATACAGTCAGCCAGTAAGGGGCAGCCACACCGACTTTCTGCACATACATGAAATCTTCGTATGAGCATCCGCTTAATATACCTCCGTTCATCAGACATGCATTGTTTATAAGGAAGTCAATTCTCTCTTCTTTTGACAATACCCATGCGGCAAAACTTTCCAGTACTTCTTTCTCTGAAATATCCCCTTTGTAGCAGAATATATTTTCGTCAGTATCGTGGTCAATGTCTCTGTCTATAACATATACTCTGGCACCTTCTTTACTGAAACTCTCAGCAATACATCTGCCTATACCGGCATTACCTCCGGTTACTATACATACTTTGTTGTCGAACTGCATAACTAATATTGAAATTTATCTTCCCGGCATTATAGTAGGGTTGCCGCTCTGATTTTTAAATTTTGCGCTTCTTATTATCTCATAAAGAATACCTCCTACGTCCAGTCCTATTTTGGTCTTATTAAATTTGTAATAAGGTATTGCAATAGGGCGTGTGTCCCATCTTCCTCTCATAGGGTCATATATCCTTTCTGCACCGACTTCCATTCCCCATCTATCGTTGAACTCATAGCCTATGGTTCCTCCGAAACTGCTCATTTGAAATCCGTATGCACTGGCCGGAGCATATGAACCGAAAGCCCTGAAACTCAGTCTCTCATTCGGCCTGTAAATTACAGCTCCTGATGTTCCGAAAGCCTGACCTGTACTGAACGGGAAATTAAACTTGGTAGCATTCAGTCCTGCCTGTATTTCCCAATAATCATTTATATTGTATTGGTACATCAGTGACGCTTCGTTTATTCTTCCAATCCCGGGCAACGTTGATTGCGAGCCGTAACCATACAGATTGGAAGCCATCATTCCGCCGGTACTGTAATCACCGTAGAACATAGGAGAGGGGTTCGTATAGTAAGGCATGTAGAACGGGCGGCGCAACTTTATTTCCTGTATTTCCATCTGTTGTATTTCCGTTTCGGCTTTTACTTCAGGCTTTTTCATACCATTATTTACAGGTGACATTTCCGGTATGCCAATACTTTCATCAGTTATGGCTCTCAGGCTGTCCTTTCTCAACTTTGAGTTGTCTTCCTGTGCATATATGCCTACCGAGAGAAGACAAAATGCTGATAGTATGATAATCCTGAATTTCATATACAGATGTTTTTACAAATGGATATAAAGTCTGATATTTTTATCAAAGTTAGGGAAACTTGTAATAATTACAAAACATCTTCTGCATCTTTATTATTTGTTTTTCGTTTTTTACAAATCTGCCAATAGTAAATACCGTTTAAATGGCATTTAAATGTTGTTTAATGGTATTCCTGTAGTATTTGAAAATGTTTTGCAAAGAGATAAGTTGGCTAAAAACAAAAGTAGCACCCTAGTTGAGAGTGCTACCTTCATATATATTAGAATATTATTAGTCTATGATTCTTTTGAGTCTTATTTTACAATCTTGGTCAGCAATGTCTTTCCGTATGACTTACCTTTTGTGTCGTAAGCCTCAGATTTTACGAGTCCTACACCTTTTGCATACCATTCAGTGATTCTCAAGGTCGTAGTCTTCAATACAATCTTGGTACGTTTCAGATACGATATTTTAATACAGTCGAATTTACCTGCTGTAGTGCTTACTGTTTCATTACCCATGTATGCAGCTCCGGAAATATTGATTTCGTTTTTCAGCATATTGAGAATAAGCTTATATGAACGGTTCGGCATAGATTCACCGGCTTTGGCATTATCAGACAATGTGAAAGAGTTGTCTCCATCAAACTTTTTGTCTTCCTGCAGAGCTGCTTTAGCTGTAGGACCGTACTTGGCAGGATCGGAGTCCGAAGCAATATAAAGTTCGTACATCAGATCTTCAGTACAAACGGTATTGTTACCGTCGTAGCTCCATTGTGTCAGTGAATAGGAAGTGTTGTTTTTAGTCTTGGTTGTCACTGTCTTGCTGTAATAATCAGCAAGAGTCTTACCGTCTTCATTTGTAACGTTCTTTACGGTGGTAGTTACATTAGAAATACTCTGGCCAGCTTCGTCATAGTTTACGTAATGCAGTTCCGTACCGTTCTTTGTGCAGAAATACTGTGCATTAGCCATTCCGCAGATGAGTAATGCACTGACGAATAATGCTGTTTTTTTCATAATAGAATTGTCTTTTATTTGTTTAAATAAATCAAGTTATATTCCAAATTGGCTGCGAACTTACAAAAAATATGATAAATCTTTTACTGACATGAAAGAAATGTATATTAAAAAATGAATATAAAGCAAAAAATCCTCAAAGTTATGAAGACTAAATGTAACAAATAATGTTTGTACTTTTTTTGTTGTGATATAAATTGATAAGTAAAAAGTATTCTCCATAAGATAATTCTGTGTAACTTTAACCACGGATGGATATATTACATCATTTGTTATTTTAGAACTTCTACAATGAAAAATATTATAGAAACCATCAGAAAGCATTATCCGGTGTCAGATCAGACAATTCAGGAACTGGAATCATATTTGACGCCTTGCCGTTTTCCGAAAAAATATCAGCTCATTAAGGAAGGTATATATTGTAAATATGCCTATTTCATAGAGAAAGGTATGTTGAGAGCATATTGGATTGTCGATGGGGAGGAATATACAACATCTTTTGGTGCGGAAGGCTGTATGGTTTTCAGTATGGATGAACTTTATTATAACAGGAAGAGTGAAGAATATGTTGAGACGCTGGAGGATGTGGAAGCATACAGAATAAATATATGTGATCTTAAAAGGCTTATGGAAACAAATCTTGAACTGTGCAATTGGGGAAGGATAATACATCAGAATGAGTACAGAAGATTGCACCGAAGCCATAAGGAGCGACTGGCTCTTCCGGCAAAAGAACGTTATGAGGAGTTTCGTAAGCAATTTCCCGAAGTATGTAAAAGGGTTAATCTGACATATATAGCATCGTATCTGGGGATAACCCTTTCTACACTCAGCAGATTGAGAAACGAAAAACCATAATTTGATTTAGGACAAATTTTTATTGGATGATACTGTGTATATTTGCGCATATTTACAGTAGCATTTAATATTATTATCAACATGACAGGAAATATTTCATCAGCCGCATTTTCCGATTCCAAGCCTCATTATGAACTCCTTGACGGACTGAGGGGAGTAGCAGCTCTGCTTGTAGTGTTTTATCATATTTTCGAGGGATTCTCTTTTGCCGGAGGAGGAACACTCATTACTACAATTAACCATGGTTATCTGGCAGTAGATTTCTTCTTCATTCTTTCTGGATTTGTTATCGGATATGCATACGATGACAGATGGAAAAAGAATATGACGCTGAAGAATTTTTTCAAGCGAAGGCTTATCCGACTTCACCCTATGATAATAATGGGAGCTGTAATAGGTTTCATAGCATTTTTCATTCAGGGAGGTGTGAAATGGGACGGGACTCATGTAGCTATATCTATGGCCATGCTGGCATTGTTGCTGACTATGTTCTTTATTCCTGCATATCCGGGAGCCGGGTATGATATTCGTGGTAATGGGGAGATGTTTCCTCTCAACGGACCAAGCTGGTCACTCTTTTTCGAATACATAGGCAATATTCTTTATGCTCTTTTCATTCATCGTCTTGGGAATAAGGCTTTGACAGTGTTGGTTGTTCTTCTCGGACTTGGACTTTCATGGTTCGCATTGTTTGATGTAGTGGGCTACGGGATGATAGGTGTAGGATGGACTCTTGACGGTCTGAACTTTTGGGGCGGTATGTTCAGGATGCTATTCCCTTTCACTCTCGGTATGCTTATTTCAAGAAATTTCCGCAGTTTCAACATAAGGGGAGCATTCTGGATTTGTACTGTTGTACTGATTGCAATTTTCTGTGTTCCATATATTGAAGGAAAATCACCTGTATGTCTTAACGGAGTGTTCGAGATGATATGTATTGCAATTGTATTTCCTGTTCTGGTATGTATAGGTGCGTCAGGTAAGACTACCGACAAGAAATCAACAGCTATCTGTCGTTTTTTGGGCGACATATCATATCCTCTATATGCCGTTCATTATCCTGTGATGTATGTGTTCTACTCTTGGCTTATAGAGAACAAACTCTATACACTGGAGGAAACATGGATGGTTTCGGCAATGGTTTATTTCGGCAGTATAGCATTGGCATACGCATGTCTGAAACTTTATGATGAACCTGTAAGAAAATGGCTTGGCAATAAGTTTGTTAAATCAAAACCGACTGTATAGTTTTTTGCTTGTATTTGTTCTCAAGTTTTATTACCTTAGGGGAACAAAATATTATAGTATGGGAACTTTAGGATGCATAAACGACATGATGTGTCGTGACAAGGAGAACCGTGAGCTGAGAAACAGAAACCGTGAGCGGATGAATGATACGCGTAACCGTCTCATAGAGGTGGGGAAGGGACGTGAACTTCCGGACATGTCGGCCGACAGTATAGACCATATAAGGAAAAATACAGTGGAAAAGGAGAGGACTGATAACGACAAGTTGTTTCGTCTGAAACTGAAGTTTGCTGTGATCGTTGGTGTGGCGCTGTTGCTATGTTATGTTGCTTACGTGCTTATAATAAAATAGGCAGCACTTTGGGAAAAGTACTACCTAAACACTATTTAAATGATGCTTAAAACTGAAATGACGAAGTTACCGATTTGTTATACGGATTATAAGTAGTGGTTCCGCATGAACTGAGACATGCGGAAATACAAAATAATGCGATGAATATGAAAAGTTTCATTTGAATTAAGAATTAGAAATAATACGTCAGTGAAACTACAAATGTTCTGTTCTTGGTTTCAGGGTTGTTCATATAAGAATTCTTCATGCCCCAGTCATATCCTATGGCTATTTGTGTGTGCCGCGCTATTTCCACTCCGGCACGGAAACCTATTCCCCAGTCGAAGCGTGGTGAGAGTCCGTCTTTGAATATATTGTTTGATGATACTTGTGTTTCTATCTTACTGCCAAGATGTGTGGTTGTGCAGTTCATCTTGCCGAACATTCCTATGTTGAAGTACGGACCGGCGTTTACGAAAATGCTTAGATTGTCATTGACCTTGAATTTATAACCAAGGTGAATTGGTATGTTCAGGTAGTAAGGTGTTGTGTCCCATTCTAATTCTTTTCCGGTTCCGTTCTCGTATGCAGGTGTGGATTTCCAACCGTATGATGAAATCATCAGTCCGAAATCGGTGTACAATCCTTTCTGGGCGTCCCTGAAAGCATATTCACCTTTCAGTCCGGCATGGAAACCTGATTTTGATTCGTTCGCTATCATAGAGTTAAGGTTATAGCCGCCGGAAAGTCCGTATCTGAATTCCTGTGCCTGTGATGTCGCAAATACTATTGCAGACATTGCGATAGTGAGTAAAAATTTTTTTTTCATAAGTCTATGTTTAAATAAGTGATTATTCTTCGTTCTCTTCATTTTTCAGGTTCTCTATCCAGTCGGTTTCGTAAATACTGCATCCGCCTAAAAGACCTATACCGTTTTCTATGTTTGTGTAGTGGCTGCGGATAGGGGCAAGGCCGTATTCTCCTAAATCATTGTTATCTATGTCGTTTATAGATTTCAGATATTTGTACATTTCTTCCGAAAATCTGTAGAGGTAGATCTTGAAAAAATTGACTGTGCTGTTGTATTCATTTACGCTATCTTCGCTATAATTTGTACCGAGATGTAATGTGTAGCTTTTGCCGTTAAGCATGGTATCGTCCCACAAATAGATCTCCTGATAATGAAGTTTCGAAATATCGAATATCTCGTCAAAACCTACTTTCTTTGACAGCAGTGGCTCTTCGTCAAGATTGAACTCTATGCCCCATAATTTATCATAGTCTGCCCCAAGATTGTAATTAGGATAATAATTGTGATAACTGATTTTCCTTATTATTCTTACACCGTAATAGTCTTTTGTATCGGCATTATCTGTAAATGATATGCGGAACTGTATTTCCCTGCCGTATGAACCGTCCTTTAGAATCATATCCCATTTGTCCAATGGGAAAGGCTGTGGTATTACAGTTCTCGATTTTGCAGTAGGTATATCCGGGTATGATGCTTCCATGTCTATCTTGTCGCCTTCTTTCAGCTTTCCAAGAACATAATATGAATTTGCAGGGAGCAAGTCTGTCGCTTTGTCAGTATATTTTATCTCCTTTTCCACTCCGTTCAACTTAAATGTTATGTCCGGTTTGGCAGAAGAGTTTGTACCTTTATTGTTTACATTCATGCTTTGCGATACCTGTATCAGTGTAGTATCTCCAAGTGTGTTTGGCATACAGAATATTACCGGTTTTCTTTTAGCCTCCACATCATCTATGTTGAATTCGTATGTACACGATGATAATATAATCAGTAGTGATGCAATATATAATTTCATACGTTTTTGAGTTTTTAAGTTCTTGAGTTTATAGGTATTAAATACTTGTATGTTTAAAATTTAAGTGTGTAACTGAATGACGGAATTATAGGAAATACTCCGTATGCTTTTCCTACGAAACTTCCGTCTTCTTTTTGTGTTACAGTGGCATACAATGGATTCATCCTGCAATAGGCATTGTACAGACTGATATTCCATATTCTCTCAAAGCCTCTTTTAGTGGTCTTGCGGAAGTTTATACCTAAGTCCAGTCTGTGATAGGCCGGTAGGGAAATATTGTTCGGGGCTTCATAAACCATCATTCCCTCGTTCGGGTCCTGGTTTTCCGTTACTGGTGGTATAACAGGTGCTTCTATCTTTTGCGTAGGGATTGTCATGCGGTTTCCACTATGGAAGTTCCATGATGCGTATGCGTCAATCCTGTCGCTGAACTTGTGGCTCAGGTTGATAGAGAATTTATGACGGTTGTCGAACTTGTCCGGGTACCATGACTGATGGAAGTCCGGGAAGAATCTTTTGCTCCACGAAAGGGTGTAGGATGCATCGACAGATGTTTTTCCGTTACTGTAACTGATGTCAGCTTCCGCACCATATGCCTTTCCTTTTCCTGTCCTTACGTTCTCTTCCCAGTCATCAGCAGAAGGGTTGAGTTGGTTATCGCCATTGTATTCTATCAGATTGTTCATAGTTTTGTAGAAACCTTCTATGCTTAATCTGATGTTATACGGAAGTCTGCTGTATATTCCTGCTGAGTATTGTCGCGACCTCATAGGGGTGATTTTTTCAGTAGAAGGTACCCAATAGTCTGTCGGCAGGTTCAGGTAGGTAGCAGAAAGTTGGTGCATGAACTGGCTCATCTTCGTATATGATACTTTGAAACTTGCATTGTCGCATAGTTTGATGTTCATTGCTGCGCGTGGCTCTACAGAGTGATATTTCGTACCTGCAATACCGAACATGGTGTAGTGTATTCCACCGTTCAGTTTCAGACGGCTGCCAAGCGAGATGTCATCTTCGGCATAGATGGTAAATTCATTACTCTTGTACTGACTTTTTATTCTGTCTGTCAGTTCGTTGTTCGCCGCATTGTCGTACTTTGAGTAGAAATTCTGCGGCATGAAAATGTGGCGCATATAGTTTGAACCGAAACGGATGTGGTTCCATGTGTTGGGACGATAGTCGAACTCCATCCTGTAGCCGAAATCGTTTATGGTGGAATGGTTGTTCTGGATTTTTATTATTGCACCGTCCAATCCCTCAATATATCCCAAACGTTCTTCACTCAGATAATCGAATTTGGAGCGGTTGTGGGTATATACTCCCGTGAAATTTGCAAACAGTTTGTGAGAAAAAATATATTTCCAGTTGACTGATGCGGTGAAGTTTCCCCATTGCAGATTGAACTTGTCTATATTTGAAAGTTCCGAAAAATAAGAATATGCCTTGTTGTTCACTTTTAGAAGATCATTACCGGAATACAGGCTGATATCCGCACGACTCTTTTCAGAAAATATGTGAGTAACTTTTGCATTGATGTCGTGGAAGGCATATCTTGTATTTATCTTGTCCCTTCTGCTTGTATTCATTATGGCTAATGAGGGGGCTGTGAGTAAATCTATCCATGTGCGTCGCATAGCCACATTGAAGGAGGTGCGGTCTTTTACTATCGGTCCTTCAAACTGTATTCTGCCTTCAAGAAGTCCGAGCGTGAAACTTCCGTGATACTCTTTCATGTTTCCGTCGTTTGTGCGGACATCCACTACTGATGACAGTCGTCCGCCGTAACGGGCTGGGAAGCCGCTCTTGTAGAAGTCGATGTTCTTTACAATGTCAGTATTGAATGCAGAGAACAGTCCTCCGGCATGATTCACCTGATATAGTGGTGTACCGTCGAGCAGGAAAAGGTTCTCGTCGTTTCCTCCGCCGTGTACATAAAGTCCGGAGATTAGCTCCGTACCGCTGGCTACTCCCGACAGACTTTGAAGCTTCTTCACTACATCAGGCGAGCTCATGAAGTTGTTTCCGCTTACAAAGTCCTTTGCCGTAAGCGAAACTTTTCCGGTCTGCGTAGTGTAGATAGGGGAGTTTAGGTCGGCAGTAACCACCACCTCATTTATGCGGTAATCAGCTTTCAGGTATATGTTCTGCGATTTGTTTCCTTTTAGTGTAATATCTTCCGTTTGCTCACCGCAGCTGATATGCGAGAAACGGATTTTATGTTTACCTTCGTTGAGTGTAAGACTGTAGAAACCATGTTCGTTTGTCAGTGTGCCTGTATTGGAGGTGATGTCCCAGACTGTGGCGTTTATCACTGTTTCGCCGTTCTCCTGATAGATATATCCGCTCAATGTATATGACGACAGTCTTTTCAGTATCACGTAGTCACCGTCTATCTCCCATTTGATGCCGGTATTGCTGAATATTGTTTCAAGGCTGTTTTCAAGGCTTACCATATTTGGTTTCTTGCCTGAATACGGTATGTTCAGCTTTATTGACGAGTCGTAAACAAAGCTTACAGGGTATATACTCTTCACCTGCTCCATCATGTCTTCTACAGTGACTCTGCCTTGTGCATTTATTGATGAAACGCATATTGTAGAAAACAGAAGGATTATTGATATAATTCTGTTCATGTTCAGTCTTTCTTAGTTATTTTGATGTCCAGTGTCTTTTCTATCAGTGAGATAATTTCATCTAAGCTGTCCGTTCTGAACTCGGCTGTAATGGTCTTGAAATGTTCGGACGCATAAAGGCTTGTTCCGTAATAAATCGAGAGTTCCTTCATTACGGCATCTATAGGAGTATTTTTGTAAACAAACTTTCCTGTAGCCCATGCTGACGGGTTAGGGAAGGCGGCGTTTGTTATTTCTGGTATTTCGTTTCCGTGCTTCAGTGTTCCGCTCATATCCTTTGTGAGGATAATTCCTTTGGAACTGTTCTTGCCCTTAAACATTACTTTCCCGGATTTTACATACACGTTTGTGACAGTGTCCTGCATACGTTCGTCAATTTCAAATTCAGTTCCCAGGACTTTGACCTGTGCATACATTGCTGTGGCCGTGAATGGTGACTGCTCGTTTCTGCGGACAGAGAAAAAGACTTTTCCTGATATATTTACCTCGCGTGATTTCTTTCCATAATTATCGGAGTCGTATTCCAATGTGGAACCTTTGGAGAGTATGGCAAGTGTACTATCCGGCAAGAAATGTCTGGTGATTCCTGCATCCGCAGTGACTGATATCATGTTGTTGTCACTTCGGCTTAACAGTGTATAACTTACTATACATATCAGTATTGCGGCAGCTACTCCAGACGAGTATATCCATAATCTGTGCAGATTATTCTGCTGTCTGTGGCCTGTGATTTTGTTCAGGGCCTTGGCCGTGTCCAGTTTCCCGTGTCTGTAATATCTGAGGACAAACTGCAAGTTTTTTTCTTCTTTATCTTTCATGATTGTACTTTGTTTTTAGATAAGACGCAAAGTATTGAAAAAACTACTATGCCGAAATGAAAAAAATTATCCGAAAAAGAACATATATACTTTGCGGATACCTTCTTTGATGTTTTTAAGAGCCTTGTTCATCTGATTTTTTACCGTGTTCACGGAGATGTTCATCCTGACGGCTATTTCCTCATACTTCATTCCGTCGCGTTTTGCAAGCAGGAACACTTCCCTGCATTTTTCCGGCAGTGAGTCTATAGCAGTCCATAGTCGGGCTTCGTCGTATGAACGTTCCTCGCATTCCTCTTCGGAGATGATGCCTTCAAGATCGGACGGCTGTACATTTTTGTCTATCAGTGAGTCTTTCTTTACGATATCTATACAGCGGTTCCTTACCATAGAATACAGATATGATTTTATATTAGAAATCTCCATTCCTGAGTCTTTCCGTTCCCAGAGTTCGGCAAAACAGTCCTGTACTGTGTCTTCCGCATTGTCTATATCGTGGAGATAATGCAATGCGAAAAGGCATAGCGGACGGTAGTACATACGAAAATTGTCCTTAAAAGTTTCGGTATTTATAGCCATAATGTGTTTATTCGTGCGTTTATATTTTAAGGAAGACTATAAATATATGTCATACTACTATGGAAAGGTTGGTTGATTTAACTATATTTAAAAGATTAAGCTTCGGTTTAGTATATGTTCAGTGAACGGTCACTGGATGTTCACTGAACACGTTATGAATTATTTACATGAGTATGCCTGACATTCCGTTCCTGCTGTTTCTGTCTCGATTGTGCAATGATGCACTCCTGATTTATGGAAAATTTCTCTTACTTCAGTCTTGACGTTTTCCATGTCATTAAGGTCTTTTATAACGATGTGAATGGTAGCCGCAAAATCAGTGGTGCTGATAGCCCAGATATGAAGATGATGCCAGCTTTCTATCTTGTTATAATTGCGTAAGTCTTCGATGATGTGCTCTTTGTCAACGGATGATGGAACGGCATCAAGAGTCATTAGCAGACTCTCTTTGAGCAGATTGTAGGTGGAGAACATGATTATTATTGCCAATACGATACCGATTATCGGGTCTATCCATACCCATTCCGTGTAACTTATTATGATTCCCGATACTACAACACCAACTGACACAAGTGTATCCATAAGCATGTGAAGGTATGCGCCTTTTACGTTTATGTCCTGCTTGCTTCCACCCATCAGCAGCCATGTGGTCAGTCCGTTTATCAGAATTCCAACTCCGGCAGTCCAGCTTATGGCTGTGCCTGATATAGGCTGAGGATTCTTCAGTTTATATATACTCTCTATTATGATGGCACCTACGGCAACAAGCAGTATCAGGGCATTAATCAGAGAAATAAGTATAGTGGCTTTTTTATACCCGTACGTAAACTGTGGGGTTGATACAGCCTTGCTCATTCTGAACGCGACAAGCACAAGTACTAGGCTGAAAACATCGCTAAGATTATGTCCGGCATCCGACAACAGTCCGACAGAATTGTATAGTAATCCTACAACAGTTTCAATCCCTACGAATAAAAGATTTAGCGCAATGCAGAAAATGAAAATCTTGCTCATCGAAGCAGATATTTCATGATGATGGTGATGATGATGATTGTGGTGGTGATGAGTGTTCATAACATATATATTTTTCTTCAAAGATATGGAATTAGTTATAAAACTACCAAAGGTTAGGTAAGAAACCTGTTTCTGCCGACATTAAAATCATTATTTTTAGGTATTTCAGAAACACTTTGTTTGCACTTATTTTGCAATGTCAAATCAATTAAATGTAAGGAAATGAAAAAGATTGGAATTTTTTATGGTTCCACTACTGGAACTACAGAATCGGTAGCAGGAATGATTGCAGGTAAATTGGGCGTTTCATCGGCCGATGTACACGATGTGAGCAAGATGACTGCGGATATGGTAAACTCATACGATGTTCTTCTGCTGGGTACATCTACATGGGGCGACGGCGAGTTGCAGGACGACTGGTACGACGGTGTGAAGCTGTTGAAAGGGCTTGACCTCAGTGGCAAACTTGTCGGACTGTTTGGCTGTGGAGACTCTGAATCGTATGCCGATACGTTCTGCGATGGTATGGGAATCATCTATGAAGATTTGAAAGGTACCGGATGTGAGTTTATCAATGGAGTTTCTGATGCTGACTATACTTACTCTTCGTCTGTAGCAGTAGTTGACGGTATGTTTGTAGGTCTTGCCATAGACGAGATGAACGAGAGCGGTAAGACTGATGAGAGAGTAACTGCATGGACTGAACATATCAAGACATTATTGTAATAATATTTATACATAAAACCTATTGCCTATGATGATGCAAAATGTAAATCCTACTGATATGAAGGTGTTTCTGAACCATGTGTATGAGTTCAAGAAAGGAGTTCGACAGATGGTGCTTTACACCATGAACAGGAAGAATCAGGAGTTTGCCGTGAATCGTCTGAAGAAACAGCGTATAAAGTTCGTCATACAGACAGTTGACGATGAACGCATCAACTTGTTCTTCGGCAAGGACGAATGTATCAATGCCATACGGATGATAGTCACCCGTCCGCTTAACCAGCTCACTCCGGAAGAGGATTTCATTTTGGGGGCCATGCTCGGGTATGACATCTGCGGGCAGTGCAAGCGCTATTGCGACCGCAAGATGAGAAAAAAATGTGTTATGATAAACTAAAATCAGGTTCGTATTTGTATTTCAGTACCAATCATACTATTTTTGCAATATGAAATACATATACAGTGTCATAGGCTTTGTTTCGGTGTTGCTGGGCATTATAGGAATATTTCTTCCTGTATTGCCCACAACACCTTTTCTTTTGCTGGCGGCCGCATTGTTTTTCCGCAGTTCGCCGCGTGCCTATAAATGGCTGACAGAACATCCGCAGCTGGGACCTTATATAAAGAGCTTTCGTGAGGACAAATCAATTCCTTTGCGAATCAAGGTTATATCCGTAGGAACACTGTGGATTACGGCTGTACACTGTATTGTTTTCATTTTTGATACTTGGTGGCTGAAACTTTTTATGGGGGTACTAGCCACTTGTATCACACTTTATATTCTTTCTTTTAAATCACGCAAAAACAAATGTCAAGACTAAACTTCCTGTCGCGCCAGGATGCCATAAAGAGAATGAACTATTATGGCAGAAGGGGTATTCCGTTCTTCTTTCTGATAGACTTTGATGAGGAAAACTGCATTGTCGAAGAACCTGACAATCTGCCTGACGATGAAATACTGTTCAGCTTTCCGTCCGGTGGAAATTATAATGAAACTCCATATTCGATGAAAGAAACCTTTGTATGGGAGCCTCATCCGCAGACTATGGAGGAGTATTCCAGTTCGTTCGACATTGTCTATAAAAATCTGTATGCAGGAAATTCATTCCTTACAAACCTTACTTGTGCAACACCGGTTGAAACCGATCTTACACTCAGGGATATATTCGTTCATTCGCGTGCAAAGTACAGGCTCATGATGAAAGGTCGTTTTGTAATGTTCTCGCCGGAAATTTTTGTGAGGATTACGGACGGTATGATTTATTCTTACCCGATGAAAGGAACAATAGATGCGTCATATCCTGATGCGGCTTCCGTGATATTGAACGATGAGAAAGAGTCGGCCGAGCATGCAACAATCGTGGATTTGATAAGAAACGATTTGAGCCAGATAGCATCCGAAGTGACTGTCACCAAATACAGATATATAGATGAGGTTCAGACGAAAAACGGTACTTTGCTTCAGGTAAGCTCCGAAATACGAGGGAGACTGCCGGAGGATTTCTGCGATAAACTGGGAGATATGTTTTTCAGACTCTTGCCTGCAGGGTCAGTGACAGGAGCACCGAAGAAGAAAACGGTTGAGATAATACGTGAGGCAGAGACATATGACAGAGGATATTATACCGGAGTAACAGGCTTTTTCGACGGAAAAAATCTTGACAGTGCGGTTATTATAAGATTTGTGGAACAGCTACCTGAGGGCTCTTTGGTGTTTAAAAGCGGTGGAGGTATAACCTTCAAAAGTGATATGGAAAGCGAATACGAAGAAATGATTCAGAAAATATATGTGCCGTTTTATTGAGACAATATGTATAAACGACGGAGTGATAGAGAATCTGTCGGCCCATAATGAGAGGATGAACAATACAATCCGTGTGCATTATGGCAGTTCTGTCATGCCTGTTTCTTTGGAGGACTTCATTACTGCTGAAGGCTGTAAAGGAAGAACCCGTTGCCGTGTGGAATATACTTCAGCGGTAGAGAAGGTCGAATATTTCCCGTACAGTATTCGTGAAGTGAAATCTCTGCAACTGGTAAACGACGATACGGCAGAGTATTCATTCAAATATGCCGACCGTTCGGTGCTGGACCGAAACTTTGCCTTACGTGGCAATGCGGACGATGTAGTGATTGTTCGCTCCGGTATGCTGACAGATACCTCAATAGCAAATATCTCTTTATATAAAGAAGGAAAATGGTTTACCCCTAAATTTCCATTGTTGAAAGGTACACGCAGGGCGAGACTTCTGGCGGAAGGAATTATAGAGGAGGACATTGTTATGGCAGACAGTCTGCACAAGTATGAAAAAATCCGCCTCTTTAATGCCATGATTAGCTTTGGTGAGGTGGAAATGGATATAAAAAATGTCTTTCCGATATTTGAAAAATAATTTTGCAAACAGTAATGGTATTTTTTCTAAATGTCTTGGTCTTAATAAAAAAGGATGCAATATTGATGTAATCCGGTAAATATTATTACATTTGTGAAAACAGGTGTTTTAACTCATAAATTGAGATATTATGACAAGCAGACTTTCGAAACTATTTGTAATTCTATTATTGTTTGTGCCTTCTCTGGCGTTTGCACAATATTATTCGTATTCAAAGAGAAACGGTCAGGTTTATTATGACGGTAAGATCATTCATGGAGCAGATTCTCATTCCTTTTGTGATTTAGGTTACGGTTATGGTAAGGACAGAAATCATGTTTACAGATATGGAACAATATTAGAGTATGTAGATCCTTCCTTTTTTAGGGTTGACAGAAGATTTTCTGCCGATAATCGTCCGTCGCATGGTCGTCCAGATGGAGGGCATCATCATTGTGACAGACCGGGATATTATGTATCAACCTTTGATGTATCTTATAATGGAGAGAAGATTTCGGGAGCAGCAAGCAACAGTTTTGTTATCCTGAAAGAGGAATATGCAAAGGATGCATTCAACGTATATTGGATGGGAAAGAAAATTTCTGGAGCGTCAACTTCTTCCTTCGTCTGTCTTGGAAATGGTTATGCCAAGGATGCTTTCAATGCATATTGGGAAGGTCGCAGGATAAATGGAGCTTCAACTTCATCATTCAAGGTTACGAGGGGATTCTATGCCGAGGATGCTTTCGATGTGTATTTTAAGGGAGAGAAACTTAAATAATCGATCTCTTTTTAAGGCCTAAAAATCAAAACAAAAAGTTTTTTATTGACAGTTCTATTATTTAACTTTGTATTTAGCTTTATTTCTTATAGGTATTATGAAACATATATACTGGAAAGGCATATGGCGAAAGATCGATAAATTCATTGAAAGAATTATTGATTGTATAATTATCTTTTTCGGTTGAGAAGGATAAGGTTATTTGTGAATATAACATAATATAAAAGCGGTCAGAAGCAACTGACCGCTTTTATATTATTGTCATTCCAAAACCTCGTAACTGCTTATTTGTATCGGCATATCAAGATTGTGGAGTACCTTCTCAAGCATTATACCGTCAAGGTTGTTGTATTCATAACCGAAGGTAGCACGTATTCCCTGAAGGATGAATTGTGTGGCTCTGTCTAATGCTATCGGCAGGCTGTCACCTTGCATAAGCGAACCGGTTATTACGCTTGTAAATGTATCTCCCGTACCTGGATAGTGTGCTGGCAGATAAGGGCATGTCACTTTCCAGTATCTGTTTCCGTGACGGTTATATGCAAAAACTGAAGTCATATGGGCGTTTTCAGGCACAGGTACACTTGTTGCTATCACAATGTCCGGTCCTGCGTCAGAGAGTTGTTTGAGATATGATTTCATCTCCTGTACACTGACCTCGCTTTTGTATTCTATATCCAGGAGTTTGAAGACCTCAGTCATGTTTGGGGTAATCACATCGGCATATTTTATGAGTTTTTTCATTTCTGTTACCATGTCTTCTGTGATTCCTTTGTAGAGATTGCCGTTGTCGCCAAGCACTGGATCCACCACCACCATATCTTGCGGACGGCGGAACTTTGATATGAAATTTTCTACTATCTGTACCTGTTGGGGCGAGCCAAGATAACCTGTGTAGAATGTATCGAACTTCATATCAAGCTTTTCCCAGCTCTCTATTATTCGTTTCATCTCCTCGGTCAGGTCAAGGAACGAATAGTGCGGATATTGTGTATGTGCCGATAGTACTGCCGTAGGCAAGGGACACACCTGTATCCCCATGGATGAAAGAATAGGTATTACAGCCATGAGCGATACTCTGCCGGCTCCGGACAGGTCGTGTACCGCCGCCACACGTTTGACATGGCTTTGCATGTATGTTTTCTGCATGCCTGAGCCAACTGCAGATGTATGTGCTGTGGATGTCTTTTTCTTTTTCATTCCCGATTTTTGCCATGCAGCCTTTCTTGCCTGATATTGCTCGTATTTGTTTTCTATATAATTATCTGCCATAATGATTATAAATGTATTGTGCAAATTTCGTTATTTTTATGGATATGGCAAATTTTTGTCTAATCATTCAATGTGTAAACAGGATGTGATTTGTATCCTATATTTTTTATTACTTTTTTTTCGACTAAAGTTTTTATTAATCTGCTTGCTTTATATCTTGTTATATTGAAAAGTCCTTCAAACTGTTTTCTTGTTATAGTTTTGTTTATTTTGAGATATTCTAAAAGTATATTTATTACATTATAATCCGAAATGTCAGAGGAGTGTTTTCCACGTGTTCTGGTAATTGGCATTAGTTTCTTTTTTGTTTCTTCGTTTAGTTCTTTACATGGTGATATTTTGATTCTCTTGAAGCCAATATCTTTTCCTTCTTCTCTTCCATTACATTTGCTGTTTTTTTTTGAACCTAAAATGAGTCGGAAACGGCATAGACCGTCAATATTGACTTTGTTTCCCTGAGCAAGAGCGTTTGTGATTTCATCTTTTAGTGCAATTAATACTCCATGGACATCTGAAGGGGTCATAGAACAAGAAAGGTGTATTCGCCTTACAAGTTCTTTCAAATCAATAATTTGTGAATTGTTAATTCTTATATGGTAACTTTCTGTTATATCCATATTGTTTGCCTTTGAAGGGTTGGCGAAAAAATCAAATTCAATATTTCCCATTTTTTTAATATTTAGATGTTATAGTTAGATTACATATGTATGTTAATATGTTTACATTTGTCAGTTGATTAAATTATATATGTGAGTATAATGACTTACATATGTGGACAATTAAAGATATTCTATGTTCTGTTATATTGTATTGCCTGATTTCATTGTATAATTTTTTTTCCAATTTATGAAAAGTAAGATTTGTATTTTGATTATTGTAAAATAATATAAGTTCTATGGTATAATCGTATGCAAATCTGTCCAAAAAATAATTTAATGTCAAATTTTTAGTAATAAAATTTCATGTTTTTTTTTTGTTGTTAACTTTGTGGGCGGTGATAATATAAGTTATCACATATTTTATAATATTTATAGTTCGTTTTTAATAGAATTACGTATGGGAAATTTAATGAAATTGATTGTGCCCATTATGATTGGGTTGTTTTGTTTTGTGTCTTGTGCAGACGACGCTACAGAAAATGAGGAGCGTTATTTTACTGTGACATTTAATTCCATGGGCGGAAGTGAGGTTAAGGAGCAAAAGGTAAAAGCCGGAGAACATGCCGTTAAACCAGAAAATCCGACTAAGGATGGTGTCGTTTTCTTGGGATGGTTCAAGAGCGAGAATTTCGAAAGTGAATGGGTCTTTGACGGGGATGTTGTGGATTCGGATATTACTTTGTACGCAAAATGGTTGGCGGAAATAGAAACTTGTATGATTTCTTTCGATACAAATGGAGGTGATGATATAGAGCCTGTGAGTGTTGAGAAAGGAAATACGATTACCGGTTTGCCAACTCCTGTAAAAGACGGATTTGTATTTGACGGATGGTTTACCGATGAGGCTTTCACTAATCCGTTTGATGAATCAATGGTTATAACAAGTGATATGACTCTTTATGCCAAGTGGAAATCAGAAGTTGATGATACGGTAAAGAAACAACTGGAGGATTTGATAAACAAGGCAAACGGTTTGAATAAGGAAGATTATTCCGAAACGTCTTTCGAAAGGTTGGAAAAATACATTGAGTTTGCTAACGTGATAATTGAAGATGCAAACTCTACACAGGAAGATATGAAAAAGGCTTATGATTTATTAGATGAAGCTATAAAGGCTTTGTTCCCGGTTTTGCCAAATGAAGGAAAACCTTACGAGGTTAAATCAGGAGAATATGAATTTTTGCAGGATGGTAAGAGATATATTCTGATAAATGGAAATGGAGGATATCATTGGGGAATATCGTTTAATGTTTATGATGTTTATGGAAACTATGTTGATGAAGAAATAAATAAAGTGAAATTATCTTACGATGCTTCCAAATTAATAGAGTGGACTGCTGATGGAATAATTAATGAATACGAAGGTCAAATAGATTTCAAACTTAAGCCAAATCTTGCAGTTGGTGATGAATTGGAAATTACAGCAACATCTATTTCAGAATCTAATGTCTCAACAAAACTGATACTTAAAGTAGTTGATGGTATTGAAACAACAAAATCATTTCTTGATGTTGCGGGTGAAGTAACAAATACGACTATAACTTTTGATAACTATTTTGAATTAAAACAAAAGTCAGAACTTGCCATGGCTATGGCTTCTTGTCTTTTGGTTGAAGGTTATGATACAACCGTAATCGAAGAACCGTATAATAAGCTTAGAACCTATATGGATGATTGGTGGAATTTTAGCTTTATTAAGGTGAAGGATAATTTTTATTATTCTCAAGGTATGATGTATTCATATAATCCAGATGGAGGAAACTTCCCAGCTGGAGAGTTGATTTCTGATATTTACCTTGAATATGATGATATATATTTTCAGGAAAAAACTGTGTTGACTTCCAATGAACTTTATGCTTATACTAGAGAGTTTTCCGGATCAGCAATCGGTGTTGATTGGAAGTTGGAGACGAAAGCAGAATATAAATTTATTCCTGGAGAAAATGGCGGTGGAACAATGATACTACATTATTTGGATATAGATAGCGTAACGCGCGGTAAATTAAAGAGTAGGGTAATGTTCAGGTAAAATCTTGTTTTTCAGATTAATATTATAACCTGCTATGGTAAGTTATGTAACATCAATATTGGTATAACATAACTTATCATTGCAGGTTTATTCATTATATGAAATGTGATTTGTGTAGAAATCTCACTTATTTATTGTATTTTTGCATATAATGGTTTAAATATAGTCAAATAAAAATATATGGATATCCGTACAATACTGAAGAATCTGAAAATAGAAGAGTTGAACGCTATGCAGCAGGCAGCTGTAGATGCTTATAAAGAAGGAAACGACATAGTACTGCTTTCGCCTACTGGTTCCGGCAAAACCCTGGCTTATCTTATTCCACTTGTGCAGTCACTGAAGAAGGATGCCGAGGGAGTGCAGGCTGTAGTGCTTGTTCCGTCACGCGAGTTGGCATTGCAGATAGAACAGGTCTTCAAGGGGATGGGTACTGACTTCCAGGTAATGAGTTGCTATGGCGGACGTCCTGCCATGGACGAACACCGCACAATGAAAGGTATCCGTCCGTCGGTGATTATCGGTACTCCGGGACGTATGAACGACCATCTTGGAAAAGGTAATATAGATGCATCTACAGTGCGTGTACTTGTTATTGATGAGTTCGACAAGTGTCTGGAATTCGGATTTCAGGAGGAAATGGCCGATGTGATAGGCAAGTTGCCTAATTTGCGCAGGAGGTTCCTTCTTTCCGCTACGGATGCTGAAGAAATACCGCGCTTTACTGGAGTAAACAAGAGTGTAAGGCTGAATTTCCTGAACGCTGATGAGCAATTGTCGGACAGACTTCATTTATATAAGGTGGAATCGCCGGTAAAGGATAAACTTGAGACATTGTATAAGCTGGTTTGTAGTCTTGGTTCGGAGCAGACACTAGTGTTCTGCAATCATCGCGAGAGTGTTGACAGGGTAGGCAGGTATCTGCATTCAATGAAGGTTTATAGTGAAACTTTTCATGGAGGAATGGATCAGGACGACCGTGAGAGAGCGCTTTATAAGTTCAGAAACGGCAGTTGCAATATCTTTATTTCTACTGACCTTGCTGCACGCGGACTTGATATCTCTGGCATAAAGAATGTAGTCCACTATCATCTGCCTATAGCTGAAGATGGGTTTATACACCGAAACGGACGTACTGCAAGATGGGATGCCGAAGGTAGTGCATATATTATTATGCATTCCGAAGAGAAAGTGCCTGATTATCTTCCTGCCGAGATTGATGTGTTCACTTTGCCGGAGATAACACCCAAACCTTCGAAACCGGAGTTCGTCACATTATATATAGGTAAGGGTAAAAAAGACAAGATAAACAAGATAGATATAGTAGGCTTCCTCTTCAAGAAAGGTGGGCTTAATAAAGACGATGTAGGAAAAGTTGACGTTAAGGATCATTATGCTTTTGTGGCTATATCGAGGAAAAAGAGCCAACAAACGTTAAAGTTGATACAAAATGAAAAGATTAAGGGGGTGAAAACTTTGATAGAACTGGCAAAATGATAACTTTGTGTCAGTGCATATACAGAACAACGGGTCATTATCTCAATTTGCTATGGTTATTATAACGAAATACACCACAGTATGATTGTTGTGTGTCAAAATGATAGTAAAATTATGCTTCATATCATAAAATGAAAGAAAATTTCAATTGTGGATGTAATTTTATTAGATTAAAGTTTGGTTGTGTGGAAATAAATACATAAATTCGCAATCGTAAGATATTAAAATATATGTAAAACCAATTAAACAACTGCCAAATGAAAAAACATAATTTTAATGCGGGACCTTCTATTTTGCCTCGCGAAGTAATAGAGAAAACAGCACAAGCTATATTGGATTTTAACGGCTCTGGACTTTCGTTGATGGAAATAAGTCATCGCGCAAAAGACTTTCAGCCGGTAGTGGACGAAGCTGTGGCTTTGTTTAAAGAGATACTAAATATCCCGGAAGGGTACTCAGTGATATTCCTTGGTGGCGGTGCTAGCCTTGAATTCTGTATGGTTCCATATAACTTCCTTGAAAAGAAAGCTGCTTATCTTAACACGGGTACTTGGGCTAAGAAAGCTTTGAAAGAAGCAAAAGCTTTTGGCGAAGCTGTGGAAGTTGCATCATCTGAAAAAGACGGATATACATATATTCCTAAGGATTATGTTATTCCTGAAGATGCGGAATATTTCCATATTACCACTAATAATACTATCTATGGAACAGAATTGCATTCAGACCCTGAAGTTAATGTTCCTTTGATTGCGGATATGTCATCTGATATTTTCTCACGTCCTATCGACGTTTCAAAATACATCTGTATCTATGGCGGTGCTCAGAAAAATCTGGCTCCTGCGGGTGTTACTTTCGTGATTGTGAAAGATGATGCGCTTGGCAAGGTTACACGTCATATCCCTACTATGCTCGACTATAAGACACACGTTGACAAAGGTTCAATGTTCAACACTCCTCCTGTAGTGCCTATCTATGCTGCATTGCAGACTTTGAGATGGATCAAAGCTCAGGGTGGTGTGGAAGAAATGCAGCGCAGAGCTAAGGAACGTGCTGAGTTGCTTTATGCTGAAATTGACCGCAACAAACTGTTCCGCGGTACAGTGACTGTGAAAGAAGACCGCTCACTGATGAACATCTGTTTCGTAATGGCTGATGAATACAAGGATTTGGAAGCCGACTTCCTGAAGTTTGCTACCGAACGTGGTATGGTGGGTATCAAAGGTCACCGTTCAGTAGGCGGATTCCGTGCATCATGCTATAATGCTATGCCATTGGAAAGCGTTAAGGCTCTTATCGAGTGCATGCAGGAATTTGAAAAATTGCATTAATCCGTATTAATTATCAAATAGGGACGTGACGGAGACTTCTCTTTTCACGTCCTTTTTATCTTTATATCACTTAAATTTTACTACACATGAAAGTCTTGATTGCAACAGAAAAACCATTCGCCAAGGTTGCTGTGGATGGTATTCGTAAGGAAATAGAAGCAGCTGGTTATGAACTCGTGTTGCTTGAGAAATATACAGAGAAAGCTCAATTGCTTGATGCAGTAAAAGATGTAAACGCCATTATTATTCGAAGCGATATTGTGGATAAGGAAGTGCTTGACGCTGCCAAAGAACTGAAGATTGTAGTCCGTGCAGGTGCCGGATACGATAATGTTGATTTGGCTGAGGCTACTGCTCACGATGTATGTGTGATGAACACTCCGGGACAGAACTCAAACGCTGTGGCGGAACTTGCTTTCGGTATGATGATTATGGCTGTCCGCAATTTCTATAACGGTAAGGCGGGTACAGAACTTATGGGCAAGAAACTTGGTATTCATGCATACGGTAATGTGGGACGTAATGTAGCCCGTATCGCCAAAGGCATCGGCATGGATATTTATGCTTACGATGCTTTCTGTCCTAAGGAAGCTATCAAGGCTGACGGTGTCACTCCTGTAGATTCTGCAGATGAGCTTTACAAGAATTGTGATGTCATTTCACTTCATATTCCTGCTACTCCTGAAACACGCAAATCTATCAATTATGACTTGGTGAACCTGATGCCAAAGAACGGTTTGCTTGTCAATACTGCAAGAAAAGAAGTTATCGACGAAGAAGGACTTCTGAAACTGATGGAAGAACGTCAGGACTTGAAGTATGTAACAGACATTATGCCAGAAAAGAATGAAGAGTTTGCCGCTAAATGTGCCGGCAGATATTTCTCTACTCCTAAAAAAATGGGTGCCCAGACTGCTGAGGCTAATATCAATGCAGGTATTGCTGCTGCAAAACAGATTGTGGCATACTTCAAGGATGGTTGCGAGAAATTCCGTGTAAACAAATAAAAATCATTGCCTATGGCTGTAATTAAACCTTTCAAGGGCGTACGCCCACCTAAATCAATGGTAGAGGAAGTGGCTTCCCGACCATACGATGTATTGAATTCAGAAGAGGCGCGTGAAGAGGCTAAGGGTAATGAAAAGTCATTATACCATATCATCAAGCCGGAAATAGATTTCCCGGTTGGAACTGACGAGCATGATTCAGCTGTATATGACAAAGCCGTTGAGAATTTCAAGATGTTCCAGGAAAAGGGATGGCTGGTGCAGGACGATAAAGAAAACTATTATGTATATGCACAGACCATGAACGGAAAGACTCAGTATGGTCTTGTTGTGGGCGCATACGTGCCTGACTATATGAATGGCGTAATAAAGAAGCATGAGCTTACACGCCGCGACAAGGAAGAGGACCGTATGAAGCATGTCCGTGTGAACAATGCGAACATCGAGCCTGTATTCTTTGCATATCCCGATCATGCCGAACTTGATGCCATCGTTGCTAAATATACTGCACGCGAGCCGGAATATGACTTCATAGCTCCGGGCGACGGATTCGGTCATACATTATGGGTTATTGATGAAAAGGACGATATAGACAGGATTACTGCTTTGTTTGCTGATATGCCGGCTCTGTATATAGCCGACGGTCATCACAGAAGTGCCGCAGCAGCATTGGTAGGTGCCGAAAAAGCAGCCCAAAATCCAAATCACAAGGGCGATGAAGAGTATAATTACTTCATGGCTGTATGTTTCCCTGCATCGCAGTTGACTATTATCGACTATAACCGTGTGGTAAAGGATTTGAATGGTCTGACAGCCGAACAATTCCTGAAAGCATTGGAGAAAGACTTTATAGTTGAGGAAAAGGGTGAAAGCATCTATAAGCCTTCATCACTTCATAATTTCTCTTTGTATCTTGCAGGAAAATGGTATAGTCTTACAGCTAAACCGGGAACATACGATGACAATGACCCTATAGGAGTGCTTGATGTGACTATTTCTTCAAACCTGATTCTTGACGAGATACTTGGTATAAAGGATTTGCGTTCGGACAAGCGTATAGACTTCGTTGGAGGTATCCGTGGTTTGGGCGAACTGAAGAAAAGAGTTGACAGTGGTGAAATGGCAATGGCGCTTGCCCTTTATCCGGTATCGATGAAACAGTTGATGGATATTGCCGATACGGGAAACATCATGCCGCCGAAGACTACATGGTTCGAGCCTAAGCTTCGTTCGGGACTGATTATACATAAGTTGGAATGATGCCAGTATTTTTATTTTATTGATATTTGTTTGGCGCCTGATGAAAATAAAGTGAACTAAGTTCACCTGTATTCATCAGGCGCAATTGTGTATATTGGAATATATAATACGGTTTAAACAATATTAATGTAGTCTGTATGTCTTTAAATTAGGTAATATTATTGGCCTGTAACTGTCTGTAGCATTTGATGCTTTCTCAGATAATGTTAGAAATAGGTTAACTAAATATAGTATTTGATATATTTTCGCTATATTTGTATCATATTAGCCTTTGTGAAATTTAAGGATGTAAGTGTCCGTTGATTTAATATATGAAGATAAATTTAAAATATATCTTATTAGTCATATCTTTTGTGTTGTCTGTTTATGCTTTATATGCCGAATCGTTTGACGGTATGTTTAGTGTTCGTCACATCGGGCGCACTGATGGATTGAGTAGCGAAAGAGTATTCTCGATAGTTGAGGATAATGACAATGTGATGTGGATTTCAACCAGAACTGGAGTGGACAGATATAATGGTCGTACAGTAAAAAATTATTCATTATCTGCTAATTACTATTATGGTGATTTGGCAGGGAGAATAATCAGGCTTAATTTTGATAATAAACTGGGACTTTTGGCATACGATCATACCGGGAGAATATATAAATATCAACCGAATACGGACAGCTTTGAATTATATTTGTTTTTGGGTGAGTATATTGAGGGGGAAATTATTCTTAATAAAATATTTTCTGATGAAAATGGAACGCTTTGGTTTGGATTGAGTAGAGGATTATATTCGAAAAAGTCAGATGGTGCTTTATGTTGCGTTTTAGAAGACAATTATATAAATGACATAGCATGTTTGTGTGATTCTTTATTTGTTGGTACATCGAATGGAGTTTTTCGTTTATCATGTAGGGAAGATTCTGTTTCAAATCAACTTGTTGAAGATAAAAATGTACAAACTCTTTATTTCGATAAGTCTGAAAATAAGTTGTGGATTGGTACGTTCAACAGCGGATTGTGGACTCTGGATCTCGGAAATTATTCATTGCATCGTATAAAAGGTCAACATCTGTCTTTTTTAAATCCTATTCGCGCCATTACTCCTTATGACAATAACAGAATACTTGTTGGAATAGACGGTGGCGGAGTATATTTTGTGGACAAACATACCTCAGATACAAAGTTGTTTGTAAATACAGAGGATAGTGGGGAGTTCTTTTTACGTGGCAATGGAATCTATGCCGTAACCAAAGACTTTCAGGATAATATATGGATAGGCAGTTACACTGGTGGAGTGTCTGTGGCTATTTCTTTGAAGTATCCTATCAATATAATGACACATGAACGGGGAAATCCGCAGTCGTTGGTAAATAATAATGTGAATGATATAGAGGAGAATATAAATCATGATTTGTGGTTTGCCACGGATGATGGTATAAGTATTAGGAATAAGTCAGATCATCGTTGGAAACATATATTAAAATCTATTGTAATAGTAGATTTATGTAGTTCTGGTGATGGAAATATCTGGGCTGGAACTTATGGTGACGGTTTGTACCTGATAGATAAAGACGGGCGTGTGATAAGACATCATACTCAAAAGCCGGGAGGACTTACTACAAATTATATTTTCTCAGTGAAGGAGGACAAGGACGGAGATCTTTGGATTGGGGGACTTGACGGAAATTTAATTATAGCCGACAAACAAGGAAAACGTAAAAATGAGTTTGATATAAACTGGGTTCATTCCATGGAAGAAGTTGATTCTTTGAGAATGGCCGTTGCTACAGTAAATGGTTTTTGTATTGTAGAAAAATATACATCTCAGTTCAGACGTTATGCCACAACCAGTGAGTTCAATGATAAGAATGTCAGTGCTTATATCATTTCAATGTTGTTTAATGGTGACGGTACTGTATGGCTTGGCACGGAAGGAGGTGGACTGAATCTGTATGATATGAATTCAGGTGATGTAAAGACTATTACCACTAAAGAAGGTTTGCTATCGGACGACATATATAGCTTGCAACGTGATAATAAAGGGCGTATTTGGGCAAGCACAGGTAAAGGTCTTGCCGTTGTAAATGCCCTGAAGGTTTCAAATCTGAATTATATTCATGATACAGATAAGACATATAACAAATCGGCATGTATCAAACTTTCTGATGGTAGGTTTGCTTATGGAAGTACTTATGGGGCTATTTTTATAACTCCTGATGCGATGGCTGTTGAGGAATACGACGCACCTGTCAGGATAACAGATTTAAAATTGGAGTATATTTCTCCCGAGAAGGAAATACAGATGCGTCCGTCCATTTATGCAATGCTCATGGATAAGAAGGTTGATCTTGATTACAGTTATAATTCATTTTCTGTTACTTTTGAGTCAATAAATTATCGTTTTCAGCATGATATAGCTTATCAGTATATTCTTGAAGGGTATGAAAAATCATGGAGTGCGGTGTATTCGAATGGAACTGTCAGATATACTAATGTTTCTCCGGGAATGTATACCTTGAAAGTCAGAAGTTTAAGAAAAAGTAACGGAGAAATCATTTCAGAAGATTCACTTTCAATAAACATCAATCAGCCGTGGTGGAATTCATGGTATGCATGGATAATATATTTGTCTTTAGTTCTCGGTATATTTTATTTCATACTTAGATATAAGAGTAATCAGCTTCAGAAAAGGCATAATGAGGACAAAATAAAGTTCTTTGTAGAGACAGCACACGATATACGGACTCCTGTAACACTTATTATGGCTCCTTTGGAAGATCTTAGTAAGGAAAAAGACCTTTCGGATGATGTAAGTTACTTGTTGGAAACAGCGCGTAATAATACACGTAAACTACATACGCTTGTAAGTCAATTGCTTGAGTTTGAGAAAATAGACACAAATAAGAAAGATGTAACTCTTAAACCTATAAATATCAACGATTTATTAGTGAAGGAATGTGTAAGCTTCCAGTCGTATTGTGATAAGAAACAATTGCATATAAAGATATCTTTGCCTGAACATGATGTGTTTGCAATGGCAGATGAGCAGATGATGGAAATGTTGCTTGACAATCTTATTTCGAATGCTTGCAAATATACCTTGGCAAATGGGACAATCAGCCTGTCACTTTTATCTGATAAAAAGAATGTAGTTATAGAGGTTCAAGACACAGGTATTGGCATTCCGGCTGATGCCGGCAGACAGCTGTTCAAGAATGTTTATCGTGCTGTTAATGCAAGACAGACAAACGAACCCGGCACAGGATTCGGGCTGTTGCAGGTACAGCGTTTGGTGAATATGATGCATGGCAAAATTTCATACAAATCTGAAGTAAACAAGGGCAGTACGTTCTATGTTACGTTACGCAATGCTGATATTGATTCTTCTTTTGGTGATAATGTTATACATAAACAGATATCTCCGGTTATAGAAAATAGAACTGAGTATATTGGTGATGATTCTGAAAATATTAAAGAATCTTTGGATACATTGCTTATAGTTGAGGATAATGATGAACTACGCTGTTATTTAAAGAAGATTTTTGAACGTGATTATCGGGTTATAGATGTATCTGATGGAAGTAAGGCTTTGGAATGTTTGGCAGAAGAATATCCGGATCTTATTCTGTCGGATGTTATGATGCCTGGTATCCAGGGTGACGAGCTTTGTCGTATAGTAAAGGAAAATCCACAAACATCCGGCATACCGTTTATATTGCTTACTGCCAAAGTAACCCATGACGCCATGGTTAACGGTCTGAAAAGTGGAGCGGACGACTATATTCCTAAACCTTTCAGTGCAGAAATTTTAAGATTGAAGGTTCATAGTATTCTCGAAACCAGAAATCATCTTCGTGAATATGTTCTGAAAAATGTGGTGGCACAAATAGAGAAAAATGAAACTGTTGCCATTGATACTTTGAACAGTAAGGACGAAATAAGGCAAACAGACGGTGGCAATGTTCAGAATGATGCTGTACCGGTATCAGAGGATGATTTGAATTTTATCAAGCATGCAACACAACTCGTCATGGATAATATGGATGATGAAGAATTTAGTATTAACCAATTGTGCCAGGAAATGGCTATGAGCCGTACCTTGTTCTACAACCGTTTAAAATCGCTTACAGGAAAGGCACCGCAGGACTTCATACGTCTGATTCGTCTTCAGAGAGCGGCAGAACTATTGAAACAAGGAAAGCCCGTGGCAGATGTAGCCGCTGAAACTGGATTTGTGAATTCTAAATATTTCAGTATATTGTTCAAGAAACAATTTGGTATATCACCAAGCAAGTTTCTGGAGCAAAACTAATAGATAGTTCTATATTTATATTACGGGCTGACAAATTAATAATGTCTTATTTATGAACATTTATTGATTTGTCAGCCCGATTTTTATATGTTTTCTTGGTAAAAAAGCAAAAATGATAGTTTTCAACCCTTTTCTGTTAGCATTCAAACCCTGAAAAACAGGTTTATACCCAATTTTGCCAACAGCTTGGAAGCTGAATGTAATCTTTAGTTAACAGTAAAAGAGAAAGTGAAAATACATAATGTTTAACCAAAAAACTATCGGTAATGAAAACAGTAATTTTATTTCTATTATTCTTTTTTGGAGTAAATCTGCAATCGTGTTCGACAAATAATGAACCGGTAAAGCCTGATAATCCGGAAGAGGAAATCAAAGATGATAATGAAGGACAGGAGGAGGAACCTGAGCTGCCTGATGAGCAACCAGGAGATGAAGATGAACCCTCGAAACAGTGGAAACTCGTGTTTACAGAAGACTTCAACACATTTGATAATTCTGTTTGGACAAAAGAAACTCATGAGCCTGGGTGGGTGAACAATGAACTTCAGGAGTATATCGAAGCATGTGTTAGTGTAGGTAAAGATGGAGATAAGTCAGTTCTTATTCTTACGGCCAAAAAAGAAGGGGATAAATTTTATTCAGGTCGTGTAAACAGCAAAGGCAAGAAAAGTTTTCAATATGGTAAAGTAGAAGCAAGTATAAAACTCCCTAAAACAGCAAACGGATTATGGCCTGCATTTTGGATGATGGGCGACAACGATAGGCAGTGGCCTGCCTGTGGTGAGATTGATATAATGGAGATGGGAGAAAAAGCAGGCATAGCCAATAATACAACAGAAACATATATCAATACCGCAATTCATTATGGTCCTAATGTCGAAGGACATGAACAGGTATTCCAAACCAAGACAATGGAGAAAAGTCTACAAGATGGCAACTATCATGTCTATTCTTTGGAGTGGAATGAAAATGAACTTATCGTAAAGGTTGATGATATATTAATTAAGACATTCAATATCGGACCTGACAGTGGTCGTTTTGAGTATTTTAATGATAAATTCTATTTATTGCTTAATCTTGCAGTTGGCGGAGATTTTCCAGGCATTACAGATCCGGCACAGATTACAGCATTGAAGGATGGAGAAAAAGCCCAAATGTTTATCGACTGGGTGAAAATATATAATTAATCTTAATACTATTACTTATTAAAAACTTATGAGAAGATTAAACTACAAGTACACATTGTATTGCGGTACATTGTCCTTGTCTCTTTTGGGAGGAATACCGCAAGTGAATGCCGGAGTTGCAGAAGTCAATCTTGCAATAATGCAACAGAATCGACAGGTTTCCGGTAATGTTAAAGATGCGATGGGAGCGATAATCGGAGCTTCGATTGTTGAAAAAGGAACAACAAATGGAACCATTACTGACATGGATGGTAACTTTGTTCTGAATGTACAGCCGGGGGCCACATTGGTGGTAAGTTATGTCGGTTACAAAACAAAAGAAGTAAAAGTTGGTACTTCACCACTAGATATCACTCTCGAGGAAGATAGTAAGGTGTTGAGTGAGGTAGTCGTTACAGCGTTGGGTATAAAGCGTGAGCGTAAGGCGCTTGGTTATGGTGTAGATGAAGTAAAAGGTGAAGCACTGACAAAGGCTAAGGAAACCAATGTCATTAACTCAATGGCTGGTCGTGTACCGGGTTTGGTTGTCAGTCAGACTGCAGGTGGTCCTTCAGGTTCTACACGTGTACTTTTGCGTGGTAATACAGAAATGACAGGAAACAACCAACCTCTGTATGTCATTGATGGAGTACCCTTGGATAATACAAACTATGGCAGTGCCGGTACGGAAGGAGGTTATGACTTGGGTGACGGTATTTCAAGCATTAACCCTGATGATATCGAGAATATGTCTGTTCTTAAAGGTCCTGCTGCTTCAGCGTTGTATGGTAGCCGTGCCAGTCACGGTGTAATTCTTATCACTACAAAGAAGGCTAGCGGTAAGGATGGTGAACGTATGAGTGTTGAGTATAATGGTACAATGACATTTGAAACTCAACTTGCTAAATGGAACGAAGTTCAGCAAATATATGGTATGGGTAGTGATGGCACTTACAGTATAAATGCTGTTGCAAATACAAATAAGAGTTGGGGACCAAAAGCCGACGGTTCAAATATGCTTGATTATTTTGATGGCGTTTCGCGTCCGTATCTGATTATTCCTGATAACGTATCTGGTTTCTTCCGTACAGGTTTGACTGCAACAAATACATTAACTTTAAGTTCGAGCCATGGAAAGTCGGGAGTACGTTTTACTTACACTGATATGCGTAATAAGGATATAGTTCCTAATACAAATATGAGCCGTAACATATTCAATTTGCGTGCGAATACTAGTATGGGAAAAGTTGATTTGGATTTCAGTACAAACTATACACGCGAATCGGTAAAGAATCGTCCTGCACTTGGTGACAGCAAAGGTAATGTCGGTAAAAATCTTATGACTCTTGCCACTACATATGACCAGGAATGGTTGAAAACATACCAGGATGCAAACGGTGAATACTCTAACTGGAATGGTTTGGATCCATACAATGTAAACCCTTATTGGGATGTTTACAAGAATTCAAACCAATCGGATAAAGATCAGTTCCGTTTCAATGGCAAGGCAATATGGAACGTTACAGATCATTTTAAACTTCAGGGTACAGTCGGAGCTGAATTCAACTGGTTTAAGTTTGAGGATTTCAAGGCTCCTACAACTCCTGGTTATGAAGCCGGCAGATTGCAGATAAGCAATTTCAGAAACCGTATGTACAACTTCGAAATGTTGGCTCTGTATAACAACTCTTGGGGTGATTTCGATTTCAATGCGACATTGGGTGCCAACTTGTATAAAGTGAATAATGAGACTACAATTACTACAGCTCAGGATATGAAGATACGTGAAACGGTGGCGCTTATGAGCTTTAACGAAACAAGTGTGGAACAGAATTATTACAGAAAACAGATAAATTCTATTTATGGTGCAGTTAATGTTGGATGGAGACACCTGATATATCTTGATGCTACATTGCGCGGAGACCGTTCTTCCACATTGCCTTTGAATAACAATACATATATCTATCCTTCATTCTCTGGTAGCTTTGTATTCTCTGAACTTATCAAGAATCACAATCTTCTGCCTTACGGTAAACTACGTGTTTCATGGGCACAAGTGGGTAGCGATACAGATCCTTATCAGTTGGGACTGGTATATACGAAATCTAAATTTACTTATCCAGGATATACTTTAGGTTCTATCAGTAACAGTACTATCCCTAATCGTGATTTAAAGCCTACAAGAACCAATTCATACGAAATGGGATTGGAATTGAAATTCCTGAATAACCGTATCGGTCTGGATTTCACTTACTATAACCAGACTAGTAGAAATCAGATTATGGCTATGGCTAGTTCATGGGCTTCCGGTTATACATATCGTATGATTAATGCCGGTGAAATCCAGAACAACGGTATTGAAATTGCTTTGAACACTCGTCCTATTCAGACAAAGGACTTTTCATGGGATTTGAACATCAACTTCTCTAAGAACAACAATAAGGTTAAGGAATTGGTTGACGGCATCGACTTATTTGAACTGGAAAAGGCTACATGGCAGGATGTGCAGATTGCAGCTGTAGTAGGAGAAAATTTTGGTTCAATTATTGGTCCGGACTTCAAACGCAATGAAAATGGTGATATTTTGATTGATCCAAGCACTGGTTTGCCACAATACGATAACAGTAACCATATATTGGGTAACGCTTCATGGGACTGGACAGGTGGTGTTGTAACAAATTTCACATACAAGAATATCTCTCTTGCTGCCGTATTCGATGTTAAGGTCGGTGCCGATTTGTATTCAATGTCAGCTCGTGCTGCATACGAATCTGGTAAAGCATTGGAAACATTGGAAGGACGCGAAGAATGGTATAAATCAGAAGAACAGCGTAAAGCTTTAGGCATAAGCGAAGCAAATTGGACACCGACAGGTGGTTTCATTGCTCCAGGTGTAATAGATAATGGTGACGGAACATATCGTCCTAACGATATTTACGTAAATCCTGAGGATTATTGGATGAATATAAGCCGTTATGCACCGTCAATGTTCGTTTACGACAACTCATACATTAAATGTCGTGAAATCACATTGAGTTATTCGTTACCTAAGACATGGCTGAAGAATAAGGTTCAAGGATTAACAGTGTCCTTCGTTGCACGTAATCCGTTTATCGTTTGGAAAAATATTCCTAATATCGATCCTGATTCGAACTATAACAATACTACAGGTATGGGTATGGAATATGGCTCATTGCCTTCACGTAAAAGCTATGGTTTCAATGTCAACGTTAAGTTCTAATTAATCCTAAATCATTTCAAAAAGAAATACACAATGAAACGTTACAAATCATATATAAAAACAGCAATGTGCATGGCATTAGCACTTGCTTTTACAGCTTGCAGTGATGAATACATGAATGACATGAATACAGACCCGTCGAAAGCTGAAAATATTGACCCAAATTCACAGTTGACTTTTGCCGAACTACAGACATACGGCGACCTTGGAATGATAGAAATATACCGAAGCTATATAGGTGCCTTTACGCAGCAGCTTATGGGATGTTGGAATACAACAAACTACGGAGGTCAGCACAAAATTGACAATAACGAAATGAATCGTTTTTGGACAAATCTTTATACTACAGGAATCAAGAATCTTGTAGATGTTGAGGTAAAGACAGAAGGTGACGAGAACAAAGTGAACATACATGCCGCTGCTGTGATTTACAAAGTATATCTTATGTCTATCATAACAGATACATACGGTGATGCTCCATACTCAGAGGCAGCCAGAGGTTTTATCAGTGGTATTACAAGTCCTCGTTATGATACACAAGAGGAAATCTACAACAGTTTCTTTACAGAACTGACTGAAGCCGCTGCCGCTTTAGACGATAAGAAAGATGAAATCACAGGTGATGTGATATTTAATGGAGATATAAGAAAATGGAAAAAGCTTGCAAATTCTCTTCGTATGCGTTATGCTATGCGTATATCTGATGTTTCTCCACAGAAGGCGCAGGAAGAGTTTGAAAAGGCATTTACAGATCCTGCCGGCTATATGACAAGTGCTGATGATGACGCATTGATTGAATATATGGAGCTTACATTCAATTTTGGTCAGGAAGCATATACAGATTACAGACGTAACGCTTTGTCACAGTTGTATTTTGGTAATGACCCTGCAAATAATCAGACTTATATCTGTTCTACTTTCTTCAATACTTTGAAGGACAATGACGACCCTCGTACTTTTGCACTTACCCGTTGTTATTTCGACAAGGGTCTGACTCAGTCAAATCCTAATAACCGTATTGATCTGACAGACGAAATGCTGGAACTGGGTGCACAGTTCAACCCTTCTAAACCGGGTGAATTCTGGTATGAACCATGGCCGGATAATGGATATTGGAGTGAAATTATAGCGGACCTTAAGGAAAGGTATCCTGACAATACGAATTACTCAAATCCATGGTTACAGGATGCTACCCGTCCTAAATTGGCCCAGAATTTCCTTAAATCTGACAACCCGGGTGTTGTGATGACATACGCTGAGGTTGAGTTCTTATTGGCCGAGGCTAAGCTTAAAGGATGGAACGTAGGTGCTACATCTGTTGAGCAGCATTACGAAAATGGAGTTAAGGCTTCGATGGCATTTCTAGTTGATAACTATGATTGCGAAATTGACGATCAGGATATAAACGATTATATAGCAAATCACCCTATTTCTGCTCTTAGTGACGAAGGCAAGAAAGAAGCAATAAATACTCAGGCTTGGATTCTTCACTTCCATAATCTGTCAGAATGTTGGGCTAACATACGTCGTTCAGGATATCCAAAGCTGAAATCTCCTGCAGAATATGGTTATGCGGCAGACAAGCTTACTGGTGGATACGACATTCCTGTACGTTTGTGCTATCCTATACTTGAGTCTTCTTACAACAAGGAAGGTTATCAGGAAGCTTTGGACCGTATGGGTGGAACTAACAGTTGGAATATTCCTGTATGGTGGGATAAAGAATAAAAATCTAGTACACTAAACAATTTAAATTTCGTATTAAAATGAAAAATATATATTGGATATTATTTATATTGCTCGGTGCAGGTTTCTCTTTTACATCTTGTAGTGAAGAAGAGCCATTTTCTACTGCAACAGCAGATGACGAGCCTCGTATCATAGCCCCTACGTTTCCGGAGCGTGACGCTAATGGTGGACTGGGAACTATTTCTGAAATAGACAGGGATGTATTGTTCTCAATAACGGTAACAACTACGCCTGCTGATTTCACTTCTGTGGTTTGGACTCTTGACGGTGAAGAAGTCGGAACAGAAAAGACGCTCGAGATGAATCTTAATGCCGGTGTTTATCATCTTAGGGTTGATGTCTCAACTCCTGTAGGAAAAACAACTTTCCGTGAAGGACTTGTAAAAATAAAAGCTTTGGCTGAAGATCCTCAGAGTGAAGAAGTAATATCTGAACGTATTGTCGCAACTGGAGGATGGGCACGTCTTAGTGGAACAAATCTTGAAAAGGTTGCAAAAGTAGCATTAAAGCAGATAAACATTGCCGAGTCTAAAACTAATCAGGAAGTGGAAATCTCTGATATAACATACGTGGAATCAGATGGTTATATTGAATTTAAAATTCCTTCAGAATTGTCTGACGGTGAGTATCGTGTGGTATTTATTGATGTGGAAGGCAATAGATACGGTGCTAATACAATGGATGTTACTTCCCGGCCGTTGATAACTGCAGGACCTGAAAACAAGCGTCCTGATGCTGAGTGGACTATTACCGGTTTGAATCTTGACAAGGTCGTTTCGTTGTCATTGGGTGGAAATACAATCACTACATTCGTTGAACAGTATTCAACTCGTCTTACATTCATTTCACCTGCAATTGCAGACGGAGATTATGTATTGACAGGTATATCCAAATCCGGAGAAAATGTTAGTTTCTTTATTGATGGTGAGATAAAGACAGAACTTGCAGTTACGGTAAAAGACTCTCCATTGGAAGTTGAATTATGGAAGGGTCATCACTATGTATCATGGGATTTACCTGAAGGTAATCCAAACAGGTTGTTTGATGCGGTGCAGAATGATGTGAAGAATTTGCCTGTAGGAACAAAATTAAAGGTATATTACTCAATTAAATCTGATGATAGCTATCATAAAATCAGATTCTCTTCCGGATGGTGGACAGAACTTCCCGGGTACCCTGAGTTTGATGTTTATGCGGACGGTGTTAGTGACATAATTATGTCACAAGAGATACTTGACTTGTTGAATTCGCAAGATGGATTCCTTTGTGTAGGTTTCGGATATTACGTTGATAGAATTACTTACGAAGAATAATTTATTTACCAAGAAAAAAATTGATAAATATGAATTTAAGAAAAGTATTATTTGTATCGTCAATAATAGGAAATGCTGCCTGCTTCGTACAGGCGGCAACTCCTGTCAGTTTGACGAAAGATACAGAAATAGAGAAGAAGGTTGAAGCTACATTAGCGGGAATGACCTTGGAAGAAAAGGTCGGACAGATGACAGAACTGTCAATAGATGTTCTTGGCAATGTGGTGGGCGGAGAGTTCAAACTGGATAAGGAAAAAGTAAAAAATGCAATTGGAAAGTACAAGGTCGGATCTGTACTGAATGCTCCCGGACCGGTTGCTCAAAGCCGTGAGAAATGGAAAGAAATCATCGGTTATATTCAGGAAGTATCTATGAAGGAAATAGGTATTCCTTGTATTTACGGCTTGGATCAGAATCATGGTACTACTTATACCCTTGGTGGAACGCTTTTCCCGCAGAATATCAATCTTGGTGCATCCTTTAATCCTGAACTGACATACGAGTCGGCCGTTATAACTGCATACGAGACACGAGCAAGCAACTGTCCTTGGACTTATTCACCAACGGTGGATATGGCAAGAGATCCTCGCTGGTCGCGTGTTTGGGAAAATTATGGGGAGGACTGTCTGGTTAATGCCATAATGGGCAGTGAGGCTGTTCGTGGTTTTCAGGGAGATGACCCTAATCATGTTTCAGAAGACCGTGTAGCTGCTTCTGTCAAGCATTACCTTGGTTACAGTATGTCGCGTACTGGTAAAGACCGTACTCCGGCTTATATATCTGAATCTGATTTGAGAGAGAAGTGTTTTGCTCCATTCAAGGCTTGTGTTGAGACTGGTGCGCTTACTATTATGGTGAACAGTGCTTCTATCAATGGTGTGCCGGTACATGCCAACAAGCAGTTGCTTACAGAATGGCTTAAAGAAGATTTGGCATGGGACGGGATGTTGATTACAGACTGGGCTGATATAAATAATCTTTATACTCGTGAAAAGGTAGCTGCCAACAAGAAGGAAGCAATAGAAATTGCAATCAATGCGGGTATTGATATGGCTATGGAGCCTTATGATCTTGATTTCTGTACACTGTTGAAGGAATTGGTAGAAGAAGGTAGAGTTCCTATGAGCCGTATAGACGATGCTGTTCGTCGTATTCTTCGTCTGAAATATCGCTTGGGACTTTTTGACAATCCTAACACTGATTATAAGGATTATCCTAAATTCGGAAGCAAGGAACATGCCGCAATCGCACTCAAAGCAGCTGAAGAATCAGAAGTGTTGCTGAAAAACAAGAATAACATATTACCATTGTCAAAAGGCAAGAAAATCCTTGTGACAGGTCCTAACGCAAATTCCATGAGATGCCTTAACGGCGGATGGAGCTATACATGGCAGGGGCATCTTGCCGACCGCTTTGCAGGCGAGTATAATACCATCTACGAAGCTGTAAGCAACAAGTTTGGCGCTGATTTGGTAACCCTAGAACAAGGAGTTACATACGTTGCCGAAGGAGCGTATTACGAAGAAAGCACTCCTGAAATAGAAAAAGCTGTGGCTGCAGCAAAGAATGTAGATGTAATCATCGCATGTATAGGCGAAAATTCATATTGCGAGACTCCTGGAAATCTGGCAGACCTTGCAATCTCTGAAAACCAGCGTAACCTTGTTAAAGCTCTTGCTACGACAGGCAAGCCTATTGTTCTTGTAATAAATGGCGGTCGTCCACGTGTTATAAGTGACATTGAACCTTTGGCAGACGGTGTAATTAATATCTTGTTGCCTGGTAATTATGGTGGAGATGCATTGGCAAATATCCTTGCCGGTGATGCAAATCCAAGTGCTAAGATGCCATATACATATCCAAGAAACCAAGCTGAACTTACTACATACGATTATCGTGTAAGCGAGGAAATGGATAAGATGGAAGGTGCATACGATTATGATGCTGTAATTTCTGTTCAATGGCCTTTCGGTTACGGTTTGAGTTATACTACTTTCGATTACAGAAATCTGCGTGTGAACAAAGATACTTTTACTGAAAACGAAAAACTGGAATTTACAATAGACGTTACAAATACTGGAAAGATTGCAGGTAAAGAAGTTGTAATGTTGTTCAGCAGCGATTTGGTAGCATCGCTCACACCAGAGAATCGCAGACTGCGCGCATTCAAGAAAGTGGAATTACAGCCAGGTGAGACCAAAACTGTAACATTGACTATCAAAGGAAGTGATCTTTCTTTTGTAGGTGCTGACGGAAAATGGATACTTGAGAAAGGTGATTTCCGTATGCAGGTAGGAAATCAAGTCTTGAATATTAAATGTTCTGATACACATAAATGGGAAACTGCTAATATCTGTGTTAATAAATAGCATTGTCTGATTACTTTTAACGAGCCTGGTCATTTTGAAATGGCCGGGCTTTTTTGTTTGTAAACATTAAATAATTACCTTTGCATTATCATTCAAAACATCATAAAATGCAGCAGGGAGACACATATAAGACAATTGAGGGGATTTCCGAATCAATATATACTGAGAAGCGAAGCAAATTCATAGCCATAGCTCTTCCGGTCCGTACACTTGGGGAGATAAAAACATACCTTGAGGAATATCAGAAGAAATATTATGATGCCCGCCACGTGTGCTATGCCTATATGCTTGGGGCTGAAAGAAAGGATTTCCGTGCCAATGATAATGGTGAGCCTTCCGGTACTGCAGGACGTCCTATACTCGGTCAGATAAATTCTTTCGGACTTACCGATATTCTTGTTATTGTGGTGAGATATTTCGGAGGTATAAAGTTGGGTACTAGTGGTCTTATTGTAGCATACAAGACTGCTGCCGCTCAGGCTCTTGAAGAAGCTGTAGTGATAGAGAAAACTGTTGATGAGGATGTGTCTTTTGCTTTTGAATATCCTTTTATGAACGATGTAATGAGGATTGTGAAGGAAGAGGAGCCGGAGATTCTTGAACAGTCGTATGATATGGACTGCCTGATGAAGCTGAGAATCAGAAAATCTTCAATGCCTAAACTTAGGGCTCGTCTTGAAAAAGTGGAAACTTTGCGTTTTATTGATGAAAATATAGATACAGAGATTTAATAATTTATAATTACAATAAATCTGTGTTTAGTAATTGTAAACTAATTTTAAAATACTATCTTTGTGTCAAACAGATAATCAATCGACTATGAAAGCATTTGTAATTTCTTTACTTCTTGTTTTTCTTGTTTCCGGATGCGAAATAAGAAAAGGTGAAGGTGTTGTCCCGCTGGAGAAGGTAGAGGAATTACTTGAAAGTATCACAATTACAGAACTGTTTAAGGAAAAGCCGATAGCTGCAGAAGACATAATAATCACCAAAGAACTTTTATTTGATAAATATACTCTTGAGGATGTTTATCCTTACAAGGACACTGTACGTTCCATAAAGTGGGATGTTATAAAGAAGTGTCTGGCATACGTCGAGAATATGGAACCCGAATCGGGTAAATGGTGTGTCATACAGAATTACAGAAACAGAAACGGTGAAGCTGCATTGGTCAGAAGGTTTGTCAGAAATGAATACAAGCGTGTATCTGATACTTTGGGAGTGGAAAGATATCAGTCTGTGCCTTTGTATCTGTTGTCAGATACCGTTACCCCCGAGCGTTATGGTCGTGACGGCTCTTTAGCTTCTGTTCTTGGAAGAAAAGGTGGATATATTCATATACGTCCTGCCACGTTCGATGACGAATGGTATGTTCCGGAAAGATATGTCAAGATGCTTTCCGATTCTACAAACTTCCATCATGTCGTTTTCGTTGACCGTGGGGATCAGAATATAACCACTCTTGAAAGAGTGGCAAAGGCAGAATGGAAGGTGAGAAGCATTAACCCTGCTACTACCGGACGTCATTACCCTCCATACGCTCAAGAGACTCCGCTTGGTATGTATCTAATTCAGGAAAAGAAACAGAAGATGATTTTTCTGAAGGATGGTTCGAGTGCAGTAGGAGGTTATGCGCCGTATGCAAGCCGTTTTACCAATGGGGCATATATACATGGAGTGCCTGTGAATGTTCCTGCCACAAAGATGATAGAATACAGCTGGAGTTTGGGTACCACTCCGCGTTCACACATGTGCGTTCGTAATGCAACTTCGCATGCCAAATTTGTTTACGACTGGGCTCCGGTGCAGGAAAGCCTGGTTGTAGTAATTGAATGAATATTCGATATAACATTTCATTGAGTTTTTTAACTAACTGATTTTCAGAGATATTAATATAAAGTAGTATCTTTGCTCCTGAATTTTTCATGGATTTTTGATAATGCGCAATATATTAATATCTATATTTCTTGTTTGTTCCGGCTTTGTAGTTCCTGCCATGGCACCGTCTTTTGCCAGTGGTATGCTTGTACATTCTCCTTCAGAAGTTGACGAATGTGCCAACCTTTATGAATCTATGCAGCTTGAGGGAGTTGTCAATTATAAGGCTTTTCGTCAGGCTGTAGAAGGATACAGGAAAATCGAAAACCGTCATCGTGATATTCTTACCCTTATAGATTTCTCCAAGCCCTCGACAGAGAAGCGTCTCTATGTATTCGATATGAAGAACCGCAAAATGCTTTTCAATTCTCTTGTATCGCATGGCAGAAACAGCGGTGAGAACTATGCCACATCATTCTCAAATGAATATGGTTCTTATAAAAGCTCTTTGGGATTCTATCTTACTGAGACTACCTATAACGGAGGTAACGGGTATTCGCTTATCCTTAATGGACTGGAAAAGGGGATAAACGATAAGGCAAAGGAACGTGCCATAGTGGTTCATGGAGCATCGTATGCCAATCCATCAGTTATAAAGGGCGGTGGACGCCTGGGTAGAAGTCTTGGATGTCCTGCGCTTCCTCAAAAGATTTCCAAACCAATTATTGATGCAATAAAGGGTGGAAGCGTGATGTATATTTATGCCGAGAAACCTGAATACTTCGCACAGAGTGAGATTCTGTCTGATGTGACTGACGGAAAAAAATCATGATTTTCCCATTATAATCGTAAATACTGTTCCGTAACCGACTTTTGATTCTACATTTATTAATCCGTCGTGCAGGGTAATTATCTGCTTGCAGAGGCTTAAGCCTATACCTGAACCGTTTGGTTTAGTGGTGAAGAACGGAACGAAGATTCTTTCCTTTACTTCAGGTATAATGCCTTCTCCGTTGTCGGATATGGTGAATTTTATAGAATCGTTTTTGTGATATACGGCTGATACTTCTATTCTAGGATTTTCTGTTTTTCTGCATGCTTCAGTAGCATTTTTTATAATGTTCAGGAATACCTGTTCCAACTGTGCCCTGTCAGCTGATAGAGTCATATCATTGTCTTCTAGAATAAAATGTATATAATCTGTAGCTGTAAGTCCTTCGATGTCCTTGAAAAAGTCATAAACTTTTATTTCGCTTTTTACTGGTGCTGAAATTCTAGTAAGCTTTCTGTAGTTGTCAACAAATTCCATAAGTCCCTTACAGCGACGGTTTATTATTCCCAGTCCCTGAGAAATATTTCTCTGGGTACTTTCGTTTATCGGGAATTCTACGCTTCTTTCTTGCAGAGTGTCCGACAATGAAATGATAGGGGTAATCGAATTCATAATCTCATGCGTCAGCACCCTGATGAGTTTTTGCCATGCCTCCATCTCGTTCTTCTCCAATGCAGAATGGATATTGCTCATGCTCACTATGAACTGTTCCCGTCCGTGAACAGAAATCCTGGTACATGAAACAGATAAATCGAGTGTTGATTCCTGCTTCTTTCTGTGTACTATCTTTTCCTTATTGTTCAGTGCATCTTGAATATCTTCCGGCAGTTTGAATACCTCCGGCCCTAAGATATTCTTTGCTGACTTGTTCATCCATATAATTCTTCCGTCCTTATATGTAGAGATTACGGCGGTATCTACACAGTTCATTAGATTCTTATAGTACTGGTATTTCGTCTCGTCTTCCATGGCAGAGCTTTTCAGATCCTTTATGATGAACGTCAGAGTCTCTGCCAGTTCAGATATCTCCTTGTCCTTGAAAGGGGGAGTTATTATACTGCTTGTGTCTTTCGATTTCAGACATTCTATGGCTTTCCTTATCATCTTTGTCTGTTTGTTCTGCAGCCGGTATATGTTTATTATTACGAGCAGACATAAAACAGAACAAAGCAGACAGGAGAAAACGAGTTTAGTATGCATACAGTAAACCGTTCCTGCCATACACAGAAACAGTGCGACTGTATTTGTCAATATGTAGATATTGAATCTTCCCATACCTGATGAATTAGAGTTGTAGTTTGTCTATTTTCCTGTAAAGTGCAAATCTGCTTATACCTAAAAGTTCGGCAGCCATAGTGTAATTCCCGTTCGTTACCTTTATGGCCTTTTCTATAGCTTTCCTTTCCAAAGTCTCTAGGTTCAGTTCCTCGTCCGGCAGGCTTTTCTGTTCCTTGGCATTATGTGCGAAAATAAAGTCGTCAGTACGCAGCGAGCTGTTGTCGCTCAATATCACAGCCCTTTCTATTATGTGCTGAAGTTCTCTCACATTTCCCGGCCATGAATATTTCATGAGTTTGTTTTTTGCGTCCCTGTTGATACTGGAGATTTCTTTTCTGTACTTCCTGTTGTATATCTTCAGGAAATGCTCTGCCAGCAGGATTATATCGTTTCCTCTTTCCCTGAGTGGTGGAATGTGAAGCTCAATGGTGTTTATGCGGTAGAGGAGATCCTGGCGGAACTTTCCTTCGTCTATCATGGATTGAAGGTTTGAGTTGGTGGCGGATATCAGACGTATGTCTATCGGTGTATGTTCCACTCCTCCAAGTCTTGTGATATACCTTTTCTCCAATGCAGTGAGCAGTTTTGCCTGCATTGGCAATGACAGGTTTCCTATCTCATCAAGAAACAGTGTACCTCCCGATGCCATTTCCATTCTTCCCGGTTTTGACTTTCTTGCGTCTGTAAACGCGCCTTTTTCATATCCGAAAAGCTCACTCTCGAACAACTGTTCGGGTATGCTCCCAAGGTCTATGGTGATAAAACTTTCTCCGGCACGTGGCGAAAGGTTCTTCACCATACGTGCCACCATATCCTTACCCGTACCGTTCTCGCCTAAAATCAAGATGTTGGCATCCGTCTCAGACAGTCTGTATATCGTGTCCTTCAACTTTCTTACGGCCGGAGATTCTCCTATGAAGTCCGAAATCGGCGATTCGTTTCCCATAGCCGATACCTGTTCGCGCAATCTGTTGATTTCTTTGTTCGATTTGCTAAGTTTTATTGCAGACGACAGTGTGGCAAGCAGTTTCTCCTTTTCCCAGGGTTTTGAGATGAAGTCGGTTGCACCTGCCTTTATAGCCCTGACAGCTTTTTCTGTGTCAGCGTATGCTGTCATGAACACCACTACAGCTTTAGGGTCAATACTCAATATTTGTTCCAGATATTCAAACCCCTCATTACCGCTTATTGCGTCGCGGCAGAAATTCATATCCAGAAGTATCACGTCCGGACTGAAAGTTTCCATGAAGTGCTTTATCCTCGATGGCTGAGTAGTTACCTTAATCTTTTCCATATATGGTTCCAGCAGAAGATTTAATGCAAACAGCACATCTTCATTGTCGTCTATTATAAGTATTTTTCCTTTGTCTTCCATGTTATTATCGTGTTTTTGCAAATATAATATTTAAAACAATGTGTTGTATGTGCGTTATCACACGTTTTTTGTGCGTAAACGCACGATATAGCGAATGATTTACTTCTTCTAAACATCTGAAAAATAATGATATAGCATAATGGCATAGTTTTTGATTTTAATATACCGGATAAATTATTTTCATTTAACTTCATTGACTTACAGTTGCCATGAAACGAATAAGAATATTTCTGATTTTAATTTTAACAGTTTGTATCGTAGGCATTGCCTATGCAGGTGATACAAACAGAAAACTTACGCTCACTCTTGAAGATGCCATATCGATTGCACACGATAATTCGCCGGAGGTACAGGCTGCAAGACATACATACCGTGCAGCCTATTGGAATTACCGTTCTTTCCGTGCCAACTATCTGCCGTCGGTAAGTCTGATTTCCAATCCATATCTTAACAGGCAGATTAACAAGATTACCCAGCCGGATGGAACAGAACAGTTCATTCGTCAGAATAATTTGAGTACCGACCTTGGATTGCAGATTAGCCAGAATGTATCTTTCACGGGTGGTAACTTTTTCGTACAGACCTCTACACAGAGGATTGACGAGTTTGGAAGCAATGGCAGAGCGTATAACACTCAACCGTTTTCAATAGGTTACACTCAGTCACTCTTCGGATATAACTATCTGAAATGGGACAAGCGTATCGAGCCTGTGAAATACCGTGAGGCATGCAAGACTTATGCGGAGACTATGGAACTTATTGCGTCAAGAACATGTCAGCTTTTCTATGCCCTTGCCTCGGCACAGACCAATCTTAATATAGCACGTTCCAACTATGCTTCTGCCGATACATTGTACAGATATGCGCGCGGAAGATATAACATAGGCAGTATCACCGAAAATGAGATGCTTCAACTTGAAGTGAATAAGCTGAATGAGGAAACAAACATGATGAATGCCGGAATAGAAGTTGAAGATGCCATGCTAACACTGCGTTCTTTTCTCGGAATAAATGACGATGCGGAGATAGAAGTTATTCCTGCAGACAGCATATACTATTTTGATGTACCGCTTGATGAGGCTCTCAAACAGGCATACGAGAACAGTCCGGACATCGACCTGTATAAAAGACGGAAACTGGAAAGCCGCAGTCAGCTTGCATCAGCTAAAGCGTCAAGAGGTTTGAAGGCTGACCTGTATTTGCAGTTCGGCCTGTCACAGACGGCAGACTTTTTTAAGGATTCGTACAGAAATCCGCTCGACCAACAGTATGTGAGTCTTTCCATAGCAATACCTATATTGGATTGGGGACGAGGCAAGGGAAAAGTGAAAGTGGCAAAATCGAATGTAGAACTGGTGGAGACACAGGTGGTCCAGGCCATGACAGACTTCGAACTGAATGTCAGGAAAATGGTACGTCAGTTCAATCTTCAGTCGCAGCAGGTAAGTGTGGCACGAAAAACGGAACGCACTGCCACGAAGCGTTACGAAGTGGCTCTCAAACTTTATCTTATGGGTAAATCATCGATACTTGATTTAAATGCAGCGACAACTGAAAAGGATTCTGCACTCCGGAACTACATATCAGCTATGCAGACATACTGGACTCTATACTACGGTTTACGTAGTATAACACAGTATGATTTTATGAATAAATGTCCGATATGGCATAATCTTGAATTCTGATAATAAAAAAACATTACATCTATGGATATAAAACTAAAGAAGAAACCCTGGTACATACGCTACAAGTACAGGATAGCAGGCGGGGCAGTAATCCTTGCTGGGATAGTTTATGTGATAGTTCTTGCGTCCGGTCCTCGCCGGTTGCGGATAGACATCGACAAATTACAAATTTCGGAAGTCACGGACTCGGATTTCATGGAGTATGTTGACGTAGAAGGCATAGTACAGCCCATTATGACCATTATGGTGAATGCGCGCGAAGCCGGGAACGTAAACAGCATCGTAGCCGAAGAAGGAAGACTGATGAAGAAAGGAGATACGATATTGATACTCTCCAATCCGAATCTGATGAGAGATATCGACGACCAGCGTGATGATTGGGAAAAACAGATGATAACTTACCGCGAGAAAGAGCTTGAAATGGAGCAGAAAACTCTAGTCCTGAAGCAGCAGACACTGGAAGCCGAATACGAACTGAATAAAATCAGGAAAAGTTTTGCCCTCGAAAAAGAAGAATACGAAATGGGAATACGCAGTAAGGCACAACTTGAAGTGTCGCGCGATGAGTATGAGTATAAGACGGAGTCCACACGACTTAAATTGCGCAGTCTTCGTAGCGATTCTGCCATGACAGTTATCAGAAAAGAACTTCTGAAGAATGATTACGACAGAGAACAGAAAAAACTGCAACGCAGTCTTGAAAGGATGAATGACCTGGTGGTACGGGCACCGGTGGACGGGCAATTGAGTTTTGTGAAAGTAACTCTCGGTCAGCAGGTAGGAGCGGGCGAGAACATTGCCGAAGTAAAAGTCCTTGATCAGTTTAAAGTTCACACTTCGCTAAGCGAATATTACATCGATAGGATGACAACTGGGCTACCGGCTACTGTATCCAATCAGGGAGAGAAATATCCTTTGAAGGTAACCAAGGTTGTTCCCGAAGTGAAGGACCGCATGTTCGATGTCGATTTGGTCTTTACAGGAGATATGCCGGACAATGTCCGTCTGGGGAAAAGTTTCAGAGTACAGATAGAGTTGGGACAGCCGGAACAGGCAGTTGTAATTTCGCGCGGTAATTTCTACCAGCATACAGGCGGCAGATGGATTTATAAGCTCAGTGATGACAAGACACGGGCATATAAAGTGCCAATAACCATTGGCCGTCAGAATCCGCGTCAATATGAAATGACCGAAGGTTTGCAGCCCGGTGATTGTGTGATTACGTCAGGATATGATAACTTTGGCGATGCGGAGGAATTGGTGTTTTAGACGTTTGGAAAAAATGTAGCCGACTCTGAAAAAACGTGGGCAAGTTTTACCTTAAATTTGCCCACGTTTTGATTAAAATTTGCCCACGTTTTTTTTAACAGTTTCTAACGCTTCTTTTGCTTTAATTTATCTTATATTCATTTGTCGCTCCACATTCCATTGTGTATCTTTGTAAAACTAAGTGCTTTATACAAAAAACAGACTTTATATGAACAGATTATATCCCATAGGAATCCAGAACTTCGAGAAACTTCGTAAGGGTGGTTTTGTTTATGTTGACAAGACTGCGCTTATACATCGTCTTGTCTCTACAGGCGGTTATTATTTCTTCGGTCGTCCTCGCCGTTTCGGTAAGAGTCTGATGATTTCCACTCTTGAGTCTTATTTTGAGGGTAGAAAAGATTTATTTCAGGGACTTGCAATAGAAGGACTGGAGAAAGAGTGGGATGTTCATCCGGTGTTTCACATGGATTTGAACAGCCGCAATTATAAGGATGTTGATGCTCTTTATGGCATTTTCAATCAGCATCTTGAAAAATGGGAAGAAGTTTATGGCGATGAAAAGAAGGACCGTGCACCGGAAGAGCGTTTTGCATATTTGATAGAAAAAGCTGCAAAACAGACCGGTCGCGGTGTAGTAATCCTGATTGACGAGTATGATAAACCTCTTATACAATCATTGGACAATGAGGAACTTCAGTCTGAGTACCGAAGTATTCTGAAGTCATTTTATGGGAATCTGAAATCATGCGACAAGTATATCCGCTTTGCTCTCCTTACGGGAGTGACCAGATTCAGCAGGGTTAGCATTTTCAGTGATTTGAATAATTTGAATGACATCACTATGGATCCTGACTTTGCGTCTTTGTGCGGTATAAGCGAAAAAGAACTTGTAGAATTCTTTGATGAAGATGTCAGGGTTCTTGCTGAAAAGCAGAACATGAGTTGTTCTGATACATACGCAATGTTAAAGAGGAAATACGACGGTTATCATTTTGTCCAGGATACAGAGGGAATGTATAATCCGTTCAGTGTCCTGAATACTTTTTTCAGAATGATGCCTGAAAACTATTGGTTCTCCACCGGTACTCCCACCATACTCGTAAAACTCCTTCAGAAGAACAATTACCTTCTGAGCGATCTGACAGGTAATGCAGAAGCTACAGCCGATGAGCTTACCGGACTTGAGACAATAAATACCAATCCTATTCCTTTATTCTTTCAGAGTGGATATTTGACTATAAAGGAGTATGACGAACGTTTTAAGAATTATATACTTGGTTTTCCTAATGAGGAGGTTGAACAGGGATTCCTTAATTTCCTTATGCCCAGCTATATGAATATGCATGGCAGGAATACCAGCTTCCATATAATGAATTTCATCAAGGAACTGGAAAAAGGAAAGATTGATAGTTTCATGGAGCGTCTTCAAAGTCTCTTTTCTGACACTCCATACGAGTTGATTCGCGACACAGAGCTTCATTATCAGAATGTTCTTTTTATAGTATTCCGTCTTATGGGTTTCTTTACTCATGCCGAGTATCACACTTCTCAAGGCAGGATAGACATGGTCGTGAAAACTCCGCAGTATATATATGTAATGGAATTCAAGTTTGAAGGCAGTGCCGAGGATGCTATCGCGCAAATAGACTCACGAAATTATGCTTTACCTTTCATGTCTGATGGACGTAAGGTTTATAAGATAGGGGTTAATTTCAGTGCGGAAACCAGAAATATAGAGAAGTGGATAGTATCCGATTAAGCGATATAATGAATACACTTAGTATCAAACGTGCGTATTTGCAACATGAATGTGCGAATACGCACGTTGTTTTATATTGATATTTGAATGTATTGTCTTGATTAATAGGTGATTATGCGTTTGACATGATTTTTGATTATATTTACTATGAGAACATATTATGAATTTTAGGAATACGTCAGTTTTATACTGGTGTGTTATTTAAATTAAATGAATTTGGATATGATATTACATTATTTGAAAGTAGCCATACGCAGCCTGATGAAATTCAAGATGCAGAACATTATAGCCATATTCGGATTGGCTATGTCGTTGTTTTGCTTTAGTGTCTGCCTTTATTTTAGCAGGTATATATTCAGTACAGATGATTGTTTCAGGAATAGGGACAGGATAGTTGAATTATATTTAGAACGTTCTGACAATAATTTCAGTAGTATAACTTCAGGTAGTTTACCTTCGTTTTTGAGAAACCAAGGTTTGAATGCAAAAGCCTTTTGTGGAGTTGCAAGAACGGATGAACGCTCGTATAACATTGAGGTTTATGAAGGTAAACTGTTACCTTATAACCTGAGGTTCATGGAGACTGATTCCTGTTTTAATGAAGTCTTTACTCCTGAAATATTACATGGCAGTTGGAAAAATGCAATACAGAATCCCAATTCGGTAATTCTTTTTGAAAGTACAGCTAAACGTATTTTTGGTTCAGCCGAAAAATCAATAGGTAAACGTATGGTTTTAAACAGACGTTTATCTTCGCCAAACAGTACGCCTCGTGAAGGAGGGGTTTAAACGATGTCCGGGTGTGGAAGATATCATTATTTCAGATATCAATTATCTGCATGGAGTTTCAGGTACAGGACTTTTTCTGACAGAGAAAAGAGAAAATTATGTCGATGCAAATGTAATGCGTGTATCACCGAGCTTTTTCCGATTTATGAATATAGGCATAATATCCGGTAATGAACAGAAAACATTGGGCGAGATGATAATAGACGAGGTACTTGCTAAACGTATAAACAAGGATATTCAATTAGGGAAAGTTTTGTATGACTATAATAAAGGATATACACTTGTAGGTATATCAGCTCCTTTTGTTTCGTCTAATTATTCTGGTAGGGAATTAAACGGTTTTATGTTTATACCATCTGATTTTTCTGATTACATAGGACATTGTTATGTTAAATGTTATGCCAATCGTTTGAAAGAAGCTGTTTCGTCAATAAAATCTGTAATGAAAGATGCTTTGCCAGAAAGTATTGAAGTCTCCGTACCCACAATGATGGATGATATATACGAAGAGCATGCGCTGGAATTCAAACTGAGAGGTATTGTACTCTTTATGTCAATCATAGCACTTATTATCTCTGTGCTTGGAATTTATTCAGCAATAACTCTTGACACCGAATACCGCCGTAAGGAAATGGCTATACGGAAGATAAACGGAGCAGGAGTTCGTCAGATAGTATTGATTTTTGCAAGGCTTTATATCGTGTTGGTTATCGTTACTGTGGCTATAGCATTTCCTATAGTGGAATTCCTGTTACGAATGTTCAGCAATATATATTATTCTTTTATAGATACAGGTATATTGTTTTACGGAGGAATATTGTTGTTTGTGGTGTTGCTCATTACTCTGACAGTTTATGTCCGCATAAGAAATATAGCGCGAATTAATCCGGCTGAGATTATAAAGAGCGAATAGATTCAGGATTTCCCTTATTGTGGTAATGGATAGTTCATATTGAAAAACTGTGTTTTTCTTTTGTCTCTACGCTTTCATTTGCATATCTTTGTAGAAACAACGGTGTCTTATTCAAAATTCAGACTTTATATGAACAGATTATATCCCATAGGAATCCAGAACTTCGAGAAACTTCGTAAGGGTGGTTTTGTTTATGTTGACAAGACTGCGCTTATACATCGTCTTGTCTCTACAGGCGGTTATTATTTCTTCGGTCGTCCGCGCCGTTTCGGTAAGAGTCTGATGATTTCCACTCTTGAGTCTTATTTTGAGGGTAGAAAAGATTTATTTCAGGGACTTGCAATAGAGAGCCTTGAAAAGGACTGGGACGAATATCCTATCTTTCATATAGATTTGAACAATGAGGAGTACAATTCCCGCAAACGGCTTGAAGGTGTACTTAACAATTATCTTGTGCGATGGGAAAGGATATACGGAAGTGAGCCTTCGGAGGAATCACTTTCGTTGAGATTTGCCGGACTTATCAGACGTGCATCGGAGCAGACCGGTCGTGGTGTAGTAATCCTGATAGACGAGTACGATAAGCCTCTTATTCAATCATTGGACAATGAGGAACTTCAGTCCGAGTACCGAAGTATTCTGAAATCCTTTTACGGTAATCTGAAGTCGTGCGACAAGTATATCCGCTTTGCTCTCCTTACGGGAGTGACCAGGTTCAGCAGGGTAAGCATTTTCAGTGATTTGAATAATCTCCGTGATATAACGATGGAGAATGAGTTTGCATCATTGTGTGGTATCAGCGAAACAGAATTGATAACTTATTTTGAATCAGACATACGCGAATTGTCGGTAAATATGAATTTAAGTTACGAAGAAACGTGTGGTCTTCTTCAGAAAAAATATGACGGTTATCATTTTACCGGCAATAGCGAAGGAATGTACAATCCCTTCAGTGTGTTGAATACATTCGCTTCAATGAAAATAGAAAACTACTGGTTTTCAACCGGTACCCCGACCATACTCGTAAAACTTCTTCAGAAGAACAATTACCTTCTGAGTGACCTGACAGGCAATGCTGAAGCCACTGCCGATGAGCTTACCGGGCTTGAGACAATAAATACCAATCCTATTCCTTTGTTCTTCCAGAGCGGATATCTGACGATAAAGGAGTATGACCCTGAATTCAAGAACTATATACTTGGTTTTCCTAATGAGGAGGTTGAACAGGGATTCCTTAACTTCCTTATGCCTTGCTATATGAATATGAACGGCAAGAATGCCAGTTTTCATATAATGAACTTTATAAAGGATATCCGAGCAGGAAAGATCGACAGTTTCATGGAGCGTCTTCAAAGTCTCTTTTCAGATACTCCATACGAGTTGATCCGCGACACTGAACTTCATTATCAGAATGTTCTTTTCATAGTATTCCGTCTTATGGGTTTCTTTACTCATGCCGAGTATCACACATCTCAGGGCAGGATAGACATGGTGGTGAAAACTCCACAGTATATCTATGTAATGGAATTCAAGTTTGAGGGTAGTGCCGAGGATGCCATAGCTCAAATAGAATCCCGAAACTATGCTTTACCTTTCATGTCTGATGGCCGTAAGGTTTATAAGATAGGGGTTAATTTCAGTGGGGAAACAAGAAATATCGACCGTTGGATAGTAGCAGAATAAAGTGAAAAACGATATATTTACTGTGTAAAGCGTGCGAATTCGCAATAATAATGTGCGGATACGCACGCTTTTGTATATCCTGTTTTTATGTAGGATGCACATATTCAATGTGTTATGCGTATGGCACGGTTTTTGATTATAAAGAATTATAAAAACGACTGTTTCATGTAAATATAGAATTTCAATGATAGTACATTATTTAAAGATGGCTTTACGCAGCCTGATACGTTATAAGGTACAGAATATAATCAGCATATTAGGTATCGCTGTAGGTTTTGTGTGTTTTGCTTTTTCCATGATATGGATAAGGTATGAGTTGAGTTATGATACATTTCATCGTGACTCGGACAGGATGTATGTGGTATATAAAAAGTCAGATCATGGATTCACTAATATTTCATACGTTACGCATTATCCTGTAGCAAGAGATATTAAGAATAATTTTCCTGAGGTTGAGGATGCTGCTGCTTTTATGAATGGACCGGCTGTAGTTGGAAGAAGTCCACAAAACGGAGATTTTTCAATGAGGATTATAGTTGATTCTGCTTTTATAAATATGTTTGATATAAAACTATTGTCCGGTAGCTGGAGTTTTCTTAATAATCAAGAAGAAGTTGCCGTTACAGAAGAGTTTGCGGAACGTGTTTATGGAACTAAGAATGTACTTGGAAAAGATTTGTTTTTCTGGAAGTCACCGAAAAAGATTTCTGCAGTAGTTTCAGGTTGGGGAAAGCACTCTAATTTCAGATATGATATTATGCTCGGTGTCGATGAAAAGTTCAGAGATGATTATAGGGCAAGTGGTTTTTATGTGTGCTTACGTTTGAAAGATAGTGTTAATGCCTCTGTATTTGCTCAAAAACTAAAAAATAAACCCCTTGAAGTACCTGATGGTGGAGGATATACTATAAGAAATCTTTTGCTGGAGAAACTTTCAACGTCCCGTTATACGGTATTCTATAAATATGATGATATATCCTTGTCGTATGTAAAGATGTTTTCGGTAGTAGGAATAACTGTGATACTTGTGTCTTTGGTTAATTTCTTTTCTATACTTATTACCCGTATGAACATTCGTCGAAGAGAGATTGCACTTAGGATATCATGCGGTTCAGGTACAAAAGAATTGATATTGATGTTTGTAACCGAACTGGTAGTGATGATGCTCTTCAGTGGTCTGATAGGTATGTCTATGATGGAACTTCTCAAATCTGAATTTGTCAGACTGGCGGATATAGAAGATAACTTCTATTTGTCTTCACTCTGGTATTTCTTTGTCATTCTCATTATATCTGTTGTGGTTGCTGTCTTTTTGATCAGATATAGTAGCAGGAAAACTGTATCAGAAGAGATAATAGGAAATATCACAAAGAAATCTCGTTTGTCATTTCAGAATGGTAGCATAGTGATACAGTTTATGATATCAGTTACCGTATTGTTTTGTCTGACTGTATTATTCAAGCAATTGTATTATCTTAAGAGTACCGATGAAGTAGGATTTGAGCGGGATGGAAAAGCTTGTCTTTATTGTCAACCTAAAGATATACAAATAATACATTTTTTAAGAAAACTGCCATATGTCCATGAAATAAAGGAAATGTATTCATTATTACCACAGAGAGCATCTACCAGTAGTACAATAGGTGAATGGGACGGAAAGTCCGAAGGACAGAAACCGGTTACATTGCAGGTAATACGTGAAGGACGTGACTTTCTTGATTTCTACGGTATCAAACTGTTGCGTGGAAATTATCTTACGGGTAAAGAGGATATCAAATCAGTATTGATAAATGAGGCTGCGGTGAGAATGTTCGGTTGGTCAGAGCCGATAGGAAAGAAGATATATAATTATACCGTGGTTGGTGTGATAAAAGATTTTCATATTTCACCACCGACACAGCCTGTCAAGCCTTTTATGATAACACTTGACAGACGTAATGATCACGGTAGTGATTACGTGATTAGTTTTGATGAGGAGCATCTTTCCGATTTGAGGAACAGTATGAAAGATTATATAGAAAAGAATGGTATAAATTTCTGTTATATTAAGACTGCGAATGAAGCTTACGAAGAATATCTTGTTTCAGAAAAGATGCTTATGAAATTGCTGTCATTCGTATCTATGATATGTGTTGTTATTTCATTGTTTGGAGTATATTCACACGTTTCATTGTCATGTGAGCGACGTAGGAAAGAAATAGCTATAAGGAAAATAAATGGTGCAACGGCAGGCAATATAATGAAGATGTTTTTCAAAGATTATCTTTTAATGCTTGCAGTGTCGTGTATCATAGCATTCCTGGCAGGGACTGTTGTAATGAAGAAATGGTTGGAACAGTATGTAGAACAGACTTCTATGGATGCATGGATATACTTTGGATTATTTATACTGATGGCTGCATTTATTCTTCTCTGTGTAGCGAGGAGTATATGGAAGGCTGCCAACGAAAATCCAGCTGAGGTTATCAAGAGTGAGTAATAAATTTAGAAAACAAGAATATTATGATACTACATTATTTGAAAGTGGCAGTTCGGAACCTGATGAAATATAAGGTTCACAGTCTTATTTCAGCATTATGTCTTGCTGTGGGAATAGTATGTTATACATTGGTGGCATATTGGATAAATGCTTATAATAGCATGATAAATATGCATGATGAAGAAGTTGTAACATTTAAGCTTGAAGATGAAGATGGCCGGTGGAGTCTGTTTACGCCGGTTGATGTTGAACGGATAGAGGATCTTCATATTGATGGATTGTCGGATATTACAGTTAAATTTCCGTCAAGACAGGCTGAGATAGATGTGATAGATAAGGATCAGAAAGAAAAGCCCTTTATTGTAAACTATTCTGTGGTAAACGGAAATACTTTTTCATTCTATGGATTGGATTTATTGTATGGTAACCGTATTCCGGAGAAAAAGGATGAAGTCGTTATATCACGTTATTTTGCAGAAAAGGCTTTTGGTCAAGATAATCCGATTGGGGCTGTGATACATCTGTCGGAATCTGTTTACGATTTCGACAAGGGGATTCGTGATTACAAGGTTGTAAATGTGGCCGAAGACAACTGGGCGTTTCCCAGAGTAGATTGCTATTTTCCATATATGGTTTTTCCTCAGGGATTCATGGAAGTGTATGCACTCCTAGGTGATGGTACAACTCTGTCTGCGCTTAATGATAATCTGCAGAATCTTAAATTTGTAAATAATGGAAAGGACTACAGTGTATCTGCATTGAGTTTTTCTGATGATTCCCAAAAAAAACAGATGACAATAATTTTTTCAATTGTACTGTTCGTCACATCGCTCATATTGCTTTCCGGAATGATTAACTTCCTGAAGTTTGCTATACAGATGTTTTATAACCGACAGAGGGAAGTCGCTTTGCGTAAAAGTATGGGGTCTGATGCCCGGGGATTGTTTATGCTTCTGTTTTCAGAGGTATTCTGCATGCTTACAGTGTCATTTTTGCTGTCACTTGTTATAACGGAAATTGTGGTTGATACATGTCATACTTATATTTCACCCGACGATTTGCCATACATTGATTTATCGGAAGTATATTGGGTACAGACAAGGTGTTTTGTTTCCCTTCTTGTTATCTGTTTACTTGTGGTTTATGTTCCGGTATGGCGTTTGCGACGTTCCTCTATAGGCTATCATGTTCGCATAAACAACAATAAGCATGTCTTTCGTTCTGTCATGATGTGGCTTCAATTGAGTATAGCTATATTCTTTGTCGGAAATGTTTTGTATATAAACATTGCTTTTAATAAGGCTTTCTATTCCGTATACAGACCGGTTTCTGATGATGAGGAAGCCCGTATTATTGAGTTCAAGCCAAGTACATATCGCTTAAGACAGAATATAACGCATGTAGTTGATGCATTCAGAAAGATGCCGGAGATTGTTGATGAGATAACTTTGTGGGGAGTGTTGGATTCTCGTATAAAACAGAGATATATTAAGGCTGATGGTACACATTCTTTTATAAAAATTACAAAGGGTAATGCCAATTACTTCCAGTTCTTTAATATCCCTCATCAGGGTGAAATGACGGAGTCGGAAGATGCTGTTTATGTAAGCGAGAAATTTATGAGACAATTGGAGAAAGACAGTATTTCCGGAACTGTTTTCATTCAAGGTACTTCATACCGTATAGCTGGTACATATAAAGCCCTGTATGGAGAGAATGAAGATGATCCACGTACAATCGGTTCGGCATTCTTCCCGGTAAAACCTTTTGGAACTTTTTATTTTAAGATTGCTGAAGGGAAGGATACAGACGAAGTGATTGGTAAGATGAAAGATATTTGCAGGGAATATGTTCCGGAAACATTACCTTTGGATATTAAACCGATAACCGACAGGAAACAGACTTTGCTTGGTACGGTGGGTTTAGTCGGAACACTTGTCAATGTATTGGCTTTTGTCAGTCTGCTGTTGGTGGTTCTAAGCATATATTCTGCCATTTCGCTTGATACAGCCGGACGGCAGAAGGAGGTTGCCATAAGGAAAATAAACGGTGCTTCGCCGGTTAAGATAGCTTTTATGTTCGGACGTTCATATATGTTGATTTATATTTTGTCGTTTGCTGCTGCATTTCCCTTTGTATATTATTTTGCGTCAATTGTCTTTATGGATGGTACTTTCCAGGTTAATATGGATTGGGGAATGGTTTTAGCCTTGTTCGTTTCAATGTTGATTGTGGTTTTAGTTACTGTAGCATATAAGATATATAAGGTTATGCATATTAATCCGGCAGAGATTATTAAGACTGAATAAGTGATATATATTGCATTGTGCTATGTGTGCGTATTTGTAACAAAAACGTGCGATAACGCATATATACTGAATGTGTTGTATTTTGGTAAATAGCTGATTGCTAGTGACTTAATGCTTTGGCACGATTATTGATATAATATTTACAGGTGAAATGACTTTTTTTGATATATGTTATTGATAAAGATTAAATATGCGATTCGTTTTTTGCTTCGTGCAAGATCATATACTGTTATCAACTTGATAGGGCTTTCGTTGAGTCTTGCCTGTTGTATTGTATTGTTACGATATATCCACAGGGAGCTTACAGTGGATACACATGCCATTGACTTAAGTTCTATAATAGTTACTTTAAGGGATATAGACGGTAATATTTATCCGGCTGAGAATCCGAGCAATAAAGATTATTCGGTATATGAAAAGTATATAGAAGACAGATGTAAACTTATTGAAGAAGAAAATTCTACTATAGTCAGCGATGATGTTTCCTACAAAACAAACCTGATGGCTGCAGATACAACATTCTTCCATTTTTTTAATTATCGTGTATTGGAAGGAAATCTTTCTTTAGATAGTCCCCATGATGTTATACTTACAGAGGACTATGCCATGAGACTGTTTGGGAAAGAATCTCCTGTAGGCAAAAATATCTATTTTGATGGAAAGATGCTTACAATGTCCGGTGTTATTGAACAACCTCTATGTAAGACCACATTCAATTTTGATGTTTTGGTCTCTCAAAAATTAAGGCTGGATTGGGGAGTACTTAATATTGAATTGATTCGTGTAAATTCTGGTTTCGATATTCTGAAGCAGAATGAAAAGAGTAATGTATATCGTTTGCATAAACGGAATAACCTAAGTGGTAATATCCAGACCAGGTATAAATATATTTCATGGAAAGATTTTTATTTTGAGTCATCCATTTCTAAAAAATATGACAGTATCTTCATATTTGGAAACAAAGAGTATATCTTAGTTCTGTCTGGAGTGGTGCTCCTTTTATTTCTTGTTGGTTTACTGAACTTTGTAAATCTCTATTCTGTCGTAATGCAAAAGCGTAGAAGGGTTTATGGAGTGAAGAAGGTCTTTGGTTTGTCCGTTGGAGGACTTTTTGCTGAAATGTGGATGGAGAATTTCCTTTTGTTTGCATGTGCTGTATTCCTTTCATGGTGTATTGTAGAAACCTCTTCCGGATTATGGGAGGGACTGTTTTCGGAGAAAATACCTGTTACCGGTTTTGACTGGTATTTGTCGTTGGGATTATTGTTGTTCGTGCCTCTCTTTACGGCTATATTCTTTTATTTCAGATATGGTTACAGGAAACCGGTAGCATGTATGCGTTCAGCCATGTCGGATAACGGAACAATGTTCTCACGCTATTTATTCTTATTTTTACAGTATTCTATCACATTGTTTCTCATGATACTGTCCTTATATTTCCAGCGTCATTTTGATTTCCTTATTAATTCTTCTCATGGATATCAGACTGATGATATTCTGGTTGCGCAGTTATATAATCAAAACAGAATATTTAATAGTATAACACATCAACAATTAAAAGAACGCTACCGGTGTATTGATGAAGTTGGGAATAAATTAAATGAGTGTCCTTTTATAGAATGTTGGATGAATTCATCGACAACAGTATGGAAGGGATTTCCAACTCGTATTATTAATAATAGTGATGAGATGTTTGAATTACAGGCGAAATATGTTTCTGCAGATTTTTTTGATTTATGGGGATTGAAAATTGTAGATGGGGGATTGCCGGATAATATAAATAATGTCGATGAAAGCGTCATTGCTTTAAATAAATATGCAATGAAATTACTGGGATATACCGGTTTGGAAAATGCATCTGTAAGGAGTACCTCAGCCTTGATGGTATATATGAAGAATAACGGTGAAATAGGTGAGTACGGAGTTAATATGACCCCGGTCTCAGCAGTGGTTGAGGATTATTATATGGGACATCTTACGGAAGGAATCAAACCTATGATCTTTATTGTGGGGGCTAAGGATGCAGAAGGGGATGTTATGATAAAAGTGAAGAAAGACAGAGAAAAAGAAGTTATAGACTATCTTCGCAAAGTTGAAAAAGAAATATATAACTCAGAGGATTTTACATATAAATGGGCTGACGATATAGTGGCAGAAATGTATCAGAAAGATAAAGAGACTGCACATATATATACTGTTTTCTCATATATCGCTATAGTGATATCATGTTTGGGACTGTTGGGTATATCTCTGTTTGATATTCGTCGCAGGTATCGTGAGATTGCAATCCGTAAGGTAAATGGTGCCAAGCCTAAAGATTTGTATATTATACTAGGTAAGAGCTATATGCTTAATCTGGTGTTGGCATTTGTTGTTGCAGCGCCTGTATCATGGATTGTTATTTATTATTATACGGCATCTTTCGTAGAAAAGGCACCTGTTACATTTGGACTGTTTGTCATTCCACTGTTTATCGTATTGATTTTATCTATGCTGACTTTATATTATCAGATAAACAAGGCTGCACATATCAATCCTGCCGAAGTAATTAAGAGTGAATAAATATAGAAAAATAACATTTTAAATTCTACTAATATGATTAAGACAGAAAATTTGAAAAAGGTATTCCGCACAGAGGAAGTGGAAACCTGGGCATTGAATAATGTAAGTATTGAAGTAAAGAAAGGTGAGTTTGTGGCTATCATGGGACCTTCCGGATGTGGTAAATCTACACTGCTTAATATCCTAGGATTGCTTGATAACCCTACTAGCGGGACTTATTACCTTAATGGAGTGGAAGTGTCAAAATTCACGGAATCGCAACGTACTGATATAAGGAAGGGAGTTATAGGTTTCGTATTCCAGAGCTTTAACCTTATTGATGAACTGAACGTGTATGAGAATATAGAATTGCCTCTTTTGTATATGGGAGTACCGTCGTCAGAAAGAAAAAAGAGGGTAGAAGAGGCTATGAACCGTATGGATATATCCCACCGTTCCAAGCATTTTCCGCAGCAACTTTCCGGTGGTCAGCAGCAGCGTGTAGCCATAGCGCGTGCAGTAGTAGCTAACCCTCAGCTTATCCTTGCCGATGAGCCTACCGGAAATCTTGACTCGAAAAACGGTAAAGAGGTTATGTCTCTTTTGAGTGAGTTGCATAAGGATGGCACTACCATTGTCATGGTTACACATTCACGTCATGATGCAAGTTATGCCGACAGAATAATCAATCTGTTCGACGGTGAGGTGGTAAATGAAGTTAGCGAATGATTTTTTATTTCTCCATATCCCTCAGATGTATCTCAAGTGCCTTTACGGATATATGTATTTCCCAAATTGAAATACCGAGTGATGCTATAAGCAATAGCAGTGCTATGCCGAATACATACACTGCTGTTGTATGAAATCCTATATAAATCAGAAACATTGTTATCACGCAGAGAAACAGGCTTGATATGCCGAGTACCTGCATGCTTCGTGTCAGGTAAAGCCGGCGGCGCAGATTGTCTATCTGTGCTGCTGTCACTTCCGAGTGTTTCTGTACATATTGTTCTTTGAGCGTCCTTACAAGCTGTGCGTACGATAGAAATCTGTTTGTGTATGCCAGTAGTATGAGTGATACTGCCGAGAACAGCAGTGCAGGTGTGCTTAAGTTCAGTTCTTCCATATGTTTATGTATTTATATCGTTTTATTATACGCAAAGTTAGCTTTAAAATCTGAAAATATAGTCTTTTTGTAAGGTTTTACGTAAAAAGAACTAACTTTTTATCCTTTTTATGTTAAAACAGACTAAAACCTGAACATATATTTTTATACATTATTATCAGATATTAATTTTGTAAGAGATTAAAGATAGGGTTTTGTAATGTTTTCACATAAAGTAGCAGGTAAATATATATCCAGAATAGTTTGTATGGTCATGTTTGTGCTCATACAGTTCGATGTGTTCGGATATGACTTGATTTATGCTGCTGTTTGTGATGATGAGCGGTCTGTCGTTTTGACTTTGGACGATGAATCTTCTATAAGCGATTCTCAGGGGGAATATGCAGAGTGGTCTGATCCTTCCTATAGAACATCATCTGTTCGTTTCTTTTTTGATTCTGTCTATCCTATTTTTTATATACCTATATATTCTTTTGAATATTCAAGGCTAGGAGTACAACCTTATGTTTATGAAAATCCGGTTTCTATAACGGATAGTCAATCTTATATTATGTTCAGGACTTTGCTGATCTAGCATAGTCTGTCTTTTTATGTCATGACTTTCGTGTCATGTCTTGAATATGAATCTTATTCAAACAAAACACATAGTTTCTTTTTAAAATTCTATTACGTAATCTTATGAAAATTTCTATTCAGAAGGTTGCCTTCTTGTCGTTGTTGGCAGGGGTGCTTCCTGCGTGCCATGAGACCGGCACAAATCAGGTTAGAAGCGATGGCTCTATACCTGTAACAGTTCTTCAACCTACTACGGTAGAACTGCCGCGTACATACGTGGCTGATATCCAGGCTATTCAGTTCGTTGAAATAAAACCAAAGGTGGAAGGATACGTCAAAGAAGTATTGATTGACGAGGGTGAGTTCGTGAAAAAAGGACAGCCGATGTTCCGTCTGAGTTCAGAAAACTATGCAGAGGCGGTGAAAGAAGCTGAGGCAAACTACAAACAGACTGAGGCAGAACTTGAAATGGCTAATTATGAGACTGAACGCATCGAACGTCTTGTAAACAAACAGATTTATTCGCCAATCCGTCTTGAGCAGGCAAAGAGGGAACGTGAGGTGGCTCGCATGAAGGTTGAGCAGGCACGTGCGCAGATGCAGCGTGCGCAGATGGATTTGAAATATACCACAATCACTTCACCTTTCACCGGTTATGCCGACCGTATTCCTTATAAGGTTGGTAGTCTTGTAAGTCCTGAGAGCTTGCTTACCACTGTGAGCGATATATCAGAGATTTTCGCCTATTATAAAGTAAACGAAAGTGAATATCTCCGTATCCGTCGTGCGCAGCTTCAGGGTACTGATGTCCAGCAGCAGAACAATGTTGAACTTATTCTAGCAGATGGAACCGTTTATCAGCATAAGGGTGTTATCGAAACCGTAGAAGGTGATTTCGAACGTGGTACGGGTTCTATTGCTTTCCGCGTTCGTTTCCCTAATCCGGAAGGACTTCTTAAACATGGTGTTACGGGTAAAATCCGTCTTATGACAAAGATGGAGGATATCTGCCTTGTTCCTCAGAAATCGACTTTTGAAATTCAGGACTTTACATACGTATATCTGGTAGATAGTGCCGGTACAGCTAAGGTGCGTAGCTTCAACCCAATAGAACGCTATCATAACTATTATATCACCGACGACCTTGGTGCAAACACCACTATAGTGTATGAAGGTGTACAGATGATTCGCGACGGTATGCATATAAAGACAGATACTATTCCGTTTGCTGATGTGAGAAAAGAACTTCATTTGGAAAACGTCGAATAATCTCTTCAGCCTATGTTCAAGTTGTTTATTCGTCGTCCGATTCTCTCGGCGGTTATTTCCGTAATATTTGTGTGTCTGGGAGTACTGGCTATTGTGTCGCTTCCTATCACGCAGTATCCGGACATCGTGCCGCCTTCCGTTACGGTTACTGCCCGCTACACGGGTGCCAGTGCCGATGTTATGACAAAGACTGTAGCTACTCCTCTTGAACGTGCCATCAACGGTGTGCCGGGCATGACATATATGACTACAGTATGTACCAACGACGGTATGTCGCTCACCACTATCTATTTCAAGGTAGGAACAGACCCTGATGTGGCTGCGGTGAACGTGCAGAACCGTGTGACTACAGTGCTCGATGAGTTGCCTGAAGAAGTTATCCGCGCCGGTGTGGTTACGGAGAAGGAGGTGAACAGTATGTTGATGTACCTCAACATCTTCAGTACCGACAGTACTCATACAGAGAAATTCGTATATAACTTTGCCGATATCAATATCCTCCGCGAGCTGAAACGTATCGACGGTGTGGGATTTGTGGAAATCATGGGTAGCCGTGACTACGCTATGCGTGTATGGCTTAACCCAAGTCGTCTGGCTGCATATAACATGGTGCCACAGGATGTCACAGAGGCTATCCGCCGTCAGAACATCGAGGCTGCACCGGGTAAGACAGGTATCAGTTCCGACAAGCTTCCGCAACAGTTGCAGTACGTGTTGCAATATACCGGTAAGTTCAGCACTCCTGAAGAGTATGGAGAGATTGTTCTGAAGGCCATGCCTGACGGTTCGCTTCTCCGACTCAAGGATGTGGCTACCATAGAGTTCGATTCTGAGGACTATAACATGATTTCCATGACCGACGGTCGTCCTTCGGCATCTATCATGATTAAGCAGCGCCCGGGTTCAAATGCCAGCGAGGTCATCAAGAACATCAAGACCCGTATGGCGGAAATCAAGGAAAGCAGCTTTGCTCCTGGTATGGAATATAACATTGCATACGACGTGTCGCGCTTCCTCGATGCTTCTATCGCATCAGTGTTGAAGACACTTGTCGAGGCCTTCCTCCTTGTGTTCGTAGTGGTATATATCTTCCTTCAGGACTTCCGCTCTACGCTTATTCCTGCCATAGCCGTTCCGGTGTCACTTGTCGGAACATTCTTCTTCATGCAGGCATTGGGTTTCTCTATAAACATGCTTACCCTGTTTGCCCTTGTACTTGCCATAGGTATTGTGGTGGATAATGCCATAGTCGTGGTAGAGGCTGTACATGTGAAGATGCACGAAGAGAAACTTTCTCCGTATAAGGCTTCTGTAGCTGCGATGAAGGAAATCGGTGGTGCTATCGTTGCAATTACTCTTGTAATGTCGGCTGTGTTCGTTCCTGTAGGTTTCATGGAAGGTACAGTGGGTATCTTCTACCGTCAGTTCTCGCTCACACTTGCTGTGGCTATCGTTATTTCTGGTGTCAATGCATTGACACTGTCACCTGCGCTATGTGCCATGTTGCTCCGTCCGGCTTCTCACGGAAAGAAGAAGGCTACTCTCATGCGCCGTTTCTTCGTAGTGTTCAACCGCGGATACGGACGTTTCGAACGCCGTTATAACCTTGGTCTTTCGAAGTATCTGGGCCGTCGCTCATTCACATATCTCACTTTGTTGCTATTCCTTTTGGGAACATATGGTATCAATCTCGTTCTTCCTACAGGATTTATCCCTAACGAAGATCAGGGTATGATATATATCAACGTAGATGCACCTCCGGGGGCTACTGTTGAACGAAGCGAGAAAGCTTTGAGTCAGGTTCAGGCGGCGTTACTTCCACTTGAAGAAATCGAAAGTATTTCTACACTGGCCGGTTACAGTCTTATGACCGAGACTGAAGGTGCCAGCTACGGTATGGGTATGATTAACCTTAAGCCATGGGATGAGAGAGACCAGACTGTAGATGAACTTATGCGTACATATGCCGACCGCGTATCGCACATCAAGGATGCCGACATCCAGTTCTTCCTTCCGCCGTCAGTTCCGGGATTCGGTAATGCCAGCGGTTTCGAACTTCGTTTGCAGGATAAGACAGCGGGTGATTTTCACGAATTTGCTGAAGTCGCGAATACTCTTGTTGAGAGACTGAATGCCGACCCTCGCATACAGGGTGTTACTTCAGGATTTAACCCTAACTTCCCTCAGTATCTTCTGAAAGTTGATTTGGCGAAGGCTGCCAAGTTGGGTGTTGACCTCGATAAGTCAATGGAGACACTTCAGGCATATATCGGTAGTTTCTATTCATCAAATTTCATCCGTTTCGGACAGATGTATAAGGTCATGATACAGGCTTCTCCTGAGTATCGTATGAATCCTGAGGACCTGTATAAGCTTTATGCCAAGAACAACGACGGTAATGTGGTGCCATATTCCAACTTCCTTACTATGGAACGTATCTATGGTCCGAGCCAGATTACACGTTACAACATGTTTACTTCCGCGCTCATTACCGGTGAAGGTGAGGGTGGAGTAAGTACCGGTGAAGTAATCAAGGTAGTAGAAGAAATCTGTAAGGAAGTCCTTCCTCGCGGTTACGATGTGGAATGGTCGGGTGTTACACGTGAGGAGAAAGACTCAGGCGGACAGACATTCATGATATTCGGTATCTGTCTTCTGTTCGTATATCTGCTTCTTGCAGCACAGTATGAGAGTTTGCTTCTGCCGTTCTCTGTTATCCTGTCTTTGCCTGCAGGTATCTTCGGTTCTTACTTCTTCCTCCAGATAGCAGGACTTGAAAATAATATCTATGCCCAGGTGGCGCTCGTCATGCTTATTGGTCTGTTGGGTAAGAATGCCATCCTTATTGTGGAAATGGCAAACCAGTTCCGTGCAGCAGGAGCTACTCCATTCGAAGCAGCTGTCAAGGGAGCCGTGAGCCGTCTGCGTCCTATCCTCATGACTTCGTTCGCATTCATCTGTGGTCTTATTCCGCTTGTGCTTGCCACAGGAGCCGGAGCATTGGGTAACCGTTCCATCGGTACAGCCGCAGCAGGAGGTATGTTTATCGGTACGTTCGTGGGTATCTTCCTCGTGCCGGGATTATATTTGGTATTTGAAACACTGTCGGTTTATCTCAACCGCAATAAAGTCAGCTATTTAGAAGAAGATGATGAAGAATAAATTTGCATATATAGCTTTTATGGCTTCGGCACTGGCTATGGGAGGGTGTAAGGCACCTTCCCTTACTCAGACGGAGAAGTTCGACCTGCCCGAAGCGTTTATAGAAGATACAGATACAGCCACTATGGCTTCTATTTCATGGAAAGAGTTTTTTCCGGATGCGTATCTGGTTGAATATATTGATTCTGCACTGGCAAACAATCATTCTTTCCTTAAGACAATAGAGAATGTTTCCATAGCACGTGCACAGATGAAAGCCGGAAAAGGTGCGTTGTTCCCTGAAATATCGTTGGGTATTGACGGAGGCATACAGCGTTTCGGCGAATATACCATGGACGGAGTGGGAAACAGCACTACCAATACTCCGGATCTTGTAAAGGACAAGCATATTCCAGATCCGTATAAGAATCTTAACTTAGGACTGAATTTTCAGTGGGAGGCAGATATATGGGGAAAACTCACTGACAAGAAGCGTTCGGCAGTGTCGCGCTGGATGAAATCAGTTGAGGCTCAACGCCTGGCTCAGACTATGCTTGTTGGCGAAGTGGCAGATATGTATTATAGACTTGTAGGACTTGACAAGAAGCAATATGTTCTTGAAGAGGCTATCCGTAAGACTGCTGCTTCATATCTTCTTGCCAATGAATTGATGAACGAGGGCGAGGAGTCAAGGCTTTCTGTCGATCAGTTCCGCTCACGCCGTCTTAAACTGGAAGAAATGCTTCTCGACACAGAACAGCAGATAGCTGAAACCGAGCGGGCATTTGCTCTTCTTTTGGGACGTATGCCTTTCGACATAAAACGTTCTTCTTTCGAGAAGATAAGTGATTATACTTTCCCAGTGGAGACAGGCATACCTGCTCAGATTTTGCGTAACCGCCCGGATGTGGTTGCTGCAGAACTTGAACTGCTGGCATGCAAGTCGGATGCATCTGCAGCACGCAAGGCTTTTTTCCCTTCGCTGGTTATCGGGGGAGGTGCAGGCTTCAATGCTTTCAGCCTTGATAAATGGTTCTCTTCGCCAGCCTCGATGGTGTATAATCTTGCGGCAGGAATTTCCGCTCCTATTTTCAAGCGTAACGAGATACGTGCATTGTGGGAGGAGGCGAATGGAAGACAGCGTATAGCCTTGCTTGATTATCATGAAACGGTTCTCCGTTCGTATCTTGAAGTTGTGGATCTGATAACGTCATCAGAACAGATGAACCTTCGCAAAGCCTTGAAGGAGGAAGAAAGCCGAATTCATCACCGTTCTATATACAATGCAAATGAGTTGTTCAAGACCGGATTTGCAGGATATCTGGATGTCCTTTCTGCCGATGAGCGTTACCTGGACTGTGAACTCGAGAGAATAGAGTTGAATATAGCTTATTGTCAGGTACATACGATGCTTTACAGGGCACTGGGAGGAGGTAGCTTTTAGTGTTAAGAAACTGTTAAAAAAAACGTGCGCACATTCGAGACAAAATGTGCGCCCATTTAACTTTAAACGTGCGCCCATTTTACCTTAAACGGACGCACGTTTTTTTTGAGGCATTAGAAAGGATTATTTCGTATATTGTTTTTATATTTGCTAACCATCTGAACAGATAAGATAAATTCATTATATATAGACATCATTTTTCATGGAAAAATCTGAAAATGCATTCCTGTTGCATGGCAAACCTGTAAGGGAGTATATCCTGAAACTGGCTGAAAATTCAAATAAGGAATTTGCCGAGAAATTGAATCCCGGAGTGGAAAATGTTCTTGGATTGCGTCTGCCAGACCTGAGAAAATTGGCAATTGAAATAGCCAGGTCAGACTGGAAGGCATATCTGGCTGATGCTCCATCGTTATATATGGAGGAAAGGATGCTTCATGGACTTGTGTTGGGATATATTAAGCCGGATGATGATATCGAAAATTATCTTTCTTATGTAACACGTTTTGTAAAGATTATAAACAGCTGGTCTGTGTGCGACTCTTTCAAATTTGCCGGAAGCAAGAAATATCTATCCTCTCATTCTGACAGAATATGGGAGTATCTTAAATCTTTCATATGCTCAGATAAGGAATATGAGATACGTTTCGGAGTGGTAATGACGATGAAATATTTTATTGATGACAGCCATATTGATGAGTTGTTCGGATTTTATGATAGTATCCATCATGACGGATATTACGTGAAAATGGCAGTGGCATGGGCTGTATCTTTCTGCTTTGTGGCATACCCTGAGAAGACAATAGAATATCTGAAAAGGGCGAAACTTGATGACTTTACTTATAATAAATCAATTCAGAAGACAATAGAGTCATATCGTGTTGATGAAGAAATGAAAATGCGCTTGCGTGTCATGCGACGAAAATGAAAATTGATAGGAAAACTAAAAACAAATATTCATTATGAAAACAATTTCAAGATTATTTCTAATTGCAGGATTGGTGTCTTTGTCTGCTTGCACACCATCGCAGAAAAGTACCGAAGTACAGAATGTAACATCCGAAAATCAGGTGATAGAAACCATTATGTCGCGTAGAAGTATCCGCAAATACAAGCAGCAGCCTGTTGAACAGGAAAAACTGCAGCAGATACTTGACTGTGGTATAAACGCTCCTAACGGTCAGAATAAGCAGTCTTGGGAAATCCGTGTAGTTAATACTCCGGAATACATATCCGAACTTGACTCTTTGAACAGAAGTCTGGCATTGGCAAAAGGAATGGACGCTTCCAAAATCCGCCATGCGTCATATGGGGCGCCGGTGATGATTTTCATAGCAAACGATCCTTCGTACGATTTCTCACAGGTGGATTGCGGTCTTCTAGGTGCAAATATGATTCTTACTGCACAATCTTTGGGATTGGGTTCATGCTGTCTTGGTGGAATAGCCAGAACAATGAAACTTCCAGAAGCCGAATCTTTGCTTAAACGTCTTGAACTTCCTGAAAACTATAATCTGCTTTATGCCATATCTTTCGGGTATCCGGATGAATCGCCTGCGGCTAAACCTCGTAAGGCTGAAAAAATAAAGTTTATAGAGTGATATTATATCAGGAATATAAAAAATATGGAAACACACGGACAAATATATGTTCGTGTGTTTTTTAATATAATAAATTTTGTATCTTTGCCTTGAAAAGTAAAATATTTACATCAATGTAAAAGAATTAAATGTATATATTTATGAAAGAAATCGTTAATCTTAAATTTAAAGCAAAATTAAGCTTGGCTATGGCATCTTTTGTGGCGCTTGGAGCATCTGCTCAAGTTGTTAAGCATGAAAGAATGCTTTCATTTGAAGATGGGGTAGTACCATCATTCATAACTACCGACAAAGGTATGCTCGGTATCAATGACGAACATTACAAGGATGGGCTGCATTGTATGCAATGGGAGTATAAGCCCGGTTCTGTATTGTCTATCAAGAAAGATTTGAAATTCGAAAAGCTCGATCCTTCAGGAAAAGACCTCTATCTCTCAGCGTTTATAGTTTGGGTGTATAATGAAAAGGCCCAGGACAAGAAAATCCGTTTTGAGTTTTTAAAGGACGGTAAGGTATGTACGTCATTCCCTTTCGGCATTAACTTCACAGGATGGCGTGCCGCATGGGTTTGCTACGAAAGGGATATGGAAGGAACGCCTGAAGAGGGTATGAACGAAATCCGTGTTCAGGCTCCTGATGTGGAAGGTACTTTGTTCTTTGACCATGTAATAACAGCCAGCAAGGTCGATCCACGTCAGCAGACAGCAGATGTACAGGTACCGTTCGTAAATAAAGACACCAAGAGCCATTGGCTTCTCATCTATCCGCATTCATTGTGGAAGCCGGATATTGAACTTAGAGATTTGACAGAAAAAGACAGACAGGACATTCAGCTCATGGAGAAACGCTTCCGTGATATGCTATATACCCCGTCTGAATTGACACAAAAGGAAGTCAGTGCAATAAAAAAGGCATTTGCCAGATATGATATTGTATATAAAAACGGAAAGGTGAGCGGTATGCCTATCTTCATGGTTCGTCAGGCTGAAGCGTACGAACGCATGATTGACGGATGGAATAAAGATATGTTCACTAAGCTGGGCATGGAGATGAACAATTATTTCAATCTTATGAAGCGTGTGGCTATTGCATACAATAATGCAGTCAAGGATGAGGATAAAAAAGAACTGGAATATATCTTCAATGCCATGTATGATCATATAACAGATCAGGGAGTTGCATATGGTAGCTGTTGGGGTAACATACATCATTACGGATATAGCATGAGAGGTTTATATCCGGCATATTTCCTGATGAAAGATGTACTTAGAAAGAGAGGCAAGCTTCAGGAAGCGGAAAATACACTACGCTGGTATTCCATTGCAAATGAGGTATATCCGAAACCTACAGAGAATGGTATTGACATAGATACTTTCAATACGCAGACTCAAGGACGTATAGCCAGCATACTCATAATGGAAGATACTCCGGAAAAGTTGCAATATCTGCGTTCGTTCTCCAGGTGGATAGATTACGGATGTCGTCCTGCAACAGGACTTATGGGCTCGTTCAAGGTTGACGGAGCATCTTTCCATCATTGTAATAATTATCCAGCTTACGCTGTTGGTGGTCTTGACGGGGCTACAAATATGATTTATCTCTTTAGCGGTACTGACATGAGACTTTCTGAGGAGGCACATAGTACAGTGAAGAAAGTTCTTCTAACTATGCGTTTCTATTGCAACACACGTCAATGGGCCTTGTCAATGTCCGGAAGACATCCTAACGGTAAGGGACAATTGATACCTATACAGTATGCTATGATGGCAATATCAGGTACACCTGATGGAAAGAAAAACATAGACCCGGATATGGCTGCCGCATATCTCCGTCTGATGTCGCTCAATGCTTCTTTGGATAAGGACGCGCCTGACTATCTGCCGCAAACATCGAATAAACTGGAGCTTAAACTGAAAAAACAGCTTGAGGACAGTGGTTATAAACCTGAACCGGAACCACAAGGAAATCTTGCCCTCGGATACGGCTGTGTGAGTGTACAGCGTCGTGATAATTGGGCTGCTGTAGTCAGGGGGCACTCCAGATATCTCTGGGCAGCGGAACATTATCTGGATGCCAATTTCTACGGACGATATCTGGCACATGGCAGCATGCAGATACTTACAGGTAAGCCTGGCCAACTAGTAACCTTTGCTACATCAGGTTGGCAGGAGAATGGATTTGACTGGAATCGTTTCCCTGGAGCAACATCAATACATCTTCCGTTCGATAAGTTGCGTGCTGTAGTGCTGAATGTGGATACATATTCAGGTATGGAAGAGATGCTTTATTCTGACGAAGCTTTTGCGGGTGGACTTTCTCAGGCTGGAGTGAACGGAAATTTCGGTATGAAATTGCATGAACATGATAAATATAACGGCTCTCACAGAGCTAGAAAATCATATCATTTCTTTGATGGAACTATCGTATGCTTGGGCTCTGATATAGAAAATGATGTAAAGGATTATGAAACAGAAACAACTGTATTCCAACTTGCTGCAATAACTCAGGAAATGAAAGATTATTGGCAGAATTATAAATCAGATGGCAGGGTATTCATTGATCCTAATGGAGTGGGATACTATTTGTCAAAAGAAACTGCAGCTGAAGCTAAGTTTGAGAAGAAGTTCCCGCAGACTACTGTCGGTGAGAGAAATCCTAATCCGACAACAGGTGATTGGGTTTCATTGGTTGTAGCTCATGGTAAGGCTCCTAAAGCTAAGGGATATGAATATGCGGTATTGCCACGTACTGACATGAATGCTCTGAATAAGTTTGCCAAGAAACCAGACTATAAGGTTCTTCAACGTGACAGAAATGCGCATATAGTAAGTACTGCTGATGGAAAACTGACATCATACGTTCTGTTTGAGACACCTCAAGACGGGTTGCCAAAAGGACTTCTTTTGAAGGCGGATACTTCATGCCTTGTAATGGTGAAGGACAATAAAGACAAGGTTCTTCTGACAGTGTCACAACCAGATCTTGCATTGTATCGTGGAGCTAGTGATGAGGCATTCGATGAGAACGGAAAGAGAAAGGAACGCAGTATTTATTCACGTCCTTGGAAATTCAACGAAAGTCAGGAGATACCTGTTACTGTAACTATCAAAGGTAAATGGAACGTAAAGGAAACTCCTTTCTGTAAGATAGTTTCATCTGATAAGAAACAGACGGTTCTGAAGTTTACTTGCAAGGATGCGGCAAGTTATGACGTTGAACTTTTAAAGTAATTTCTTATTGACATAATTGGAAATCATAAATATAT